>NZ_AZFA01000043.1 GCF_001434295.1 Companilactobacillus versmoldensis DSM 14857 = KCTC 3814 | reverse complement strand
AGAAAGTTTAGACCCTTTTTTGTTAATTAGTTTGTAATTTAGCTGTCTGATCTTGAACGGAGTTCTTGATCAATGGTGATAGTTCGTTTTCAGCACAAAGGGTCAAATTATGCATCGCACGAGTACAAATGGTATAGAGAGTATCGCGACTGCGGTCGTCAGGATAATTGTCTTTGGAGACATCATGAGCGATGACAGCGTCAAATTCTAAACCTTTAGCTAGATAAATTGGCATGACCAAGATCCCCTTGGGCACTGATCTAAAGTCAGCATCGACTAAGGTCAAAAGCCCCTCATCTCCGTAATGGGCATAAACTTGTTCAGCTTGGGATTGATTACGAGTCAAAATTGCGACCGTATCATATTTTTGGTTAAGTTCACGGGCACAATCTTTTAAGCCCCGATAATAATTTGTCTCACCGTCATAGACGTGCATCTCTGGCTTTTCTCCACTACGTGAGAAAGCTTTGATCTTCTCGGTGTCAGGCAACAATTGACTGGCAAAGTTAGTGATCTCAGCAGTCGAACGATAACTTTGATTCAAAGTTATGGTTGTCATATGCTTTTTATTGAACAATTCTGACACGGCAGTGATCAAATCTTTTTGACGATATGAACTAGTCAGAACATCTTGCGAACGGTCACCTAATAAGGTCAATTTGGCGTTAGGGAAGGCGTGTGAGATGTATTTCAACTGAGCCATCGTATAATCTTGGACCTCATCAATGAAGATATGTTGGATAGCAGTATTGATACCACTGTCGGTCACATAATCACGTAGGTACAAAATAGCTACTGAATCACTCAAACTCAATTTATGAGCCTCGACATTATGGTCGATGGCATCGATCATTGTGTTCCAGATTTCAGGGTCAACGACATCCTGATCCAAGTGACTCAACAAGTAGAGATATTCCTCATAAGGATTGAAGAAGTAATTGTTGATCAAAGCATTGTAGATAGGAGCGTAACGATCTTTGAGAAATTCTTCGGCGATGATCGATCTTTGATTGGTTGATTCTTCAATTTTGTGGTCAGTGATGATCTGTTGGAAGTCTTCGTCTGACAAGTTATCGATCTCAGCTTGGACCCAGTCGTCATCACGGTCTTGATGGATCCGCTTTTTTAGTCGCTTGATCAAAGTGTTTTTCGTCTTCAAAAAGCGATCAGGAATACTAAAGGCGGTGTTTTGTGATTGGTAGATTTCTGAAATCTCATCTTTTGTGAAGAAAGGACGTCCTTCGAAAATGATGTCTTCAAAATACAAGAGATGATTTTTATTGGCATTTTCGAGATTTTCCAAATCTTCGAGAAAACTGCCACTTTCTTTATAAAGACGCATATCGATCATTTCTTGAGGGAGATTCTTTTCATCTTTTTCATAACGTTCAAATAAGGTCTCCACTTGGATACCAGTCAGACGTAAGGAGATAAATTCGTTTAAGGTCACCTGACGCATATTTCTTTCACCTAAACTTGGTAAAACTTCAGAAATGTAATTACTGAAAAGTTTGTTAGGTGAGAACAAGATAATTTGATCGGCATTCAAACTTGAACGACTGTGATAAAGCAAGAAAGCAACACGTTGCAAGATAGCTGAAGTTTTACCGCTACCTGCTACACCTTGAACTAACAGGACATCAGAGTGAGTATCACGGATGATGGTATTTTGTTCATGCTGAATCGTGGCAACGATATTTTTCAAATATTCATCACTATATTCAGATAAAACGGATTGCAAAATTTCATCACCAACTGTTTCGTTGGTATCAAACATATTTTTGATCTTGTTATGGATGATTTGGAATTGGCGCTTGCGTTTTAGGTCGACTTCGGCAGTTCCATTAGGAGTTGGATAGGAAACCTTACCAAGTGTCCCATTATAGTAGATACCTGAGATAGGAGCACGCCAGTCATAGATCAAGAACTCTCCATCTTCGTCTTGGAGAGTGGAGGTCCCGATATATAAGGTATCCTTTTCACCATCTTCAACAATGTCGATCCGACCAAAATATGGTGAACCTTGAAGATTCTTGAGCTTTTGTTCGTTAGCGTTGAGAATGTTTTCATTTTCAACTGCCAAGTAAACTAATTGTTTCTGCTGTTGAACGGAGGCATTAGTTTCCATTTGGTCATCGACTTCTAAAGTATTGACCTTGGTATTTTCACCATAGTTCCGTTCAATATTTCCTGTTTCAGAATGAGCTTTTTCTAAGTATTGGGAAACTTTTTCGAGTTTATCGTCGATAATATCGGCAACTTTATCAACACGTTTTTGTTCTATTTTCTTACTGTCTTCTATAGTCATAAAATTACCTCTCGTTGACAATTTTCGTAAAATTCCTTATGATAATAGCTAATTAGAGTATATTAAATCATAGTCATTTTTAAGTACTAATTCAAGTAAGTCGAATTCAGAGAGTAGTTCCTCGTCTGCAAAAACTACCGACCTTGAACTGGGAAATGGATATGGGTGGCGCCTTAGAGCCGAAAGTGGTAGAGATAAACTCTACAAAACAGGTGGTACCACGCATGAGCGTCCTATTGTTAATTCAATAGGGCGCTTTTTAGTTCGGTGATTAGATTTAAGTCTGCCTTAGCAGTATAAATAGGAGGAAACAAAATGGCAACTAATACAATTTTAACTGGCGATCGTCCAACCGGGAAATTACATATCGGACATTATTTAGGATCATTGAAGAACCGTGTTCAATTACAAAATGAAGGCAAATACAAGATGTTTATCATGATTGCTGATATGCAAGCCTTGACTGATAATGCCCGTAATCCAGAAAAAGTTCGCAACAGTTTGATCCAAGTTGCTCTGGACTATTTATCAGTTGGGATCGATCCCGCTAAGACTACTATCTTAGTCCAATCACAAATCCCTGCTTTGAATGAATTAACTATGTATTATTTGGATTTGGTTAGTGTATCACGTTTGGAAAGAAATCCAACCGTAAAATCAGAAATTCAGCAAAAAGGTTTTGGCCAAAGTATCCCAGCAGGGTTCTTGACTTATCCAGTCAGTCAAGCTTCTGATATCACTGCTTTTAAAGCTGATACTGTGCCAGTTGGTGATGATCAAGAACCAATGATCGAACAAACTCGTGAGATCGTTAGGACCTTCAATCGGACTTATAATGTTGATACTTTAGTAGAACCAGAGGGTGTTTTCCCACCCAAGGGTCAAGGACGTTTACCAGGTATCGATGGTAATGCCAAAATGAGTAAGTCATTAGGTAATTGTATTTATTTATCAGATACGGCTGATGAAGTAACGAAAAAAGTTATGTCGATGTATACTGACCCAGAACATGTTCATGTTGAAGATCCTGGTAAAATTGAAGGCAACACAGTTTTCACATACTTAGATGCCTTCGCTACTGACACCGACAAAGTCAATCAACTGAAGGAACAATATCAAGCTGGTGGTTTAGGCGATGTTAAGGTCAAAAGATATTTGAATGATGTCTTGCAAGAGATCCTTGAACCAATTCGCCAACGTCGTGCCGAATATGAAAAAGATATTCCTAGTGTTTACAAGATGCTCGAAGAAGGCAGTGCTAAAGCCAATGAAGTTGCTAACCAAACCTTGCAAGAAGTAAGGGATGCAATCGGTGTCAATTATTTCCAAGGGAAATAATCAAAAAATACAAAAACGTTTTCTAAAAAAACATGCTGCACGACACTTGATTTTCTTGGCTCTAAGTCAAATCGTA
>NZ_AZFA01000042.1 GCF_001434295.1 Companilactobacillus versmoldensis DSM 14857 = KCTC 3814 | reverse complement strand
GACTTAGAGCCAATCTTTTTTAATCTTCATAACTTTCTAGGTCCAACGACTTCTCGGTCCAGTCGTCTTCGAGTTTGCTTTGTGCTGCTTTATTTTCGTCTAATTCTTTTTGCAGGTCGCCTAACTTGGTATATGATGTTAGGTTCTCGGGTTTGGTCATTTCTTTTTGAATGGCGGCATTTTTCTCGTCTAGATTTGAGATCTGCTTTTCGAGGTCTTCGACTTGGCGTCTTAATTTGCGTTGAGCTTTTTGCTGTTCTTTTGATTGTTGGTATTCAATCTTTTTCTCGCTAGTATTATTAGATTTATCAGAAATATTTTTTTCCGGTTCTGCTTCGGTAGTTTTTTCGACATAATAGTCGTAATCGCCGAGATAAGTCTTGCTACCGGAGGGAGTTATTTCGACGATCCGGTCAGCTAAAGTATTCAATAAGTACCGGTCATGAGACACAAACAGAACTGTACCAGCGAAACGTTTGAGGGCATCTTCCAAAACTTCCTTACTATCAATGTCCAAATGGTTAGTTGGCTCATCCATGACTAAAAAGTTGTCATGTTCCATCGATAGTTTAGTTAGTGTCAGGCGAGCTTTTTCTCCGCCGGATAACCCAGCGACAGGTTTGAGCACGTCATCTCCACTGAATAAGAATGAGCCTAAGATGTTTCGGATTATTTGCTCGTCGAGTAGAGGATGGCGGTCCCAGATTTCGTGGAGCACGTCCTTTTTTGGATCCAGACTGTCAAGGTTCTGATCATAGTAGCCAGTTTGGACATTAGCTCCGAATTGATAGGACCCTGCCAGTAATGGGATCTGGTCGAGAACCGACTTCAACAAGGTTGACTTACCGATCCCGTTTGGTCCAATGACACCAACTCGTTCTCCTTTTTTAATGTCAAGATTGATTGGTGCAGACATGACTTGATCGGCTTGATAACCGATGGCAGCATCCTTGATCAACAGGACATCGTTACCACTCTCGCGGTCGATTTCAAAGGAGAAGTGGGCTGAACCTTGGTCACTATCGGGCTTGTCCATGACGTCCATTTTCTCGAGTTTTTTACGACGGCTTTGGGCCATTTTCGTGGTCGAGGCGCGGACGATATTTTTCTGGATGTACTCTTCAGTTTTTTTGATCTCAGCTTGTTGCTCTTGATAATGTTTCCATTCGACTTCTTGATTCCGTTTTTTCTCTTGAAGATAGAAACTGTAGTTCCCAGAATAGTGGTTGGCTGAATGATGATTGATCTCAACGATTTCCGTTGCTACTTTATCGAGGAAATACTGGTCGTGAGAAACGATGACTAGGGCTCCACGGTAATTTTTGAGATAACTTTCTAGCCATTCGACAGTCTCGATATCCAGGTGGTTAGTTGGCTCATCCAAAAGTAGGATGTCGTGATGTTCCAAGAGCATCTTGGCCATTGCCAGTCGTGAACGTTCGCCACCAGATAAGGTAGAAACTTTTTCATGCCAGACATCTTCGTCAAAACCGAATCCTTTTAGGACACTGCGGATCTCAGATTGATAGCTATAACCGTTTTCTTGTCGAAAGGTGGTCTGGAGCTGATCGTATTGTTTGAGCAATTGATCGTAGTCGTTGACTGAGTTGTCAGCTAATTTTTCTTCCAGATCACGCATTTGCTTTTCTTGGACTTTTAGGTAGTCGAAAACGGCTTCCATTTCTTTGAAAATTTCATTGTCACTGTTGAGTCCAGAATCCTGTGCCAAGTATCCAATATTAGTATCTTTTTTGAGAGCAATATTTCCTGATGTATAACTCTCATCCTCGGATAAAATTTTTAATAAAGTTGACTTACCAACACCGTTTCGGCCAACTAGACCAATTCGACTGTTGTCTTGAACTTCAAAGCTAATATTAGAGAATAATTTTTTGGTTCCAAAATTCTTTGTAATATTTTGGGCTTGTAATAATATCAATATAAAACTCCTTCTGTATTCACAAATTATACTATGTATTTTGTCGTTTTCATGCCTTTTTTACTCAAAAATATTGCTTTTTTCACAAGTTTTATTTATTATAGTTGATAGTGAAAAAACACACATGGTGGAGGATTATGACAAAAACAACAGTTCCTAATGCGACAATCAAAAGATTGCCAATATATTATAGATATTTTCAATTCCTAAAAGATGAAGGTACACAAAAGATATCTTCTGGCGAATTGTCTGACGGTATCAAGATCGATAGCGCTACGATCCGTCGTGATTTCTCATATTTGGGTGCCTTAGGTAAACGTGGTTATGGTTATGACGTTAATGAATTAGTTGCCTTCTTTAAGAAGTTACTTAACCAAGACAAGCGGACAAACGTCGCTTTGGTTGGTGTTGGCAACTTAGGTAACGCCTTGTTAAATTATAATTTCTCAAGAACTAATAACGTTCGAATCGCTGCAGCTTTCGATATCGACAAGTCGATCGTCGGCACAGTTAAGAGCGGTGTTCCCGTTTACGATATTAGTGAGATCAAAGAACAATTAAGTTTACAACAGATCGATGTAGTTATTTTAACAGTTTCTTCTAATGCAGCACAAACTACCGCAGATGAATTGGCTAAGGCTGGCGTACGAGGAATCTTGAACTTTACGCCTGTGATCATTAACGTACCAAGCTCAATTCGGGTACATTACGTTGATTTGGCTAACGAATTGCAAACACTGATCTTTTTCTTAGATCGTGATCGCGATGCAAAAGAACAAGAAACTGACTAATCATCTTTGATATGGGGGATAATGTATGAGTGAACCTTTATTTTTAAAACCAGTTTTTCACAAGAAACTTTGGGGCGGTCGTAAGTTGGAACAAGCTTTCGGTTATGACTTGCCAGAAGGTAATATTGGTGAATGCTGGGCCATTTCTGGACATCCACATGGACGTTCACAAGTAGAAAATGGTCAATTTGCAGGACAATACTTAGACGACCTTTGGAATGATCATAAAGAATTATTCGGTGATCCTAAGGGGAAAGTATTCCCATTGTTAACGAAAATCTTGGACGCAGAAGCTAGCTTGTCAGTCCAAGTTCATCCTGACAACGAGTATGCAGCTAAACATGAACATGATTTGGGCAAGACCGAGTGCTGGTACGTGATTGATGCCGAACCTGGTTCATACTTGATTTATGGTCATAATGCCAAAAATAAGGCCGAGTTGGATGAAATGATCGAATCAGGCGACTGGGACGATCTCTTAAGAAAGGTACCAGTCAAAACTGGCGACTTTTTCTATGTCCCAAGCGGGACAGTCCATGCCTTGAACAAAGGTATCATGGTCTTAGAGACCCAACAAAGCAGTGACACGACTTATCGTTTATATGACTATGATCGAGTAGATCAAAGCACTGGTAAGAAACGCGAATTGCACATTAAGCAGTCAGAAGATACTATCATGGTCCCACATCAGGACCCTGAATTAGATATCCAACAACGTAGCGAAGGGAAAAATAAATTCACTACTTACGTGCAGCCACCGGTGTCACCTTACTTTGCTGTCTATCGCTGGCAATTGCAAGAAGCCGCTGTCTTCAATCATGAGATTGGAAATTATACACTCATCTCGATCTTAGACGGTTCTGGACTTTTAACTATCGAAGGTAATGATTATAAGCTTAAAAAAGGTCAACACCTTATCATACCGGCCACGGCTACTCAATGGACCATTGATGGTGAATTAGATATCATCGCTTCAGAATCTGGTGAAGAATAACACAAACTAGGACATTTCCTCTTGGAAATGTCCTTTTTCTTTGGCTCTAAGTCAAATCGT
>NZ_AZFA01000041.1 GCF_001434295.1 Companilactobacillus versmoldensis DSM 14857 = KCTC 3814 | reverse complement strand
TTTGAGGGGCGATTTGTTAATTATAGTCCCTAAAGGTTTCTTAACTAAAGACAGCGATAATCATTTTGGTGACTAAATAAATAATTGCAATTACCATCATCCAACCAGTACTGCGCATAAATTCCCAGACATTAGTTTGTGCCTTTGCGTTTTTGGTAATAACTATGCTTTTTTTTAGTGAATCATCGCCCTTGATCAAACTATCTAAGGTAATGTCGAATAAATTGCTGATTTGTACTAAACGATCAATATCGGGATAAGCATTCTCGACTTCCCACTTAGAAATTGCCTGACGAAAAACATTAAGCGTTTCTGCAAGATAATCTTGCGTCCATTGCCTTTTTTCTTGTTCTTCTTTTATCCTTTGCCCTAAAGTCATAAGCGTGCTAAAAGCAACTACTGGTTGCAAAGAATATTCTGTTATAAATAGGGCTAACTGTGAACTTTAACCTAAAGTATTTTTTAGAACTAATCTTTCATTAATATGCTTAAACAAATAGTTTGATGATATAGACTATTCATAATAAATCATTTAGAATGCTTATTTTTACAAAGTGCCTTGAGAAAGATATCTGATTCATTCATATTTATATTTTTTGCGAAAGCATTTCTTTCTTCGCGGGGGAGTTTTTCATTTAGTATTCTTAAGATGGCTCTTTTTTCAAAAATATCTGCTCGTTTAATTAATTCTTTTAACGTCAGGCAGTCATTTCGAGTAAGATACTTTCTGTTAGTGTAGATGATATCTAAAGTTGCGCGACCAATATAGTTACCTGCGTCTCTTCTTAAACTGACATAGTAATTAAAAATGTATGTACTATTCAGATCAGGGAACATTCCTAAAAATCTAATAATATATATCTTAATATATTCAGGATTCTCTTCCTCTTCTAAAAGTGGTTTTAGCATATCAAATATCTGCTCTTTAGTTGCACCATTGTTTTCAAAGATTGCTTCTTTGTTTTTACGGATAGCATCAGTTATTACAGGTAATGATTGTGGTTGCAAATTAATAATTGTTTTGAGTACTTGCGATGTATCTGTCCATTTTTTTTGAGCTACAAAAGAGTTTATTAGTGTAGATATATCGGAAGGCATAGCGTAATTTTCTGCTTTAAGTTTTAAGATTAGTTTAGAAAAATCAATGCCTTTATATTTTTCTATTTGTCTGTCACTTAGCTGGCGAAATTTCAAAGGTATCTCACCGGAATAAGAATTAATGATCCTCCAAAGAGGTGTATTATTAGGTGTATTACGCGGCTCTACATGAGTATCTTCCAGGGGGGCTTCTTTTTCGTTATCTTTGTTAGATATATTTTCTTTTTGTGTACGAGCTAGTTGTAATTTTGATGCATTAAAAAAAAGGCCTTCTTTTTGCAAACGTGAGGTTAACAAACTCATGATCTGATAAGCTTCTGAAGTGTTTTTCGCAAATATACGATAGTCATCAACAAATCTGCAAAACATGATTTTATGATCTTCTAAATATTTATCTATGTTTGTTAATTCGGCCTCTGCAAATATTCTAGAAGCATTAGATCCTACTGGAAGCCCATAGGAGTCTCTATTACTCCAATAAAGGAGAAGCTGATTTATTAATTCAATACAGTCCTGTTGGCCTTTTAAGCTTGGGTAGGATAACAATGTCGAGTTTAACCTATGCAAGTTTAAACGATCATAAAAATTTGAAATATCACAAGAAATAACAATGTTATTTCCACGCAATCGTTTTTTTCTACTTGTTTCTTTTAGGAACGTATTATAGTTATAACGAGCATTAAACAATAAACCACTATTTTTATCTGTAATGAACCTATACGAAAACACCTTTTGTTTCCTTATTTTCACCTTTTCTCTCTCAATATGTGGTGCCAATAATATTGCCAGGGTCAAAAAAACAATTCTTCATAGATGTCGATCATAGAGCAAAAGCGATAGTTAGCTGGTTGTTTTTTGGGCATTAATATTTTTCCGTATGTTTTCAAATGAATTTTTTCGAATTTTTGGCTTTCTATATCTGAAGTAATTTTATTAACAATTTCATTTTTAAAAGATTGATCCTTTAAAAATTCTAATTCAAAAGGGTCTTCAAATATAACTACATCTGTTACATTTTTGACATACAATATGTTTCTTATTGCGCGTTTACAAGCAGATTTTATTTCCATGGTTCCAAACAAATTGATAATACTCCTTTTTGTTAATGTTAATTAAATATCATGTTTCAACAATATTTTTAAAGATTATTGGAGTTTATATCCCCTGAAATATGTTATTGTTTCCGTGATAAATCCCTATCTTTATATTTTATCAAGATCTTTACTTGTTTTATCAAAAGTATAAATATAATTAGTTAACACTAATGCTACCAATATAATACAAGGAGCTACTCAAATCTGATTTTTGAGGGTTGTTTTTCAGTATTGTAATGCCAGATTTATATCCTGGATCATCGACCCATATATTCATAAAGTGGTCACTGCATTCAATTGTTATATTTCCACTCTGTTTTTTTAATATAGTATTCCATCCACAATAATAATTCATGTCTTTAGATTCTGCATGTCCCAAAATTATTAGTTTAGGGTTGAGCTTTCTCAGAATGGCACCAGGAACGTGACCACTTTTCCTACCGTGATGTGGGGCTAACAATACATCTATTTGGGGCCAATCAACATTATCTTCTATTTTTTTCATAAAGTCGGTTTCCAAATCCCCCATCCATAAAAATGTTGCATTATCTTCAATAGAGTATTTTATAATTGGAGAGATATTATTAGGGCTGGCATCTGCCTGATCAAGTGCCGATTGAAAATCTTCATTGGATGTATCAGGCCATAGTATGCTTATACCGGAACTTCCTCTTTCGTCAGATCCTTGATTCATCCATTTTCGACTACAGCCCTTTTCTATGTAAAAAGCTCTATTCTCGTCATCTCTTAAATTAGAATAAGCTTTAAAGGAGGGTGTAATGTCTTGTTTCGTGACACTGTTTTTAACACAGTAAAAATTTTCGATATTACTTATATCTTCCAATCCATGAAAGTGATCTTCATCAGGGTGAGTTGAAATAAACCTAAATATAGACTTCTTAGACCGTATATCTTGAATTTCATTTAAGATGGTTGTTCTACAGGAACTGTCTTCAGGTAAATTACAATCAATGATTGAAAAATTATCTGAATTGTGTTCAATATAAGACATATCCCCATTACTTACATTAAAAAATTTAACTATGCTCATGATTTTCCCCTTTGATATAATTTTCGACTAAGACATTATTGGCAAATTTTTCTCCAGTCTTATGTGCGGCATACGTAGTTATAATCCAAATAATAATAAAATAAATATGTACTTTATAATTATAATAGATATATGGAAACTTAGACATGAGTGGATAAAATATGACAAAAACTATAGATAGCACACTTATATCACGGGTTAAAAGGTAGTTTGAATTTGAAAAGAAAATTATGTTTTCATTTCTTACGGCTGTATATAAAGCATACCATTTTTTGTTTTGGTATAGTTTATCTTGACTATTTTGATTAATTTCTTTCCAAATATTTTTATAGAATTTTTGTAAATTTATTTTTGACACTCTGAAATCTGAATAATTCCCATAAAATAGTTTTGTTAGTGCTGTATTTCCAGGTATTTTATCCATGTTTCCAAAAACTAAAACGTTTTTGATTCTAGTTGACAGTACACTATCTAAGATATTTGAATATATATATATAATTCCCATACTTCCTAGAAAAGTAAATAAGCTGAAAATGAAATCATAATTATTAACAAAATATTTATGTGATATTTTAGTTGAAAATAGCGTAATAATAATAGCATTGGCACATATAAAATATTGAACTTCCTTAGTTTTATAAATTTTTAGATTATTCATTTCACCATACCTTTTAGATTTTGATGAAATTTTATTTCACCAAAAATGCCACCAACTATTATTGACTTTATTTTTAGATACTTTCTTTTTATCCTGCTTATAGTTTTTATCTTTGACTTGACTAGAATTAATGTTATTCAACAAGGTATCATCTTTATCATTTTCGGGCCGTTTTTGAATTGAACTAGAAGGTTCAGACAACCCACTCAATTTCTGAACGTGTTCTTTTAATTGATGATTTTCTGCTACCGTTGCTAATTGTAACTGCTGCTGCTGATCCACCAATTTTGTTAGATGATCTATTTGTCGGTCTTTGATAGCAATCTGTTTGTCACGTTGATCCTTTAAATCTTCTACTTCTTTTCGCAAAGTAGCAATTAGCTCATTATTTTCTTTGGTAGTCTTTGTCGTTTTTTTGCTACCTATTTGTTGGTTTTTTGCTACCTTACTTCTAATAATCCTTTCAGCTGTAAGACTTATCACGTTTTTACCTTGACTATCTTTTTGTCGGTTCTTTGTTGGTAGTCTTTGGTAGTGGTATTGAATAGTTTGTTTAGAGACCTTTAATTCATCAGCAAGTTCTCTAATA
>NZ_AZFA01000040.1 GCF_001434295.1 Companilactobacillus versmoldensis DSM 14857 = KCTC 3814 | reverse complement strand
TACGATTTGACTTAGAGCCGTTCAAAATAACTGCTGCCGATACATCTACTAGACGAGCCATATTCCATTAACTAAATCAAAGTAAAAGCCAGTATTCAAAGTTGAATACTGGCTTTTTTTGTCTTTAAGGCATTATCTGTCGACGTCGCCAAATCAGAAAAATACTGTACAGTAAGGATACTCCGGTAACGGCTAAACTAAATTTTTGTATGGTGGTGTAATGATATTGAATTGTTACTGTTCCTCGTCCCCTCAGGGTTATGGTTGCTCGACCTTTGTCACCTAATTCGGGCTGGGTCGTGGTCCCTTTTCCAGTCAACTTTGCTTGATAACCTTTGTAATAAAATAGCGGCAATGAAACTTTTTGGAATGTTTTTTTCGTATTGAAGGAAAATTTGACGATACTTTTCGTAATTTCTTGATGTGATGCTGAAAGTTCCTGATGATCGTAAAGCAATTTTCGTTGTTTATCGGCTTTTACAGCATTGTAGTCGACTGCAGAAGGTAGGTATTCGTGACCAGCACCAATCAAATAACTGCTTATATGTTCATATGCATCGTAAGTATGCAATTTGGTTGGTGCAGCTTTAAGTGAAGCCTGCGACAGTGAGAAACTTACGAGCAGCGTCAGAGTCAGCAAAATTGGTGTGAAGTATCTCAACTGCAGGATCTGAAGATCGTCTTTAGCAATAAAGTAAGCTACGATCAGTGAAATCAGACTGAAGAATCGCCAAGGGAATTGGAATGAGGCGAAGATACTGTGGCGTAGTGCATACCAAGGGAAAAATTCACTGCAAGAGATCAATAACAGCCAGGCGATAATGGTCAGAGTTAAGTTTTTACGATTGAGTAAATTATAAACAGTATATATGAAGAGAAACAAAATTATTATAAGTCCCAGATTAACAGTTGTCCCGTGAAAGACCTGATTGTTAAAGGAGTTTACCAAAAGGTCATGGAGTGGTTGAATCTGTTGATAAATACGGATCAAGGGATGTGTCGATACGGTAAAATCTTGGTCAGCCATTTGTTCGAAAATTGGCCCGTAAAGTGAAAAAGTTACTCCGATCGTCAATAGAGCAGCCTTTAAAATGGCGAAAAAGGTGTCTTTTTTCCAAAAGTATTTTAGATTCAAGATAACGAAAATAATTGCAAAACAAATCATCATAAACAAAGAAATAATATGTGAAAAGCCAACGCAGATCATCGCGACCGCTAGAATGTACCATTGTTCAATTTCACCTTTGCGAAATTTCAACAGTTCCGATAAAACCAATGGGAAGAAGATCATACCCATAAGTTCCCCCATATCTTGACGAGTGAACAAAACTTGTAGACGATAGCTACTGAAGAAATAGATCAAGCTAAATATCAGGGCATTTTTAACAGAAAAATGCATTCTTTTGCCGGCAAAATAGCTTACCGACAAGGTCAAGAAATTGATGTATATCTGGGTAAACAAAAAAGTCCAGACGACTGGTAGACCAACGACTCGCAGTAAAGCCGCAGGGTATAAGAAGATGTCTGGATAAAAAAGACTCGAAGCGTAGCCGAAGCCACCAGCCAAATATTGGTCGACTTTTGGCAAGAGATTGCCATGTGTAATGGCAGTCGCTAATGCTTCGATCCGGTTGATGTGGTAACGGTAATCGCCAGAGCCGAAAGCTAGTCCAGGATGCCAATTAACAAAGACGACAATCAAAACGCTAACTAGAAGAAACAGCAAGTATAGATATCTTTTTTGATTTAATTTTTGCATCAAATTTTTCATATTAATATCCTAATTGTTGGTATAGTAGAGTTTCTGTATCAATTATTATTCATCATAACACTACCACTGGTTAGGTAATTGATTTGAAAATATCCCAGGAATTGCACTTGGCGTAGAAACGCTATCTTCATGACAAATTCAGTCAAATAAGACACCATCAAAAAAAATTATTTGCCTTACACTAAAGTCGAAGGTATACAGTAAGAATCATTAATAGAAGGGAAGTTCTTTATGACAAAATTGGATGAAACTTATAATTTAAATGATGGTACTAAGATCCCTAAGGTAGCTTTCGGTACTTGGCAAATGCCTGCTGACAAGACCCGTGAAGCTGTTTTGAATGCTTTGGAGGCCGGTTATCGCCATATTGATACTGCTTTAGCTTATGACAATGAAAAAGAAGTTGGTCAAGCTGTCCGTGATTCTGATATCCCACGTGACCAAATCTATGTAACTTCTAAGTTGCCTGGGGAAACTAAGACTTATGAAGGTGCTAAGAAGGATTTCGAGACTACTTTCAATAACCTTGATATCGATTATTTGGACCTTTACTTAGTCCATGCACCATTCCCATGGTCAGAAATGAGTACTGAAGGTGACATCAATAAGTATGACCAAGCTAATCAAGAAGTTTGGAAAGCTTTAGAAGAGATCCAAGCCTCCGGCAAAGTTAAGTCAATCGGTGTATCTAATTTCGATGTTCACGACTTAGAAAGTCTCTTAACGACAGCAAAAGTTACTCCAGCCGTCGACCAGATCCAATACTATGTTGGTCACACTGAACCTAAGATCTCTCAATTCACTAAAGACCACAATATTTTGATTGAAGCTTATTCACCACTTGCAACTGGTAAAATGCTCAGCAACCCAACTGTTGAACGAATCGCTGATAAAAACAATGTCAGCGTAGCTCAATTAGCTATCCAATTCGTTGTTCAAAATGGAGCTTTGCCACTTCCAAAGGCAACTCACAAGGAACATATTTTAGCTAATGCCAAACTTGATTTTGAGATCGGCGATGAAGATATGAAGACCTTGAATGGCTTAGAAGATACAGCTATCAATATGTATCACAATGCTCATCAAGAATAATCATATATTTATATTTTATAAATTGACAATCTTATCTTTTTGCCATGTAATAGAGATGTAACGTCCAGTATTCAAATTTTTGTACAAAGAAACGAGGGAAAGATATGTATTCGGATTTAAATGGGAAAGTCGCCGTCGTTACCGGCGGTTCAAAAGGAATCGGTAATGCAATTTCCAAACGTTTTGGCCAAGAAAAAATGTCAGTTGTGATCAACTATCACAGTGATAAGGATGGTGCTCAACAAGCTGCTGATGCTGTTGAGGAGGCTGGTGGACATGCTGTTATCGTCCAAGCTGATATTAGTTCTGAAGCAGGAGCAAAAGAGTTACTTCAAACCGCTATTGATAATTTCGGTGGCTTAGACGTCTGGATCAACAATGCCGGAATGGAGATCAAATCGCCTACGCACGAGGCTACGTTAGATGATTGGAACAAAGTTACGGCTGTTAACCAAACAGGTGTCTTCTTAGGCTGCAAAGTTGCTTTGAACTACTTTGTTACTAATGAGAAAAAGGGTAATATCATCAATATGTCATCTGTCCATGAGCAAATCCCATGGCCTACTTTTGCCAGCTATGCAGCTGCTAAAGGTAGTGTCAAATTGTTCACCAAGACAATCGCCATGGAATATGCTAAGCAAAATATCCGTGTCAATGGCATTGGACCAGGAGCTATCAATACGCCAATCAATGCCGAAAAATTTGCTGACAAGAAACAATATGACAAGACAGTTTCAATGGTACCAATGAATAGAATTGGTAAGCCAGAAGAAGTAGCCGCCGGAGCAGCCTGGTTAGCCTCAGACGAATCAAGCTACGTAACCGGAATAACACTCTTCATCGATGGTGGGATGACACTATACCCAGCCTTCAAAGATGGAGAAGGATAGTGCAAACTGGGCACCTTTGGTAGCANCGTTTCCGCTATAAGAGTAGAAGCGCGCCCTGATACAGAACTAGAGTGAACATATTCTAACACTAAATCAAAATAACAACGAAAAAAACAGTCATTCCAGAAAATCTTGGAATGACTGTTTTACGTTCGAGCGATTAATTCATAAATTGAACATAGCTATCCATGATCCATTCATTAGTGGATACACGGTGATATTTATGACCTTGGTATTCTTTGACTTGGTCAGTGATCCAAAGGCTACCGTTAGCTAATCCACGTGTTCCGTCAAAAGCTTGGCCACTTTTATCGAAACCGACTAGTGGAACGGCATAACTCTTGGGATTATTTGCTTTGATAACTTTTTGATTTGATTGAGCTTTATCATCTGACTTTAGCTGTAGATCAGATGCCTTAACGTATTCTTGAGTTGAAACCTGATAGTAAAGGTGTCCTTCAGGTGTTACTACTTTACCAGTTACTTGCCAATCAGAACCATGCTTCAAAATATTTTTTGAAGGTAGGTCAGGATGAGCTTGAGTATAGATTTGAGCACCATGCGGATTTTTAACAATCCCGATATCACTCATGTCAAAACGTGTACCATTTATCGGTGCGTCGGAGCCAGCATTAGTTTCTGGTTCTTGGACTGGACGATCATAACGAGTTAAGTCGTATGAAGAAATGATATTATTCAAAGTAGCTGCATAGTTAGGGGCCGTTGCATAGCGACCTTGTAACCAAGCTGTTGCATCGCGGTATGAACGAGTATTTTCTTTCCAAGTACCACGATAGAATGAGTGATTATAAGTTAAACCGTTACGGAGCTTATTACCATTATCGTCGAATGATTGTTCATAGGTTGGATATTTGGCAAAATTGGCGGTGATGTAATACCAGCCATATCTTTGACTCCATTCGGCCGTACGCATGGAAACTGATTGACCATGGTAACTTCCTTTGATACCGAACAGATTATGGTTTGGTGGCATAGCCAATGATGATTTACCCCAACCAGATTCAATGATGGCTTGAGCCATCATAACTGAAGCATATAAGTTATAACGTTGAGCTGATTTTTGAGCCCAGGGGCCAATTTGTTCTGCCCAAGCCATTTGGGATGACCAAGAACGAGACAAAGCGTTTTCCTTGGCTACTTCAAAGCCTTCGATGTCGTTAGCATGAGCCACTGTCGGGTCAGCTTTTGAAACTTCTGGTCCTTTGATGACATCTGGTGCTTCGTTGCTGACAGCAACGTTTGGATCAGCTACTGCCTCAGTTTCGATAGTATCGTCAGTATCTGTTGTTGGAACTATTTCTTCGATATTTGTATTAGTGTCAGTCGTCTCAGCTGAAACAACAGTTGGGACGGCAACTGTTGCTAAAGTGTTCAGAACTGCAACACTAGTTAGTAGCAATCTTTTACGCATTTAAATTTCCTCCTGCTTACATGTGCTGGTTAAGAATACAAAAGATTAAAGCCAGCTTCAACTAAATCAGGAGATTGTAAAGACATGTTCATATAACTGTAATTTATTATCATATTAATTAGAATTAGGTTATTGATCTATAAAAAGAATTGAAGACAAAATAAAAGCAGGCAATTTAAGGATTCTAAATTACCTGCATAGATATAACTAAATTTTGGGTCTAAACTTTC
>NZ_AZFA01000004.1 GCF_001434295.1 Companilactobacillus versmoldensis DSM 14857 = KCTC 3814 | reverse complement strand
CAGAAAGTTTAGACCCATTTTTTTGTTATGAAGGTCAATGTGCTGAGATAGGTACCTGCTTGAACTCTTGATCAGTTTTAGTAAATTTAATTTGATTTTGAAACTGATCAACTAATTGCTGGACTTCGTTTGCTTCATTATCTAGGTCAAAAAAGACATTGACGGATACATCGGTTGAGAATTGTTTATTCTCCAGATTTATCTGTTCATTTTTGGCGTAATTTTCGAACTTGTCATAAAGGTGGTAGGGAATTTCCAGTTGATAGCCTTGTTGGAGTCGATTTTCGATCAAGCCGATTTCTTTGATCCCTTCGGCGGTGGTGGAAGAGTAAGCTCTGATCAGACCGCCAGCTCCTAGCTTGATACCGCCAAAATACCTAGTTACAACAGCCGTGACATTTTCCATTTCTTGTTGCTGTAAAACGTTCAGAATCGGTGATCCAGCCGTACCACTTGGTTCACCATCATCGGACATCCGTTCAATCAAGACATTTTCTCTGACAATGAAAGCAAAACAGTTGTGCGTTGCACCTGATTCTTGTTGACGGATCTTGTCGATGAAATTTTTTGCTTCTTGTTCGGAATTAGTTTGAGCTAAGTGAACGGTAAATTTTGATTTTTTGATTTCTTTTAAATAGCTATCACTCTTTGCAATGGTTTTGTAGTTTTCCAAAAAAGTTCCTCTTTTCTTGCGTAATTAGTTATATGGAAAAAAATATTAAAGAATTACTTGGTGGTCGTATCGTTAATACTAGGGTACTAACCAACCAACAAATAAGTCAATTAATGTCTTTAGGTAGTAAGAAATATCCAGTTATTTATCAAGAAGGGTCTCAATATTTTTGTCGACGCTGTTTAACTGAGATTGATCTAGCTGATTTTCATGATCAAAAAATGTATTGTCGGGCATGTTTGAATTTTGGGAAATTACGGAAGGGGGACGAATTGATCATCACGAATAGTAATTTGTCATTTCACATCCCCAAAACACCAATGACTTGGCAGGGCCAACTGACGAACTTGCAAGATACAGTGGCTCAAGAAACTAAATCAGCTTTTCAAAAACAACAAGATCATTTGATTTGGGCAGTAACCGGTGCAGGGAAGACCGAAATAATCTATCCACTGATAAACGAAGCACTGCTTCAGAATAAGCGCGTGGCCATTTGTTCGCCCCGTGTGGATGTTTGCCTAGAACTTCAACCAAGATTGCAGCAGGCCTTTAGAAACGTCCCCATTGGCTTATTTCACGGTCAATCACAAACAAGTTATTTTCCAACGCCAATCATGATCAGTACAGTGCATCAATTGATTCGCTTTGAGAGCGCCTTTGATTTGATCATCGTTGATGAAGTGGATTCCTTCCCATTAGCAGGAGATGAGATGCTGCATCAAGCAATCTACAAGGCAAAGAAAGATTCCGGAAGTATCACCTATCTATCAGCAACTCCACCTGTAGAATTGTTGGCCAATGTAAAAACAAAAAAAATAAGCTTGTCAAAGCTTTATCAACGATTTCACGGTCATCCATTACCAGAACCACAGACACATCTGTTACTCAAAAAAAGTCAGTTTCTCGGGATCAATCCCCGAATTAAGAAAATGTTATCCAGTCTGATCAAAAGCCAAACTAGATTCATGTTGTTTTTTCCAAGGATACCTGAGATGTTGCAATTTGCGGTCTCACTCCAGAAAAAATGGCCCAATTTAAAATTTGTTACCGTCAGTTCAAAAGATTCTGAACGCTTAAAAAAGGTGCAACAATTCCGTGAGGAAAGAGCTTCGGCTATTTTGACAACAACCATTTTGGAACGTGGGGTAACTTTCCATAAGGTAGCAGTGATCGTGATCGATGCTGACAGTGAAGAATTTTCCAAAACGGCTTTGATACAAATTGCCGGCCGTGCTGGACGTTTTAAAGATGCCGCCGATGATCTAGTCCATTTCTTTTACCAGTACTATGATCAAAAAATCAAATCAGCTTGTTGTCAGATCAAGCAGATCAATCAACAGGCGGTAAATAAATGAAATGCTTGAATTGTGGGCAAATTATCCTTCAACAGCTGACTATTAGAGAAATAATTGGATTGGAAAGGATCATTGTTGATAATCTGTGTCATTTTTGTCGGCAACAGTTAAAAATTTTAAATGATGAGTCTGGCTGCAATTATTGTAGTAAATCTGGTGAGGAGGCCGTCTGTCAAGATTGTCTTATTTGGCAAAAGGAATACCAATTAACTAATTATCATTCAGCTATTTTTAGCTATAATCGCTTTATGCATGATTATTTCAAAAAATATAAACGTTATGGGGATGTCATCTTGGCTGACATGTTCCAAAAAGATCTTCAGGTGTGGGCACAAAAAAATAAATTTGATTTGGTGACCTATGTGCCGTCGTCTCAGAGTCATTTGGAATTGCGAGGATTCGATCCGGTTTATGAATTATATCGAAATATTTTTAAATTGGAAAAACTATTTAAAAAAAATGATTCTGACAAACCACAATCACAGAAAAATAAGCGGGAGCGAATGAGGACGCCACAGACTTTCAGGCTGGGTCCAGGTTTTCGGAAAAGTGACTCGCAAAAAAAGGTTTTAATCGTTGACGATATCTATACCACGGGGCGAACTATCTTACATGCACGACATTTGTTAGAAATCAATGGTTTTCAAAATATTTATACTTTTTCATTAACACGTTAGTGAAACCGTTGCCAGTTTGTCCTAAGAATTATATAATCAAAGTGAAGAGTTGATTAAGACTCTTATTTATTCCTTATCACCGGAAGGAGAGGTTTTTATGTTAACAATTAATGTACGTGGCGAAAACATTGAGGTAACTCCATCAATTCGTGAATATGTTGAAAAGAAAGTTACCAAAATGGAGAAATATTTTAGTCCGGATAGTAATCCAATTGCTCATGTCAATTTGAAGATTTATCCATCTAAAGGTACTAAGGTCGAAGTTACTATTCCACTCCCATATATCACGTTAAGAGCTGAAGAAATGAACGACGATATGTATGCCGGTATTGATTTAGTAATTGACAAACTTGAAAGACAAATTAAAAAGTTCAAAACTAAGGTCAACCGTAAAGACCGTGACAAACCAGGTATCAAGGATATTCCTCTTGACGATGTACCTGCCGAAGATGCTAAGGAAGACGAATCAGAAATTGTCAGAACAAAGCGTCTATCACTAAAACCTATGGATGCTGAAGAGGCTGTCCTTCAAATGGAAATGCTTGGCCATGAGTTCTTCATTTTTGAAGATTCAGAAACTAACGGAGCTAGCATCGTATACAAACGTAACGATGGTAAGTATGGCTTGATCGAAACTAATGAATAAAAATATTTGAATATTACTACTGATGAGATATCCTGCGAAAGGGATATCTTATTTTTTTGAATAAAAAAATGTTATGAAAGAGCTTCAATATTAATAATGTGTAACAATTTTTCTAAGATGGTGCTTTATCTTAGATATTTAAAAAAATTGGTGTAGAATTAATGTTCTGGAAGTGTACTTAGATTTCAGCAACATTAAGTTTAAAAGTACATCAAATAATGATAGAATAGTAGATATGTTTATAACGTTTAGGAGAGATATACAAATATGGCAAATCCATTAAGAAGATGGGTCGAAAGTGATAAAAGAGAAGTTAAACGTATGGGTAAAATTGCTGATAAGATCGAGGCTTATGCCGAACCTTATAGCAAATTATCTGACGAACAACTTCAAGCTAAGACTCCTGAGTTTAAAGAGCGATTAAAAAAGGGCGAAACATTGGATGATATTTTGCCAGAAGCCTTCGCAACCGCCCGTGAAGGTGCTAAAAGAGTTTTGGGTCTCTATCCTTTTAGAGTTCAATTGATCGGTGGTATTACTTTGCATGAAGGTAATATTGCGGAAATGAAGACTGGTGAAGGTAAGACCTTAACTGCTACATTACCTGTTTATTTGAATGCATTAGCTGGCAAGGGTGTTCACGTTGTTACTGTTAACGAATACTTGTCAGGCCGTGATGCTAAAGAGATGGGTGAATTGTACAAGTGGCTCGGTCTAACTGTTGGTTTGAATGTTAACCAATTAGACGCTGAAGAAAAACGTGACGCTTACAATTGTGATATTACTTACTCAACTAATAGTGAACTTGGTTTCGACTATTTGCGTGACAACATGGTTGTTTATAAAGAGCAAATGGTACAACGTCCATTGAACTTTGCTATCGTTGATGAGGTTGACTCTATTTTGATCGATGAGGCTAGAACACCTTTGATCATTTCTGGTGCAGCTGAAAAATCAACTGCTATGTATGTTAGAACTGACCGTTTTGTTAAGACTTTAGTTGAAGAAGATTACAAGATCGACTGGCCTACAAAATCAATCAGTTTGACTGAAACAGGTATCCGTAAAGCTGAAGATTACTTTGGCCTAGATAATTTGTATGATATTGACAACACTGTTTTGAACCACCATTTGGATCAAGCTTTGCGTGCCAATGAGATCATGAAATTGGATATTGATTATGTGGTCCAAGATAATCAAGTAAAAATCGTTGATCAGTTTACTGGTCGTGTTATGGAGGGTCGTCGTTATTCAGATGGTTTGCATCAAGCTATTGAAGCCAAAGAAGGCGTTGATATCCAAGATGAAACTAAGACTATGGCTAATATTACTTACCAAAACTTCTTCCGTATGTATGACAAGTTGTCAGGTATGACTGGTACTGCTAAAACTGAAGCAGAAGAATTTAGAGAAATCTATAACATGGAAGTTGTTTCGATCCCAACTAACAAACCAGTTATCCGTAATGATAAAGAAGATGTTCTTTACCCAACATTGAAGAGTAAGTTCAATGCAGTTGTAAAAGATATTGAAGAACGACATTCTAAAGGTCAACCAATCCTAGTTGGTACTGTTGCGGTTGAATCTTCTGAATACCTTTCTAAATTGCTTGATCAAAAAGGTATCCCACATGCGGTTCTTAATGCTAAGAACCATGCTAAGGAAGCTGAAATCATCATGAACGCTGGTCAACGTGGTGCGGTTACTATCGCTACTAACATGGCCGGTCGTGGTACTGATATTAAATTAGGACCTGGCGTGGTTGATGTCGGTGGTTTAGCTGTCCTTGGTACTGAGCGACATGAATCACGTCGTATCGATAATCAGCTTCGTGGACGTTCTGGTCGTCAAGGTGATCCTGGTGAAACTCAATTCTACATGTCACTTGAAGATGACTTGATGAAGCGTTTCGGTTCAGACCGGATCAAACGTGTTTTACATACACTTAAAATTGAAGATGACGATGCTGTTATTCAAAGTCGAATGATGACTCGTCAAGTTGAATCTGCTCAAAAACGTGTTGAAGGTAACAACTACGATACTCGTAAGAATACTTTACAATACGATGATGTTATGCGTGAACAACGTGAGGTTATTTATAAAGAGCGGATGGAAGTTATCTCTGAAGATGAAGATCTCGATAAAGTCTTAATGCCAATGATCGAAAGAACTATCGATGCTAATGTTGATGTTCATACACAAGGCAAGAAGGAAGAATGGGATCTACCAGCTATCGTTGACTTCGTCAAAGCTGCATTAGTTTCAGATGATAGTTTTAGTGTCGTTGACATCCAAATGCGTGATGCTGATGGTATCAAGAAATATTTGATGGACTTAGTTCATAAAAACTATGATAAGAAGTCAGAAGACCTTGGTGATCCAGCTCAAATGCTTGAATTCGAAAAGGTTGTTATCTTGAGAGTTGTTGATGAGCACTGGACTAACCACATTGATGCAATGGATCAATTGCGTCAATCAATTGGACTACGTGGATATGGACAACTTAATCCATTAGTTGAGTATCAAGAAGAAGGATATCGGATGTTTGAAGAAATGATTTCTGATATCGACTACGATACAACGAGATTGTTCATGAAGGCCGAAATTAGACAAAACATGGAAAGATAAAAAACAGGCCGCTGGCCTGCTTTTTTTATTTAAAGGTGAATATATGGAATTTAGCGAGATCAAAAGTAAATTACAAGAATTTGAGAGCAAAATAAATCAGTTCCGGGGGTCTCTTTGACCTCGATAGTCTCGAAGAAAACATTGCTGAAAATGAAGCAAAGATGACGCAAGATGGCTTTTGGGACGATCATGATAAGGCTCAACAGTTAATTGACACGACGAATAATTTAAAAAACAAATTTGATAACTTTAAGCAATTGGAACAATCAGTCGATGATTTAAAGGTTTCTGCTGAACTTTATGAAGAAGATAATGATCCTGAGATGTTGTCAGAAATGACTGACAATTGCCAGACAGTCGATCAAGAACTACGTTCTTATGAATTAACGATGCTCCTGTCAGAAGAGTATGATTCACATAATGCTATTTTAGAAATCCATCCTGGTGCTGGTGGTACCGAATCACAAGATTGGGGTGCAATGTTGTTGAGAATGTATGAACGTTGGGCCGATCAACATGATTTCAAGGTTGAATTTGAAGATTATCAACCAGGAGACGAAGCAGGTATCAAGAGTGTTTCGATCATGATCAAAGGACTCAATGCTTATGGATTACTACGTTCAGAACGAGGAGTTCATCGGTTGGTCCGGATCTCACCATTTGATTCGGCCGGTAGACGACATACTTCATTTGCTTCCGTTGATGTAATGCCTGAACTTGATGATTCAATCAAAATCGATGTTAATGATGATGACCTCCGTGTCGACGTTTTTCGGTCATCTGGTGCTGGTGGACAGCATATCAATAAAACCTCCTCAGCGGTCAGAATAACTCACTTGCCAACTGGAATCGTCGTTAGTTCACAAGCACAAAGGTCACAATTGCAAAATCGTCAAACAGCGATGAGCATGTTGAAGGCAAAATTGTTCCAATTGGAACAAGAAGAGCAAGCTAAACGAAATGCTGAGATCAAGGGTGAACAGTTGGATATCGGTTGGGGTTCACAGATCCGTTCGTATGTCTTTCACCCATATACGATGGTCAAGGACCACCGTTCCAACTATGAAACAGGTAATGGTCAAGCAGTCATGGATGGTGAGCTAGATCCATTTATTTATGCTTATTTACAATGGAAATTACAGGGAGAAAATCCAAAGTAATGACAAACAAAAAAATTTTATGCGTAGATGATGAACCGGCAATTTTAGAATTGATCGAATACAATTTAGAAAGTAATGGCTATTTAGTTGATCGTGCAACTGACGGACAAATGGCCTTGGACAAACTAGCTATTGAAAAGTATGACTTGATTCTATTGGATCAAATGTTGCCCAAGGTTGATGGCTTACATGTTTTAAAAAAACTTCGTTCTATGTCGGATATGACGCCAGTCATTTTCTTGACAGCGGTAGATACCGAAGAAAATAAAATCGATGGTTTAGTTAGTGGTGCTGATGATTATGTGACTAAACCATTCTCGGTCAAAGAGCTTTTAGCACGGATCGAAGTAGTCCTCAGAAGAACTAATCGTTCCCAAGCTCCAGAGAGAATTTTTAAACTTAACCAGTCATTAAAGAGCCTGAACATGGATGGTCAAGATATTTCCTTGACTCGAAAAGAGTTTGAATTACTCGAATTTCTGATCAATAACAAAGGTATCGTCGTTTCACGGGATCAGATATTCGATAACGTCTGGGGTATTAACTCCAATTCACAAATTAGGATGGTTGATATTCAAATTAGCCATTTACGTGATAAAATCGAAATAGATTCAAAAGATCCCAAGTTGATCAAAACAGTCCATGGATTTGGATACATACTCGAGGTGTAAGATGAAAAAAAGATTAGGTCCAGTAGTGTCGATCATTATTTCCGTATTCCTTTTTATCGCACTAGCGTTGTTTGCGGATAATATTTTGAGTAACTCTCAACAAAATTCCTTCAGTGAAGAAGTTGAGTCCTTTACTGAATTACGCAAAAATCATTCCAAAGACTCAGCTGCTGATTATACCAGTCTGAAATATATCAACATCAATGATAAAAGCAAAATCTCTCAACGCGCAGCCGACCTAGTCCATCGAGGCAGTCTGTCTTTGAGTGAACAGTATGCTACGTCAGAATCCTTTGGGAATCGGACAATGTACTACAAATTCAATGAAGGCAATCACGTCATCGCTAAAAAGTATTCACGGCTTTGGAATCAAAATTGGATTTCCTTTGCACTGCTGACGATTCTTTATTTCATCATCACTGATTCAATTATTTTGATCTATTATCGTCAACGGCAAAGCATCCGTGAAGATATCGAACGGGTCACTCACAACTTACGACGCGTTCGTAAGAACAAAGACATGTCCTCATTGATCCTGTCTCCAGATGATGATCTATACGAATTAGTCGAAGAAACCAATCATATCAACAAAGATATTAGCTCCTTGCGTGATAATGCGAAATTAAGAGAGCGGAGATTTAAGAGTTTAGTGGGACATTTACCAATTGGTGTAATGTTGCTGAATTCCCAAGGAGAGGTTCTCTTGCATAATCAGGCTATGGCAGCCTTGCTTGACGTTAATATCTCAGATGAGATTCATCCGTTCATTGAGGACGTTAAGACTTATGGCTTAAGTCGCATGATCGAACACACCTTACGTAAAAATAAAAATCATCGTCGTGAGATCCAGTTAGTCGGTAATTCCCAACGTTATGTGGATGCCAATGTGATCCATTTAGTTCACTCACGTGAGGATTATGATAAGCAAGTTTTAGTAATTCTCTATGACCTAACTGACAGTCGACGGATGGAACAAATGCAAGTCGACTTTGTTAATAATGTCAGTCATGAGTTGAAGACACCGATCACATCGATCGAAGGATTCTCAGAGACACTGTTAGACGGTGCGGCCGATGATCCAAAGAAACGGGAACACTTCTTGCAGATCATTCACAACGAAAGTATTCGTTTGACCGACTTGATTCAAGATATCTTGTCCTTGTCGAAGATCACTAAGGATACCGAAAAATCGAAACCAGTCAATATGGAAGACGACTTAAACGGTATCTTGCAAAGTATGGCAGTGGCTATTGATAAACATCATCTAAAGGTCGAAAAGAGCTTTTTTGGCAACAAGGAAGTTACCATCAATAAATCGAAAGTCGATTTGATCTTGAATAATTTGATCAAGAATGCTGTTTCTTATAACAAGGAAAATGGCCAAATCACGATTGAGGTCCATCATGATGAGGTTGAGAATCGATTACGTGTCAGTGTTACCGATAATGGTATTGGTATCTCGCAAGCTGACCAAGAACGAGTCTTTGAAAGATTTTACCGTGTTGACCGTTCTCGGAGTCTGGAAACTGGTGGAACTGGTCTGGGATTAGCCATCGTTAAGGAAACTTTGGATAGTCTTGACGGCAATTTACAAATTGAATCTAATCTGGGTTTGGGTACCAAATTCACTTTTGAGATTCCCTTATAAAATAAAAGTAATGCCAGTCATGTATGACTGGCGTTTTTTTGTGAGAATAAAATTATTTTTTTTTGATATGAGAATTTAACTATTACTTTTTGATTTCAGGGTCAAAAAATATACAGAAAATATACAACTGAATGCTACAGTGTGAAAAGATGAGAAGTTATGTAAGTTGATGTATTTAGGGACTTACTTACAGTGGGCGTTTGCGAGTTGATTTATTATTTAAAAAATCACTTTAGGATTGCTTAAGATAAAGATTCAAAAGGGTTGCTACTATCCATTTTTTGATATTGCAGTTGAGTTATATATCGTAAATTTGATGTATACACGTCCAATATTCTTCAAAAGATAGTTGCAGTAGAGGTGAGAATATTGAAAAAAAGAATCATTGCTTTATTTGCCCTGCTTTTTTCAGCAGTTTTGGTTTTAACTGGTTGTAAGGGTAGTTCTGGTCAACAAACCATCACAGCGGTTGGATCTTCAGCTGCTCAACCATTGGTTGAATTGGCCGGTGAAGAATTTACAAAGAATAATCCTGACCAATACGTCAATGTTCAAGGTGGCGGTACTGGTACAGGGTTAAGCCAGATTCAACAAGGTGCCGTCGATATTGGTAATTCAGATCTATTTGCGGAACAGAAAAGTGATATTGATTCCTCCAATTTAGTCGATCATCGAATTGCCGCTGTGGGCATGGTACCAATCGTTAATCGGAAAGTCTCAGTTGACTCACTAACGCTCAAACAATTAAGAGAGATTTTTGCGGGTGAGATCACTAACTGGAAACAAGTTGGTGGAAGGGACTTACCAATAACCATTATTAACCGTGCGGATGGTAGTGGTACTCGCTCATCATTCCAAGAAGATGTTATGGGTAAATCCCAATTCGTCCGAGCTCAGGAACAAGATTCTAGTGGGATGGTCCGACAAATCGTCGATAATACAGCTGGCTCGATCAGTTATCTAGCAATGCCATATCTGAATGATACGGTCAAAACTATGAAGATCGATAATATTTCGCCAACTATCGAAAATATTGAAAACAACCGTTGGAAAATTTGGTCATATGAACATTTATATACTAACGGCAAACCAACAGGGATGACAAAAGAGTTTTTGAACTACGTTATGACTGCCCATGTCCAAAATAATGTAGTTAAAAAATTACGTTATGTACCTATTAATGAAATGAAGTTTCAAAAGGATGCTAAAGGTAACGTAACGCCTGTTTCACAGGAGGGAAAGTAATTGAAAGATCCAATTAAAGAGAGTTTACTTAAAAAATCAGTATCTGCAAAGCGTGAAACACGTGGAAAGATTATTTCATTTAGTTTTACAGCTGTCATTGTAGTTTTAGTGGTTACTATCATTGGCTTCGTTGCTTCAAGAGGTTTGATCATTTTCTTCAAGGATGGCGTTAATCCAATCGATTTCTTGACTCATTCAGTTTGGTCACCAAAGAAACTTGACAGTGCTGGCCATCCGTTATTGGGGGCTGCACCAATGATCGTCGGATCATTTGCCGTTACCGTCATTGCGGCACTGATTGGGACTCCATTTGCTATTGCTGCTGCAATTTTTATGACTGAGATATCACCTAAATGGGGACGGAAGATTTTACACCCCGTTATTGAATTATTAGTCGGTATTCCTTCAGTTGTTTATGGTTTCATTGGTTTAACAATCGTTGTACCATTCGTTAGGAACATATCAGGTGGTAGTGGTTTTGGTATCCTGGCGGGTTCGTTTGTCTTATTCGTCATGATCCTCCCAACTATTACATCAATGTCAGTCGATGCTTTAAGATCGGTTCCTCGATATTACCGAGAAGCATCTTTGGCCTTGGGAGCAACTCGTTGGCAGACTATTTCCAAAGTTATTTTACGTTCGGCAACACCGGGTATTTTGACAGCCGTTGTTTTCGGGATGTCACGGGCTTTTGGTGAAGCTTTAGCCGTTCAAATGGTAATTGGTAATGCCATGTTGTTACCACAAAACTTAGTTTCTCCTTCATCTACTTTAACTAGTGTCTTGACGATGAATATGGGAAACACGACTTTAGGTTCAACAGCTAACAATGCTTTATGGTCCTTAGCCTTATTACTATTATTAATGTCATTAGTCTTTAACTTCGTTATCAGAGCAATCGCAAAGCGGGGGGAATTCTAATGTTTAATGCTAAAAATAAAGATAAAATTGCTACAGCAGTGATTTACACAATGTCGGCTGTGATTGTTTTGATTTTGGCCGGATTATTGGTCTACATTTTAGGAAGTGGTCTACGCTATGTTAATTGGCATTTCCTAACCTCTACTTCGAAAGCCTTCCAAGCTGGTTCAGGTATCGGAGTACAATTGTTCAACTCATTTTTCTTACTGATACTTTCAATGTTGATTTCCATTCCGATCGCCATTTGCGCTGGAATCTATCTTTCCGAATATGCTGGTAAAAATAAACTGGTTGATATCATTAGAATTTCGATTGAAGTATTGAGTTCGTTACCTTCGATCGTGGTTGGTTTATTCGGATTCTTGATTTTTACAATTAGTTTCAATTTTGGCTTTTCAATTATTTCTGGTGCTTTGACCTTAACGGTCTTCAACTTGCCTATCTTGACTAGAAACGTTGAGGATTCACTGCGCTCGGTACCTCAGTCGCAACGTGAGGCTGGATTAGCGTTAGGATTATCTAAATGGGAAACCGTGATCCACGTAATCATTCCTGATGGCTTACCTGGTATTATTACTGGGATGATCATCGGTGCTGGTAGAGTTTTCGGTGAAGCCGCTGCCTTGATTTATACAGCTGGACAAAGTGCTCCTCCACTGGACTTCACTAATTTTAATGTCTTTAGTATCACAAGTCCTTTGAATCTCTTTCGACCAGCAGAAACACTGGCAGTACATATTTGGAAAGTTAACTCTGAGGGATTGATCCCTGATGCAGTCCAAGTATCAGCCGGAGCATCAGCAGTTTTGATCATCGCCGTGTTACTTTTCAACCTTTTGTCTCGTTACATTGGGAATTTTGTCTATAAGAAGATGACTGGAGAATAGTATGGAAGAACAAAAAGAAGCACAACAATTTATCTATCATCTTGATGAAAATGAACATGAGATTGCTATGAAGACTAAGGACGTTCAAGTCTTTTATGGTGAAAATGAAGCTATGAAGAAAGCCTCATTACAGTTTGAACGCTATAAAATAACTTCATTGATTGGAGCCTCAGGTTCCGGTAAGTCAACTTTTCTTAGATCACTGAATCGGATGAACGACAATATCCCCGGCGCCAAAGTCAAAGGTCAGATAATGTATCGGGGCCTCGACATCAATAAAGACGACGTGGATATTTATGAAACTAGAAAACACATCGGCATGGTCTTTCAACGGCCAAATCCTTTTTCAAAATCAATCTATGACAACATTACCTTCGCACTTAAGCGTCATGGATTGCATGATAAAGAAAAATTGGATGAGATAGTCGAGACTACCTTGAAACAGGCTTCGCTTTGGGATCAAGTAAAGGACGATCTCAACAAGAGTGCTTTAGCCTTATCAGGTGGACAACAACAACGTCTGTGTATTGCCAGAGCTATTGCTATGAAACCAGATATTTTGTTGATGGATGAACCAGCTTCAGCGTTAGATCCAATATCCACGTCTAATGTTGAAGATACGATGCTTAGTTTAAAAGACAAATATACAATTATCATTGTGACTCACAATATGCAGCAAGCTGGTCGTATCAGCGACTACACTGCCTTTTTCCATCTGGGTCAAGTAGTAGAATTTAATGGAACAAGAAAGATATTTACCCGGCCAAAGATCAAGACGACCGAAGAGTATGTATCTGGACATTTTGGATAAAGGAAGATAAACATGGTTGAAGCAGAAAAAGTATTAACTTCATCAGACGTCCATTTGTTTTACGGAAAGAAAGAAGCCTTGAAGGGAGTTAATCTCGATTTTAATAAAAATGAGATTACTGCTTTGATTGGACCTTCTGGTTGTGGTAAATCTACATATCTCCGTTGCTTGAATCGAATGAACGATTTGATTCCTGATGTTACCATCACTGGTAACATTGCTTTGAACGGCAAAAATATTTACGCACCTAACATCGATACTGTAGAATTAAGGAAACAAGTTGGTATGGTCTTCCAGCAACCTAATCCGTTCCCATTCTCAATTTATGACAATGTGGTCTATGGTTTAAGATTGGCTGGTATCAAAGACAAAGCTACCCTGGATGAAGCGGTAGAAACTAGCTTACGTAATGCGGCTGTTTGGGATACTGTTAAGGATAAATTGAATGATTCAGCCTTATCATTATCAGGTGGTCAGCAACAACGTGTTTGTATCGCACGTGTTTTGGCAGTTAAACCAGATATTATTTTATTGGATGAGCCAACTTCAGCACTTGATCCAATTTCTTCATCTCAGATCGAAAATATGTTGCTAACTTTGAAGGATAAATATACGATTATTATCGTTACTCATAATATGCAACAGGCTTCAAGAGTTTCCGAAAAAACGGCTTTCTTCTTGAATGGTGAATTAATTGAGTTTAACGATACTAAGAATATTTTCTTAAATCCAAGAGAAAAACAAACCGAAGATTATATCTCTGGTAAATTCGGATAAGGGGGATAGCTATGAGAAATACATTTGAAGAGCAACTAAATAATTTACATTTAAGATTTTCAGAAATGGGCATGATGGCTAGTGAAGCAATCATGAAATCTGTTAAAGCTTATGTAAATCATGATAAAGCTCTAGCTAAAGAAGTGATCGAAAACGACCGCTTCATCAATAAACGTGAAGTCGATCTCGAAAAGAAATCATTCGAGATGATTGCACTGCAACAACCAGTAACATCAGACTTACGAATGGTGGTCACGGTTTTAAAGGCCAGTTCGGATCTCGAACGTATGGGGGATCATGCGGTCAGCATTGCTCAAGAAACGATTCGTGTAAAAGGAAAGACTAGAATTCCAGAAATCGAAAAAGATATCGCTGATATGGGGGATCTATCAACTGGTATTGTTGAAGATTCTTTGGAAGCTTATCTAAAAGAAGACAGTGATATGGCTCGTGAAGTTGCCGATCAAGACGGTGATATCCATCGGGAGGGCAAACAGATCAATGATGCCAGTATCAAGGCTATGCAAGAATCTGTTGACAATGTATTGAGTGGTTCATCTTACATGTTGGTTGAAAGTTACTTGGAACGTGTTAGTGACTACGCAACAAATATTTGTGAATGGGTCGTTTACTTAAATACTGGACATGTGGTTGAATTGAGTCAGAAGCATGTGACAGACGACGATAACGAGTAACCTTGTAATTTCTGCCACATTGGTATATATTTTTGTCACAAGTTGAGGTGTTAACCATGAAAAAACGTTTGACCAGATCAAGTACTGATAGACTTATTGCAGGCGTTTGTGGTGGACTTGGTGAATATTTTGGGATCGATTCCACTTGGATCCGACTCGGATTCATCGTTTTGATACCGTTCAGTTATTTTTTGTCGATACTCGTGTATATTGCTTGTATCTTTCTGATTCCAGAAAATCGTAATATCCAGCAGACCAATATTAAAGATAATATGAATGATGTTCTCCATAGGATCCACTACCACATAGATAAAAGAGATACTCATGGGGATCCGCAAAAGAAGAAAGGAAATAAATGAAGTTACTGATTAAGACAGCGATTTATACATTATTATTTATGGCAATTGCCAGAGTACTACCTAATATGTTTCGGATCGATACGTTCGCAACGGCAATAATTGCTAGTGTTGTATTAGTTTTATTAAATTGGACAATCAAACCGATTTTACATATTGTTTCTTTTCCGATTACTTTTATTACCTTTGGCTTATTCTCATTTGTGATCAGTGCAATTACCTTAGAGCTGACTTCAGCAATTCTCGGTGCTGAGCATTTCTATTTCAGTAGTTTTGGTTCAGCCCTGTTAGTTGCAGTCATCTTGGCGATTTGCAATGCGATCATTAATAGTTTTGCTGCAAATAATTTTCAAAAACGTGTCTAGTACACGTTTTTTTTATTTTCGTTTTGATGATAGAATTAATAAAAAGACGTGGAGAGGTTAAAGTATGGCAAATTTTGTTACAGTTTCTCAATTAGTAAAAGAAAATGACTTAAAAGTCTACAGTGGCGAAGAACTGCTTGAGAAGAAACATATTACGACTAGCGATATTTCCCGGCCAGGGATCGAGGTAACTGGCTATTTTGACTATTATCCAAGCGAACGGATCCAATTATTTGGACAAACAGAGTCAGCTTATTCACATTCAATGACGGTCAATAACCGTTATAAAGTTATGCTGGAAATCTGTCGTGATGACACACCTGTTTTATTGATCTCTAGAAATATTTCTCCAAGTGAGGAATTGCTGACAGCTGCACGAAAAAATAATGTTCCGGTGATTGGGTCAGCCTTGCCAACGACTAGACTTTCCAGTTTGATCACTGAATATCTGGATGAGAAGTTAGCACCTAGAGAATCAGTTCATGGTGTTTTGGTCGATGTTTATGGTATCGGCATTATGCTGACTGGTCATTCTGGGATCGGTAAAAGTGAAACAGCGCTTGAATTGGTCAAAAGGGGCCATCGGTTGATTGCTGACGATCGTGTTGATGTTTATCAACAAGATGAAAAAACTATCGTTGGTGAAGCTCCAAAAATTTTGAACCATTTGCTCGAGATTCGTGGCATCGGGATCATTGATGTAATGAACCTCTTTGGAGCTGGTGCAGTTCGGACTGTCAGTGATGTTCAATTGATCATCAATTTGGAAGACTGGCAACCAGATAAAGACTATGATCGTTTAGGATCAGTCGAGGATACGCGGACTTTCTTTGATGTTGAAGTTCCACAAATGACTATTCCAGTCAAAGTTGGTCGGAATATTTCCATCATTATTGAAGTTGCTGCAATGAATTTCCGGTCTAAGAACATGGGTTATGATGCTACCAAGAAATTCGAAGAAAACTTGGGTTCATTGATCCAAGAAAATGGTCAAAAAAATTCCCAGGACGGAGACAGTAAGTAATGGACTTATTAGCTTTAAACCCGATTTCCTTCAATATAGGCAGTCTTGAGATTCATTGGTACGGGATAATCATTGCTCTAGGTGCTCTAGTTGGTGTCATCATGGCAATGCGAGAGGCTACTAGACGCGGTATTGATTCTGACAATATTTTGGATTTAGTTTTGATTGGTGTACCGGTTGCATTAATTTGTGCCAGGTTGTATTATGTGATATTCGAACTGCCATTTTACTTGGCTAACCCGTCAGAGATAATCAAAATCTGGCACGGTGGAATCGCCATTTATGGTGGTTTGATTGGTGGGTTTATCGTCTTATTGATTTTGTGTAAACGCCGAAAAATCTCCATCTGGTTAATGCTTGATATTGCTGCGCCATCGGTGATGTTGGGACAGATTGTTGGCCGTTGGGGTAATTTCATGAACCAAGAAGCCTTCGGTGCCAAAACTAGTTTAGATTTTCTCCAATCGTTACACTTACCACATTTTGTGATCGATCAAATGTTTATTAACGGTGCCTATCGGCAACCAACATTTTTATATGAATCAATGTGGAACGTGGTCGGACTTATTTTGATCTTGATTTTAAGACATCGCAAGCAACTTTATAAGGTTGGCGAGGTCTTCTTGAGTTACTTGATCTGGTATCCGATTGGGAGATTTTTCGTCGAAGGGATGCGGACAGATAGCCTGTATATCATGCCAGGTGTTCGAGTTTCACAAATCCTTTCGGTGATTTTATTAGTTATCGCTATCATTGCCTTGATATACCGGCGTAAAAAAATGGAACTTCCATGGTACTCCGACCTCAAGTGAGCAAGATAATGGATAAACACAAAATTAATGGTAATATTTAATGAGTAATAAGGAGGTCAACGCAATGAAAGAATTCGACGTAGTAGTTATTGGTGCAGGTCCTGGTGGACTTACAGCCGCACTTTATGCTTCACGAGCAAACTTATCAGTTATGATTTTGGATCGTGGTATTTATGGCGGACAAATGAATAACACAGCAGAAATTGAAAACTATCCTGGATTTGATTCAATTTTAGGACCAGATCTAAGTGAAAAGATGTATCATTCATCAACACGTTTCGGTGCTGAATTTGGATATGGAACAGTTGATTCAATTGAGGATAAGGGTGACAAGAAGATCGTCCATACAGACGATGGCGATTATCAAGCAAAGGTTGTTATTATTGCCACAGGTTCACAATATAAGAAGATCGGTGTTCCTGGTGAAGAAGAATTATCAGGCCGTGGAGTTTCATATTGTGCCGTTTGTGATGGAGCATTCTTCAAGGATCAAGATGTTGCTGTGATCGGTGGCGGAGACTCTGCTGTTGAAGAAGGAGTTTACTTAACTCAAATGGCAAAATCAGTTACTATCATTCATCGTCGTGACCAATTGCGTGCTCAAAAAGTCTTGCAAGACCGGGCCTTCAAGAACGATAAAATCAAATTCGTTTGGAATGCTGACGTTAAAGAAATCGTCGGTGAAGGCGATAAGGTTGCAGGTGTACGTTATGTGGATAAAGAAACTGGTGAGGAACATGTTGTTCCTGCTAAGGGAGCTTTCATCTACGTTGGTATCCAACCAATGACAGATGCTTTTAAGGGTCTAGGCATTCTTGATGACGCTGGCTGGATCGATACTGATACACATATGAGAACTAACGTTGCTGGTATTTATGCTATCGGAGATGTTCGTAAAAAAGATCTTCGTCAAGTTGCTACAGCCGTTGGTGAAGGTGGAATTGCCGGCCAAGAAGCTTTCAATTACATCCAAACTTTAAGTGACAAAGTTGCTGCAAAATAATAAATAATTAGTTATCCTAAATCGACAGAGGTTGATTTAGGATTTTTTTTGTCATTTTTTGGCTGTTCTTAAGTTAGATTTAGTATGATGTAAACATCAGTAAGTCAAATGGAATTGCTTTTACTAAAATAATAGTAAAAAATCTAATATTTCTACTAATTATTTACGTATGGAGCTATCAATCTAACTTTTTATTGATATAATTAGATTGTAAGGACTTACAAAGTAGGAGGACGGATAACAAATGTCTTGGCAAGAAAACATGCAAAGTTGGCTCGATAATTCAGAATTAGAGCCAGAATTAAAATCGCAATTACAGGAATTAAAAAATGATGATACACAAGCAGAGGAAGCTTTCTATGCTCCCATGGAATTTGGTACAGCAGGGATGCGGGGAGTTTTAGGACCTGGTATCAACCGAATGAATATCTATACAGTTAGACAAGCTGCAGAAGGTTTGGCACTGTTCATGGATACTTTGGATGATGAAACTAAAGCTCGTGGAGTCGCTATCAGTTTCGATTCACGTTACCATTCACAAGATTTTGCGCTCGAATCAGCCAAAGTACTAGGTGCTCACGGCATCAAGAGTTATGTTTTTGATAGTTTACGGCCAACGCCAGAGTTGTCATTTGCCGTCAGAACCTTAAATACATATGCCGGTATCATGATCACTGCAAGTCATAATCCTAAACAATATAATGGTTTCAAAATTTATGGACCAGATGGCGGACAAATGCCACCAGCTGAATCAGACAAGATCACCGAATATGTTCGTAAGGCCAACGATATCTTCAGTATCAAGGTGAAAACTGTTTATCAATTACGTGAAGAAAAATTAATGACACTGATTGGCGAAGATATCGATCAACTTTATTTATCAAAATTAGATACTGTGGTAGTTAACCACGATATTATCGATAAGGCCGGTAAAAATATGAAGTTCGTTTACTCGCCACTTCATGGTACTGGTAAAATGATTGCTCCACGGATCTTCCAGGATCTCGGTTTCAATAACTTTAATATGGTCAAGGAACAAGCTATTTTGGACCCAGAATTTGCTACAACACCATTCCCAAATCCTGAGTTTTCACAAACTTTTGATTTAGCGATTGCTTTGGGTAAAAAAATCGAAGCCAACATCTTGATTGCAACTGACCCTGATGCTGACCGTTTGGGTGCGGCTGTACGCCAACCTGATGGTTCATATAAATTGATGACTGGTAATCAAATTGCTTCCGTGCTCCTAAATTATTTATTACAAGCTAAAAAAGAAACTGGCCAATTGCCTGAAAATGGTGCAGTGGTAAAATCAATCGTTTCGACTGAATTATCCACAGTTATTGCGGACAAGTATGGCGTTAAGATGTACAACGTATTGACTGGTTTCAAATATATTGCTGAAAAGATCCAACATTTTCAAGATACCAAGAGTCATCAATTCCTATTTGGTTTTGAAGAAAGTTATGGTTATTTAGTTAAGCCATTTGTTCGTGATAAAGATGCCATGCAATCGACTATCTTATTAGCAGAAGCAGCTGCATATTATGAGTCAAAAGGTAAGACGATTTATGATGCACTTGAAGATTTATATCAAGAGTTTGGTTATTATCGTGAAAAGACTATTTCCAAGACCTTTGATGGTGTTTCTGGTAAATCTCGCATGGCTGAGATCATGAAACAATTGCGTGAAGAAGGTTTCGAAGAGATCAATGGTGTCAAAGTTGTTGAGACACTTGATTACTTGAATCAAACTGATGCTAAAGCTGGTCAAAAGTCAGAAACTGGCCTACCAAAGGCAGATGCCTTGAAATTCATTCTTGAGGATGGGACTTGGGTTGCGGTTCGTCCCTCAGGTACCGAGCCAAAGATGAAATTCTATATTGGTATTACTAGTGATACTGATTCCAATGCAGACAAGAAATTAGACGGCTTTGCTAAAGTCGTCGATTCCTGGGAATAATTGTAAATACACACACCGACTGATTTTTGGTCGGTGTTTTTTATTGTTCGTGTCAGCGATAAGATTGTGACAGTATCTAGTTAACTGCGATATAATATTTTGTATCGGAGTCGGTTTCAAAAAGGGGAGCTTTATTTTGTCAGCAGATCAGAATTTAGTTGTAATGTCATTAGATTCATTAGGTTTTCGGGATATCCGTGAACATCAGGCTGAGTTGCCAACTTTAAATAAATTGGTCAATGTTGGGACCTGGGTCAAATCAGTTACCGGGATCTATCCGACATTGACTTATCCTTCACACACCTCAATTATTACTGGTCAATACCCAAAGGTTCATGGCATCGTCAATAATACTAAGATTCAACCGCAACGTCGTTCACCAGACTGGTATTGGTATCAAAAAGATGTTCAATCGCCTACAGTCTATGATTTAGCTAATCAAGCCGGTATGAAGACAGCCGCCTTTTTGTGGCCAGTCACTGCTGGCAGTAAAATTGATTACAATTTGGCTGAAATTTTCCCTAATCGGATCTGGACAAATCAAGTTTTAGTTTCATTGAAGGCAAGTTCACCAGTATTTCTGTTGGAGATGAACCATAAATATGGCCATTTGCGTAATGGCATCAAGCAACCGCAATTGGATGATTTCATTACTGCTTGTGCGGTCGATACGATAAAAAATAAACAGCCTCGACTGACTTTGATTCATTTAGTGGATATGGATAGTATGCGTCACCGTTACGGCGTCAGATCAGATGAGGCGATGCAAGCCTTACAGCGCTTGGATAAACACGTCGCCCAATTGATCCAAGCTACGAAAGATGCTGGAACATTTGAGCAGACGAATTTTGTGGTCTTAGGTGATCATTATCAGATTAACGTAACTAAGATGATCCATCTTAATACTCTGTTCGCTCAAAAAGGTTGGTTGACGGCCAATGCTGACCAAACCTTTAAAAAGGATTGGCAAGTAATGGCAAAGACTTGCGATGGTTCAACTTATATTTATACTAAGGACTTTGAGGAGATGGATTCGCTCAAAACATTAGTCAAAAATGTGGAGGGGGTAGAAAAAGTCTATTCAGCCTCAGAAGCTGCTGAATTAGGCGCAGATCCTGCTTGCTCGTTATTAGTTGAAGCAAAATCCGGATACTATTTCACTGATGAAAGTGAGCGTTCGACGGTGGTCGAACGTGTTGATCCAGCTACTTTAGGCCAGCCAGACCGCTACCACGGTGTTCACGGTTATGACCCGAGAAAGTCAGATTATCAAACGACTTTAGTTTTCAATGGCCCGGCAATAAATTCCGGACACACAGTTGAGAAGGCCAACTTGGTTGACGAGGCACCTACTTTTGCCAAGTTGCTAGGTTTGAAATTTGAAAATCAGATCGCAGGTCAATGCATTGAGGATGTCTTCAGAAAATAAGGGGTGTCATTTTGAACATCAATAAAAAACAGTGGAGTTGGATCCTGTATGACTGGGCAAATTCCGGTTATGGGATTATCGTTACCACTGCAGTACTTCCAGTTTATTTTAAATCGGTCGCTCAAGCTGATCACATATCAGCCGCAAGCTCGACCGCATACTGGGGATATGCTAACAGTTTTGGGACACTATTAGTCTCTATACTGGCGCCATTTTTAGGAGCTTTGGCAGATTACCCACATTTTAAAAAGAAATTATTGAGTGGCTTTTGTTGGCTCGGGATCGTGGCAACGATTGGATTGGCCCTAGTGCCATCTAGTCAATGGCGGATGTTATTGTTCATTTATATCATTTCAGCAATTGGCTATTCAGCCAGCAATTTGTTTTACGATAGCTTTTTGACCGACGTTTCCACTAATCAAGATATGAATAAAATATCTACCCATGGATATGCCTATGGTTATTTAGGCGGAGTCCTAGCATTTATTTTGTTTTTAGTTTTAGATTTGACCGATGGCTTTGGTGCATTGGATGGTTCAGGTATCACGAAAGCTAGTTTTTTGATTGCTGCCGTCTGGTGGTTGCTTTTCGCCATACCTTTGCAAAAAAATGTAACGCAAAAATATTCAGTGGCGCCGACAACTTCTCCTTTAGCCGGTAGTTTCAAACGTGTTTTCCAAACGATCAAACATATTCGGCAATATAAAAAAGTTGCCTGGTTTTTAGTTGCCTATTTCTTCTATATTGATGGAGTGGATACTATTTTCACCATGGCAACATCAATTGGGATGGACATTGGTGTTAAAACAACTGTCTTGATGATTGTTTTATTAGTGGTTCAACTGATTGCTTTTCCATTTTCAATCTTATTTGGTTGGATTGCTGATCATACTTCAACTAGGGCCGGTATCTTACTTGGTATCGGAGTATACTTCATCATTTGTTTATACGCCTTGAGACTGAAAACAACGGTTGATTTTTGGATCTTGGCCGTTCTTGTTGGAACTAGTCAAGGTGGATTACAGGCATTGAGCAGATCTTACTTTGGTAAAATAATTCCGAAAGATTCCGGGAGTGAATTTTTTGGTTTCTACAATATTCTTGGTAAATTTTCAGCAGTCATGGGACCATTCTTAGTTGGTATCGTCACACAACTAACTGGAAAGTCTACGATTGGAGCTGCTTCCTTGAGCTTCTTGTTCTTGGTCGGCTTGATAATTTTTGCAATTTTGCCTAGATTGGATAAAAGTCCAAATAAATAGCGAAAGTATGTTCGATATGTTAATATATATTTGATATATTGTTTCTAACGCAAATTACATCTAATTCTGTTTGAGTTAGATGTATTTTTGTTTTTGGGAGGTCTTAAATTGATAGATAGAGTGGATAACAATAAGTTTGATTTGGTCTCAAAATACTCACCAGCGGGTGACCAACAACAAGCTATCGATAAATTGACTAAGGGTTTTAAAGACGGGGACAAAGAAATGGTAATTGAGGGTGCCACTGGTACTGGTAAAACCTTTACGATGGCTAATGTCATAAAAAATTTAAATAAACCTACATTGATCATTTCTCATAACAAGACCTTAGCAGGTCAACTTTATGGTGAAATGAAAGAATTTTTCCCGAACAATGCGGTTGAATATTTTGTCAGTTATTATGATTACTATCAACCAGAAGCATACGTCCCATCTAGTGATACTTATATTGAAAAAGATTCAAGTATCAACGATGAGATCGATAAACTTCGGCATTCAGCTACTAGTTCGCTTTTGGAGAGAAATGACGTTATCGTTGTAGCGTCAGTTTCCTGTATATTTGGTTTAGGTGACCCAAGAGAATATGCAGACAGCATTATTTCTTTACGGGTCGGCCAAGAGATCTCCAGAAATAAATTACTTGAAGAATTAGTTGAAAACCAATTTGAAAGAAATGATATTGACTTTCAACGTGGACGTTTTCGTGTCCGTGGAGATGTGGTCGACATTTTCCCAGCCTCACGTGATGATAATGCTATCAGAGTTGAATTCTTTGGTGATGAGATCGACCGAATCATTGAAATGAATGCTTTGACAGGTGAGATCATCGGCTCGATGGATCATATTGGGATCTTCCCAGCAACTCACTTTATGATCAGTGATGCTAGTATGGAACAAGCTTTGACACGGATCCAAAATGAATTAGATGTTCAAGTTAAAAAGTTCGAAGGTGAAGGTAAATTACTGGAAGCCCAAAGAATCAAACAAAGAACTGAGTATGATATCGAAATGATGCGTGAAATGGGCTACACCTCTGGTATCGAAAATTATTCACGTCATATGGAAGGTCGTGCTGAAGGAGAACCACCATTTACTTTGCTAGATTTCTTCCCTGACGATTTCAATATTATGATCGATGAGTCTCACGTTACCATGCCTCAGATCAGAGGGATGTATAACGGTGATCGGGCTAGAAAGCAAATGTTAGTCAACTATGGTTTTCGTTTGCCAAGTGCCTTAGACAACCGTCCTTTGAAGTTGGAGGAATTTGAAAAGCATGTTAATCGGATCATGTATGTTTCAGCAACGCCTGGTCCATATGAACTTGATCGGACTAAGAATGTAGTTCAACAGGTGATTCGGCCTACCGGATTGCTTGATCCAAAAATTGAAGTTCGGCCGATCATGGGTCAAATCGATGATTTAGTTGCGGAGATAAATGACCGAGTTGAAAAACATGAGCGGGTCTTTGTCACCACATTGACCAAAAAAATGGCAGAAGATCTAACCGATTACTTTAAAGATCTTGGGATCAAAGTCCGATATTTGCATAGTGATATCAAGACAATCGAACGATCGCAGATCATTCGAGATCTCCGACTCGGTAAATTTGATGTCCTGATTGGTATCAATTTACTACGTGAAGGTATCGATGTCCCCGAAGTTTCTCTAATTGCAATTTTGGATGCTGACAAAGAAGGCTTTTTAAGAGCTGAACGTTCCTTGATTCAAATTATTGGTCGGGCTTCCAGAAATGAACATGGTAAAGTTATCATGTATGCTGATAGCGTGACAGATTCAATGCGTGGAGCAATCGACAAGACCGCTCATCGTCGTGAGATCCAAGAGAAATTCAATGAAGAACATGGGATTACACCTACAACCATCGTTAAACCGATCAGAGCAGCTATTTCAATGTTTACCAAGGTCGATAATTCCGAATCTGAAAAAGAACAGATCACCGAAGATAATCTTGATTTTGAAAATATGACTAAGAAGCAGAAGAATGAATTGATCAGTAATTTAACTGAACAAATGGAATCAGCTGCTAAGAAGCTTGATTTCGAAGGTGCCGCTAATTTACGTGACACAATCCTAGAATTAAAGGCGGAAAAGAATTAAGTATGTTGAACGATAAAATAGTCATTCATGGAGCACGTGCTCATAATTTAAAAAATGTTAATGTCACTATTCCACGTGACAAATTTGTAGTTATGACTGGACTTTCAGGTTCGGGAAAGAGTTCACTCGCCTTTGATACTTTGTACGCTGAAGGTCAAAGACGTTACGTTGAAAGTCTTTCATCCTATGCTCGTCAATTTTTGGGTCAAATGGATAAGCCGGATGTCGACTCAATCGATGGATTAAGCCCAGCCATTTCGATCGACCAAAAGACTACCTCAAAGAATCCTCGATCGACCGTAGGTACTGTCACCGAGATCAATGATTACTTGCGTCTATTGTGGGCTCGAGTGGGAACACCTATTTGTCCTAATGATGGCACGGTCATTACCAGTCAATCTGCTCAACAGATGGTCGATTCGATTTTGAAATTACCTGAAAGAACTAAATTACAAGTTCTTTCTCCAGTAATTAGATCTAAAAAGGGTCAACACAAAAAGGCCTTGCAACAAATTCAAAAGCAAGGCTATGTCAGAGTGAGAATTGATGGGGAAGTCCATGATATCTATGAAGATATAGAACTAGACAAAAATAAGAATCACAGTATCGATGTTATCGTTGACCGGATCGTTATCAATGATCATATCAAATCACGATTAACTGATTCAGTTGAAGCTGCTTTACGGTTATCTGACGGTTATATGAATGCTGACGTGATCGATGGCGAAATGATGGTCTTTTCTGAGAAAAACTCTTGTCCACTTTGTGGATTTACAGTTGGTGAAATGGAACCTCGTTTGTTTTCTTTCAATGCTCCTTTCGGTGCTTGCCCAGCTTGTGATGGTTTAGGGATGAAGTTAGATGTTGATCTTGACCTAGTGGTTCCTGATCCAAGTAAAACTCTTAAAGAAGGTGCTATTGCACCTTGGAATCCAATCAGTTCACAATATTATCCTGAATTATTAGCTCAAGCCTGCAAGGCTTTTAAAGTTGATATGGATACACCTTTCAATAAGCTTTCAAAACGTGACCGTGATTTAGTATTGAACGGTTCTAACGGCAAGACTTTCCACTTCCATTACGAAAATGATTTTGGGAATGTTCGTGATGTGGATGTTGAGTTTGAAGGCGTCATGAAAAATATCGATCGTCGCTATCACGATACTAATAGTGACTTTACCCGCGAAGTTATGCGGAAATATATGACTGAATTGACTTGTCCAGTTTGCCACGGCAAACGTTTGAATCGTCAAGCATTAGCAGTCAAAATCGAAGGTAAAGATATTGCTGAAGCCTCAGATCTTTCTATAAAAAATTCTTTGCCATTCTTTAAATCAGTTAAGTTAGGTGAACAAAATACCGTCATCGCTAAACCTATCTTGAAGGAAGTTCGTGATCGCTTAGCTTTCTTGATCAACGTCGGACTCAAGTACCTGACACTTTCACGTTCGGCTGGGACTCTATCTGGTGGGGAAGCTCAACGGATCCGTTTAGCAACTCAAATTGGTTCCAATCTTTCCGGAGTAATGTACATCCTTGATGAACCCTCAATTGGTTTACATCAACGTGATAATGACCGATTGATCCGTTCACTGAAGAAAATGCGAGACCTCGGTAATACTTTGATTGTTGTGGAACACGATGAAGATACAATGAGAGCTGCCGATTATTTGATCGACGTTGGTCCAGGAGCTGGTGAAAACGGTGGTAAGATCGTTGCTACTGGTACTCCAGAGGAGGTCGAGAAGAATCCTAAGTCTTTGACGGGACAATATTTGGCTGGCAAGAAATTTGTACCGGTACCACTTGAAAGACGTGATGGCAACGGTAGTTTCGTCGAAGTCACCGGCGCTAAGGAAAACAACTTGAAGAATCTGGATGTTAAATTTCCACTAGGTAAGTTTATTTCAGTTACTGGAGTTTCTGGTTCAGGGAAGTCAACTTTGGTCAACATGATTTTGAAACGAGCGTTAGCTCAAAAGATGAACCACAATTCTCAAAAACCTGGTAAGTATAAGTCAATCAAGGGTTATGACAAGTTGGACAAAGTCATTGCTATTGATCAAAGTCCAATCGGGCGGACTCCCCGGAGTAATCCGGCTACTTATACAGGAGTTTTTGATGATATCCGTGATCTCTTTTCACAAACTAATGAAGCAAAACTACGTGGTTATAAGAAGGGCCGTTTCTCCTTTAATATTAAAGGTGGTCGTTGTGAAAACTGTCGTGGTGACGGAATCATTAAAATCGAAATGAACTTCTTGCCTGATGTCTACGTACCTTGCGAAGTTTGTCATGGTACACGTTACAATTCTGAAACGCTTGAAGTAACTTACAAAGGTAAGAATATTGCTCAAATTCTTGATATGAAAGTTGACGAAGCATTAGACTTTTTCAGCAATATTCCCCGTATCCAGAGAAAGTTGCAGACGATTGCAGATGTCGGTTTGGGTTATGTGTCATTAGGCCAATCTGCCACGCAGTTATCTGGTGGTGAAGCCCAAAGAATGAAGTTGGCCTCAGAACTTTATAAGCGTTCAAGTGGTAAAAACTTCTATATTTTGGATGAGCCGACTACAGGTTTGCACACTGACGATATCAAACGTCTTTTAAATGTTCTCCAACGCTTAGTTGATGAAGGCAATACTGTCTTAGTCATCGAGCACAATTTAGATGTCATAAAATCTTCTGACTGGGTCATTGACCTTGGTCCAGAAGGTGGAGAAGGCGGTGGCCATGTGGTCGCTAGCGGTACTCCAGAACACATTGCTCGTGTAAAGAAGAGTTATACTGGTCAATATCTCGGCCCAATTTTAAAACGAGATACAAAACGAACTAAAGATGCTTTGTAAAAAAATAAAGTTCCCAGTAAATTGTCATTTTACTGGGAACTTTTTTTATTCTGTACCGACTGATTGAACGTAAACTAGCTGGTCAGTTGAAATTTGTTCGTATAAGGCATTGCTTAAAGCGCTGTTATATTTATTTGCGCTGGCTTGTGTTTGGATGAAAGTATATTCATATTGGAAGGCTTCAATCAAAAGTTCGTTTTGCTGTTCGCCATCATTTTGTTGATTATTCAAGCGACGATGTCTTTCGTCATAAGCTCGACGAACGATACTGATTTCCTGAGCATTTTTATCATTGTAGCTTTCATTCAGATATTTGATAACTGCATGATAGGGTTTCTGTTCGACTTGTTGAACCTTTTGCCACACAGAATTAGTTTGTTTAAGTAACTCTTCACGGCTTATCTTTAGATCATTTTTGTCGTGACTTCTTTCATTAAGATACTGAATAATTACTTGGTACGGTTTTTGTTCAGCTCTTTGGACCTTTTCCCAAACTGAATGTGATTGTTGATGATTGGGGTCTTTTGAATTGATCTGGCGACGGAACTGGCGAAATTTTCGTGCTCTTCTTGAATGCGAGAAACGAGGAGACAAACGAAATTTCAAGAACCAAATCAATCGTTGACCACCATTTTGCTGATACTGATAGATTGTTTTCTTAGCGATTTGCATGTAAAGATCGGCATTTTTTTGCGATATTTGTTTATCCTCGAGCATTTGATTGATGGTATCTGACTCAATGGTAAAACAATGATCAAAGATATTGGTCAATTGAGTCCGGTCGGCACGTTTCTCAATCGTCCGTTGACCGTCTAAAATATTGATCACTTGGCTTAATGTTGGTGACGTCTCATAACGAGCATTGAGATTATCAATGGCATTGGTGACCATTTCACTTTTGGCGGAACTTAATTCTACTGGAGAATATTTGATCACTTTAGCAGGTAAAATCAATGGTAAGACGATTGTCGGAACAATCAAACTTGTCAAAATAACTACGGCCGCAATAAAGATCAGGTCATTACGGTAAGTGAAAGGATGACCATTTAAGGTCAGTGGTAAGGAGAAAGCTAGTGATAGGGTGATTGTCCCGTGGACACCGCTGAGGGCCGTGACGAGATTATTCATGACCTTATGGGGACTATTTTCAAACCTGATTCGAGCAAAACCCAATTGCACCCAAAAAAATCTCAAGAGAGTCATCAACAAGTATAAAAGTATCCCCACGCTTAAAAGGATCACGACTGAACCTGTGTCACGATTATGTAAGTCAGCGACGACTCGTGGAAGCGATAAACCAAGCAATACAAAGACGATACCATTTAAGATACTTGAAAAGATTTGCCAAGTACTGGTCATGACGATTTGTAGACGAGAAGAGGTCAGTCTTAGGCGATCCTGTTGAACTCCGTGTAGCAATCCGGTAACAACAACCGCCAAAATACCAGAAACGCCGACTGCTTCAGCTATTAAATAGACCACAAATGGTGTCATTAAGGTATAAGGCACCATGACTGATGGAGTATCGACGTGATGTCGAATGAAGCGGAGTCGAACGGTGATGATGATTGAGCCTAAAATTGCCCCGATGATTATTCCGCCGAAGAAAACATATAAGAAATAACCGATACCATGCCAAATAGAAAATTTGCCAGTCACGATGGCAGCAATTGCTAAATTCAATGCAACGATACCAGAAGCATCGTTGAATAATGATTCATTTTCCAGTGTGCCCATGACATTTTTTGGGACTAGAACTTTCGAAGTGATCGATGAGACAGCAACCGGATCGGTGGGGACGATGATGGCTCCTAAGGCAAAAGCCAATGCTAGTGAAAAACTGGGGATCAGTAAATGAGTGACAGCTCCGATAATCAAGATCGAAACGATAGCTAATTCAACTGCCAATGAAAAGGTCGTCCGGAAATGGCGAGCTAATTTGATGATGTTAGTGTTTTGACCATCATTGAACATCAGCATTGAAATGATCACCAACATGAAGATCTCTGGTTCAAGTTCAAAATGACGGTAGATAGGAAATAGTGACAGAATCAGTCCGGCGGCAATTTGCAAAAAGGCTACTGGGAATAATTTAAAGCGAGTATAGATCGCGTTAGCAACGATCGTGGCAGCAATCAGCAATAAGATCAAAAATACTGTATTCATAGTGTTATTCTCCCTTTTAAATCAATTTAATTTTAGCGCAAACCGTAAAAAAATTACTTTTATTTTGTCATTTAAATGTCTATCAATGACACGCCCGGATTGTTATGTTATGATGAAATTCGAATGTGAGGTGCACGAATGGCAAAAAAAGTACTTAATTTAGTGATCGTGACCGGAATGAGTGGTGCCGGTAAGACTGTCGCAATGCAGTCTTTTGAAGATTTGGGATATTTTTGTATAGATAATATGCCCCCAAACCTACTACCAAAATTTTGGGAATTAGTGCACGAATCAGGAAAAATCAATAAAGTGGCTCTAGTGGTCGATATTAGATCGCGAGCATTTTACGATGAGATTTTTTCAATGCTAGCTGAAGCACAAGTTGATGAACAAGAAAAAGACCAAAAGGTTGAGATGAAGATCATGTTCCTTGATGCTTCTGATGAAGAGCTAGTTTCCCGTTATAAGGAAACGCGTCGTAGTCATCCCCTAGCAATGGAAGGACGCTTGCTAGATGGTATCCGGAAGGAACGGGAATTATTAGATGAAATGAAATCACGGGCTCAAGTTGTTATTGATACAACTGAATTATCCCCACGCCAGTTGCGTGAGCAGATTTTCGATAATTTTCAAGAGAGTTCTGAAGTGCCAACTTTTCACGTTGAAGTGATGTCATTTGGTTTTAAATATGGTCTGCCGATCGATGCCGATGTCGTGATGGATGTTCGGTTCTTACGTAATCCTTATTATGTTGATGCATTAAAGTCACAAACAGGTAAGGATAAACCAGTCTATGACTACGTTATGGACAGTCCAGAAACTGAAACATTTTATAAGAAATTATATGATCTATTAGAATATATCCTACCGGGATATGAAAAAGAAGGTAAAACCAGTTTGACGATTGCGATTGGATGTACCGGTGGCCAACACCGATCAGTCGCAATTACTGAACGTTTAGGTAAGGATCTCAAAGACCAATATTACGTTGATATCACTCATCGTGATATGGAAAAATCTCAAAAGAAGGTTATTAAACATGGCAGCCAATAGGATAGTTCGAGTTGTTAAGGGTCGTCGTCCAAAAGTTGTTGTTATAGGTGGGGGAACTGGTTTACCAGTTATTTTAAATAGTTTAAGAAAAGAAGATGCCAATATCACAGCAATTGTTACTGTTGCCGATGATGGTGGTTCTTCAGGAATCATTCGAAATTATATCAACGTCGTGCCACCAGGGGATATCCGAAATGTTTTGGCATCGTTGTCAGATCTTCCTAAAGAAGAACTCGACGTCTTTCAACATCGCTTTAAAAGTGATGATGATTTCTTCTCAGGCCATGCCTTAGGAAACTTGATCATTGCAGCGTTGAGTGAGATGTCACCAAACATCTTTGATGCCGTCCAAGAATTATCTAAAATGATGCGCATCGATGGAAATGTCTTTCCAGCTTCAAATACCAAGTTGACACTAAATGCAGAGTTTACTGATGGATCGACTTTGTCTGGGGAACACGAGATCACCCATTCAGGTAAACATGTTAAACGAGTTTGGGTGACTGACTCGGATAATCCTGATCAACAGCCTAAGACATTATTACCAGTATTAGCCTCGATCATGCAGGCTGACGTGGTAGTTTTAGGACCTGGTAGTTTATTTACTAGTATTTTGCCTAACCTGATGATTAAGTCGATTGGTGAAGCTGTGAAGCAAACGCCTGCAGAAGTGGTTTATGTCTGCAATATCATGACTCAGATCGGTGAAACAGAAAACTTCACTGATGCTGACCATGTCAAAGTTTTAAATGACCATTTAGGTGGTAACTTTGTTGACACTGTTTTAGTTAACACTCGTCCCGTTCCTGATGGTTATATGGATCATAAAAAATATGATGAATATATTAATCAAGTTGAGCCTGATTTTAAGACTCTTCGTGAAATGGGCTGTCGCGTGATACAAGATGATTTTTTGAAATTACGCGATAAAGGAGCCTTTCATGATGGTGATAAAATTGCCCGAGAGATCTTGAATTTAGCCTTTCAATCAGGAAACAGAAAAAATGAGGTGAGATAATTTGGCTTCGTATGCAAGTGAAGTTAAAAAGGAACTCACTGGTTTAGAAGTTCATCCAGAGCATGCTCGTGTGGAGTTGTCTGCTCTAATTCGAATGAATGGTTCATTGAGTTTACAGAATCATCATTTCGTTTTAACTGCTCAAACTGAGAATCCAGCAATTGCTCGAAGGATTTTCTCATTGATCAAGCAAAATTATGGTATGGAATCTGAACTTTTGGTTCGTAAGAAAATGAAATTAAAGAAAAACAACCAATATTTGGTTCGTTTGAAACGTGACACGAATAAAGTGTTACAAGATTTAGGTATCTTAGATGATAGCGGTCTTTCAATCAAGACGGGTGTAACATCTGATATCTTAGGTGAAGATCAACGGATGCGGTCATATCTACGGGGAGCTTTCCTAGCTACTGGTAGTGTTAATAATCCCGAAACTTCACGCTACCATTTGGAAATTTATTCTTTATATGAAACACACAACAATGATATTGCCGAAATGATGAATCATTTTGGCTTAAATGCTAAGACGACACGTCGTCGAAACGGCTACATTGTTTATTTGAAGGAAGCTGAACGGATTGCCGATTTCTTGCAATTGATCGGTGCAACTAATTCAATGTTGAAATTTGAAGATATCCGGATCGTTCGTGATATGCGTAATTCAGTTAACCGATTAGTCAACTGTGAGAATGCTAATATCAATAAGACTGTTGCCGCCGCTGAGCGTCAAGTCGAAAACATCAAGCATTTACGTGATACTGTTGGGCTGGATTCATTGCCACAGAAGTTGCAAGAGATTGCTACTTTGCGACTAGAACATCCAGAGGTTTCTTTAAAGGAATTAGGCGAAATGGTACCTAGTGGTGCTATTTCTAAATCCGGGATCAATCACCGCTTAAGAAAATTAAATCAATTGGCTGAAGCAGCCAAAGTCTAAAAAAGAGTCGATATTCAAAAATTGAATATCGACTCTTTTTGTGTTTAAAGCAGATCAATTAGTTTTTTTAGTCTTTTTATAATCTTTGACCATGATAGCAAAAATCAAACCTATGATTGCTATGACGAAGAAGAAAGTAAAGACACTGTGATATCCAGCTAGACCACCATTGGCAGGTAAGCTGTGATTTTGATTTGATGTTACTAAAATCAAGGTTGCTAAACTGACACCAAGTGATCCTAACAATTGACGGACAGTGGTGATGATTGCTGTTCCGTGTGGGATCAAATCCTGTGGTAAGGAATTGCCCCCCAAAGTTGTAGCAGGCATCATAACGAAAGCATTACCACCTTCAATTAACATGGCAATCAAAATCATTGGCCAGATGCTGATCTTGAAGTTTAAGACGAATAACAAGAACCAACCAACGACGATCATTGACATACCAGCTAATAGGGTCGTTTTAAAACCAATTTTATCGGCTAATTTTCCAGTCAAAGGATTAAGAATACTTAGCAAGATAGCAGGTGGAACTAAAGCTAGTCCAGATACTAAGACGGAAGTATGCAAAATATTTTGATAATAAAGTGGATAAATTATGGTAACAACAATTAAAGAAATATATGAGAAACCAGTCAATAGGACGGCAAGGTCAAAGTTGAAATTTTTCATGACCTTCAAATCTAATAATGGTTCCTTGGTTGTTAATTCCCGATGAATAAATAAAGCCGCTAAAATCAAACTGATTACTAAGATGACCAAAAGATTGGTGCTGAGTGAATGAGCACTACCAGCTTGGTTGACAACGTACAAAAGTCCGATGATACCAATTAAATAAATAATTGAAAGAAAGTCTAAACGAACTTTTTTACGCGGCATAACATCTTTGATAAAGAATAGTCCCAAGATGAAAATAACGATCATGATAATTAGGAAGATGACAAATAGTCCTTGCCAATCTAACCAATTTAAGACGATACCAGAAATGATTGGTCCACTGGCCAGAGCTGATCCCATAACCAGTCCAGCAAAGCCCATCGTGGTCCCACGATTATTTTCCGGAGTTATTTCTAGTAAAACTGACTGAAACGATGGGAACAGTATCCCAACGCCCACAGCCTCTAATGCTCTCCCTAACATCGCTAATGGAAAGTTTGGTGCCAAAATAATAACTAATGTACCAATGCCAAAGATACCAACAACACTTAAGAATAGATTCTTAAAGGACATGTTACTGAGTAGCCAAGGACTGATCGGCATCATAATACACATGATCAACATGAATCCGGTCGTTAACCACTGAATCGTTGGTGCAGTTACCCCAAAAAACTTCATCAACGTTGGATAAGCTGTGGACAGTGACGATTGACTGATCGACATTGTAAAGGTTCCAGCTAGTAAGGTGCTGACGAAGAATTTTCTACTTACTGAATTTTCTATTTGATTATTTTCCATAATAACCCCTTTCATATTTTAGGATAGCCGAATTCAATTTTTAGGTCAATTGACACAAAAAAAATAAATGCAAATTTTCTGCATTTATTTATTAATAATTATTGATTATCAGCCTCTAAAGCAACATTTTCCGGTTTAGTAAAAACCGATTTGATTTTGGCCCAGATAATATGGAATGTATAGGCGGATGCAAATGACAGCATCCAGGTTACTAGATAACAAACAACGATTGCTACGATAGGATTTATTCCTGCTAAATTTTTCCCACCCAAGCGCCAGATGATTTGTAACCAGAAAACGTTCGAAAGATATGCTCGGTAAGCATAGGTTGCTAAGAAGTGGAAGATTGGTAGAGCTTTAGAATTTTTATTGATGTGGTGGATTGCTAAGACAGCCACTAATCCAATCACTAGCAAAGCATACAGCCTCATTGAAGGCTTGTAATAAGGCGCGTTGGCAAGATTGACTGGGTAACCGAAGGCGAAGAGCTCACGGTTGGTCCAGTAAAATACTGCAATGAATAAAATCACTAAAATTGGGAAAGATTTTTTGATAAAAGCTTCAAATTTATCACGGAACATCCATGCTAATACTCCGAAGATACTGTAAATGATGAAGCTGATAAAAATTCGATCCAATAGATACCAATTTTGTGCTTGAGGCCCTTGGAAGACTTCAGCATCATAAAAGTAGATCCATGCAAAGAAGACGACCACTGTAAGGACCAAAGCAACTAGACCACGTTTAGTATTGTTTTTTACCCAGTGAGCTAAAAGCCAAAAGAAGGGCATCAAAATAATAAATTGCAACATCATCGTGTTATACCACAAATGTGGTGCGGCATTACCGTTGATGAAATGCCACAAGAAGCTGCCAATACTATTGTATTGATCAACTTGTTGAACGTTGGGGAAAATCAACAGATATGCCAAAGTCCACCAAATAGTTGGAACAAATAGAGCAGACCATTGTTTTCTCATATAACCAGGATAATTCTTCCAAGAATTCTGATTAGTATTACGTGTAGTAGTGTATAAAATACCAAATATAAAGGCTGGTGCAGTGAATTTTACTAAATTATAAATAATCCCGATAAATGATTGTGAACCAATACTAGGATTGGTTGTCAGGACCAAGCTAAGGACGGTCTGCATCATAACTGCAGTACAAGCAAAAACTTTCATGTAGTCGCCGACGTCGGCCTTAGTCAGAACTTTTTTGACGTTCATATAACAATCTCCCTCTGAATGATTGTGAGATCAACAAAGGAAATAATACTGATTAATATATCCTCATGGAATTAAAAATGCAACTAAATTTTAAGTTCAGATCTTTGAAACTTTAAAAAAATCAAAATCAATTCGTTACTGATCTCTCGTTCAATATTAGTGAGATTTTTATGAGGTGAGCTCAAATAAATCGTTCGCTGCAAGGGCTCGGGAGTCAAACGTGCTAATTGAACGTTTGAACTGATTGTTTGCCAAGTGACTGAAGGGATGAAACTCATACCAACTCCTGATTCAATGATTCCTCTGACGGTAGCTGGATCATCGGCTTCGTATTTGTAATTCAAAGTGATATCGCGTTTTAAAAAGTACTTATCGATCGTTTCTCGTAATGGATTATCCGGAGATAAACCAATCATTTTTTCAGAAACCAAGTCCTCTGGTTTAACGAAACTTTGACTGTAGCCATATGCCAAATCCCAGCCAACGAAAATCTCCTCTTTTAAAACGGGTACATTAGTCATCCCTTTGAGTCATGAACTAGTAATTATGAAATCAAATTGTTTATAGTCAGCTTCCCGGACGTTATGTTGAGCAATATTCAACCGAACGTTCGGGACTTTTTCTTTAATATTAGTGACGATACTCGGAATGAATGGCGAAGCCACTTCCATCAATAGTGAAATTGGATATTGAGTTTGGTCCAAGCCACCTTTAACAGCTGAGACACCTCGGTTAAGTTCCTCTAGACTGTCATTGACATAACTGTAAAAAAGTTTACCAGCTCGATTCAATTTCAACGTCCGACCAGTACGGTCGAAGAGTTTTGTTTCTAATTCCGCTTCTAATTGCTTGATAGTTTTACTGACAGCCGGTTGAGAAACATACAAGATCGAAGCAGCTTTAGTAATACTTTCTTGGTTAGCCACGACAACAAAGTATTTCAATTGATTCAAATTCATTTCTTCATCTCCAAGTATAACCAAATGGTTAAGTATCTTGCTTTTTTTATATTATACATGTTATGTAAGTGCCTTTATACTATTTTCGTGAGATCAATTATGAAGGATTTATGGAGGTGAGAGGTTATAAAAAATTTGTGGATATTTCCGGGCCAAGGTGGCCAGAAACGTGGGATGTTGAAAGATGTCCCAACTGAAATGATTACTAGGGTAAAAGAATTGACTGGTATCGAACTAACAGATAGTAGTCAATCCTATCAAGATTCTGTTCAAATTCAATTAGGTATTTTACTTTTGCAATTATTTAATATTCGTCAACTGCAACAAATCGGTCAAAAACCGGATGCAGTTGCCGGTCATTCACTGGGAATTTTTGCAGCAGCAGTCACCGCTGATGTAATCAGTGAAGATGATGCTATAAAAATTGTTTATCTTCGATCGACGAAGATGAAGGAATCATATCCGAGCGGTTATGGCATGGGTGCTATCGTTGGTTTAACGCGAAAAGAAGTTGAAGCTATCGTCACTCAAGTCAACTCAAAAACTGAGCCCGTCTTTACGTCGAACCAAAATGCTGAATTGCAAACGGCAGTTTCTGGTTCGATCACCGGTATTCAAAAGGTCTTGGAACTAGCTAAGAAGCAGAGTGCGTCTAAAGCACTATTACTGAAAGTGCCAGTTCCATCACATTCACCTTTGATGCATTCAGTCGCTGATGATTTAGAAAAAGGATTGGCTAAAGTGGATTTAAAAGATCCTAAATGTACCTATTTGGCAAATTTCAATGGTCATGCCACTCATAAGGCCAAAGATATTGAATACGATATGATCAATAATCTAATTTATCCCGTTTATTGGGACACGATGATCGATGTAGCTCAAGAATTGGGTGTTGATACCACGCTCGAAGTGATGCCTGGAGCGACTTTTACCAAATTAGTAAAAGCAAAATTTCCAGATTTTAGAACCATCACCATGAATAGTATGAATCTTGATGATATTGAATTTTTATTGAATAAATGGAAAAGAGGATAATCAATGGTTACAAGAAGTTGGACTCAAAACCGTGACAGAAAAGCTGAAAAAATGTCCGCCATTTCTTCACTTTTGAACGGTAAAATAGCCAAAACCGAAGATGCTAAAAAATTATTGGAAACTGTCATCGAATCAGGTGACAAAGTTGTCTTAGAAGGAGATAACCAAAAACAAGCTAGCTTTTTATCACAAAGTTTAGCAGCAGTAGATCCTGAAAAGATTCATGATCTACATATGATCATGTCAAGTGTGTCACGTCCAGAACACTTGGATATTTTTGAAACAGGGATTGCTAAGAAATTGGACTTCTCATTTGCTGGTCCACAAAGTACTAGAATTTCACAAATGATTGCTGATGGAACAGTTCAAGTTGGCGATATCCATACATATCTCGAATTATATGCACGTTTGTACGTTGACTTGATCCCAAATGTTGTTTTGGTAGCCGCTGACAAAGTTGATCGTGATGGTAATTTGTATACTGGTGCTAATACTGAAGAAACACCAGCCATCGTTGAGGCAGCCGCTTTCAAAGATGGTATCGTGATCGTCCAAGCTAACGAGATCGTTGACAAAGTTCCTCGTGTCGATATCCCTGGTGACTGGATCGATATCGTTATCCCAGCTGACCAACCTTATCAATTGGAACCATTATTCACACGTGATCCTCAAAACGTTACTGAGTTACAAATTTTGATGGGCATGATGGCCATTCGTGGAATTTATGAAAAACATAATGTTCAAACAGTCAACCATGGTGTTGGTTTCAATACTGCTGCAATTGAATTATTGCTACCAACATATGGTGATCAATTAGGTTTAAAAGGTAAAATCGTGCCTAATTGGGAAGTTAATCCAACACCTACATTGATCCCTGCTATTGAAAGTGGTTGGGTCAAAACTATTCATAGTTTCGGTGGCGAAGTTGGAATGGAAAACTACATTTCACATAGTCCTGATGTTTTCTTTGTTGGTAAAGACGGTACAATGCGTTCTAATCGTGCCTTTGGACAAGTTGCTGGTCAATATGCTCTAGACATGTTCGTTGGTTCGACATTACAAATTGACCAATTTGTTAATTCATCGACTGTTACTAATGGTCGTCTATCTGGATTTGGTGGTGCACCTAACATGGGTAGTAATCCACATGGTCGTCGTCACTCAACACCAGCATGGCAAAGCTTACGTCCTGACAATGATCCACTTGGTAAGGGACAAAAATTAGTTGTTCAAATGGTTGAAACATACGGTTCCAACAAGAAGCCCGTTTTTGTTGATCATCTAGATGCTGAAGAAGTTAGAAAAGAAGCTAAAATGGCAAATGTTCCAATTATGATCTATAGCGAAGACACAACTCATATTGTCACCGAAGAAGGTATTGCTTACCTTTACAAGACTGACAGTATGGCAGAAAAGAAAGCAGCCATCGAAGCCATTGCCGGTGTCACACCAGTTGGTTTAAGAAGTAATCCTAAACAATTAGCTGATTTACGTCAAAAAGGTATCGTTGCCTTGCCAGAAGATTTAGGCGTTCACCGTAATGAAGCCAAGAGATCATTGCTTGCAGCTCAAAACATGGATGATTTAGTTAAGTGGTCTGATGGACTATATAATCCACCTGCAAAATTCAGAAGCTGGTCATAATACATGCTTGAGCTTAGATCTTTACAATTAGCGCAAAAAGTTGTGGGAGCGTTGAAATGGGAAGTTTCCTTTTCACCCAAACCTGGCTTGGTCGATGCTTATTCAAATGGCTCACACAAGGATATGGATATTGATTTGTTTTATAAATCTGCGGATAACTTATTAGCCGGATTTCAGCAAATGGCTGAAATTGCCTATCAACATCCACTTGATCTGAGATTGCGTGAAGAGATTGGACGAATCGGTAGATTGTCTGAAAAAAGCATGTTTGAAGCCACCGGTGGTATTAATACTCATAAGGGTGCTATTTGGAGTTTAGGACTATTGATCAGTGTCATCAGTAGCCAACAAACTAATGACTTAGAGAAAATATTTTCGGATGTTAAAAGTCTTTCACGGATGCCCGACAAATTTGTACCACAGACGAAGTCTAAAACTCATGGCATGGTGACCAAACAAAAATATGCCTTGAGTGGAGCTAGGGGTGAGGCGCAGTTGGGTTTCCCAAATGTGTCTAAGACACTCAGTTTCTTACCAGAACAAGATGATTTTGATACTTGGATGCGTCGTTTATTAGTCCTATACAGTAATGTTGATGATACCAATATCGTTTATCGAAGTAATTTAAAAGTCTTGAAAGAATTTCAAAATTTATCGGCAGATATCGTTGTTGCAAAGCAAGATGTTCTCTATAATCTAGAATTTAAACAACTGGAAGAATTTACTCAACAAAATAATATATCGCCCGGCGGATGTGCAGACCTTTTTGCCGCTAGTTATTTTTTAAAACACTTGAATTAGGAATGGAGATAAATATGGAAAAGCTACATTTTAATTTCGACACAACTGATGCAATAAAAAAACCAGTTCACGTTGGTGTGGTTGCATCAGGTGACCTCGAAGTTATTTTTAGACCAACAGACAAACAAACAGAAATCAATATCGTAACTGGTAGTGATGGTTTCCACGATGTTTGGGAAAATGTCCTGACACGTTTCTTTGATAGATACCCAGTTAAAGCAAATATCGAGATCAATGATTTTGGTTCAACTCCCGGAGTTGTTAACTTACGATTGACTCAAGCATTGGAGGCACTCAAAGATGAAAAATAGTTTCGTTGAATTACATGCACGTCAACATGCCTTAGCAATTTTAGATGATGATTCAGCTCGCGAGATCGTTGGACCATTAGATGACATGATCTCACCTCATTTGGAGCCACAAAACATCGTTCCTGAAAGTGACGACGGTGTTGTCTTGATGAAAGGACAAATTGATGGTAACCAAGCAGTAGTTATTTCTATCGAAGGTAATTTCCAAGGTGGAGGTATCGGTGAAGTCAGTGGTGCTAAGATCGTAGCCACTTTAGAAAAAGTTTTAGAGGACAACCAAAATGGCAAGACCGTTTATCCTGTAATTGTTCTTGATACTGGTGGTGTTCGTCTTCAAGAAGCTAACTATGGTTTATTATCAATTTCAGAGATTCAAAATGCTGTTATTGCTTTGAAGAAATACGTTCCAGTTATCGGAGTAGTTCCAGGACGTGTTGGTTCATTCGGTGGTATGTCTATCACAGCTTCGATCTTGTCATACTTGATTGCTACAAATAAGGCCAGAATTGCCTTGAACGGTCCCGAAGTTATTGAACAAGAGGCTGGCGTTCGTGAATTTGATTCTAGTGATAAAGATTTGATTTGGAACACACTTGGAACAAAGCAACGTGAAGCTACTAATTTGGTAGACGAAGTAGTTGAAGATACTGTCGATAACATCAAGAACTCGATCATTAATGAAATCAAAACTAAAAAAGACGCTCACAGAACTGAGAATACTGATTTTTATCTGAGTTTGCTTGATAATTTAGATTTGACTAAGAAACTTGATATCAAGTCATATAATGAATTATTCAAGAATGTAACTGCTACAAAACACGAAATTGCTCCAGCAGTCAGTGGTGAAAAAGAAGGTACTAAGAGTCGTGGACGTGCTTGGTTTGAGGCCATTACTGGTATCAAGAATGCTACCAGTTCAGTTTCAACTGTTCTTCATGCTCAAAAAGATGGTAAGGAATATATTGCTATTGTTCCCGATGCTGACAATGAATTCCCACGTGTTCGTGATGGTGAAGTAGGTCTACAAGAAGGATTTGCAGTAGCCAATATCGTTAATACTATCGTTGCAGAGGATAAAGATAAGGATGTTAAACGTCCAATCGTCTTGATCGTTGATGTACCTAGCCAAGCCTACGGTTATCAAGAAGAATTGATTGGTATCCATGTGGCACTTGGTTCAAGTGCCGCTGCCTATGCCAAATCTAGACAAGCAGGCCATCCAGTGATCGACTTTATCCCTGGTGACGCTGTCTCCGGTGGTTTCTTAGCCCATGGTCTACAATCTAATCGTATGATTGCCTTGGATGATGATTCAATCACTATCCAAGCAATGTCAAAGGCCAGTGCCGCTAGAATCACTCAACGTACCATTGCTGAACTTGAAGAAGCTACTAAGCATGTTCCAGCTATGGCTTATGATATCGACAACTATGAAAAATTAGGTGCACTCTATAAATTAGTCAAGGGTATCGGTTCATGGGAAGCCACAGACGAAAATGTTGCTAAGATCAATTCCATTATTGATGAAGCTATCGATAGTCTAGATGGTGACAGAACACTTCACTTCCGTTATCAAACAGAGATCGCTAAAGCCAGTGGACGCAAGGCTACTCTACAAGTTCGTAAACTAGTCGACGAACAATGGTAGAAATCGCGCCACATGACTTGTTAAAAATTAGGACTGTTCAAGATTTATCCAGTCTCCAACTGCCCGATTGGGCTGAAAAAGTTTTCTCAAAATCTTTGACAGTAGTGGTCAGACGGGCTCAAATTGCGGATGATTTGATTCCAGTTGGTATTCGCGGTCATGAACGATCTCAGCGACTGGCAAGTTGGGTGAGTTTGGATAAAGTTGTTAAGTCGATTACTCCTTATGAATTGGTCCAAAACAATGCCTGGTTGGACCTCTCAAATGCGCGTAAGGAGTTACCTGCAGTGATGACTTTAGAAAAAATTGCACCTATCTTAAGTGATTTCACTTGGGGTATCAGCGGTAGTGTCGGTTTTGAATTGGCCACTAAGACACCTTCAGCAAAGATGACCAGTGACCTTGACTTGGTATGGAAACCAAAGCAAAGAATCAACCAAAAATCTGCACAACAATTATTGAAAACTCTTAATCAGTTTGAAGTTCATGCAGATCTTCAAGTAATTCAGGGCACAGACGGTTTTTCTTTAGAAGAATATGCTAATGCCAACTCGACGACCATGGTCAAGACTATTAAGGGACCTAAATTAGTAACTGATCCTTGGGAAATTTAAAATAACCATCAATTCAATCTGCTTGAGTTGATGGTTATTTTGTGTGAACTAGTTTTTAGGAGGAAAAAATGGATTTTTATACTAATGATTCAATTAGATTGGATTATCAAGACCGTGGAAAGGGACAGCCAGTAGTTTTAGTAGAAGGATTTGGCGGCTATCAAGAGATCTGGTCACAACAGGTTGATTATTTATTAGACATGAATTGTAGGGTTATCACCTATGACCATCGTAATCATGGGCACTCACAACGGACGAAGCAAGGATTAAAAATTGATCAGCTAGCAACAGACTTAGTAAATTTAGTGAAATATCTACAGCTCAAACGTCCGATTTTGATTGGTCATTCAATGGGAGCAAGTGTCTGCTATGCTTATCTGGAAAAATCCCACAATATCAAAGCTATGATGAGTATCGATCAATCTCCGAAAATGCTAAATGACAGCATTTGGCCATATGGTTTCAAAGACTATACATTAGGGAACTATCAAACTAAAGCCAGTAAGACCAACACCGGTCATGAAACTTTGCATGGTTTGGATCGACGAGTCATTAGTCAGCTTGATTTGGCTAAGCGCCAAACACCATTTGACCGAGTTAGTAGTTTGCCGTTGTTATTTGACCACTTTCAACAGGATTGGATCAAGACATTGGTAACTACTCAAATACCGATCAGCTTAGTCGTGGCCGAACAAAGTCCTTATTTTGATCCTCAGTTTGCTAAAGTATTAGCTGACAAAAGTTCCCTAATCAAGCAGATTGAATTATCAAATTGTGGTCACGATATTATGGCAGAGATCCCCGATGAATTTAATCAGTCATTGAGACATTTTATTTTTAGCAATCTCCGAAACTAATATATTTGGAAGAATAGCAATTGCTTATGTTTTTTAAGTAACATAATTTAAAGCTATATCAAGCCATAACGTATAAGTATTTAAATATTCTCAGAAACACTACTATACTTGATTTGAAAACAAGAATGGGAGTGTTTTTTAATGATTAAAGATAAAGTTGTAATTATTACAGGTGCTTCTTCTGGTATTGGGGAAGCAACTGCTAAAAAATTAGCTACTGAGTGTGCTAAAGTTGTTTTAGGTGCTAGGAATACTGACAAATTGAGTAAGATTGTTGATCAGATAAAAGCCGCTGGTGGACAAGCTATTTATCAAAAAACTGATGTGACAAAACGCGACGATAGTAAAAAGTTAGTCGATTTGGCTAAAGAAAAGTTTGGTCACGTTGATGTTATCTATCTCAATGCTGGAGTAATGCCTAATTCACCGTTATCAGAACTTAGAGTTGAAGATTGGGATTTAATGATCGATGTCAATTTGAAGGGTGTCTTGTATGGAATTGCTGCTATCTTACCAGAATTTAGAAAACAAAATTCAGGACAAATAATTGCCACTTCATCTGTTGCAGGAATCAAAGCTTATCCAGGTGGCGCCGTATACGGTGCTACTAAGTGGGGAGTTAAAGATTTGATGGAAGTTTTGAGAATGGAATGTGCTCAAAATAATGAACATATCCGGACCTCAGTCATTTACCCCGCTGCTGTTAATTCTAATTTAACTAGTCATATTCCGGATAAAGCTGTGGCTGAGGGTGAAGCAGCTGTCAGATCTGAAACAGAGCTTTCAGCTGATAAAATTGCTAACGTAGTGTCATATGCAATCGATACACCCGAAGATACTACTATCAATGAATTTACAGTCGGACCAACCGATCAAGTCTGGTAATCATTTAGGTAATTTCTAGTTATTAAATAAAAAGTTGCTTGATCAAAAAAAACATTTCTAAGATCAATTCTTAGAAATGTTTTTTTGTTGCTTGAAATTTTAATCGACAGATTTTAATGCTTCTAACATGTCTATTTTTTTAATTTTGGAATTCATCATTATCATGACAATGAGAGAGAAAATAATCATGAGAATAACTGAAATAATTGGATTGGACCACGATAATCCTGGTGCGACCATTGCCGTTGCTGGAGGTAATAATTTCATAATATAATCATGGAACGCATAGCCAACTCCAAGTCCTAAGACAATCCCAATTCCAGTCAGGATATTTGTCTCGCGATAGATATACATTAAGACTTCATTGGGATAAAATCCTAAAACTTTCAAAGTCGATAATTCACGGACACGTTCACTAATATTAATGTTGGTCAGTGTATAAAGAACGACCAAAGACAGCAATGAAGCACTCAAAACTAAGACGATAATAAGATTGTTGAGATTGCTTAAAATATTAGTGATGGTAGATTTAGTTTCTTGTGACTGAACGGTTTGTACTGCAGCCTGTTGGTGATTGAATTTGGCAGCAAAATTATTAACTTGTTTTTTCGTAGAATGTTTTAAAGTTACTAGATATGCATTGGAACTGAATTTTTTGTTGAAAACCTTTTGGTAATAATTTTGATTCATATAAATATAATGACCGGCATACATTGTCGTAATTCCGGCGACCTTGATTTTGTATGTCGTCCCATCAGTTTCATGAATCTTCATATTATCACCAACGGAAACATTTTGAAGATGTGCTAGTTTTTGGGAGATAATAGCACCTGAATTTGATAAATTTAACTTTTTTCCAGATTTGTAATTCTGCAACTTGATGTACTGACTGATTCGTTTTGAATTTGTCGGTACCGTCAAAGAAATATTTTCTCGGGCGTAGTCACCATTGCGTGTAGCATAAACGTTGGCAAAATAAGCACCATCATATTTTTTAACATTATTATCGTTTTTAACGACATCCTTTGCACGTTCAATATTTTGATTTGAGGATTCAGGATTATAAGCTGTAATAATGTCGTAGCGACTGATATTACCAAATTGCTGATCAACGATGGTGTTCAAGGAATCTTTGATACCAAACCCTGTGATCATCAAAGCAGTGGCTCCCGCAACGCCGACAATAGTCATCAGCATTCTACCTTTATATCTAAAAAGATTTCTGGCGGTTACTTTATAGGAAAAGTTTAAATGATCCCAAATTAGACTGATATGTTCCAATAAAATTCGAGAACCGCTTGCAGGTGCTTTGGGCAGCATCAATTCAGCTGGATTTGTCCTGAGTTGCTTCCGAGAAGCTAACCATGAGGCAAGGACGGTTGAAAGAAAGGCAATGATGAAAGAGATGACAATATACCAAGGATGAATAGCAAGCTGTAAATTGGCAAAAGTGAAATTAGCTGTATAAGCTTTGAAAATAATCTTTGGAAGAGTTATCAAACCTAAAAAGCTACCAACAGTTGTACCTAATAAAGCAGTAAGAAAACTGTATATCAGGAACTCACGCATAACTTCGCCTTTTGAATATCCAAGGGCACGTAGAGTTCCCATCTCGATCCGTTTTTCTTCAACCATGCGTCTCATGGTTGTAAAACTGACAAGAATGGCAATTAGAAAGAAAAATGCAGGGAAGGATTTTCCAAGTGAATCAATCCTTTGAGCATCTTCACCGTAATTGTTATACCCCTCGTTGTAATCGTTTCTTCCTTGGATGGTTAAAGTCATATTGCTTAGTTGTTTCTTTTGATCTTGCAACTGATTCAATTTCTTTTTAGATTTATTTAGTGCTTGTTGTTGAGAATCTAACGTATTGATTTTATCAGTTAATTGCTGCTGTTGAGAAGACAGCTGTGAGATCGAAGCGGAATTTCCAGTGGCCCGGGCTTGATCTAGCTGAGTGGAGAGAGCATTTTGCTGATTTTGTAAAGTCGATTTTGCCGAGGTGATTTTGGTTGAATTTACTTTTATTGCTTGGTCACCAGTGCTCAATTTATTGTTGATTTTTTTCCTCAATGAACTGACCGTTGAATTATTCCGATGATTTAATTTAGGTTGTAATGATTTAACTATATTGGAAACTTTTGTTTCATATTTCTGAGAATAGGCATTTCCACTAACATTCTTAAAACTGACCCGAGCAAAATTAGGATTATTAGCTGAAAAGGCTTGTTTTTTAAGATATGCGAAGCCGTAAAGTGAGTCGGTACCAGCAGTGGTTTTGCCAATATTATCCTTTTTAAGATATTCAGTTGAATTTACAAAACCAACAATTTTAAATTTATTATTTTTCAGACCTGAAGCAGTATTCTTTTTTGTACCGGCTAATTTAATATATTCATTTAAATGGTATTTTCCTTTTAAGTTGTCACTTAATACAATTTGGTTTGAACTTTGTGGTGTATGAACCTTAGTCAAATGCATTTTGGAAAGGGATGTCGGAACACTCTCGATTCGTAAAGCATGTTGGGTATTTTTGATCAAGGTGTCTTTGCTATGGCCAAAATTGATTTGTTTGACTTGTTTTAAATCCTTCAAATAGTCCTGATCTGATCGATTCAAACTAGAAGTAGTAGTTATCTTGGCATCTGCCAAATTTGATTCATCATAAGCTTTTTGGGCTGTTTGGCGCATGTTTGGACCAGTGACGTTGAGGCCAATTAAAATGAATACTCCTAGCATTAGTAAAGCAGAAACGGACAAAAAGCGTCCTAGAGACATTTTAAATTCACGTCTAATATTTTTGTTTAATGTTTTCATTTTTCTACACCTACCATTCAAGCTTTTCAACAGGTGTTGGGTCAGAGTTACGAGTATCTGACTTGATTTGACCATCAGTAATTTCAATTACGTGATCAGCCATTGGTTTGATCAGGCTATTATGTGTGACGATAATTACGTTTTTATGGGACTGATGGGTGAAGTCTTGGAACAACTGTAAGATCTTTTTCCCGGTTTTGTAATCAAGCGCCCCAGTAGGCTCATCCGCAAGTAGTAAATCAGGATTTTTAGCGATTGCCCGGGCAATGGACACTCGTTGCTGTTCTCCTCCCGATAGTTGGGCTGGAAAGTTGTTCATTCGAGATTCGAGTCCAACTGCCGTTAAAGCATCCTTAGCAGCCATCGGTTGATCAGCAATTTCTGATGCTAATTCAACATTTTCAAGTGTTGTTAAATTTTGAACTAGATTATAAAATTGAAAAACAAAACCAATTTTTTTGCGACGATAGGTAGTTAATTCCTTCGTATCCTGATCGGCGAGCTCCAGACCGTTTACATTGACCGAGCCACTTGTTAGATGGTCCATACCGCCTAATACATTTAAAAGTGTGGATTTACCAGCTCCAGAAGCACCGAGAATAATAGTCAGTTCACCGGTTTCAATTTCAAAACTAATGTCTTTATTCGCATTGACTATATGGGACCCTTTTCCAAAACTTTTGGTTTCATTTTTAACTGAAATAAAACTTTCCATGGTATTTTCCTCCAACTACTCATATAATGAACACCGTGTTGATTAATTGTTCAAATTCATTAAACCATTTGATTAATCAATTTCAATGCTCAGAATTTAAAAAAGTGTTGATTAAGTTAGGAGATTACCATGACTTCACAAAAAGAGCGTCAAAAGAAAACTGAAGAAAATATTATTCATGCTTTGTTAGAAGCTGGGAAAAATAAAACATTAGCGCAAATTTCAGTCAGCGATATTACTCGAATCAGTCATATTAATCGAGGAACATTTTACTTACATTACTTAGATAAAAATGATCTAGTTAATCAAGTCACAAAAAATTTCAATGATAAGGTCGAACTTATCTTGCAGACTGAGATGGGTGATTCAATGGATTATCGATATTTTTCGAAAGACGAACCATATCCAGTGATCATGAATCTGGTCGATTTGGTAGCTGAGAATAAAGAATTAGTCAGATTTATGCTTGGGACAAATGGTGATCCAGAGTTTTATCCGACTATCTCAAAAGAACTGAAGACTGCTATCTTGAATGATCTGAAACGTGTCAAAGGTAATAATGACTTTTCTGCAGGCATTCCGAATGAATATGCTATTAGATTGATCACCAGTATGATTATGACAATCATTAAGACCTGGGTCGATGGCGAGGGTGATTTGACCAACGAAATGGTCGCCAAAGTAATTATGAAAGGCCTGTATTTATCTCCTTACGAAATGTTAGGAATATCCGGAAATATGGGAAACAAAAAGGGTAATGAAAAATCTTAGATTTTTCATTACCCTTTATTTTTGATCTGGAATTTATCCAGATATTTTTCAACTATGATCAGTAAAAATTATTTTTCAGCTTTGTTAGTCATGATATCATCGATCAAGCCATAATCTTTAGCTTCTTCAGCTGTCATGTAGTTATCACGATCAGTATCTTTTTGAAGTTTCTCAAAGCTTTGACCAGAATTATCAGCCAAGATATGGTTCAATCTCTTTCTAGTCTTCAAAATCTCTTGAGCAGCAATTTCGATTTCTGTTTGTTGACCTTGAGCGCCACCTAATGGTTGGTGAATGAGGACAGTTGAGTTTGGAAGAGCAAATCTCTTACCCTTTGTTCCAGCTGACAACAAGACACTGGCCATTGAAGCTGCCATACCAGTAGCAATTGTTTGGACATCAGATTTAACAAAATTCATAGTGTCCATGATAGCTAAACCATCAGTAACTGAGCCACCAGGTGAGTTGATGTACATTGAAATATCCTTGTCTGAATCTTGAGCATCAAGGAATAATAATTCAGCGATAACAGTGTTTGCCATTTGACTGTTAACTTCACCTGATAACATAATAATTCTATCTTTTAATAATCTTGAATAAATATCATAGGCACGTTCGCCACGTGAACTTTTTTCAATAACTGTAGGAACTAACATAAAATGCCTCCTATTTTTAATTAGCACTCTTATAAGTACAGTGCTAATTTAGCATACATATATAAGGGGGTCAACATAAAAGCACTAATAAACACAATAAATTAAATAAAATTATTTATTTCTTTCCTAAATAGGTCTAAAGATTCAATTCGTAAGCCAAGCGACTCGGATCAATTGGATCAGAGACATTGACGATCCCACGATATTCAAAGCCAAGATTTTTGGCGATCCGTTGCATCCGTTGGTTCTTCAAATGAGTATCGATCCGCAGATTATGAAATCCCAGCTCCATAGCAATGGTCATTAAATTACTGAACAAAAATTTGCTCAGGTGTTGGCCGCGATAGTCGGCAGAGACCGCAACCCGGTGGATAGTCATATAAGGTTGAGTGGTGTTGTTCCAGTTACCAGCTGATATTTGAGCATAAGAAGGTTCTGGTTGGTCCAATAAAGTTGCCACTCCAGCAACTTTGTCATCAACGAGTAGAACCCAACTGATCCTTTGTTCAATATCTGATTTGAGGATCTCACGACTAGGGTCGCCACTTTGCCATTGTGGACTACCATCATTTTTCAAAAGTTGTTTAGCTTGGTCGATGATCTCAACGATTTCGTCGAGATCATTAATAGTAGAACGTCTTAAATAAATGTTTGTCATATTTACCCCTTTAGTCTTTACTTAATTCAGTTTGGATTTTTTGCATTGCCGCAATGATCTGAGCGATGTCAGTACTGTCGACGTCTTTAAACAAGTCAGATATTTGTTCATCCGCACGTCGGTCGATTTCCTTTAAGGCTGTCTTACCGCTAGGGGTCAAGGCTAAAACTTTGATCCGTAAATCACTTTCTGCAGTTTGCTTGGTGATCAACTGTTCGTTCTCGAGTTTTTTCAAAACACGACTTATATATCCCTTATCCAATTTAAGAACTTTTAATAATTGATTGGCGGTATTGTTGCCACGGTTTATTTCTAATAAGAGCCGGGATTCTAAAATTGTAAAATGAGTGTGGAGATGATACTTATCGGTCAGTCGTAGGACTGTCATATAAAAGCGATCAAATTCACGAATGCTATAAATATCCTCTTTTTTCAAATTTTCGCCTCCAATGGTTGACAAAAGCAACCAATTTCCAATATATTAATTCAAGTTGCTTTTGTCAACTAATTTTAAATTGGAGATCTAGTATGAAAAAAGGTATGCGAGTGACATTATTTATTGTTTTATTCGGGAGTTTCTTTGGAGTCCTAAGCTCCACCATGATGACGACAGCGTTACCATCTGTCATGCGCGTATTCCATGTTTCATATTCATCCGCACAGTGGTTGACTAATGGATATATGTTAGCCAATGCCTTAATGATTCCCACCAGTGCTTATTTAATGAAAAAGTTTTCTTTCAAAAATTTGTTTTTGACTTTTTCAATTATTTTTTTCGTGGGATCATTGATTGGAGCGACCGCGGATAGATATCTTATTTTGATTGCTGGACGAATGATCCAAGCAATCGGTGCTGGAGTAATGATTCCCTTAGTAAATGTTATTGCCATGCGGGCTGCTGATAAAAAACATCGTGGAGCAGTTATGGGGATCATTGGCGTTGTATTCAATTTTTCTCCAATCGTTGGTCCGACTGTTTCCGGGGTCATTTTGGACAGCCTGTCCTGGCGCTACTTATTTAGTTTGACGATTCCATTCACACTTCTTTCGATTATTTTGGCAATTATTATTATGCCGAAGATCAAACATGAAACAGAATTAACTTTCAATGTCAAGGGCTTAGTCACTGCCAGTTTTGGCTTGCTGAGTCTGTTATGGGGCTTTTCAAATATTGGTGAGTATGATTTCCCATCATTTAATATCTTAGGATTACTAATTATAGGTGTCCTATTTGCTTGGTTATTCATCAGATCACAGGCAGGCTCGAAAAACCCCTTCATCAATTTGAACGTTTTCCAACATGTTCAATTCAATGTTGCCAGTATTTTGAATATGATTTTGATGGTGACGATGTACGGAAATACTATCTTTTTACCTATATTGGTTCAGAACGTGATGCATAAGAGTGCTTTGATATCAGGGCTAGTTTTACTTCCTGGAGCGATGGTGACATTCTTTATGTCTCCGATATCCGGTAAATTGTTTGATAAGTATCCAGTTAAGAATCTAGTCATGATCGGTATTACGATTGATTGCATTGGGACTTTTTTACAAATTTTGATTAATCATAATACGTCAATTTTAACGATCACCTTGGGTCAGACTATTCGTCAATTCGGATTAGTATTAGTTTTGATACCGATCCAGACCCAGGCTTTGACCTTTTTACCAGCCGATTTGCTCCCAGATGGAGTAGCAATGTATAATACTTTACGTCAAGTTGCAGCTTCTTTCGGGACAGCTTTATTGATTGCGGTTATTACGATTTCGAATCAGCATGAAAATGTCGGCACGATCACGGGTGAACTAGTTGGAATCAAACTTGGTTTTGGCGTTTGTCTACTATTATTAATGACTTGTTTTATTTTTATTAGAAAACTTTATACGACGAAGAGTGTAGTCGCTGAAACAGCAGAAACAGAATAAAAAAATCCACTTCAAATTTGAAGTGGATTTTTGTTTACTTACTTTGGTTGAATAACCAATTACGGACTGAAGGGATGGTATAACCAAAATCAAATGATGCATTATGCTCGATTGGTTTGTCTGAGTATTTCATAACAGTTCCAGCCTTCCAAGTGATGAAATTAGCTTGACGATTTTTATCTAACAATTGATTGACGGCAGTGTTCTTTTCAGAAGGGGATAAGTTAGCATCTAAAGTAGTCTGTGAGTATTTTTGATGATCTTGTTTCAACATCTTCATGAGATTCCTTTGCCCGGTTGAAGCATTTTGATCTCCGGCCGAGGCAATGTAGAAGAATTTTTGGTTCTTCAATTTTTCTAATTGCTCAACGTCCCACTGTGATGAAACATAAAGCGTAGCTGCAAATAGATTAGGGTAGTGTGAGTTCAAATAGAACATAGTCATTCCACCCATTTATTGGCCAGTTCCATACAAGCGGTCTTTATCAATGTTGTATTTCTTTTGTAGTTTCTTGAGCAGATCTAAATAAGTTTGTACATTCTTCTTGACCACGGCCGAACCAAATTGTCCTGTGCCTCCAGATATAGTTGAGGTATCAAAGACTGGAACGAGCACAAAGCTAGGATGCTTTTTCTGTTCAGAATTGGTTGCCCAAATACTACCACCGTATCCTTGGGTGATTCCGGTAGCTGTAGATTTGCCAGTTACAGAATCATCAGGTATAAAAGTCAGCAACGGGTAGGCGGTTTTTTTGCTGTAATTTTTGGGCACAAATAGGTTATATCGTAAGGTGACACCAGTCTGCTTATCCTTATATGATAATTGTTTAAATTTTGATTCGACTTGCGCAGTCACTTTTGTTAATGATGGATCCTTTTTAGAATCATCGGTCGAATTTTTCTTAAAGGAAGTTCCAGAGGAGTCCTTACCGGATGAACCAGAGTTATTGTTTGAGCAGGCGATGCCAATAACTACTACAATGGACAGTAATGCGAAAAGATACCAATATTTTTTAGCTCTCATAGCAATTCTCACCTTCTATTTAGTATGTATCAGCTATATCATATTTACCTTAAGTTAAATATATAAATGATTCAATTATTTATATAAATTTATATTTATATATTTGTAAGTGCATTATAATAATATTTATATCTAAAATAGAAGGTAGTAATTATATGAGATATTGGACAGTACAAAGTTCTGATGTGGTGAGGATCATTCAACAAAAGGGTATCTATTTACCGGACTTTACTAAAAGCACCTATTTGCAAAAGCAAGAAAAGTTAGGTGCCCTATATAAAGTTATTTTGAATTCATTTAATGAGATCAATGATTTATCGGGTCGAGGAGTAGTTTCTTCCTTTATGGATATGACTATAAAGCTAAAAAGAAGCTTGAAAATGTTGATGATTTTCTTGGATTTGTAGAGTCTCATCAAGATGTATTGAAGAGTTTGTGGGATGAATTGAACGTTAAAGGTAATTTTTTGCTTGAACTGGAAAATGATTCATTGTTTCTGAATACTTTAATGATGGATATTGATGATTTTCAATTTTTGATGCCACCAATCATTACCTGGATGCCTCCATATAATGAATCAGATATCACTAGAATCGTAAATAATATTCAACGAGGTCAAATACCAAGGACTAAAATGAACTCGGGAGTTACTCAGGCCCATTTGCCGTATATTCAACGTGACCAGATTAAAAACATCTATAGCTTATAAACTGTGAATTAATGTTGATAAGCAAAAATGATATAGAAAAAGGCTTGCGACAGATGCGTCTATCGTAAGCCTTTTTGAATATAATTAGATGCGTCGCGTGGGAGTCGAACCCACATTGCAGGAACCGGAATCCTGAGTGCTATCCATTATACTAGCGACGCGTATATAAACTATTATCGCAGAAAACCAGATAAATGCCAATATTAAATATCTGATTTAAAAACCTTTGATTTTTGATCTATAAGGACTTGCATTATAAACAAGACCGTTTATAATAAGAACTGTGCTTGAGAGGTAACTGAGTTTATCCGAGCCTTTATTTTTTGAGTATATGGGTCACAAAAGGACATACAGGGACAAGATTAGTCCCAAGGAGTTAATCAAATGACAATTAATAGTAATTTAGAATTGTTGGATTTGGTTGCTCCCGATTTCATTAAAACAGTCGAAAAACGTTTCCGGATACTGCAAAGTATCAAGTTAATGGAACCGGTGGGCCGTCGGGTCCTAGCAGATGACCTTAATGTTACTGAACGAAGTCTTCGGACTGAGACGGACCTTTTGAAAAATCAAGGTTTGATTATTTCATCTAAGTCAGGGATGTCTCTAACGAAGACTGGGATTCAAGCCAATGGTCAGCTGAATAAGCTATTAGCTGACTTTCAAGGAACAGCACTTATCGAACAACAGTTAAGCCAGAAATTGGGAATTGCTCGTTGTATTGTTTTGCCAGGCAATTCAGATAAACAATATCGAGTGATCGACTCATTTGGACAAAGGCTTAACCAGCTGCTAGGAACTATTCTACCTAATGGCAAAAACCTGATTGCTGTCACTGGCGGTAGCACTTTAGCTAGAGTTGCTAGGAACCTATCACCAATTCTATCAAAGAATCGTGATTTGTTATTCTTACCAGCCCGTGGAGGAGTGGGAGAGTCAGTCATTATACAAGCAAACAGTGTTTGTGCCGAAATGGCGAATAGAACCCATGGACAGCATCGTGCGTTATATTTACCTGAGGACATAAGTGAAAGAAGTTTTGAATCTTTACAAAAAGAGTCTTCAATTAAGTCGGTACTTGACTTAATATATAAATGTAACGTGGTTGTTCATAGTATCGGAACTGCAAGTGTCATGGCTGAAAGAAGAAACTTGTCTGATGTAGATAGGTTAAAGATCACCAATAGTCAAGCCGTTGCTGAGGCTTTTGGAGATTTCTTCGATCAAAATGGTCAGCTTGTTTATAAGGTGCCTAGAATTGGACTTCATGTTCGGGACCTTGCTAATATTGAACATGTAGTTGCTATTGCCGGTGGAGCATCAAAAGCTTCTGCTATCAAAGCCTACATGAAAAATGCGCCTGCTCATACAGTGTTGATCACTGATGAGGGTGCCTCAAAGATGATTTTAAGGGATAACCCTTTAAAATAATATATTTTTACTTTCCTGAAGGAGGAATTTTTGTATGACTACAAAAGTTGGTATTAATGGATTTGGACGTATTGGTCGTTTGGCCTTCCGCCGTATCGCTGCTCTTCAAGCAGAAGGAAAAACTGATTTGGAAGTTGTTGCTATCAATGATTTGACATCACCAGCAATGCTTGCACACTTGCTTAAATATGATACAGCTCATGGTAACTTCAAGACTGATTCAATCACAGCCGCAGAAGACGGTATCGTTGTTGACGGTAAGAAGATCCCTGTTTATGCTGAAAAGAATGCTGCAGACCTTAAATGGGTTGCAAACGATGGTGTTACTATCGTTCTTGAATGTACAGGTTTCTACACATCTTCAGACAAGGCACAAGCTCACTTGGATGCCGGTGCAAAACGTGTATTGATCTCAGCTCCATCAGGTGACATGCCTACAGTTGTTTATGGTGTTAACGAAGATGTTTTGACACAAGATGTTAAAATTGCTTCTGCTGGCTCATGTACAACAAACTGTCTTGCACCATTAGCTAATGCCGTTAACGAAGAATTCGGTATCAAAGCTGGTACAATGACAACTATCCATGCTTACACAGCTACACAAATGCTACAAGATGGTCCAGAACGTAAAGGTAATGTTCGTGCTGCACGTGCTGCTGCTGCTAACATCATCCCTCACTCAACTGGTGCTGCTAAGGCTATGGGTCTTGTTGTTCCTGCACTTAAGGGTAAGCTTGATGGACATGCACAACGTGTTCCAGTTATCACAGGTTCATTGACAGAATTAGTTGCAACTCTTGACAAAGAAGTTACAGTTGACGACGTTAATGCTGCTATCAAGAAAGCTACTGACGGCAGTGAATCATTCGGTTACAACGATGACGAAATCGTTTCATCAGATATCATCGGTACATCGTTTGGTTCAGTATTTGACCCAACACAAACACAAGTTGTTGGCTCAGGTGACGGTCAAGTTGTAAAGGCTGTTGCATGGTATGATAACGAATCAGGATTTACTGCACAAATGGTTCGTACACTTGAAAAATTTGCTACATTAGACTAATTCATTAATTTAAAATAGCGAAATTTACAACCTAATTTAATGTTTAAATTGGCGGAGGGAGGAAAACTCCTTCCGCTTTTTTTTAAGAAATATATGGAGGATTTAAAATGGCAAAACTGATCGTTTCTGACGTTGACGTAAAAGATAAAAAAGTTTTGATGCGTGTTGACTTTAATGTTCCTATTAAAGATGGCGTTGTGGGTGACACAAACCGTATCGTTGGTGCTATCCCAACAATCAAATATGTTTCAGAACATGGTGGCAAGGTTATCTTGCTTTCTCACTTAGGTAGAATCAAGAGTGATGAAGACAAGAAAGCTTTATCATTGAAGCCAGTTGCTGAAAAACTTTCTGAGTTGAGTGGTATGCCAGTTAAGTTCGTACCAACTAACGAAGGTAAAGAACTTGAAGATGCTATCAGTGAATTAAATGATGGCGACATTCTACTTATGGAAAATACTCGTTTCCAAGACATCGACAATGATTTCGGTAAACGTGAAAGTAAAAATGATCCAAAACTTGGCGAATACTGGGCATCACTTGGTGACGTATTCATCAACGATGCATTCGGTACAGCCCACAGAAGCCATGCTTCAAACGTTGGTATCTCATCAGCTATGAAATCTAATGGTAAACCAGTTGCTGCTGGATTCTTGATGGAAAAGGAAATCAAATTCTTAGGTAACGCCGTTGATAATCCTGTACACCCATTTGTAACTGTTCTTGGTGGTGCAAAGGTTTCAGATAAGATCGGTGTTATTGAAAACTTGATCCCTAAATCAGACCACATCTTAATCGGTGGTGGAATGGCTTATACATTCTTAGCTGCTCAAGGCCACAAGATTGGTAAATCACTATTCGAAGAAGACAAAGTTGAACTTGCTAAAGACCTCCTTCAAAAAGCAGGCGACAAGATCGTTCTTCCTGTAGACCATATCGTTGCTAAAGAGTTCTCAAACGACGCTGAAGCTACAACTACTGATGGCGTTGATATTCCTGATGACGAAATGGCTCTTGATATTGGACCAAAGACTGTTGCTTTGTTCAAAGATAAGTTACAAGGTGCTAAGACAGTTGTATGGAACGGACCAATGGGTGCCTTCGAAAGGAGTAAATTTGCCGAAGGTACATTAGAAGTTGGCCGTGCTATGGGTAGCTTGTCAGATGCTATTACAATTATCGGTGGTGGTGACTCAACTGCTGCTGCTAAGAGTCTTGGTATTGCTGATAAGATCACTCACATTTCAACTGGTGGTGGTGCTTCTCTAGAATATCTAGAAGGTAAAGTATTACCAGGTATTGATTCAATTTCAGACAAATAGTCACTAAGGAGACTTAAATTTATGCGTACACCTATTATTGCGGGTAACTGGAAGATGAACAAAAATCCTAAAGAAACCCAAGAATTTTTAGACGGAATCAAAGGCAAATTGGCAGAATCAGGCGTTGAAGCTATTATTGGTGCTCCAGCTATCGATCTTTCAACATTAGTTGCTGGTGCAGAAGGCTCACCTTTAAAGACTGCTGCTGAAAACAGTTACTTTGAAGATGAAGGTGCCTTTACTGGTGAAACATCACCTAAAGCACTTTCAGAAATGGGTCTTGACTATGTAATCATCGGTCACTCGGAAAGAAGACAATACTTCAAAGAAACTGATGAAGACATCAACAAAAAAGCTCATGCTATTTTGAAGAACAACATGTTACCAATCATTTGCTGTGGTGAGACTCTTGAACAACGTGAAGCCGGCAAAGCTGAAGAATGGGTAACAGGTCAAATCGAAAATGCTGTAAAAGGCATTTCAGCTGCTGATTTAGTTAAATCAGTTATTGCTTATGAACCAATCTGGGCTATCGGTACTGGTAAAACTGCTACTGCTGATCAAGCACAAGAAATGGCTCATGTGATTCGTGAAAAGATTGCTAGTCTATATGACCAAGATACTGCTGACAAAGTTAGAATTCTTTATGGTGGTTCAGTTAAACCTGCTAACGTTAAAGAATTGATGGCCAAAGAGGATATCGATGGTGGACTAGTTGGTGGAGCAAGTATGGATCCAGAATCATTCCTTGCTTTAGTTAACTACCAAAACTAATTTATTAAGGTCCGATATTTATTTTAGAATCAAAAAAGTTTAAAATAATGGAGTATTAAAACTCATAAAGGAGATTTATTAAAATATGTCTGTAATTACTGATATTTTAGGTCGTGAAGTCCTTGACTCACGTGGTAACCCAACTGTTGAAGTTGAAGTTTATACTGAATTAGGTGGCTTTGGTCGCGCACTTGTTCCATCAGGTGCCTCAACTGGTGAACACGAAGCTGTTGAATTACGTGATGGCGACAAATCACGCTTTGGTGGTAAAGGTGTTCTTAAAGCTGTTTCAAATGTAAACGACAAGATTTCAAAGACAGTTATTGGTATGGATGTTACTGACCAAAGAGCTATTGATGACGCTATGATCAAACTTGATGGTACAGAAAACAAAGGTAACTTAGGTGCTAACGCTATCTTAGGTGTTTCACTAGCTGCTGCACGTGCCGCTGCTGATGAACTTGGCTTACCATTGTACGAATACTTAGGTGGACCAAATGCTCACGTACTTCCAACACCAATGATGAACGTTATCAATGGTGGTAAGCATGCTGACAACAACGTTGACTTCCAAGAATTCATGATTTTACCTGTTGGTGCAAAATCAATTCATGAAGCCGTACGTATGGGTTCAGAAACTTTCCAATCACTTAAGTCAATCCTTAAAGAACGCGGTTTGAACACTGCTGTTGGTGACGAAGGTGGATTTGCTCCTGACCTTGAAAACAATGAAGCTCCTTTCAAGATTTTGGTAGAAGCTATTGAAAAAGCAGGCTACAAACCAGGCGACGATATCTCAATCGGTTTTGACTGTGCTGCTTCAGAATTCTACAACAAAGAAACTGGTAAATACGAACTTAAGGGTGAAGGCGAAAATGGTGCTGTCTTAAGTACAGACGAATTGATCGACTTACTTGACGGTATCGTTGACAAGTATCCTGTTATCACAATCGAAGATCCTATCGATGAAGACAACTGGGAAGACTGGCAAAAAGCTACTAAGGCCCTTGGCGACAAGGTTCAATTAGTTGGTGACGACTTGTTCGTTACAAACACTGACTACTTGAAGAAGGGTATTGATATGGGAGTATCAAACTCAATCCTTATCAAAGTTAACCAAATCGGTACACTTACAGAAACATTCGAAGCTATCGAAATGGCTAAAGAAGCTGGCTTTACAGCTATCGTTTCACACCGTTCTGGTGAAACAGAAGATACAACTATTGCTGACCTTGTTGTTGCTACAAACGCAGGCCAAATCAAGACTGGTTCAATGAGTCGTACAGACCGTATCGCTAAGTACAACCAATTGATGAGAATCGAAGATCAACTTGGCGACCAATCAGAATACAAAGGTATTCACAGTTTCTACAACTTGAACAAATAATTGTTCTTCGCTTAAAAACAGCCCACAAGGGCTGTTTTTTTTGTCCAAAAATTATATAGTAGTTGTATGTCTAAAAAAGGAGAGTCAGTATGTCTTTGAAAATTGCATTCATTGGTTTCGGTAAGTCCGCTAATCGTTATCATCTGCCTTATTTAAATATTCGTCCGGATTTTGAATTGGCCAAAGTTTATACCCGAAAACCAGTTGAGGAAAAATTAGCTCGCCCTTATCTTGATCAAGGAACGGTTTTTACAAATGATTTAAATGATGTATTAAGTGATCCACAGATTGATCTAGTTACTATCTGTACGCCGGCTAGTACTCATTATCAATTGGCCAAAGAGGTTATCTTAGCTAATAAATCAGTTATTGTTGAAAAACCTTTTGTTGATAGTGTTGAACATGCTAAAGAATTGTTAGCTCTAGGTAAGGAAAAGGGAGTTCTAGTCACTCCTTATCAAAATCGTCGTTTTGACGGAGACTATTTGTCAGTTAAACAGGTTATCGAACAAGGATTCTTAGGTAAGATCCTTGAAGTTGAATCACATATTGACTATTACCGTCCTGGAAAAGTTTCTCAACCAGGCACTAAAGAACAAGGAACATTTTATGGATTAGGAATCCATCTGATGGATCGGATGGTTGCTTTGTTTGGTCGTCCTAAGACAGTGGCGTATGACATTCGCAATAATGAAGTTGCAGATGCTGTTGATAACTATTTTGATGTTGACTTACATTATGACGACAGCTTGAAGGTCAAAGTTAAAGCGGGTTTCCTAATTGCGAGCGAGTATCCACGTTTTATCGTTCACGGGACGAATGGTTCTTTCATTAAATATGGTGCTGACCAGCAAGAAAATGATTTAAAGGCTGGTATTATGCCAGGATCAGCTGGTTTTGGTGAAGACAGTCCGATGTATTATGGTGTGGCCAATTATCACAATAGCAATGGTGATTGGATCAAGAAGCAAATTAAGACGCCAATTGGTGATTATGGCGCATTTTATGACGGTGTTTATCAGACTTTGATCAATGATCGCCCTAAATTAGTTACTGATGAACAATCAATCACGGATATTGAGTTGCTTGAATCTGGCTTTGAACAACCATCTACATCAGTTCATCAATTGACTGATTACCAAGCATAATTTTTTAATGAAAGAAGTTGGGGGATCTTTATGAAGTCAATATCTGTCGATATTTATAAGCTAAAGTTGACTCTTGGTGGTGTTGTGATCGGTATTTTAGCGGGGGTTGTCGTAAGTATTTTCCGCTATTCGATTGCAGCAATACTACATGTTTTCGAAAATTATTATATTCAAGCTCGAACTGATTATTGGATTGCAGCAGTGATCTTGTTATTTTTGATCATTGTTGGTGTCATTGTCGGGTTTATGTTAAAAAAAGAACCAAATATCTCCGGTTCCGGTATTCCTCAAGTTGAAGCTCAACTTGATGGAGAGATGTCGGTCAAATGGTGGGCTGTTTTATGGCGCAAATTTGTTGGTGGTATTTTAAGTATTGGTCCAGGACTATTTCTTGGTCGAGAAGGTCCGGCTATTCAATTAGGAGCTTCAGTTGGCCAAGGTGTCGGTGAATTGACACATTTACGTTCACCAGTCTCAAAACGAATTTTTATCGCCAGTGGTGCGGCTGGCGGCTTGGCTGCTGCTTTTAATGCACCATTAGCAGGATGTATGTTTGTGCTGGAGGAAATTTATCACAATTTTTCACCGATGGTCTGGATCACAGCTCTAGCCAGTGCGGTTAGTTCAAACTTGATTGCTTTATACGTCTTTGGTTTAACGCCAGTCTTGAATATTCCTTATAAATTCAGTTTGCCGATCAATTATTATTGGCATCTAGTGATTTTAGGTATCATCTTAGGATTATTTGGACGGCTCTATCAAAAAGTTTTATTGGTCATGCCAAGTATTTATGAAAAAACCAAGATTCCGCGGTCCTTCCAAGGGTTGGTCCCGTTAGTTCTGTTATTACCAGTTGGAATGATGTTCCCTTATTTCCTAGGTGGTGGTAACGGGTTGATTATCAATCTCGACCATTTGCACGCAAGCTTCTGGATCTTAGTCGGGATCTTTGTTTTACGTTTCGTATTTTCGATGATTTCATATGGATCAGGATTACCAGGTGGTATCTTCCTGCCAATCTTGAACCTCGGTGCGATCATCGGTGCGATTTATGCCGTCTTTATGCATCAAATTGGTGTTTTACCTTTAGCATATGAAAGTAATCTGATTATTTTTGCGATGGCAGGATATTTTGCTTGTATCAGTAAAGCACCTTTTACGGCAATTATTTTAGTTACTGAAATGGTTGGATCGTTGGGACACTTGATGCCATTAGTCGTTATCTCTCTAGTGGCGTACATCGTCGTTGATATCTTGAATGGTTCGCCAATTTATGAAGCGTTAAAAGAGAAATTGACTCTTGATGATAAATATTTGAACCGAGTCAGCAAATTCAGCGATCGAATCGAGATCCCAGTTTTTGAAGGTAGCAGTATCGACGGAAAATATATCCGTGACATTGCTTTTCCTCAAGAAGTCTTAGTCATCGCCATCTACCGTGGGGAGCGTCAATTAATTCCTCGTGGGGATACTTTGGTTAAATCAGGTGACCGTATAGTCATGGTGGTCAATGCCGGATTAAGGTCCAAATTAAAGCGGAAACTTACTCAGCTTATCAATGGAATAGACTAGAATTTTTTTAACTTTTGTGTTATTGTTTTAAGAGTGAATTTAGCTCTAAACACCATGAACGGGGGTTTTGCCGGTGTACAATCTATTTGAAGTATTACTAATTATCGTGTCAGTCTTGATAATCATTGCCGTACTAATGCAACCTACAAAGCAACAAGATGCTTTGAACGCATTGTCAGGTGGTGGCGGAGACTTGTTTAACAACCAAAAGAAGCGTGGATTTGAAGCGTTCATGGTCAAAGTTACGTACGTACTTTTAGTATTATTCTTCGCTTTATCACTAGTTTTAGTATATTTATCATCTCACTAGACAAGTTGCCCTCCTGAAGAATCTCAGGAGGTTTTTTGTTATAAGGAGTAATTCGTATGAAGATAATTGCACCTAAACCGTTTTATTTTGACAATGGAAACAGGGCAGTCATTTTATTGCATTCACTTTCAGGGACGCCTAATGACATGCGCCTGTTAGGAAGGTATTTACAACGTAGTGGATACTCAGCTTATGCCCCGATGTTTGCAGGCCATGGTACACGCGAGCCACTTGACATATTGAATCAAGGAACTCCAGCCGCCTGGTGGCAACAAGTGCATGAAGCAATTGACTTCTTGAAAGGCCAAGGAAAGACTGAGTTTTATGTCTTTGGACTGTCTTTAGGAGCGATTTTCGCTACTAAAGCAGTTGAGGAACTGCCCGAAGTTAGTGCTGGTGGCGTCTTTGGTTCTCCGTTGTATAATAGGGATTTTAAAAATATTCGTTCAGCTTTTAAAGTTTATGCCCAAAAGGTATATGCTTTAAATGAGCTCGATGATAAAAAGACCCGCGAAAAGTTAGAAGAAGTCGATCAAAAAATCGATCCGTTCTTACAAGCAATTCAAGTTGAGACTAGTCAAATTACTGACAATCTTAAAAATTTAGCCAAGCCATACTTCATCGGTCAGGGGACTTTTGATGATATGGTCGATCAGACGAAAGCTAAAACTGTTGCTTCTGAAGTAAGTCAGTCTGACTTACATTACTATGAAGCAGGCCATGTTCTAACAATCAATCATGCCCACAAACAGCTGCAGTCTGATGTATTAAACTTTTTAGAAAAAATTGAGGAAGCAAATGCCTGATAAAGAAAATAAATTAATTTCAGATATTCTGGAATTTTTCAGAAGCAATCCTGATCGTAGATACACTTCTGAACAAATTGAAGATATATTGAGAATGCACGGTGCTTCAGCTTTTAAACGTGTTGTTAAAGCTTTAGCTGTGCTTGAAGGTGAAGGGAAAATCACCTTAACTAATAAAGATGAGTTTCGGATGACTCAACAAACTAAGATCCTTGAGGGAGTTTTCAAGGCCAACGAGAAAGGTTTTGGCTTTGTCAGATATGATGATGCTGAACCTGATGCATTTATCACTCGTGACCATACTTTGCATGCGGTCAATGGTGATACAGTTGAGATCCAAATCTTGAAGCCATCAAATCCTTGGGATGACAAAGGACCAGAAGCTAAGATCACTAAAATAATCGAACGTTCGATCGACAAATTAGTCGGTGAATTCCATCCATACAGTGATGTTCAGGTTAAGAAAACTGGTAACTTTGGCTATGTTCAAAGTCATGAAAAACAAGTAGCTTCATACATGATCTTTATTTCTGATAAGGGACTTCACCCACAAATGGGAGATATGGTCCAAGTTTCGATCGATGAATATCCTAATGATGATCATCCACAGAGTATGTACGGAACAGCTTTGGATATTATCGGTAATAAAAATGATCCTGGTGTCGATATTATTTCCATCGTCTTGGGCAATGACATCAACCCCGAATTTCCAAAGGAAGTTTTGGATGCTGCTGAAGAGATACCTGATCATGTAACTGATGAGGATCGTGTGGGACGTAAGGATTTAACGGATAAAACTGTTATCACAATCGATGGGGATGACTCAAAAGACTTTGATGATGCCGTTGAAGTTGAAAAGTTACCTAATGGTCATTTCCATTTAGGTGTTCACATTGCTGATGTAACCCATTACGTTCGTGAAGGTTCACCAATTGATCAAGAAGCTTACGAACGTGGGACTTCGACTTATTTAGTTGACCGAGTGATTCCAATGTTGCCATTCAGACTATCAAATGGGATCTGTTCATTGAACCCAGGTGAAGATCGCTTAGCATTAACTTGTGATATGGAGATCGGTGAAAAGGGAAATATTTTAACACATGATATCTTTCCAAGTGTTATCCAATCTAAATATCGAATGACTTATAACAATGTTAATGAGATCTTGAAAGGCGACGAACTCCTAAACGAAGAATATGCTGATCTAACACCAATGCTCAAAGATATGGCTGAACTTCACAAGATCCTTTTCAACAAACGTCATGAACGTGGGGCAATTGATTTCGAGGAAACAGAAGCCCAAATCATTGTTGATGAGAATGGAAAGCCAATTGATATCAAGTTACGTAATCGCGGAACTTCTGAAAGAATGATCGAATCATTCATGTTAGCAGCTAACGAAACAGTAGCTGAACATTACAATTTGAGCCATGTACCATTCTTGTATCGGATCCACGAAAAGCCTGATGAAGAAAAAGTTAAGACTTTCTTTGAATTCGTGGCTGCTATCGGTGTCGAAGTGAAAGGTAACTTAAAATATATTACGCCAAAAATGTTCCAAAATGTTTTAGCTGAAGTTACTGACACTCCAGAAGAGGCTGTCGTAACCATTATGTTGTTACGTAGTATGCAACAAGCTAAATATTCGGATAAGGCCTTAGGTCACTTCGGATTAGCTGCTAAGTACTATACTCATTTCACTTCACCAATCAGACGTTATCCTGATTTGACAGTTCATCGTATGATCCATGAATACGCTGAAAATGGATTTACCGATAAAGAGAAGGAAAAATGGAATGAAAGATTAGCACCAATCGCTGAACATACATCTGCTCGCGAACGTAAATCAATCGATGCTGAACGTGCTGTTGATGATTTGAAGAAGACTGAGTATATGGAAGACCGTGTTGGCGAGGAATTCGATGCTGTGGTCAGTTCTGTTACTAGTTTCGGTATGTTCATCCAATTGGAAAATACCGTTGAAGGTTTGATCCACATTTCAAATATGAAAGATGACTACTACGAATTTGACGAAAAGAGCATGTCAATGCATGGTCGTAGTACTGGTAAAGTCTTCAAGGTCGGACAACCGATCAAAGTCAAATTGATCAGAGCCGATACAGAACAACGTAAAATCGATTTTGAAAGAGTTCTTTCCCCAGAAGAAGCTGAAAAAGCTAAACAACGTGAAGAAGAATTCAAGAAACGCCGTGCCAGTCACAGTCGTTCAACTTTCCGTGGCAATGGTTGTGGTAAAAAGAACAATAATAACAACCATCGTGGTGGACACAGAAATTCAAATAACAAGCGTAGAGGTAAATACGAAAGCAGGTGATAGAGCGTGAAAAAACATCATGAAAAATCTGCTAATGAAGTAGCAACTAATCGTAAGGCTAGACATGATTATAGTATCTTGGACACTTATGAAGCTGGTATTGAACTGACAGGGACTGAGATCAAATCGATTAGAGCCCGCAAAATCAATATCAAAGATGGTTTTGTCCAAGCTCGGGATGGTCAGATGTGGCTTGAGAATGTTAATATCGCTATTTATGATCAGGGTAACCAATTCAATCATGATCCCTTACGGAATCGTCGTCTGTTGCTTCATAAAAAAGAGATTCGGCGAATTGCTGGGTCTGTTCAAGAAAAGGGGATCACTGTGATTCCTTTGAAAGTTTATTTGAAGCACGGATTTGCCAAAGTGCTAATTGGTGTTGCCAAAGGTAAACGTCAATATGATAAACGAGAAACAATCAAAAAACGTGATCAAGAAAGAGAAATCCAGCGTGCTACGAAGATGGCCTATTAGGATTTTTTTCTTGGTCCTTTTTTTTATGCTTGCTATATGATATCTCTAATATATATGATAATATTTTGCTATGATGAATATTAAAAATAATGAAAATCTCACATTACAGTATTTGATCGATATTCTCGAGGCAGAATTATCAAGCAAGATCATACCTAAATTCACCATGACTCAGTTAATGAAAACCTCTGGTAAAAGTCGCAGTACGATTTATTACCATTTTGCCTTTATTGATGACGCCTATAAATATTATTTTGAAAAGAGGTTGCTAAAAGAAATTGCTAGTGGTTGTCATTGTTACAATGATGTAGTTGTATCATTTGTTGATACTATCATCGCCAACAAGAATCTTTGTTTGAACTTGTATAATCTCAGTGATTTCTTACATCATCCCGACTATTTATTAGATTTATTCACGCGGGCCTTTAATGACCATGAAATACCAGAACATAAACTCTCACTTTCGCAAAAGCATCTTTTGAGTGGAATAGTTTTTTTAGTCAAACGTTGGTTTGACCAAGGACTCAAGACTAAGCGAGAAGAGATGATCACTCAATTGATCGAACACGGTGACCTTGTTAAAACTTACAAAAAAGCGAAAGTATAATTTTGAAATAAAAAAGTTGGACAGTTTTTACATTTTATCTGTTTCTTGGACAGAATAAGCATTTTACTCATTAAAGTAATCATTTATATCAGTTATGCTTTTAGTCATAAAGAACTTCGGGATGTTCTTTAAAAAACAGATTAAGGAGTAGCGTATTTTCTGATCCCGTCTCCAACAGTTGTTGGAATACTTTAGTATATAAAATCAGCAATCTTACTAATAGCAAGATTGCTTTTTTGTTTTCTATCAGTTCATTTTGATTTCACGATAATCTAATAAATACGGTTATATATAAGTAATTTGTTATTTTTCAGAAATAATGTATTATGTTATGAGAGGTGAATTTAATGTTTAGGTATGCTAAAGAGGATGACATTGAACAGATATTACCCACGCTCTTCCAAATTTTCGACGAAATGGAACTAGATGTTTTTAAAGAAATTGGAAATGACACGATGGCACAGGTTATTAAAGAAGGCTTTGCTTTACCTGAATACCGGTATGGCTTAGATCACATCCTTGTCAACGAAATAGATGGAAAAGCTGCAGCAATTGCTATCAGCTATCCAGAAGAAGAAGAAGATGGTATCGACGCTCCACTTCTTAAAATATTGAAAAAACATGGAATCAATCGTACGACGTTATTTACAGATAAAGAAGCTTGGCCTGGTGAATGGTATCTAGATTCATTTGCCGTTGCTCCAGAGTTTCAAAATCAGGGGATCGGGACAAAGACTTTGAAAAGCTTTATTGATCTGATTGCTGAACGAGGCGAAAAGGTCTTAAGTTTGAATGTTGATGTTGATAATGCACCAGCACAACACGTTTATGATGAAGTTGGCTTCAAAAAAGTTGGTCAATTATACATTGGGGATCATTTATATGATCATATGCAATATAATCTTGATCAAATCGAAGCTAAATTAAGTAAGGTCAGATAAATGAAAGGGCTCAAATTCATAATGAATTTGAGCCCCTTTTTAGTATGGTCCACATTTTGGAAAGTGAAATTTATCTTTGAAATTAAGGTAAGATAATTTATTTTTACTATGAAAGTTTGAAAATGATTCATCCATTGGTTTGCCAGGCATTTTGACATATTTATTTAGGAATATGGCTATCAAAGTACCAGCTCGGGTATCTTCAATATTTTTAAAGGCTAGTTGGATCCCTGGCTGCCCAAGACCTAAGATCAGAGGAGCGACCTCCATGATGATCTCATGATTACACTTAACTCGATAGTTGGAGAACGGGATGTCACCAATTACGCTCCAATTTAATTTTCCAATATGGACATATTTGACTTCTATCATTGGAATCGTACTGATCGTGGCGACTTCCTTTCCCTCGATTTCGATGGAGAAGATTCTCAGTAAGCTGTTTTTTAATTTTATTTCCGCGATTTTGTCATTTAAACGGTTGAAAAGCTGGATCAAGTACGGATTTTCTTTGTTCCGAACTGCAATAAAGACGGTCTCTTTATTGACGTTTGAGACCACCATTAAATTACCTGATCTCAGATCGGCCGTTCGTATGTATAAATTCATTCACGATTACCTACGGTTTTATTGTTTTCGATAACTTTATCGATTATTTGAGCAACTCCGTCATTGACGTTACTTGCGGTGTGTTCGTCAGCTGCTTTAGCAATGGTTGGTACGGCATTTTCCATGGCAACACCAATCCCTGCAGCTTTGATCATAGATAAGTCGTTCAAGTTATCGCCAATAGCCATAACTTCTTCGGGTTTAACGTTTTTTTGACGGGCATACTCCATTAAGGCAATGCCTTTTTGTGCTTGCTTACTGTTGATCTCCAAATTATTTGGTGAAGATGAGGTGATCACAATATCGTCTAGATCCTTCAAACTGTCCTTTAAAGGATCAAAAGCTTCTTTTTGACGACTATCAAAAACTAAAATCTTCATGATCTTGTGATCATTATCATTGAGGATTTGGTCATAATCGTCCACGTAAATAGTTTTAGCGTGTTTTAATATTGCTTTGGTGTCTTCTAAGGCCTTCTTGTAAGTCGTTGTAGGATTTAAAATACTCAGCAACTCAGCGATGTTGGTCGTTCTTTTTTTCAGACTATTGGAAAAGACACCCTTATCAGTGATAAGCTCAAAATATAAACCTTTTTGACGAAGGTAATTAGTGATTGCTTGAACACTGGCAGTGGTAATGGGATTGCTGGAAACTAAAGTCTCATTTTTATCATAAACTTCAGCACCATTTAAAGTGATGAAGCCAGGATGTACTTGATCTTTTAAAAATGGCTTTGCTTCATCAAGTTGACGTCCAGAAGCAATCAAAAAATCGATCCCGTTTTCTGTGGCGTGGTTAATAGCTTCGATGTTGCGTTGTGAGATCATCATCTCATCATTGAGCAAAGTACCATCCATATCGGATGCGATGATTTTGATCATATGAAAAAACCTCCGTTTGTTTAGCTTATATGTGCATATTAACATATTTTTATTATCAAAATTAACTAGTAAGGTGTGTGATGTATGAAAACTTTTATTGAAAATGATTGGCAAAATGTTTTGGAAAATCAATTTGAACAAGATTACTATCATAAATTACATGATTTTTTGAAAAATGAGTACCAGACTCAGACGATTTATCCTAATATGTATCAGATTTATCAGGCCTTTCAATGGACCTCATATTCTGATACCAAAGTAGTCATTTTAGGTCAGGATCCATATCATGAACCCAATCAAGCCATTGGTTGTAGTTTTGCCGTGGCACCAGGTGTCAAGATTCCACCATCACTGGTTAATATTTATAAAGAATTACAGAGTGACGTTGGTTGTACTCCTGTCAATCATGGATACTTGAAGTCGTGGGCCGAACAAGGAGTTTTGCTGTTGAACTCTGTGTTAACGGTCAGACGAGGTCAGGCGTATTCGCATCGCGGCAAAGGTTGGGAACAATTGACGGATTATGCTATCAAGGCCTTATCCCAAAAGGGTGGCGTAGTCTTTATTCTTTGGGGCAGTGCTGCTAAAAGCAAGAGTGCTCTGATCGATACTTCAAAGAACACGATCATTAGTTCTGTCCATCCAAGTCCATTATCCGCTTATCGGGGATTTTTTGGCTCAAAACCATTTTCCCAAACAAATGAAGCGCTTTTACGATACAATGAAAGGGTAATCAATTGGCAATTACCAACGGTTGTCGATGAATTGGAGGAATGAAAATGGATTTATTTGAAAGTTTGAAACAAAAAATTGATGGGAAAAATCTAACGATTGTTTTTCCTGAAGGTGATGAGCCCCGTATTTTGGAGGCTGCAACAAAGCTAAATCAAGAAAAAGTGCTCAAGCCTATCTTGCTAGGAGATCCAACTGCTATCAAAACGTTGGCCGAAGATAACTCGTTTGATTTGGCGGATATTCAAATCATCGATCCAAACGCCTATTCAGAATTTGACAACATGGTAGATGCTTTTGTTGAACGTCGTAAAGGAAAGAATACTAAAGAACAAGCTGAAAAAATGCTTCAAGATATCGATTATTTCGGAACAATGTTAGTATATCTTGATAAGGCAGATGGAATGGTCTCAGGTGCAGTTCATTCAACTGGTGATACCGTCCGTCCTGCTTTGCAGATTGTCAAAACTGCTCCAGGTAACTCAAGAATCAGTGGTGCCTTTATTTTACAAAAGGGTGAACAAAGATATCTCTTCTCAGATTGTGCCATCAATATTGATCCAGATGCTCAAGAATTAGGTGAGATCGCAGTTCAAGCAGCTAAAGCTGCCAAGCTATTCGACATTGATCCAAAAGTTGCCATGTTGAGTTTCTCAACTAAGGGCAGTGCCAAAGGTGACCAAGTTACTAAAGTAGCTGAAGCTACCAAAGTTGCTCAAAAATTAGCACCGGATGTACCGATCGATGGTGAATTGCAATTCGACGCTGCTTTTGTTGACTCAGTTGCTAAGCAAAAGGCACCTGATTCCGACGTTGCCGGTAATGCTACTGTTTTTGTCTTCCCAGAATTACAATCAGGAAATATTGGCTACAAGATCGCCCAAAGATTTGGTGGCTTTGAAGCCGTAGGACCAATCTTACTCGGTCTTGCCAAACCAATTTCTGATTTATCACGGGGATGCAATGCTGACGACGTTTACAAACTAGCAATTTTGACAGCTGCTCAAGCTATTTAATTTAAAAACAATTGAGGGATAAGATGCGGGAATACACTTTACAAACACATTCATACGAAGAGACTGAACAGTTCGGAGAGAATTTTTCTAAACTGGTTCAAGCAGGCGATGTCGTATTGCTTAACGGCGATTTAGGCGTTGGTAAAACGACTTTCACAAGAGGCTTGGCACGTGGTTTAGGAATCAAAAAGAACGTCAAAAGTCCAACTTTTACTTTGATACGTGAATATAAAGACGGTCGACTCCCGCTTTATCACATGGATGCTTATCGACTTGAGAGTAGTCCAGATGAAGATCTTGGCTTTGACGAATATTTCCAGGGTAATGGTGTGACTGTCGTCGAATGGCCACAATTTATCAAGGACGAAGTCCCTGATGACCATATCTCAGTCAATATCAAACGTCAAAATGAAGATGATCGACAAATATCGATCAAACTATATGGTTCAAGTTACGAAAACAGAAACTTTGGAGAAGTTTTATGAGTGAACAATTAGTGATCCGTGAAGCTGTTCCTAAAGATGCTCAACAGTTGTTGAACTTTTTGAACCGCGTCAGCCAGGAGAGCGACTTTATTGAACATGATTCGACTCGTCATGTTACTAAAGCCGACGAAGAATTGTCGTTAGATGCCATTTACAATTCAGCTCATGATGAACTGATAATTGCCAAATTGGGCCCAGATATCATTGGTTTCAGCCGGCTGGAAAAACTCAGCGTAACTGAATCAGAATATGGTATCGTGGTCGAAAAGGCTTTTTGGAATCAAGGTGTCGGTTCTTATTTGACCGAGGATATTTTGGCTTACGCCAAAGAAAGTCCCATCAAAAAAGTTTCTTTAGAAGTATATAAAAATAACCCAGCTGCGATCCATCTTTACCAAAAACATGGATTCACGACCAGGTCGGAACGAAAAAATACAATAATAATGGAAAAGATGGTTTAGCTGTAAAGCTTAACCATCTTTTTTAATTGCTCAACACCGAATTGTTGTTCAGTTTTAATTAGGATCTCCGCACAGGCAATACTATCAGCCAAAGCGTTGTGATGATGTTTCAAATCAATATTCAAACCACGTGACACTGTATCCAACTTGTGGTTGGGAAATTCCGGATAAAATTTACGGCTTGTTCTGACCGTATCAATGGTCAAAAATTTTGGTGGGAAAATGCCGTAATTGCTAAGAGTACTTTTCAAAACAGAATTATCGAAACTAGCATTATGCGCTGCCACCAAATGAGAGCTGTCAAACAGAGTCTCAATGTGAGGCCAGACTTGATCAAAAGTTGGTGCATCAGCGACATCAGCTGGACGAATATGATGGATTTGAATGTTACGTGGAGAAAAGTTTTCTTGTGGATTGATCAGAGTATAAAAACTGTCAACGATTTGACTGTCTCTAACGAGGACCAATGCTAATGAACAAGCACTAGTCCGGTGACCATTAGCGGTTTCAAAATCCATTGATACAAAATTCATTGATCATTCTCCTTTGATGTTTAGATCTAGTTGGATGGGGCAGTGGTCGGATCCATAAACATCGTTTAGGATATCGGCGTTTTGGATCAGATCTTGACCGTTATTAGAAATTACGAAATAATCGATCCGCCAACCAGCGTTATTTTTACGTGCGTTGAAACGATAGCTCCACCAAGAATATTTTACTTCCTCAGGGTGGAGATATCTAAATGTATCAGTAAAACCAGAATCAAGCAACTCACTGAACTTATTCCGTTCTTCATCGGAAAAACCAGGATTCTTATGATTAGTTTTATCATTTTTGATATCGATCTCATTGTGGGCAACATTTAAATCACCACAAAGGATAACAGGCTTTTTCTTGGATAGAGTTTGCATGTGTTTCCACATCGCATCATTGTAACCCATCCGAAAATCAAGACGTTTCAATTTCGGTTGTGAGTTAGGTGTATAACTGTTGATCAAGTAGAAGTCAGGATATTCTAAAGTGATTGTCCGACCTTCATGATTGAATTCATCATCATCTAAACCAGTTTCAATATTGAGTGGCTCTTGTTTTGAAAATACCGCTGTACCGGAGTAACCTTTGCGGTCAGCATAATTAAAATATTGATGATATCCGGGCAGATCTAAATCGATTTGGCCTTCTTGAAGCTTTGTTTCCTGAATCGAAAAGATATCGGCATCTAATTTTTCAAAAGTATCTTTAAAGTCATGTTTGACCACGGCTCGAAGTCCATTAACGTTCCACGAGATTAGTTTCATGAATTGCCTCCAAAATTATAATAACATGGTTTCCATGTTTGATTATTCGTTATGTCTTTGACTATATGATAAAATTGATTGTAGTCTATGTACAATAAGGAATGATAAAAAAGTGAAATTTCCAACTAACGAATTACCTCAAATTGAATTTAAATTAAATGAACCTTTAAGCAAATATACTTTCACTAAAACTGGCGGCAATGCCGATACTTTGGCTTTTCCTAAGACACGTCAGGAATTAGTTGATATCGTCAATACTGCCCGAAAAAATGATATCAAAATCACCATTTTAGGAAATGCTAGCAACCTAATTATTAAGGATGGTGGCATTCGCGGCGTTGTGATCATCTTGCCGAACTTCAAAAATATCACTATCAATGCAGGTGATGTTACCGCAGAAGCTGGTGCAACTATCATCGACACAACGATTGCAGCTCAAAAAGCTGGTTTGACCGGAATGGAATTTGCTGCCGGGATACCAGGAAGTATTGGTGGTGCAGTCTTTATGAATGCCGGAGCATATGGTGGCGAGATCACTGATATTTTTCAGTCAGCGGAAGTTCTATTGCCCGATGGCACTATTGAAAATTTTGATCATCAAGCAATGAAATTTGCCTATCGTCACAGCATTATCCAAGAAAATGGCGGCATTGTTATTAGTGCTACTTTCAAATTAGCAGCTGGCGAAAAACCAAAGATTCAAGCCGAAATGGATCGATTGAATGACTTGAGACGTTCAAAACAGCCACTAGAATATCCTTCTTGTGGCAGTGTCTTCAAACGTCCAACTGGTCACTTTACAGGTCCTTTGATCATCAAAGCAGGTCTTCAAGGCAAAATCATCGGTGGGGCGCAAGTTTCTATGAAACATGCTGGGTTCATTGTGAACATCAATCATGCCACTGCGACTGATTATCTTGATTTGATCCATTTTATTCAAAAAACTATTAAAGAAAAGTACGACATCGATTTACAAACTGAGGTCCGCATCATTGGTGAGGATAAAAAAGTAGGTGAAGTCCGTGCAAATAGTTGAAACAATCATCCTGATTATTTCATTACTTATAGTGGCTAACATCATTAGTCACTATTTTGTTTCTATCCCAGATAGTTTGATTCAAATCACTGCTGGGATCATTGCCGCACTGACGATCAATGTCAAAATCAGTGTTGATACAGAATGGTTCTTACTGGTCTTTATTGCGCCGATTTTGTTCAACGATGGGAATCGTTTCCCAAAAAGGGAACTTTGGAAACTCAAAGGGCCCATTATGGGGAATGCCATTATTTTGGTTATCGTTTCCACCATTGTTGGTGGGGCTATGGTGAAGTATTTAGTACCAAGTTTGCCGTGGGCAACTGCCTTCACACTGGTTGCCGTACTTTCACCAACTGATCCTATCGCCGTGCAATCGATTGCTAAAAAGGCTAAGTTGCCTGACAAATTGATGCACTTGATAAGTGGCGAAAGTTTGATCAATGATGCATCCGGTTTGATCTGCTTTAAGTACGCTGTGGCAGCTACTGTTACCGGTGCTTTTTCATTGACTAATGCCACGATTGATTTCTTTTATATCGCAATCGTTGGTGCCTTAGCGGGTGCCGTGATGATTTGGTTGTTCAACGGTATCAGATTATATTTGATCAATCAAGGTGTTGATGATTCCATTTTACACGCCATTATTCAGATCCTGATTCCCTTTATTATTTATTATGTAGCAGAAGATATTCTGCACGTTTCAGGTGTTGTAGCGGTAGTTATTGCCGGGATCATGAATATTTCCTCAGGTCGGACGACTGGTGCCTTTAGTCCAGAGATCAGATTAGTCACTTCTAGAACCTGGGACATGTTAGTTTATTTACTCAATGGATTCGTTTTCGTCCTTTTGGGGATCGAAATTCCTTTTGCAATGGAAGAATTGATTCATAATCAAAGTATGAATACCTTTAAAGCTTTAGGTTTTGCCTTTGTTATTTGGGTGATGTTAGTCGTGATCCGCTTTATTTGGAGTTATTTCTATTCGACATTTTTCGAACGGTCCGATCGAACTGATTTCAATTTCTTCTCCAAAGCTCGTTTTTACTATTGTTTGATGTCTGGTATTTCTGGAGTCCGTGGTGCGGTAACTATGGTCGGTGTTTTGTCACTGCCGTTCGTAACAGCCAACGGAGCAGCCTTTCCAGCTCGGACATTACTATTATTCTTAGCCAGTGCGGTTATCATTTATAGTTTATTAGGGGCAACGATCTTGATTCCATTGATCACTAAAAATTCGACCCCAATCGTCTATCGTGGTAACTCCATTAATGCCGAGGATATGGATTTAGATGATAGTTCTGATAATACCGAAGTTGTTGAGTCCACGACAGAACTTACTACTAATGAAGCTAATAAGATCGTCATGGAAAAAACCATCAACAAACTTCGAGAAGAAAATCCTAACAATCGCGATCCTGTCTATACGACAGTTATCGCCGAATATGTTTTTAACTTACATAATGTTCAACTCCAATCAGATGGGCCAAATCCTATCAGTAAGAAGCGCATCAAAGGCAAAAAAGATGCTGAATTGTGGGATATTTGTTTCAACTGTGAATTGCAAGCTATCGATGAAATGTATGAGAATCAAGAAATCTCCGAAGAAGCTCGTGATACCGCTGTTAAAAAAATTGATAAGTATAAACATGGTTTGGTCAGACGTTCATATAATCAGACCTTAGAATTCTTTTTGAGTTATTTGCGACGTACTATTAATGAGATCAAGCGAGTAGTTCATTTTCCATTTACTCGGCAAGATGATGTGGTGCAGTATAATAAAGAGGCCGTGAAAATCTCGATTGCTGGTTCTAAACGAGCTCTGTCTAAATTGCGTGAGCTTGAGGATACCGATGGCGAAGGGGTTTATGACAACTTGTTATATTTGTTCCAACGTCACTATGAGGAACGTTTAGAATTATTACAAGGACGTCGCCGGAATCATTCAGAACAATTCAATTTTGAGAGGGTCAATTTGGAAGTCAATGCGTTGAGTTATCAACGTGCCTTTGTCCAAGATATGCTCGAACAAGGCCGAGTTAGTCGGTTGACTGCTAATACGTTGCGGAAAAATATCAATTATAGTGAAGAGGTCATCAATTACGATATCCAGTAATGGAGCGGTCAAATCCTAATGGGACTTTTATAATATAAATTATTTGCTATAATTGATTTCGAGCTAAGAGGGGTAAAAAATATGAATTTAACACCTAGCAATATTTTCACATTGCAGAATCTTGCTAATTTAGCCGATATTTTGGTTGTTTGGTATGTTCTTTACAAAGTGCTCTTAATGATCCGTGGTACCAAGGCGGTTCAACTTTTAAAGGGTATTGTCGTCATATTTTTGATCAAAATTATTAGTTGGGTTTTGAATTTGCATACTGTTTCATTTTTGATGGACCAATTGATAAATTGGGGAGTGATCATCATCGTGGTCATTTTCCAACCAGAAATAAGGCGTGGTTTGGAGCATCTTGGACGTATGCCATTTTTCAGCTCTAAAAGTAATGAAGAAGGAAAAAGTAAGAACCATCTGATCGAAAGTCTCGATCAAGCCATTCAATATATGAGCAAACGGCGGATCGGTGCTTTGATCACTTTAGAAATGAATACAGGTCTTGAAGAATACGTGGAAACTGGTATTGATCTTGACGCGGAAGTTACAGGAGCGTTATTGATCAATATTTTCATTCCTAATACGCCCTTACACGATGGGGCGGTCATCATTAGAAATAATCGTGTCTCAGTTGCTGCAGCCTATTTACCATTGTCCGAAAGTAACACTATCCCCAAAGAACTTGGGACTAGACATCGTGCCGCTGTGGGGATCAGTGAGGTAACTGATTCTATTACCATCGTTGTTTCAGAAGAGACTGGTGGTGTAATGATCACTCGTAATGGGCATATGATGCTGGATCTGTCTCGAGATGATTATTTGAAATATTTAAATGCTCAATTAACAGATAAAAGCGAAACTGAAAATCATTCCATTACTGATATTTTTAGGATAAGACGCCATAAGAATGGAGGGAATCAAAATGATAAAGAAGATAGTAAATAGTAAATATTTCTATGCTTTTATCTCCCTTTGTGGAGCCTTGTGGCTGTTCTTTATGGTCAGTACGCCTGGAGTTGGATCGACTAGAGATTCTAATCAGTCTAACACTTCAACGGTTAACACCAAGGCAACCATGACTGTGCCACTACAAGTTCAAGCTGACAGTGACACCTACTACATTACTGGTTACCCACAGTCAGTCAAAGTAACTATTGAAGGTCCTTCCTCTTTAGTTACCGCAACAAAGAACACACAGAATTTTAGTGTTTATTTAAATCTTAAACAATATATGACTGGTAAACATAAAGTAAGGATCAAACAAAATGGCTTGAATTCAAGTTTGACTTATTCAATCAAGCCAAAATATGTCAATGTCAACATTCAAAAACGGATGTCGAAGTCATTCTCGATCGATGTTGATTACAGTAAAAATTCGATTGCCTCAGGTTACAGTGCTGGTAAAGCCACAGTTTCTCCTGATTCAGTCAAAGTTACGGGCGCAGCCGCAGATATTAAAAAGATCAATAAGGTAGTTGTTAAACCGATTCTGCCTAAGGGAATCAAGAGTACGTTTGATCAGGAAGTATTAGTTCAGGCACTGGATAAAAAAGGCAAGACTTTAAATGTGACCTTGGAACCTCAAACAGTTCATGTTAAAATTCCAATCACTATGCCAAGTAAGAAGGTGTCCATAAATTTTACCCAACAGGGGGATTCACCAACGGGAATGAATTTCTCCTTTGATTCTGACATTTCCTCTATCACAGTCTTTGGAAGTCAGAAACAGTTGGATGATTTAGGTGATTCGATCGATGTTCCGGTCGACGTATCCGGAGTGACTAATTCTACCAAGCATAATATCAATATTGCTGATGTCTTGAAGGGACAGATAACTTCGTCTGACCCTCCAATGATTCCAGTCAATATTACGGTCAATTCCAGTGATTCTGGTGAAGGTGAAACTAACACTACACGGAATACTCGACCAGCTAGCGGTTCCGGTGCAACAAACAACAATGGTAATACGAATGCGAATTCCGGAAACAATAGCAACAGCAGTAACAATAGTAACAACACGAACACAAATGACAATTCATCAAATGATAATGAAAATAATGAAAGCAACGACGTAGAATAGCGTTGGGGGTATTATATTTATGACAAAGTATTTTGGAACAGACGGTGTAAGAGGTATCGCCAATAAAGGATTAAAACCAGAATTTGCCTTTAAATTAGGTCGTGCTGGCGGTTATGTCTTGACACAACATTCTCAAAATGAGAACAGTCGGCCACGTGTTTTAGTGGCACGTGACACACGAATTTCTGGTCAAATGTTGATGGACAGTTTGATTTCCGGTTTATTATCAGTCGGAATCGAAGTTTTGAATTTAAACGTAGTCACGACACCTGCTGTAGCTTACTTAGTTAGAGCGGCTTCAGCTGATGCCGGTATCATGATCTCTGCATCACATAATCCAGCTTCTGATAATGGTATCAAGTTCTTTGGCTCAGATGGTTACAAGTTAGCTGATGAAGTTGAAGATGAGATTGAAGATTTACTCGATGCTAAAGAAGATAAATTGCCTAGACCATCAGCTGAAGGACTTGGGACAGTTTCAGATTATCCTGAGAGAGCACAAAAATATCTCCAATTCCTCAAACAAACTGTTTCTGATGACTTAAGTGGCATGAATATTGTTTTAGATACAGCTAATGGTTCAACTAGTCGGTTGGCTAGCACCTTGTTTGCTGATTTAAATGCCGATTTTGATATCATGGCCTCTCATCCAGACGGTATCAATATCAATGACCATGTCGGATCAACTCATCCAGAACAATTAGCTGAAAAGGTTAAGGATTCCGATGCTGTTGCTGGTTTAGCTTTTGATGGGGATGGAGATCGTTGTATTGCAGTTGATGAAGATGGCAACATCGTCGACGGTGATAAAATTATGTTCATTCTCGGCAAATATATGCATGATGGTGGCCGTTTGAAGAAGGATACTATCGTCACTACTGTTATGAGTAATATGGGCTTGTATAAAGCAATTGAAGCCAATGACATGAATTATGTGCAAACTGCTGTTGGTGATCGTCACGTGGTCGAGTCGATCCGTGAGAAAAATTACAATATTGGTGGCGAGCAATCAGGTCACGTAGTTCTATTTGAGTATATGAATACCGGTGACGGAATGTTGACTGGAATCCATTTGCTACATGTTATGAAAGAAACTGGTAAGAGTTTGAAAGAACTTGCTGAACCAGTCAGAATCTATCCCCAACGTTTAATCAATGTTCCAGTTACAGACAAAAATAACTGGAAAGAACATCAAGATATCCTTGATATCATTAAAGTCGTTGAAGATGAGATGGATGGAGATGGTCGTGTCTTGGTTCGCCCTAGTGGTACAGAGGCATTGCTACGTGTAATGTGTGAAGCAGCTACTGAGGAAAAAGTTAACGAATATACTGAAAGAATTGCCGATGTCGTTAAGAAGGACATGGGTGCTTAAGTTTAATTGAAATTGATGGTTTCAGAAAAATTGACAATAAAGTCGATTCTTCTGGGACTATTTTTTTTGAAAATGACTTTAAATTAAATAATTTGTTTGTTATATTTTTGATGACTAAAGCGTTATTAATATTAGCCAATCTTCCTGGGAAATGTAAGCCTTAACCTTAATCTAGACCAAGTGCCGTGGCAACGGATACCATATCGGTATGTACCACCTGTACCATTTATGAAATTTCTTTAATGAAAAATTAAAAAACATTGACATAACGGCGGTAGATTAGTACAGTAATAAGTGTTCAAAAAAAATATTGGTGCCCAAAATGAACTATACCAATACGTATGAATAAACTATACCAGTTTAGGAGATTTATTATGTGCGGAATTGTTGGAGTTGTTGGTAACGATAATACAACAAAAATTTTATTAAATGGACTTGAAAAACTTGAATATCGTGGCTATGATTCAGCCGGTATTTATGTAAATAATGAAAATAATAAAGATTATCTTGTAAAAGAAGTTGGAAAGATTAGCCAACTTGAGAAAAAAGTTGGACCAGAGATTCAAGGTGAGATGGGAATTGGCCATACACGTTGGGCTACTCATGGTCAACCAACAGTTGACAATGCTCATCCTCATTTTTCAGCTGACAACCGTTTTTATTTAGTACACAACGGTGTTTTGACAAATTATGCTGATTTAAAAGCTAAATATTTAAGCGATGTTGACTTTAAGAGCCAAACAGATACTGAAGTAGCCGTTCAATTAGTCGACTATTTAGTAACAAAAGAAAATATGGATACTGAAGCAGCCTTCAGAAAAGCTTTGACAATGATCGAGGGTTCATATGCATTTGCTATGGTCGATAAAGAACAACCTGATCGAATCTATGTCGCTAAAAACAAGAGCCCACTTTTGATTGGTCTTGCTGATGGATTCAACGTTATTTGTTCTGATGCTATGGCTATGCTTGACAGTACTCACAAATTCCTTGAGATTCATGACGGTGAAGTAGTTATTCTGAAAAAAGATAGTGTTGAGATCTCAACTATTGCTGGAGAAAAGGTCACTCGAGATCCATATACAGTTGAGCTTGATGCTAGTGATATTTCTAAGGGAACATATGCTAACTACATGCTCAAGGAAATCGACGAGCAACCAGTAGTTATGAGAAAGATCTCATCACATTACTTTGATGGAAAAGACATCAAAATCGATGAAAAGATGTTAGAAGATGTAGCCAACGCAGATCGCCTATATATCGTTGCTGCAGGTACTAGTTACCATGCTGGCTTAGTTGGTAAGGATATCTTTGAAAACTTGACAGACGTGCCCGTAGACGTTGAATTGGCTAGTGAGTTTGGTTACCATATGCCAAAACTTTCTAAGAAACCATTCTTTATCTTCTTATCACAAAGTGGTGAGACAGCGGATAGTCGTCAAGTATTAGTTAAGGTCAATGAATTAGGTCATCATAGTTTAACTATGACTAACGTTCCTAATTCAACTCTTTCCCGTGAAGCTACATATACTATGGAATTGCTGGCGGGACCAGAGATCGCTGTTGCTTCTACAAAAGCATATACAGCTCAGATTGCCGTTGAATCCGTCTTGGCTAAAGCAGTCGGTGAGTATAAGGGTGTTAAATTGGCTCAAGAATTTGATCTTCAAGGTCAATTAGCTTTAGCTGCTAATGCCATTCAAACAATCGTTGAGGAAAAAGATCGTTTCAAGAAGATTGCTCATGATTATCTTGCCAATAGCCGCGATGCCTTCTATATTGGACGTGGAATCGATTACGCTTTGTCGCTTGAAGCATCATTGAAATTAAAAGAAATTTCCTACATTCATGCGGAAGGATTTGCTGCTGGTGAATTGAAGCATGGTACTATCTCATTGATCGAGAAGGACGTTCCAGTCTTTGCTTACGTCAACGATGGCGTTGGTGCTGCTCATACTCGTGGTAATATTCAGGAAGTTGAAGCCCGTGGTGGACATGTCTTGGTTATTTCAAGTAAGAAGTATGCTGAAGATGGTGATCAAGTGGTCTTACCAGCTGTTGACGAAATGATCTCGCCAATCGTTAGTGTCGTTCCTGCACAATTGATTGCTTATTATGCAGCCTTAGAACGTGGTAATGATGTTGATAAACCTCGTAATTTAGCTAAGAGTGTTACAGTTGAATAAAACATTATGGTAAAAAGTTACAAATTGGGTCGGTTCACTTTGATGAATTGATCTTTTTTTGTCTCAGATGGAAATATCTTAAGAATAAAAGTTCAATTTGTACGATTTTTTTTTTAATGTATTATAAGGATGCAAAAAACAGAAAAACGAGTCTCTTGTATGGGACTCGTTTTTTTACCATGATAGTTGAAATGGAGGGAGAATTTTGAGGAAAAAGAAATTAGGTCTATTTTCAACGGTTATGTTTGGTTTAAGTGCCCTTATTGGTTCCGGGTGGATGTTTGGTTCCAGTCAGGCGGCTAATGTCGCTGGGCCGGCTGCTATTCTAGCCTGGATCATTGGTGCTTTACTAGTATTTGTGATCGCAATTGTTTATGTTGAAATTGGAACGATGTTTCCAGAGGATGGTGCGATGAGTAGATTTGCCATGTATTCACATGGTTCACTGCTAGGTCACATTTCTTCTTGGGCCAATTGGTTATCGCTTTTGGCTATTTTACCAATCGAAGCAGTTGCTGCTGTTCAATATATGAGTTCATGGCCTTGGTCCTGGGCAAAATGGACAACAGGATTGATGTCAGGAAGCCAATTATCTGGTACTGGTATCATTGCCGCAGCAGTCATGCTTTGTGTTTTTACTTTTATTAATTATTGGTCAGTCAACTTGATGGCTAAATTTAATAATTTTATTTCTGTTTTTAAGTTGATTGTTCCATTTGTTACTATGATTGCTTTAGTTGTTGCGGGATTCCATATGAGCAACTTTGGTCATAATTATAGTGAATTTATGCCAAATGGTACTTCATCAATTTTCGTGGCAATTAGTAGTGCGGGGGTTATTTTCTCGTATGTTGCCTTTCAAACTTTGATAAATCTAGGTAATGATATTAAAAAGCCTTCAGTTAATATTAAACGGGCTATTGTCATTTCTTTATCAATTGCTGCAGTTATTTATATTTTGTTGCAGATCGTCTTTATTGGTGCTTTGCCACAATCAATCATTTCCAAAGGTTGGAGTGCAGTTAATTTCAATTCACCTTATGCTGATTTAGCTGTTTTACTTAATATGATGTGGCTATCTACTTTGATTTACTTTACTGCCTTTATATCTCCATTTGGTAGTGGTATGGCATTTTCTGCTTCAGCAAGTAGGTCATTAGCATCAATGCCTAAAAACCGTCATATGCCCAAAATATTAGCTCGGATCGACAATCCGCATAATGCTCCACGTGTAGCTTTGTTGGTTAACTTAGTTGTCAGCTTTATTTTGGTCTTATTGTTCAAGAATTGGTCAATTTTATCACGTGTTGTTTCAGCTACAATGCTGATTTCTCTATTGACTGGTCCTGTTGTTGCAGGTAGTTTGAGACGGATAGCTCCAGATTTCAAGCGTCCAACAAAAATCAAAGGAATGAAGATCTTAGCTCCATTAGCTTTTGATTTGATCAGTTTGACGATTTATTGGACGATGTTCCCAACGACTGTCGAAGTCATTGCTATTATCATTATTGGCTTGCCAATTTATACATACTTTGACTACAATCGTGGTTTTAAGGAATTGAAACCAAAAATCACTGCAAGTTTGTGGATCTTCTTCCAGTTAATCTTTCTATCGCTAGTTTCATGGCTTGGTGGTAAAGATTTCGGTGGATTAGGAATGCTTCAATATCCATATGACTTCGTATTGATTTTAGTTGTTTCTACTTTTGTTTATTACTGGGCAGTTAATACTGCTTATCATACGGGTTACTTAGATGATGCTCGTGAGTTGAATTCTAAAGTAAAAATGGACGATGAAGATGCATAAAAAGCTTAAAAACAATCAGAAATGGTTTTGGTTGGGTGTGATTTTAGTTGAATTAGTGCTCTTTATTAGTTCATCATTGACTTACAAACAACAAACAACGATCCCTTTTATGGAAAAATATTTGGGTAGTAATAATCGGCCTTTTTATTCTTTCTTAAAAGGGACCGGTTTTCATTATGGCGGTAAATATCAATCTTTAGGGAATGATGGCTATTTTAATTTTTTGGAATTTTTTATTAGGAAAGGGGCTCATTTTGGAATCTACTTTCTGTTAGGACTATTCATCTGTTTGGCCTTGTACAGTTACTTTTCTAATAATTGGTTTTTGAGAATCTTTATTCCTTGGATGTCGGCAACTGGATTAGCAGCATTTGATGAATTCCATCAAGGCATAACTGGTGGTCGTTCACCGATGATTGCGGATGTCATCTTAGATAGTTTTGGATCGATCTGTGCGATTTTAATTGTTTTATTTATAATTTATTTAATATCGCGTCATCAAAAAAAACGACATCCTTTCTCAATGGAGTATTGATATAACGGCTTATATTTGATATTATGTTATTCGGTTTACTAATCAAAATGAAAGAAGGAAGCAGAAATGTCAGGACATTCAAAATGGCATAACATCCAGGGTAGAAAAAATGCCCAAGATTCAAAGCGTGGAAAAATTTTCCAAAAATTATCCCGTGAATTATATATGGCAGCAAAATCGGGTGGTGCCGATCCTAACAGTAATGCTGCTCTTCGTTTAATAGTAGATAAAGCTCGTGCAGCTAATATGCCTAAGGACAACATCAAACGTGCCTTAGATAAAGCCGAAGGTGGTAGTGAAGAACACTACGACGAAGTTACATATGAAGGCTATGCTCCGGGTGGAGTTGCAGTTTTAGTTGAAGCATTGACAGATAACAAGAATAGAACAGCTTCTTCTGTACGTGTTGCGTTTACTCGTAACGGAGGTAGCTTAGGTTCTTCAGGATCTGTTTCATATATGTTTGACCGTAAAGGTTACATTGTTTTAGATCGTACTAAGAACACACAAGACGAAGACCAAGTATTATTAGATATTATGGATCTTGGCGCCGACGATTTACAAACATCAGATGATGCATTTGAAATTTATACAGATGCTAAAGATTTCACAGCTGTTCGTGATGGTTTACAAGAAAAGGGTTATGAATTAGCCAATTCTGAGTTAACTATGATCCCTCAAAATACTATGCAAGTACCAGAGGAAAAGCAGGAACAATTTGAACACATGATCGATCAACTAGAAGACGATGATGATGTTTCAGAAGTTTATACTGCTGCAGCTGACGATGATGATGAATAATTGATTCATTAAGAAACCGATATTGTCGGTTTCTTTTTTTTGCCCTTTTTTTGAAAATTATCAGATTTTCTAACGTAATTTGAAATCAAGTAGGTGAAAAATGACAGCAGAAACAATGGTAGATAATTTATTGACCGAGGCATGTGCAAATCGAATCTCAGATATTTATTTTCTTCCACATAATAATTGCTATCAAATCGAAGCTAAAAATAGTTTGACCAGCTATTTGGTAGCGGAATTGAATTTTGATGAAACTTTTGCCATCATGAATTTCTTAAAATTCAATAGTGGCTTAGATATCTCTGAGCGCAGACGTGCTCAAAAAGGTTCTTTTTGCTATTGTTATCAAAATAATCAAATTCATGTGCGAATCTCATCGGTCGGTGATTTTCTAAACCGTGAATCAATGGTGATCAGATTGATCTATCCGCAAGGTGATTTTACCGAACACGAGATTGATTTATTGAATTACCTGTTACCAATCGCCCAACGAAAAGGAATGATGATTTTTAGTGGTCCAATGGGTTCAGGTAAGACCTCTTTAATGTATTCATTAGCAAGGCAGATCGGTCATCGAAAAAAGGTCATGTGTATCGAAGATCCGATCGAAATCGTCGAAGAAGATTTTTTGCAATTACAAGTCAATTCAGAAGCTGGCATGACTTATGAAGAACTAGTCAAAACCAGCCTTAGACATCGCCCTGAATTATTGATCATTGGGGAGATCCGTGACGCTCAAACAGCCAAACAAGCTATTCAGGCGTCTTTATGCGGATACACGATATTTACCACTATTCATGGTCGATCGAAATATTCAGTTTTACAAAGATTGCTGCAATTAGGTGTATCTGAATTTGAGATCAGTAATGCGATCAATCTGATTTCTTATCAAAGATTGATTCCTGCGACTGAAAAATTGGAATTATTTACCGATTTTTTGACTCAGGAAGATATCGTTGATTACCAAAAAAATAAACTTAAAGATAATCATTGGAGAAATATGCTAAATAATGCTAGAGAGAATGGCCTCATCGCTGAAGAAACCTATCAAGAATTTGTTTTTGGATAAGAAAGTATCCAGTCGCTCACAAGCAGAATTTTTAGTTTTACTCGGAAAATTGATCAAAAATGGTTTCACCCTCGATCAATCCATGCGCTGTTTACAGTATTTAGACAGTCAAAACAAACTCTACAGTTTGATCTACAAAGATTTAAGTTCAGGATATATGCTTGCAACGTCCTTACGACATCTACAATTACCCACAGTCATCCAAAATCAGTTAGTTATTGCTCAAAGTAACGGAGGCTTGGAAAAGACAGTTATTCAGTGTGGAAAAATTTTGCAGGAGAAAGTGAAACAGCAGTCAAAATTAAAGGATTTATTGGCCTATCCAGTATTTGTGATTAGTTTTTTATTGTTAATGATCGTTGCTTTGAAATTGTATATTTTGCCGCAACTTGCTGTTGGTTCCCAGACCGATATATTGGACTTGATCATGGGCATCTTTTTGGGACTGATGATCATTATTGCTCTAGGTTCCATTGGAGTTTTTTTTTATTTACGAAGTGTCAGTGAATATTTGCGAGCCAGTTTTTTGGTCAAATTACCAATTTTAGGTCAAAGCTATCTCAATTTTTATCAGTTCACTGTTCTGCAAGGATTTGGAATGCAGTTTTCTTCAGGGATGGACTTAAAGAAAATCTGTTTGAATAATCAAAATTTTGCTAGTGGTTCGATTCAAAGTGTTTTAGCGGAGAAATTATTAATTGGTTTGAAAAAGGGCAATTCTTTAACCAAGATAATTCAAGAAGACTGCCTGTTACCAAATGAATTACAGATGGCATTTTCAATGGGGAGTGGTTCGAGTGAATTGGCAAACGATTTAATGATTTTATCAGAATTAAAGTATCAGTCGACTCAAAATGCCATTAAGAAGATGTTAAGACTAGTTCAACCGGTCTTGTTTGGTTTCATTGCCTTGGTAATTTTATTTGCTTATTTAATGATTTTGTTACCAGTGTCAACTATGATGAAGGGATTGAATTAAGTATGCAAAAACGTAAAGGGTTCACCCTGATTGAAATGGTCATCGTGATGTTTATCATTTCATTGCTATTATTGTTGATCGTTCCGAATTTAGCACAACAAAAACAAAAAGCCGAGGAGAAATCTAAAGAGGCTTTTATCGAAGTGGTTCAGAATCAAGTAGATTTGGAAGATGATCCTCAGAAAATCATTAATGTCGCCGACTTAAAAGAATCTTTAACTGCTACCCAAAAGGAGAAATTTGATAAATATCATTTGAAAATAAAAAACGGTATCGTTGAAAAATGATAATTGTTTGGTCGAGACGTCGCAAAGCTTTCACGCTCATTGAAACTGTCCTGACTTTGTTCGTGGTATCTGGATTGTTGTTGTTCACAACGACTCAGATAAATCTTTATCGACAACAAACTGAAGAAAGACTCTTCTTTCAAAATTTTGAATCTAATTGGCACAATTTATTAAATATGAGTTATCTGCAGCAGGAATCATTTACATTGGTGCTCAAAGAGGACAGGATGACGATTATCACCCCTAGCAAATATTTATTTACTCGTTTTCCAAGATCGATCAAAGCTGCCCCAAAATCAATTAGGATCGATCATGAACTTCCGATAAAGCCAGCGAGCATTAACTTTTATTCTCATAATAAAAAGCTTTTGCGTCATTATACGATTCAAATGAATTGGGAGGTCCTATTTGTTAAGTAAACGACGGGGGTTTCTATTGACTGAGGCATTGATTTCCATGGTTATAGCACTTTTGATCATTAGTACCTTGTCAGCGACTATAACGTTGGCAATCAAAAGGCTGAATGCTCTGGAAGAACAAACTATAGCTCATGGACTGATGCTCGATAAAATGACCGACCAACAAATGCCGATGCAAGTCATTATTCATGGCAAAAAATTTCGGGTTGTTTCTGGAAAACATTTTGTGTCGGTCAAAGGAGAAAAATATTATGAAGTCAGCTGGTAAAAAGAGGCCTGGATTTTTATTAGCCGAGGCCCTGATTGCTTTGATGATTTCAATTATGACTATCAATATTTTGCACGATGCAATTCTGATTTTACGAACAGTACCAAGGCTGGATCATGCCAGTGAACTCCGACAGCAGATCACTCAAAGGAAACTATCTGATTATTTTAAAGACCAGATAATCGATGAAATTGATCTTGAAACTCATCAGTTGTCTTTTAAAAGATATAATTCGACTGAGCAAGTCTGGCATTATAAAAAATTGGCGGTCGACCAGCGATGGTCTGATCGCCAATTTTTACGTCTTTATGATGCGAACGGTGGATTTGAACCTATCTTGAATGACGTTCAAAAAGTCAGTTTCAAAAGAATCAAAAATCTATTGCTTATCACGATTTGTGACAGTGATAATCTGACAACGGAGATGTATATCCATGGGATCATTTTTAAACAAACAACCAGCCACAGTCTTGATCAACACGCTCCTGATATTCACGTTAGCCATGATGACGATTTTGTTTCTCAGTCAGGTTTACCAAAGAAACCTGGAGGCATATCGGTTATTGGATCAAAAATACCGTCAAGAGATCAGGACCCTAAATCCACAAAATATGACAATTAAGTTTTCTGAACGTGAAAACGCTTGAAGAAAGTCTTAATCAACGTTAAAATTTTAATATCATGTGCAAAGAGGTTTTTTAATGGCAGAAGATAATGAATTGCAAAATTACTTTGATTTATTGAGTAATGCTTCAAAGATTCTCAAGCAAGCATTAAGTAGTACATACGTTGATGCTCTAGCTGAGACATTAACAAATCTTGCTGATGGGAAGGTTTATGTTGAAAATGGTGCTCCTGATCAAGAGACCGTTACTAAACTAGATAAACTTTACGAACAAATTAAAGCTATCAAGCTTTCGGAAGTTCAACATAAGCAAGCTATCACAGTTAATATCATTCAAGCTCAACGTCTTGATAATGCTGAGGTCAATAAATTAATGACACCCGATACGATCGGATTGTTGAGTAGTTTGGTGGCTTTTGAGATTTTTAAAGCTATGAAGGTCAAAAATATCAACATGATCGACCCAACGATTGGGACTGGTAATTTGTTGATTGAATTCATCGAACAAATGAATTTAGCAGGTGATTTCGATATCAACGCTGCTGGGATTGATAATGATGAGACCTTGATCGGCTTAGCTAAGGCTTTCTCAGAAGTAATGAATTTAAACTTAGATGCATATCATCAGGATGCCATCGCTGAGTGGGATGTGACGGATATCAATCTTGCTTTAGCCGATCTACCAGTTGGCTATTATCCAGTTGACGATAATGCGGCTAAATTTAAAACAAAGGCTGAGGAGGGTCATTCATACGCACATCACTTGTTGATTGAACAAACGATGAACAATTTGAATGACGGTGGCATTGGGATGTTCATCGTTCCGTCAGCTATTTTCCAAACTGATCAGGCAAAGAAATTATCCGAATGGATGGTTTCGAACGTATACTTACAAGCTGTCCTGGATCTACCATCGAATTTGTTTGCTTCAAAGGAAGCGCAAAAGGCAATCGTTGTTTTACAAAAGCATGGTGGAACAGCTCAACAGGCAGGTAATGTCTTAATGGGAACAATTCCTGAAACGGAAAATGTGAAGGATTTTGAGAACTTTAGAAATCAAGTCCAAGATTGGGCAAAGACTAACTTCAAAGGATAGGTGTAAAGATGACAAAGGTTATTGCAGTAAATTCAGGTAGTTCTACCTTGAAATGGAAATTGTATTCGATTCCCGATGAAAACGTGATCGCATCAGGAATGGTCGACCGTCTCGGTTTATCAGATTCAATTTTTAAAGTTAAATATAACGGCGAAAAAACTAGTGAAACAGGTGATATTCCTGATCACAAGACTGCTGTTACTAAAATGTTGAAGACACTTCTAAAACTTGGCATCATCAAAGATTATTCAGAGATAACTGGTGTTGGTCACCGAGTAGTTGCTGGTGGTAATATCTTTAAAGATTCAGCCGTCGTAACTCCAAAAGTCCTTCAACAGATCAAGGACCTAGCTGAATTTGCTCCGCTACATAATCCTGGTCAAGCATACGGCATCGAGGCCTTCCAAGATATCTTGCCAGACGTACCACAAGTTGCTGTATTTGATACTTCTTTCCATCAAACAATGGATCCAGTCAACTATCTTTACAGTATCCCTTATGAATATTATGAAAAGTATGGCGTTCGTAAATTTGGTGCTCACGGAACAAGTCACAAGTATGTTTCGGCACGAGCAGCTGAATTTCTCGGCAAGCCATTTGAAGACTTGAAGTTGATCTCAATGCATTTAGGTAGTGGAGCCTCAATTGATGCTATCGAAGATGGCAAGTCAAAGGATATCTCCATGGGCTTTTCACCAATTTCTGGTATCACTATGAGTACACGTTCAGGTGATATTGACCCATCACTATTCGCTTATTTGATGGAAAAACTTAAGTTATCTGATCCTCAAGATATGATCAATATCTTGAATGAAAAATCAGGTCTGTTAGGTATTTCAGGTGTGTCACCTGACATGCGTGATATCATTGCTACAAAGGATGAGAACAAACGCTCCGAGCTTGCAATTGAAATCTTTGTTAACCGGATCGTAAAATATGTTGGATCATACATTGCTTTGATGAATGGTGTCGACGTCATGCTCTTTACTGCCGGTATGGGTGAAGCTAACTCATGGATTCGTGAATTAGTTATGAAACAATTCGCTTATATGGGTGTCAAATTGGATAAAGATGCCAATGAAAATGGCAAGGGACTTCGTAAAATCAGTTCTGATGATTCTAAGGTCGACGTTCTAGTTGTACCAACAGATGAAGAATTAATGATTGTACGCGATGTTTTAAGATTAACTAAATAATTTCAAAAAAGGACATGTTTTTGAACATGTCCTTTTTTGATAGCATTATTGAATAAATTTAATCTTTAAATTGAAATATCATAACTTCAGACATCGGTCGGTAGTGTTGCATGCGACAATCTTTTGAAATTATCGCAAATGTCAAATATCAAAAAATATAATACTTTTTATTTACTTATTAATATAATTAAATATGAAAGCCTTTACACGGAGAGCAAAAGTAGATATATTTAAGATGTTAAGAGGTATTGGAAAGGGAGTGTTCTATATTGACACGTAAAGCATATATGATAGGTACCGGAATTGGTAACTTGGCTGCAGGGATCTATTTGATCCGTGATGGTGGTTTTAAGGGCAATCAGATCACTATGATGGGTCTTGAAAAGCATGGTGCAAACGATGGTGCTGCTGTATCAGAATATCAAGACGAATATAGTAACCAAGCTTTATCGAATACGAAAGGATTTTTGGCTAAGGGTGGTCGGATGTTGAATGAAGAAACCTACGAAAATTTGTGGGATCTTTTAAGATCAGTCCCATCACTAGATCATAAGGGTCAAACTGTGACAGATGATATTTTAAATTTTGATCATGCTCATCCAACTCATGATGTTGGTCGCTTGATCGACCGCAATGGTCCACGAATCAATCCAGGACGCAATAATTATCGCCACATGCAGTTCAATAACCGTGAGCGGGCACTTCTTTCGAAATTGATGTTGATGCCTGAAAAAGATGAAGAGAAATTGAATAATATTAGTATTGCTGAATGGTTCAAGAGCTCACCACATTTTTGGAATACTAACTTTTGGCATATGTGGCAGACAACATTTGCCTTCAAGCGTTCTAGTTCGGCGATGGAATTACGTCGTTACATGAATAGGATGATTTTGGAGTTCACGCGGATCAATACGTTGGAAGGTGTGACAAGAACCCCATACAATCAATATGAAAGTATTATCTTACCTATGCGTAAATATCTTGAAGACCGCGGTGTAACTTTCATCAATAACCGTAAGGTAACGGATTTAGAGTTTAAAGAAACACCTTTGCAGGACGATATTATCGTTACAGGCTTGAAGTACGAGGAAGTCGACAACGACAATAAAGTTGGCGAGATAAGGATCGACGAAAATGATTTAGTGTTTGATACTAATGGTTCGATCACTGATAGTTCCTCGATTGGCGATTTCAATACGCCTATCAAAGAGAACATGGAATATGCTCCAAGTGCAATGTTGTGGAAGAAAGCTGCCAATAAGTTTTATTCATTAGGTAACCCTGATAAATTCTTTGATGATCGTTCACAAAGTGAATGGTTCAGTTTCACTATTACGACTAACAATCATTATTTGTTGAATCAAGTTGCCCGTATCACTCAACAAGCACCAGGTAATGCGCTGAACACATGGATCGATAGTACGCCGTTGATGTCGTTAGTTGTTCATCATCAGCCACACTTTCATGCACAAAAACCAAATGAGACTGTTTGTTGGGGCTACTTTATGTATCCACGTCGCAATGGTGATTTCGTTCAAAAACCAGTGATTGAAATGACTGGTGAGGAAGTTTTGGAAGAATTCTTAGGTCAATTGGCTTCAGTCGATCCAGCTAAGGATAATATTGCTAATCACCATGACGAGATCATGAAGAGCATTGTCAATGTCATTCCATGCTATATGCCTTATGCCAGTGCTTTGTTCAACCAAAGAGCAGTTGGAGATCGTCCAGCCGTAGTGCCAAAACATAGTAAAAATTTGGCCTTTATCAGTCAGTTCTGTGAAATGCCATTTGATATGGTCTTTACAGAACAATATTCATTTAGAGCTGCACAAACTGCAGTTTATACATTGCTAGGCATTCCACTGACTGAATTGACGCCAATGCATCATTACGAAAAGGATCCTAAGATCATGGCCAAAGCCGCCAAAACAATGTTCCGTTAAAATCATGGAGGAGAATATTATGAAAAAATTTTTGAAGTTCATGTTTAAATTTACTTTATATACCAGTATTTTAGGTGCACTTATTTTCTTTGGTGGAAAGAAATTGTTAGATAAATTAACACATTAAAAGGTTTAAATAAGGTGGTGGTAATGAACAATTATCGTTACTTTTGATTGGTGCATCTCAAACAAAAAAATAATTTTCAGCTATCAAAAACATTGAAGGGTAAAAAAATACGCCTGACCATTGAAATTGGTCAGGCGTATTTGGCTTATGGAAGTAAGAATCCATTGAATTTAACTCAACGGATCAAATATTTAAGCAGTTTTTTCAATTTTAGCTGAATCTGCCAATTTACTTGCAGCTTCGGTATCAAGGATGATGGTTACATTATCTTTGTTTTGTAGAGCTGAAGCTGGGCAATCAGGAGTTGCGGGTCCTTCGATCATAGCTTTAATGGCATCAGCCTTAGCTGAACCAAAGGCCATCAGGATGATTTTTTTACTCTTGAGGATCGAACCGATTCCCATTGAGTAAGCAAATTTGGGAACGTCATTTTCGTTGTCGAAGAAGCGGGCATTTGCTTCAATAGTTGATTCTGTCAAAGGAACTTTTCTAGTTTCGGAATCAAAAGGAGAACCTGGTTCATTGAAACCAATGTGACCATTGCGGCCTAAACCAAGAATCTGAAGATCGATTGGGTTGTCAGCGATAACTTTGTTATATCTGCTTGTTTCAGCTTCGGCGTCAGTTGCTAGACCGTCAGGAACGTAGGTCTTAGCAAATGGCTTCTTATCAAACAAGTTTACTTGCATAAAGTGATGGTAACTTTGGGGATCATCAGGAGCCAAACCAACGTATTCGTCAAGATTAACTGATGTCATGTTTGAGAAATCGATATCACTATTAACCATATCTTGATACATTGGGATTGGTGTACTTCCGGTTGCAAGGCCAAGTACCTTTGCGCCATTATTCATTTCTTCTTTGATCAATTCGAATGCTTTCTTGCTAGCATCCTCATTATTTTTTGTTACGATAACTTTCATTGTTTAATCTCCTTTCAAACTCGCAGCTTATCGCTTTGGTATAGTCCAATTATAAGGGCGAATTAAAATTAAGTCAACCAAATTATCTGGAAATTAAATTTCGTCTAAATTGGAATCTTCCTGGTAGCATCATAGGCTAGTATGTAAATAAAGTTCAAGAAAAAAGAAACTTTTTTGATAATCAATAGTGAACAATGTAACTATTTTATGAAACTGAATTAACGTTAGAACGAGTGAAAATATTACATGTTTACGTTTTCATTTGCTGGACTTTTAAACTGATGTAATAAGCGATTTACCACACAAACACAAATTATTAGAAACACATATATCTATGTATATTTATGAAAGCGTATCCAATTGGCCTAATTTTCAAAAATTTAGTGAAAATACTTGCAAAGCGAAAATTGGGTGATATTATAAGTATGTGAAATAAATCACGTGAACTGTTTAACAAACTTAGCTTTGTTTGGAGGATTCAATATGCTGAAAGATACTAAGAAAGTTACTGAAGAAGAAAGTATTTCTAAGACAATTGACACAAAAGTCGCCAAGGCGCATGAAGCTTTGGATATTATGGATAATTTTACTCAAGAGCAAGTCGATCATATCGTTCATCGTATGGCGATTGCTGGCTTGAATGCTAGTTTGCGTTTAGCTAAATTAGCCTATGAAGAAACTGGACGTGGGGTGACTGAAGATAAAGTCATCAAGAACATGTTTGCCACTGAAGAAATTTGGCATTCTATCAAGCGAGATAAGACAGTTGGCATCATCGAGGACGACAAAGAACACCGTTTGATCAAAGTGGCTGAACCATTGGGAGTATTAGCTGGAGGCACACCGGTCACTAATCCTACTTCTACAACAATGTTTAAATCATTGATTGCAGTAAAGACATGCAACCCAATTATTTTTGGTTTCCATCCTCAAGCACAAAAGAGTTCAGTTGCTGCCGGGAAAGTAATGTACGATGCTGCTGTTAAAGCCGGTGCTCCAGAAGGAATAATTCAATGGATCGATCAACCAAGTATCGATGCCACTTCATACTTGATCAATCATGAAGGAGTGGCTAGTGTTCTTGCCACTGGTGGACCATCAATGGTCAAGGCTGCTTATTCAACTGGTAAACCAGCCCTAGGTGTTGGTCCTGGAAATGGTCCAGCCTATATTGAAAAAACGGCTAATATTCGTCGCGCAGTCAACGATATCGTCCTGTCGAAGACCTTTGATAATGGAATGGTCTGTGCTTCTGAAAATAGTGCAATCGTTGATAAAGAAATCTACGAACAAGTCAAATCGGAAATGGAAAAGATGCATGTCTTTTTCTTGAAAAAAGCTGATTATAAATCCTTGGCTGAAACGATGTTTCGTCCACAAGGCGGTGTCAAAGGACCAATTGCCGGTGCCTCAGCTTTGAAGATAGCTAAATTAGCTGGGATCAAAGTACCTACTGATACAAAGGTCTTAGCAGTCGAATTGACCAAGATCGGCAAGGACGAACCGCTGTCCAGTGAAAAATTATCACCAGTCATCTCTATTTATCAATCAAAGAACCACCGAGATGCTTTTGATCAAGCCGATGCCTTGCTACACCATGGAGGCCTCGGGCATACCGCAGCAATCCATACCATGGATGAAAAACTTGCTACGGAATTCGGGGTCAAAATGTTAGCTAGTCGAGTATTAGTAAATACACCATCAGCAATCGGGGGAATCGGTAATTTGTATAATGAAATGATCCCATCATTAACGCTTGGAACAGGTTCATGGGGAAAGAACTCCATTTCTCACAACGTTTCCTCATTTGATTTACTGAATATCAAGACGATTGCCAGACGGAGAAACAACATGCAATGGATCAAACAACCAAAAGTCTATTTTGAAAAAACTTCGGTCCGTTATCTTGAAGATATGGAGGGAATTCACAGGGCAATGGTCGTTTGTGACCCGGCAATGGTCCAATTAGGCTATGTCGATACAGTTATCGATGAACTCAAACGTCGTAAGAACCCCGTCGAATATTCATTGTTCTCTGACGTTGAATATGTCACATCGACTGATATGGTCGGACGTGGTGTCACTCAGATGAATATCTTTAAACCAGATACGATCATCGCTTTAGGTGGCGGCTCAACTATTAATGCAGCCAAAGATATGTGGCTTTTCTATGAGCATCCCGATGTTGATCTTTTTGGAGCCGAACAAGGCTTTATCGATATCAGAAAGCGGACTTATAAATTCCCTAAACCAGAAAAAGCTCAATTTGTGGCTATTCCAACGACCTTTGGTACTGGTTCAGAAGTGACACCGTTCTCTAATATCACTGACAATCGGACTGATGTAAAATATCCAATCGCTGATTATGCTTTGACACCTGATGTAGCCATCATTGATTCCCAATTTGTTGAGTCAATGCCAAAGAATATCGTTGCTATCGGTGGAATGGAAGTCTTGAACAATGCTATTGAGTCGTTCGTTTCTAATATGGCTTCTGATTATACCAGACCATATGCAATGCAAGCTTTGAAATTAGTCGTCGATAATTTGAAGAATGCTTATGACGGTGATGTCGATGCTCAAGCAGAATTACACAATGCCTCTGCTTTAGCAGGGATGTCATTTGCTAATGCCTTTGCTGGAGTCGGTCATTCATTGGCTGATGTCCTCTATAATGAATTTGGCTTGTTACACGGATTAGGTGTTATCATTTCCTTGCCACAAGTTATCAGATACAACTTTAAGCAGCCAACTAAAATTGCCATGTGGCCAAAATATGAGCATTTCAGAGCTGATGAAGACTATGCTTCTTTAGCAAGATACATCGGTTTAAATGGTTCTTCTAACGAAGAATTAAAAGAAAACTTGATCAAGAAGATCATTGAATTGGCACATTCAGTTGATATCAATTTGAGCTTGAAAGCCAATAATGTTGATAAAAAACAATTCAATCAAAAGGTCGATGAATTATCAGAATTAGCTTTCGCTGATCAATTCTCCTTTGCAAATCCTAAGGAACCATTGATGTCAGAACTGAAAGATATCTTACTCGACGAATACTCAGGAAAGGGCGTCGAGAAGTAGTCAAAATATTTTTGGAAAGTAAAAATATATTATAAAAAGAGCTCCTTGAATTGGCTTGTTCCAGTTCAAGGAGCTCTTTATTTGGGAAAAATTAATCCCACTGACTGATTAAATGTTTGGTTTCTTTTGTGTTATTGGTAAAAAGACTATCAGTTTTAGCAACTTTGATGGCATTATAGTTGTCGTTGTAAGTTTGTACAGTCCAAAGATCTGACAACATACCACGTTTGTTGATGGCTTTCATGATCTTCGGCGTTGCTTGTTCGGCGTCTAAAGACAAAAAAGTGATATATTTAGGCGCATTTTTGATCTCATCGAGGTATTGATCTTGACCGGTACCTTCCATCAACCACAAGTAAGGTACCTTTTTTTGCGGCTTAAAACTATGTAATAGTTCAATACCATCAACATCGGTATCTTGGATAATAACGTTATTATTCATTTTCGATTTATTTAATTGAGTAGCTAGGGCCTTTTCAGTATCGGTGTTATCTCCATCATTTTTCTTAGCTTCGATGATATAGTGCACATTTTTGTGATAATGAGCGAAGACATCCTTTAATTCGTGGAGATGTTCGCCATTACGTAGTTTCACTTTGTTGAGCTTTTTGGATGTTGAAGTCGAGATGTTGATGTCCTTTCCAGTCGTCCGCTTCAAATTGTCATCATGTGTGACGTAAAGTTTGCCATCTTTACTAAGCCAAACGTCTTGTTCAATGAATTGGCTGCCATCTTTGATGGCATTATTGTAGCCTGAGAAACTGTGCTCGGGGCTGTTATAAGGGCTACCTCGATGTGAGAAAATGATGGGATCTTTGGGTGAAGCTTTCTTGATAGTTTTCTCGATCGAGGCGAGGTTTTTAGCCTTGGGTGCAGCTTGAGCGTTGGTAGTTATTGTGCCAAGAGTCAAAAATGCTAATGCAGTTGAAAATATTGCCAGCTTAGTTCTGATTTTCATAGTTTCCCCCCGGATAACTAATTTTTTAGTAGGCCAAATAAGTTGAGATGTTGTTTTAAATATTTACCAGTGATGCTTTCATCATTATAACAAATGTCTTGAGGTGTACCTGTAGCAACAATCTTACCACCATTGATGCCACCTTCAGGTCCAAGATCATTGATATAGTCAGCATTAGCAATCAAATCTAGGTCATGCTCAATGACGATGATAGTTGCGTGGTGATCCAACAATTGATCCATGACATCTACTAAGACGGAAACATCTTTGGGATGCAATCCGACAGTTGGTTCATCAAAAATAAATAGTTGATCCTTTTGATTACGTTTCATATAAGTGACTAACTTGAGTCTTTGAGCTTCACCACCAGATAGGGATGGTGTGCTTTCGCCGAGCTTCAAATAGCTTAGACCAATGTCAGATAAAACTTGCAAGATATTGTGGATCCGAGTGTCATCCTCAAAGAATGGCAGAGCTTGTTTGACAGACATATCGAGTATCTCAGCTAGGTTTTTTACGTGCCAAGTAATGTCTAGAATTTCGGGTTTGAATCTATTACCACCGCAGACTGGTCAAGTCTCAACCATATCTGGTAGATATTGGATATCAAGCGTGATCTCTCCAGTACCACCACAGTTTGGGCAGGCACCTTCTTTGTTGTTGTATGAGAAATTAGTGGCGGTCAATTTTTTAGCTTTGGCCTGGTCAGTCTTCGCAAACAACTTTCTGATCTCGTCAAAGACTTTTGTATAAGTTCCAACGGTCGAACGGACATTTTTTCCGATGGGGACTGAATCGACTGTGACCACATTTTTAATATTACCGGAATCGACCTTTTCAATATAATCTGGCATCGTGTCACCCTTGATCTCATGATTCAAAGCTGGGATCAAACTATCAAAAATCAAAGTTGTCTTCCCAGAACCAGACATTCCGGAAACGACATTCAATCTTTCTTTAGCAAATTTAGCCTGTAAATTATGGATGTTGAAACGATCCTTGATCGAAACACTGATTGCACCATGACGGAAAATTTCTGGTCGAGGTTGGTGCTTGATGATATCTGCTTTACCGTTCAAATAAGGTTCGATGACTGAGTCAGGATGTTGTTTGATCTGATCGACTGTTCCTTGAGTAATGACTTTACCGCCATCAGCACCGGAGTCTGGACCAATTTCAATAACGTAATCAGCAGCGGCGATGATACTAGTATCGTGGTCAACGACTACTAATGAGTTGCCCAGCTTGACCAATTCCTTCAAGATCTTGATCAAACCATCCACATTAGCTGCATGCAGTCCTACACTAGGCTCATCCAATACATAGAGGACGCCTGTCATCTGATTTCTGATGGTCCTTGCTAATTGGATCCGCTGCAATTCACCAGTAGACAAAGTATTGCCCGCACGAGTGAGCGAAAGATAGTTTAAGCCTAGATCATCGATGGGTGACAACAAGTCTAACAGTTCATTGACCAAATTTTTTCCCAAAGATTTCATTTCTTGTGGGAGCCAAGCTAATAGACGTTTAGAAAATTCTTGTAGTTGTGAGATGGTCAAATCTGATACTTCAGCGATATTTTTGTCGACTAAGTGATTGGTGAAAAGTTTCGGATCGAAACGACTGCCACCACAAGTTGGACAAGTCTTCTCAGTATAAAATCTTCCTAGGCGAGTCAAAGTATTCTCATTTTTGGTGCTTTCCAAACTGTGTTGGACCGCAGCAAAAGCATTTTCATAGAGGGCATGTAACTTGAAGGATTTTCCAGTCGAAGTAGGGATAATGATGTCTTTTTTGACACCTTTTCCATTCAAAACGATATCTTTCTCGTGATGATTGAGGTCCTTGAAGGGGACGTCCAGTCTAACGCCTAGTTCCTGAACGATTTGTTGTTGCATGGCACGACCGGGCAAACGCCAAGATTTGATGGCTCCATCTTTGATCGATAAGGTCTCATCAGGGATGATCTTGGATCTTTCTAGTTGTTTTAAAACACCGGTACCTTCACAGGTTGGGCAGGCTCCTTCTGAATTAAAAGCAAAGTCTTCAGCACTGAAGGCAAAAAATTTAACGCCACAGACGGGGCACGTTAATTGGCCCATTTGCTCGTCACTTGCTGGAAGATCCATAACTTCAGAAATCTTCAAAGTTGGATCCAAGCGGTGTCCATTGGGACAAACGACTGAACTCAGACGTGAGAACATCAAACGTAAAATATTGAGGCTCTCAGTCATAGTTCCAACTGTCGAACGCATTCCGGGTACTGTTGGTCGTTGTCTTAAAGCGATAGTTGAGGGCAGATTTTTGATCTCTCGCACATCGGAACGTCCCATCTGGGTTATCCGCCGCCTAGTGTAGGTAGATAAAGCATTAAGATACTTTCTGGCTCCTTCTGAATAAAGTGTATCCATGGCTAATGATGATTTACCAGATCCAGAGACGCCAGTGATCGCTACGAAAGCGTTCAGAGGGATGTCAACATCTAGATTTTGTAAATTATTTGCATTGGCACCACGGACCTCGATATTATCGGGAATATAATTTTTATGTTGAATCGCCATTGAAATTACTCCTCCTCTTTTCGAACTGTTTTCAGTGTAACATTAACCATTCTGTTTGCCTTTATAGGTTACTTTCAAGCAAAAAAAAGACAAATCTATTAGTTATAGATTTGTCTTGATGAATATTTATTATTAATTGCTTTATTAAATCTTTCCTACTAAGTCAGTTGATGGCTTGATAGTTTTTTCACCTGGGTGCCAGTTAGCAGGGCAAACATTGTCGCCATTTTCAGCAACGAATTGAGCTGCTTGTAAGGTTCTCAAGATCTCATCAGCATTTCTACCAATACCCATAGCATTGATAGTGTATGACTTGATGACACCTTCAGGATTTACAATGAAGACACCACGATATGCTTGACCGCTTTCACTGTCGAGCAAGTCGAAAAAGTTTGAAAGTTGATGTGTTTGGTCAGAAAGCATTGGGTATTGGATCTTACCGATAGTATCAGTAGCATCAGCCCATGCCTTATGTGAGAATTCACTGTCAACAGAAACTGAATAAACTTCAGCATTGTTTTTCTTGAAATCTTCATAATCATCTTGTAATTCACTTAATTCAGTTGGGCAAACAAATGAAAAATCTGCTGGATAGAAGAAGATAATTGACCATTTGCCTAAAAGATCATTCTTAGTGTAATCCTTGATTTCACCGTCTTGGTAACCCTTAACATTGAAATCAGGTATTTCTTTGTTGATAAACATAAGTAAACTCCTTTCAAGGTTCTATACATATGATAAAACACTTTTGAGAAATAGCAATAGATATGATTAATTATTAGGTAAGAATCATTACTATCTAGCTTAAAATGATAGCAACTATGACTGATGTAAAGCGGTTTGTTAACTTATTAACATTTAGAATGATTTTAATATGGCTTAATTGTTAATTATCTTTTGAATCCTCGACCATTTTTCCATCGGTAATTTGATAAATCCGACTGGCATAATCTTTCAAACGCAGATCATGAGTAACGACAACGATTGCTTTGTTTTGTTGAGTAGCCAGTTCTTTCAGCAATTTACCAACTTCTTGAACTCGTCCAGTATCTAACGAGGCGGTGGGTTCGTCCGCTAAGATTATTTCCGGGTCGGTGTATAGTGCTCGGGCGATGGCAACTCGTTGATTTTGCCCACCAGAAAGTTCCGCAGGATATTTATCAACAGTGTCGTTTATTTCTAAATATTTTAGTAAGTTAGTCAACTCATTTGAGTCGATATTGCCAGCTTTTCTGACTCGGTCCACTAAAGTAAATTGTTCTTTGACAGTCAAATAGGGTACCAGATTATAGGCTTGCAAGACGAAACCAATCTTATTCAAACGGAAATTTTCTAAATCTTTTTGTGAAAGTTGTTCGAGGCTTTTCTGATTCAATTGGACTTCACCAGAAGTCGGCGTCTGCAGGCCACCAGCAATGGTCAGAAAAGTGCTCTTACCAGATCCTGAAGGGCCTAGCACTAAGACTAATTCTCCTCGTTCAGCTGTGAAATTAACATCATGTAAGACTTGGACTCGGCTGAGACCAGTGCCAAAAACTTTATTGATATGTTTTAATTCGATAGTCGACATGTTCTAACCTCCAATGACCTGGACCGGATCGACTTTTAAGATCGTCCGGACCGGAATGATAGCTCCCAAGATACTAGTCAAGACTAGCCCGAAAGCGACTAATGAAAGCAATGGCAAATTGAAACTCATTGGTACACTTGTCGGAATCAATAAGGCTGTTAAGATCGTCAATATTGAAGCAATGATTATCCCGCCAATGACTAAGATAAAGGATTGGAAAATCGTATTCTTCACTAGTACTTTTGCTGGGATGCCTTGAGCTCTCAAAACAGCATAATTAGGCAATTTTTGGATCGTCAAGATATAGAGAAAGACGGCAATAACGATCAGGGAAATGATCATTAGAAAGGCGATCATAAAAGTAAAAGTAGAGTTTTGAGCTGAGTAACCTGGTAACTTATCAATGAACTGTTTGATAGAATAATTTTTTAGATTTGAATTAGATGATTTCACATGAGAATCTTTTGAAACAACGGCACTAGCTTTGAAGTTAGAACCTAGGCCACGGATCGATTGCCAACCGACTAGTGTCCCATAGAGAACAGGTGCAATATTGAATTTAGCTCCTTTGGTAAAACCAACTATCTTATAAGATCCAGATAATGAATTGAGTTTTATTTTATCTCCTAATTTATATCCAGAGTGTTGAAATTTTTCATCGGCGACTACTTGATGGTCGTTTTCAGCCTTATGGCCTGAGGATAATTTTAGATTTTGATTGACGAATTGTTTTTTTTGGAGACCGAGGTAATTTGCAGCAATCTGCTCATGTCCAGATGATTTGGTGACGACTGAAGCTTGTGCAAGATAGGCGTCGTTTTTAGTTAATTTCAAATCTGCATCTTGTTCTTGAGTGATCAACGATTGCGATAAATTAGTGTTGGAGTCTTTATTTAACAGAATGCTATTAGCATTCCAGGATGTGATGGCTTGCGTGTTTTGGTTGGATAATCCTAAAGCTAAGCTAGTCAATACAAAGATCAAATAGCTGACTAATACAATCATTGCAATAATCAATCCATAGCGAAGTTTTTCGTGCTTGATTTCTTTGAGGGCTAAAAACATGATCAAAGCTCCTTTTTAGTAAGTTTTTGAATGGCTTGAAAGTATCGATCTAGTAATGATTTTTTCTCTGATGGGTTCAACAAAACTAATTTGATTGTTTCATGCGCCAATACCGCATTGGCCCAAATCAGTGGTTCTTGATTCATTAAAGATTCAGCTTGTTGATTGTCCTCATTCCAATTGCGTAACAAGTTCTCATTTTTGGTGATATGCATTTTTAAAAGACCACAGTATTGGCTGTCATCAACTGCCTCAACAAAATCGGTCACTTGTTTTAAGTATTGCTCAGCGGTCAACATTTCACTAGTTTCGTCAACTGGCCCTGAATGAATATATTTGATTGCCCGTTGATAGGTATAGCGATAAGCATCTTGCAGATCGTCGAAATACTTATAAAATGCTCCCCGTGCGATTCCAGCAGTTTTTATGATCCGTGATACCTGACTGTCAGGCAAGGGATGGCTCGAAAACTCAGTTAACAGAGCTTGAGAGATCTTGGCTTTTTTAGCTGGGTTTAAATTATTAAATGTTGTAGATACCATGTCATCCTCCAAAAGTGACACAGTGTCACTTATTGATTTATTTGTATCATAGTCGAAAGATGACACGGTGTCAACTTTCGCGAATTAATTTTTTTCTAATTATAAGTCATTTGTTTTAATAAAGTGCTATAATAACACCAATCTAGATATTTAATATTTTTGTTAAATACGTAGATAGTCTATATTTTTAAAGGTGGTACATTTATGGCAGATGCTGAAGCATATATTAAAGATCTAAAGGAAACAATTACTCACAGAGATCCTAATCAACCAGAATTTCAAGAAGCTGCTTTTACCGTGTTAGACACACTTAAACCTGTATTAGAAAAACATCCTGAATATATCAAAGCTAATATTCTCGGTGAATTAGTTGAACCTGAACGCGCAATTCAATTTCGTGTCCCATGGCAAGACGATGAAGGAAATTATCAAGTGAACCGTGGCTTTAGAGTCCAATTCAATTCAGCTATTGGACCTTATAAAGGTGGTTTACGATTACATCCTAGTGTTAACCTAAGTATCATCAAATTCTTAGGCTTTGAACAAATTTTGAAAAATAGTTTGACTGGCTTGCCAATTGGTGGCGGCAAAGGTGGATCTGATTTTAATCCTAAGGATAAATCAGACTCCGAGATCATGAGATTTTGTCAAAGCTTTATGACAGAGTTACAAAAACATATTGGTCCTGATTTAGATGTACCTGCCGGTGATATCGGCGTTGGTGGACGTGAGATCGGTTATTTATATGGACAATATAAGCGTCTCAATGGCTCACAAAATGGTATCCTAACTGGAAAAGGTCTGGAATACGGTGGTTCATTGGCCAGAACTGAAGCCACTGGTTTTGGCTTGATTTATTATTTGAATGCTTTGATCAAAGATCAAGGCGAATCATTGAAGGGTAAGACTATCAAAATCTCTGGAGCGGGTAACGTTGCGATTTATGCTATCCAAAAAGCCCAAGAAAATGGTGCTAAAGTTGTGACAGCCTCTGACTCAAATGGCTATGTTTATGATCCAAACGGGATCGACCTTGATACCGTTAAACAGATCAAGGAAGTCGAACGTGGTCGAATCAAAGAATATGCTGATAAGATATCATCTGCTACTTACACTGAAGGTTCTGTATGGGACTTGGATATTGATTACGATATTGCTTTGCCATGTGCCACTCAAAATGAAATCAGTGGTGATGAAGCTAAGCTGATTGCTAAAGACGGCGCCAAATATGTTGCTGAAGGTGCTAATATGCCAAGTACGACCGAAGCAATTCAAGTTTATAAAGATAAAGGTATTATTTATGGACCTGCCAAAGCAGCCAATGCCGGCGGTGTTGCTGTTTCTGCTCTAGAAATGAGTCAAAATAGTGAACGTCTATCTTGGACTTTCGAAGATGTTGATGGTCAATTGAAAGATATCATGGAAAATATTTATCAAAAATCTGCCGATGCTGATAAAGAATATGACTTAGGCAAAGATTATCAAGCTGGTGCAAATATTGCAGGATTTGAAAAAGTTGCTAAAGCAATGTTGGCACAAGGATTAGTTTAAATTAAAAATTTTAGATAAAAATAAAGCAGCCACTTTTTAAAGTGACTGCTTTATTTGATTTAGGTACAATTTTTTAAATCAATTATATTTTGCTTGCAGATTTTAAGCTGAGGTAGTCATTTTTATCCCAATAATACTGATCAATAGTAGGGCAATAAAGACCCAAGTTATCCCAGGTATCTTGTCACCAAAAAGTGTTACTCCCATAATGATCGATCCCACAGCTCCAATGCCGGTCCAGATCGGATAAGCCAAAGACAATGGCAGAGTTCTGGTAGCTTTCGCTAAGAAAAAGAAACTGGCAATCATTCCGATAACGGTGGCAATTGCCCAATCCCATTTCGAAAATCCATGGCTCAATTTCATAGTCGTGGCCCAAACTACTTCAAATAGTCCAGCAATGATCAAATAGATCCAATTCATAATATTTTCCTCCGAAAAAAAAGTATCCCCAATAATCCCTTCATTGGCCTAATGGAATTATTTGGAATACTAGTTTAATGACACCCGGCGGTGTTAATTCAATTATTGATATCTTAGCACATTTAAAAAATTTAGTCTTCTACGTTGATGACTGGGAATTTTCTAACAATAAAAGTGAAAATGAACGATAAGGTCAAGATTACTGCGACGACAGTATATGGAGAATGTGGGTTCCAGTCCATCAATGCACCAGACATTAATGGTCCAACGATATTACCGATAGAAGTCAATGACATATTCATTCCGTTGATCAAGCCTTGCTGATTAGCCTTACCAGCCTTAGTCAAAAGCGTTGTGATGGCCGGACGCAAGAGATCAAAGGATGAGAAAATAATCAGAGTTGCGATGATAACTTCAATTTTTCCTCTGGCGAACAAGATCCATGCAACTGATGCCGCACTTAGGAAGAAACAGTAACCAATCAGACGGATCTCACCAATTTTTTCAACAAACCAGTTGAAGAAGCTGACTTGAAGGATCAAAGAAATAATCCCGTTCAAGGTCAATACTAGGGCGATGGTTCCAATGCCGAAATTGAAAACTTGGTTGACATAAATACTATAGATACTTTCAAATCCTTGTAGTCCAAACGATGACACGAGGATCATGGCAAATAGGATCAGCAGTGGCACGGTCATGATTGAGCGATATGAGCCAGCTCGCTTGGCTTCAGATTTTTTGATATCTTCTTCTAGAACAGCTTGATTGGCATCTTTCAGGAATATTTGCGTAAAGATAGCACTGATTAAGCCTAGAGCAGCTGCAAACCAGAAAGGAGTCTTATAGTCAATATTAGCTAACATACCGCCGATACCAGGTCCTAAGATAAGTCCACCACTGAAAGCGGCAGACAACCATCCAATAACTTTAGCCCGTTCTTTTAGAGAAGTTAAATCAGAAGCTAAAGCCATTGAAGTTGGTACGACCATGGCAGCAGATAGTCCACCAATCAGTCGTGATAAGTTGAATAGTGGCAAACTTGTTGCCAATGCAAAGATGATCTCAGAGATCATATAAATGAATAACCCACCAACAATGATTGGTTTTCTTCCCAATCGATCGGAAATTCGTCCGACGATTGGTGAAGCGATAAATTGAGCCAAGGCAAAAAGTGAAGTCATGACCCCCATATTAGATGTTGTATAGTGAAATTCGTTTTTAATAAACGGGGTGACTGGAATCACTAATCCAATACCCAAACAAATTAAAAAGTTACTGAATACTAAAATATAGATTGATCTTTTATTCTTCATTTTTGCCTCCTTAGTTTGACCAAAAAAAATACCACCGTTGACCGGTGATAATTGATCAGAGATGATCTTATCTAATAAGTGACGGAAAAGTGCGTCTAGCGAGCTAGTATACATTATTAAAAACAGAAAAGATAGCAAAATATACTATATGTTATATTCGTTCATAAATGAACTGATATAGCATAAAGAATGCTTTAGCCATAAAATAAAAACTACTCAATATAAATACCTTAATGGCAACACTTTTGAGTAGTGTTTTTATTGACAAAAACAGTTAAAGTTTGCTTTAATTCAAGTATCAACTCATTATCTAGTTATAAGTTCATTGTAAAATGCTTGGGGAAATATCTAGATAGTTTGTGATTGATTTAACTTAGCCCCGTAGTATCAAGGGCCCAAGTTATTCTAGGGGATTTAGACAAACATTGAATATTATTATCTAAACAATATTTGAATTAATTTTAGGGGAAAAGCACTATATAGTGTGGGAGAGCTATGAGTAAATATGAAATCGTTCAAATCACTGATACACATTTGACACCATCTGGGGAAGAGGCGGCAAATAATCAGCAAATTGATCCATTGATCAAATTGAACAATATTTTTAAAGATATAAGTCTGTTAAAACATCGACCTGACATGATTGTCATTACGGGAGATTTGATCCATCAAGGAACAGAAAAAGATTATCAGAATTTTTCCGAATTGATCAGTTCTAAAATCGACTGTTTAAATATTCCTATTAACGTTATTTTGGGTAATCATGATCGAACGGCTAACTTTTTTAAAGGCTATTTAAAAGAGGTGCCTCGTGATAAATACTACTATCTGGTCAATACACCAGGGTTAGATATTTATTTCTTAGATAGTAAGTCGACTGACCATGAAGAAGGATGCCTAGGCGTCGAGCAATTAATCTGGCTTAAGGATAATTTAGCTGATGCTCCTGAAAAACCGGCAGTCGTCTTTCTACACCATCCACTGGATGGTCCTGGTCTTAAACATATGCGGTACGGCATTTTACAAGATGGGGCCGATTTTTTTAATACAATCAAGGGTACAGAGGTCAAAGGAGTATTTTCAGGACATATTCATTTTGAAACAGCTTTTCAAAATGAAGGTGTCTTATTCAGTACGGCTGATTCAGCTGCTTATCATATAAATTGTGATGATGAGAGTCAGCATTTTATTTCAGATGCGACTAGTTATGACATTATTACTTTCGACCAAGGGGAAGTCGGAGTTGAAAAAAAGACTTTATTGTCTGGACAAGCCGTCGTGGCAAAGATCAATATTCCTTCAACAAGTTTCATCGATCAAAATCGATGATTCTAAAGTATAGCAAAATGCTCAGTCGCAATTTAACGGCTGAGCATTTTTTAGATTTCTGATAATTCGTTTTTCTTTTCGTGTTTTCTGATCATCGGCATGATGAAACCTAGTCCAAACAAGACGATAACTGTGATGATGTTCATCAACAGTTGTTGATCAAAAGCTTTTGTCCCAAAGTCTGCTTCCTGAGGGATGAACCCCAAAGTGGCGCAGACAAAGGTGAATAGCAGGCACCAACCACCGACTAACAAAGCCCCGGTCCGATTTTTGATAAATGTATAATCGGAGTGGAATTTCTTTTGTTGCCAACGAACGGCCAAGAAGGCGAAGAAGACCCAACAGGTCATATAAGGTGAGATAATACCGTTGATGTTCAACAACCAATTATAAATTGTGTTGATATTGGGTAAGGTACCGGTCAATAATAGTAGGAATAAACTCAATCCGGAAGTCATCATGTAACTGTGGACAGGACGGCCATTTTTGTTTTTCTTCGTCATCCATTTAGGTATGAAGTTGTCAGCAACATCACCGGCAAAGACTCGACTAGAAGCGTCAAGTAAGACAGCTAATTGAGCCATCATAAAAATAGCTTGGACAACAGCAAAGATGTACATCAATATTTTTCCCAGTCCTAAACTTTGACCTAATAAACTAAAGGCGTAGTAGGGACCATTCATCTTGAAGTCATGTGGGATATGGTTGGCATTAAAGAACATCGACAGAGCCAAGGTCCCGAAGATGGTTAAAAAGGCAGTCATCAAAGCTAATAACCACATAGCCTTAGGGAACTCATGTTTAGGATCACGCATTTGAACGATGTAAGGAGCTGCCAATTCAGCACCCGACATAGCAAAGATCAGCAATCCGGTAGTCGAAAAGTATTTCAAACTGAAGTTAGGCATGAACGAACCCCAGTTGAATGGTTGTGTTGCAATCGGTGCACCGTTCATCACAGCATATCCAGCTAATAAGACGAACAAGACTGACATAACGAACATTGCACCACCACCGACAAGTGATAGGATCTCTAAAGAATTTTTGAAAACATTCTCGAGCAAAATAAAAATTAAAATAATGGCAAAAGTTAACATACCGAACCAGAAAGTCGACATTCTTTTGTCGAGCGTGTTGTTTCCCAAAAACATCCAACTGAAGGAAACAATCACCGAGTTAGAAACATCAACGATATAAGGGACACTTTGTACCCAATACATCCAAGAAGTCCAGTAACCCAAAGTGTCGTTACTCCCACGGCGCACCCAAGAGGCAAGTCCACCGGATTGATTATCAAAAGTCAAACTCATTTGACTAACGATCAATTCATACGGAATAACGTAAGCAAACAACAGGAAAATCCAGGAAATGACCACGGAAAGTCCCTGATTTTGAAACGGATAAAAAATATTTTCGAAACTAATAATCGTTACGAAGTCGATCAAGGCAATGACCGGCCAACTTAAATAATGTTTTTTTTGGCTCTAAAGATTCCAATGTAAAATTCCCCCAAATTATCTAAAAAACTTTCTTTTCTGAAATCTTAATAATTAGGAGGTTTCAACGTTAACAAAGAACTATTTACTTTCACTTGTCTATTACCTCAATAAATCTATATAATCAAAACTGTAATATTGTGTCACAGATAATGCTATTTGCAAAGAAAAAATTTATTGTGAATAAAAATAAGTCTTTTAAAATAGTTACTAAAACAAATTTACCATAACATTGGAGGAAAAATGGATTTTCTGAAAATAGCCGTCGATAATAACGTCAACAATTTTTTACCAGCTGGATACGAAACAGTTAACTTGTCGGATTCGACCGATTTAGCCGAATTGGCCGCAATCGTAGTCAAAGACCATAACGATGCAGCCATCAACTTAATTGAGAAGTTACAACAAAATTCTGGTTTGGATGTACCAGTGATCAAGATTTCACCAAAGAGTGATCAATTGAAAACTCAGACTCTGATCAAGAAAGAAATTCAGCAGTATCAACAAAGAACGGTCCCAGGATTTTTAACTGATTTGATTGATTTTGCCAAAAAAAAGCCAATCAGTTTTACAACGCCGGGACATCACAACGGTCAATATTATGAAAAGCATCCTGCTGGGGTGGTATTTGACCGCTTTTTCGGTTCAAATTTAATGTTCGCTGATACGAGTGACACTGTGGCTTCTTTAGGCGATACGATGACTCACGAAGGTACACCGTTGACAGTTGAACAGAAAGCCGCCAAAACTTATCATGCTGACAAAGTATATTTTTGTACTAATGGGACGACTAGTGCTAATTCAATCTGTGCTAGTGCCTTGTTAACTAAAGATGATTTAGTCCTATTTGACCGCAACAATCATAAATCACTTTATAATAGTGCTCTCGTAATGAGTGGGGCCAAGCCGGTTTATGTACCAACGGATCGCAATCCACTGGGGTTGATTGGTGAAATGGATCCAAAATTTTTTGATGAGGACAATTTACGTGCTGAAATCGCTAAAGTTGACCCTGAAAAAGCGCAAGCTAAGCGTCCTTTTCGACTTGCTGTCCTCCAATTAGAGACCTATGATGGCTTGTTTTATAACGCTAAATGGATCATTGATAAAATCGGTCAATTATGTGATTACATATTATTTGATTGTGATTGGGGTGGCTTTGAACAATTTGTTCCCATTGTGGAACAACTGTCTCCTTTGTCGTATGAATATGGACCAGATGATCCTGGAATCTTAGTGACTCAATCGTTGCATAAACAGCAAGCAGGCTTGGCACAAACCTCTCAGATTTTAAAAAAAGATTCACATTTGAAAGGCCAAACCCGTTATGTTGATCATAAGCACTTCAATAATGCATACTTGAAATTCGTCACCTCAAGTTATTCTTATCCAATATATGCTTCATTATCTGTCAATGCCTATGTGACTGCCGGCAAAGGTAATCGTACTTGGTGGGACCAGACCTTATGGATGGGTATCGAATGGCGTAAAAGATTGTTATGTGAATCTAAATTGTTCAAACCTTGGGTGCCGGATAACTATTTGGATATCCCAAATGACCAGTTAGCTACTGATTCAAAATATTGGCAATTTGACCCTAAAGATAATTGGCACGGTTTCAAAAAAATAGCTATGGATCAAGCAATGCTTGATCCAATGAAGATAACCGTTCAAACGCCAGGAATCGATATCGAAAATGGTACTTATCAAGCCACTGGTATCCCTGGCGCTGTAGTTGCAGAATATTTGATGGAACAGGGTATCATCCGCGCAAAAGATGATTTGAATTCGTTACTGTTCCTATTGACACTGGGTGATTCTCAAGCCGAGTTGGACCAGTTGTTAGCAGCCTTCTTAAGATTTGAAGAAGCCTACCATAACGACGTTATGTTGGAAAAAGTTTTACCAAACTTAGCCAAGACTTATGGACAACGCTATCAAGGTTACACTTTGAAACAGTTATGTCAGGAGATGCATGAATACTATAGTTTAAATAAAACATTCAAATTGCAGCAGCAATTGTTTGCCAAACCAAATATGCAGTCATATCAAATGACGCCAGAAGCTGCTGACACTAAATTTATGCGTAACCAAAGCCAATTGATCTCACTAAACGACGTTGTCGGTCAAGTGGCTGCTGAAGGAGCCTTACCATATCCACCGGGTGTTTTTATCGTTGCTCCTGGTGAAAAATGGCAGACTATTGATCAAAAATATTTCGAAGTCCTGATTGGTGCCATTGAGAAATTCCCAGGTTTCGTACCCGAGATCCAAGGCGTCTATTGGAATAAAGACTCGCAAGGAAAATTAAAAGTTTCTGCAGAAGTCTTGCAAGAGCAAGCAACAAGTAACAGAATTTAAGATAGAACTAAATTAAAGGGGGATTCATTCATGGCCCTGTCATGGAAAGAAGATTTACCAGAAGATCTAAGTCAAAAAATCACTAAAGTAGAAAAAATGATCCAACCAAAGATCGATGAGATCGACCGTCAGGTCTTGTATACACAGCAACGGGTTTTAAACTTGTTCCGTGAAAATCAAGTCGGTGAAGAAGATCTTGTCCCATCAACTGGTTATGGATACGATGACATCGGTCGTGATAAGATTGAAAAAATTTATGCAGGTTATTTCAAAACAGATGATGCATTAGTCCGGCCCCAATTTGCGTCAGGGACTCATGCCATCTCAACTGCTTTATTCAGTATGTTGCGTCCTCAAGATACGTTGTACTATTTGACGGGTACGCCTTATGACACGATCCAGGAAGTAATTGGTATTGCTGGCGATAATCAAGGCACGATGAAAGATTACGGTATCAATTTTAAAGCTACTGAATTGTTGGATGATGGTTCAGTCGACTATCAAACTGCTGAAAAGGATCTGAAAGCTGATCCTAAGATCAAAGTTGTTGCAATTCAAAGATCTCGTGGTTATGCGGTCCGAGATAGTTTCACGGTTGAAAAAATCGCCCAAATGATCAAATTCGTTAAAGGCATTTTACCAAATGCCATTATTTTCGTTGATAATTGTTATGGTGAATTTTCAGAACTTGAGGAACCAACCTTTTATGGTGCTGACATCATGGCTGGTTCACTTTACAAAAATGCTGGTGCAGGTATCGTCAAAAGTGGTGCCTACATTGTCGGTCGGGAAGATTTGATCAACGGAGCAGGCTCACGGTTGACTGTTCCCGGAGCTGGAAAAGGTGAGGGAGCTACTTGGGGTTACTTGCGTGACTTTTACCAAGGCTTTTTCTTAGCACCTCATACTACTGGTGAAGCATTGAAGGGCACTGTCTTTACGGCTGCTTTGTGTGAGGAGATGGGAATGAACGTCTCACCTAAATGGGATGCCCCACGGACTGATATCGTCCAAACAGTTTCATTTGGTGACCCCGATCCAATGATCAAGTTTTGTGCTGCCATCCAACACTATTCACCATTAAATTCATTCGTTGATCCGATCCCTAGTCACCAAGATGGTTATGAAGATGAAGTTATTATGGCTTCAGGAAGTTTTACTGAAGGATCGACTATTGAGTTGTCATCTGATGGTCCTATCCGTCCGCCATATTCACTTTATATTCAAGGTGGACTCTCATATGCCCACGTCAAAATTGCCATTACGCAAGCGGTAAATGACACTTTTTACAAGTAAATATTAACTACGCCTGCCACTAAAAGGTGGTCAGACGTATTTTTTTACTCACACCAAATCGGTATTCACAAATTATAAATATTTTTTTTAGAAATGAGCTAAACTTCGGTAATAAAACAACATACCATAGAGGTAGAAAGAAATGAAAATGGCTGTAAGCTCGGCATTTTCACTGGAGGATGTGATGTCAAATTGACTCAATTAACTATTTTGCGAAAAACCTAAAAATATAGCAAAGGAATGTTTTTTATAATGGATGGAAATGCAAATGATTCAATTCTTGGTAAAAAGAATTACGAGCAACCGGAAATTACAGACTCGGAGCAAAATATGGACTGGCGTCTGTCTGAAAAAGAATTAGCACACAAGTATCACACCAATTGTCAAACTGGTTTGAGTGAGGAGGATGCAAAAAAACGTCTGACTAAAAATGGCCGCAATGAATTGACGACGAAGAAACAATCGAAGTTCGTTCAATTCATCAAGCAATTCAACAACAGTATTATTTATATTTTAGCGGCTGCTGCTGTTATGACCTTTTTCATGCATCGTTACTCAGATTCGATCGTTATTGGTTTAGTTATTATTGCCAATGCGATCATTGGTTATGTTCAAGAGCAACAAGCTGGTAACGCCTTAGAGAAGATCAGAGAAATGTTGATCTCGAAAAATTTCGTTATCCGTAATGGTAAAAAGCTTGAAATGGATGCACGTGATATCGTCGTGGGTGATTTAGTCGACTTGGAAGCTGGAGATGCAGTTCCCGCTGACATGCGTTTGATTTCAGCCGACAATTTGAACGTTCAGGAATCGATTTTGACTGGTGAAACTGCACCGGTCAGCAAAGTTGAACAAGCATTATCTCAAACCAAATTACCTTTGGGTCAAAGATTGAATATGGTTTACGCATCAACAGCTGTTTCCAGTGGTTCCGGTCTAGGGATCGTTGTTTCAACTGCCGATGCAACTGAGATCGGACAAATTCAAGACTCAGTTGAAACGGTTAAGGAAAAGCCAACACCATTAATGAGAAATCTGAATTCTCTAGGTTTTGGGCTTTCCGTAGCCATCGTGGTAACTGCAATTGCCTTATTTATCATTGGTCTATTTTTAGATACTTATAGTTTGCCGACTCTTTTGATTGCCGTTATCACAATGGTCGTTGGTTCGATGCCGGAAGGTTTGCCTGCTAGTACCTCAGTCGTGTTAGCTATGGGGACACGAAAGATGACTAAGCAAAATGTCATCGTGAAATTCTTACCAGCCGTTGAAACTTTAGGTGCTGTCGATATCGTTAATACCGATAAAACAGGTACTTTGACTAAAAATGAGATGACCGTCAAACGGATCGTCACGCCAAATAATAGTTTTACCGTCACAGGTGTCGGTTATGATTCTGACGGTAACATCAATTTTGATGGTGAATTGGAATTGTCCGATGAGAAATACGACTGGCAACAAGATGAATCAATGAAGTGGTTAGTCGAAATCGCTGGTCAAACGACCGATGCCCAATTACATTTTGAGAATAACAAATGGGAATTGACCGGAGAACCAACTGACGGTTCATTGACGACACTTTATCGTAAAATGACCGGTAAGGACCCAGAAGTGCACGAAATCGACTCCTTACCGTTCGATTCAGCTTTTAGATATTCGGCACGATTGGTTGATTTTTAAGGTAAAAGAGTTTTGATGGTCAAAGGATCGCCTACGACCATCTTGAAATTGACTGATCAAAAAGGTCGATTAGATTATTGGCATGAAAAAATCGGTGAACTTGCTGCTGATGGTCTACGTGTCGTAGCTTTAGCCTATAAGCAGGTCGATGACGATGTTGATAAAATCAATCCTGCAGAAATCAAGGAACTCAAACTTGCCGGGACAGTTGGTATCATTGACCCACCTAGAAAAGAGGCAGCTGTAGCTATTAATGATCTCCGCGAAGCTGGTGTCAAAGTCAAAATGATCACCGGGGATCGTGCAGATACTGCGACTGCAATTGCTCATAAATTACAATTAGCCGACAAGATCAAAGCTATTTCTGGACCAGAGATGGATGAATTATCTGATCAAGAATTACAAAATGTTATCGATGTTTACAACGTATTTGCGCAAACGACACCAAAGAACAAGTTACGGATCGTTCAAGCACAGCAGGCTAACCACCATGTTGTTTCAATGACTGGTGATGGTGTTAATGATGCGCCAGCTTTGAAACAAGCTGATATCGATGTTGCCATGGGTATCAAAGGGACCGAAGTAGCTAAAGAATCAGCTAATATGGTCCTCGTAGATGACGACTTTACTAATATCGTCAAAGCTGTTCGTGAAGGTCGGCATGTTTTTGATAATATCCGTAAAACGATTCGTTTCTTATTACCAACTAGTTTTGCTGAAGGTCTAGTAGTTATCATCAGCATCCTGATTGGTCAATCTTTGCCATTATTTCCAGCCCAACTGTTATGGATCAATATGGTATCAGCTTTAACGATCCAATTTGCCTTTATTTTTGAACCAGCCGAGAAAGGTATCATGAGCCGTGGGCCAAGAAATGTGGCGGCAGGATTATTGTCGAAGATCGATACTTTTGAAATAGTTTACGTTTCACTACTGATATCTGGATTGGGTATCGTCGCCTTTGATTACCTAACAAAGCACGGCCTTAACCCAGTCGTCGGTAGTACCATGACGTTGAATATTATTATCTTTGGTAAGATCTTCTATCTATTTAATTTGAGAATTGATCATCCAGTCATTTCTAAATACTTATTCCAAAACAAGATGGCTTTTTATATCGTCGCTATTCTGATTGTTTTACAAATGGGAATCATTTATTTACCATTCATGCAAGCAGTCTTTAACACAACTAGCATCGGTATTTGGTATGGTTGGTTATTACCAATCGTAGCCGGAGCAATTGTTTTGATAGTTACCGAGATCGAGAAATTTTTCCGTTATCGAGTATTTGCTAATAAATAATAAAAAATCTAATTTAGATTAAATTGTCTAAAAAAATATTGGACAGTTAAATTAGATTTTTCAAGTTGCTATAGCTTGATTCCTGTATTCAACAGGGGTCAAGCTATTTTTTGTTTCATGTGATGTTTTAGTTGTTATATCAGTTGCTCATTAACTAGCTGATGTAATTGACTTATATGTTTGATTTTGCTGCTGTTCAGTCTTTTTGCTTTATCAGATTGGAATGTGAGTTCATAGGTCAATTCAAAAATAAGTCCATATGACAACACGATTATATTTTTTTGAGTTTCGTAATGTGTTCAAATAAATTTTTTTGATATGAATATGGCTAGTTACATCTTCAAAAAACAGTTACAGATGTTAATACTATTTAAATATTTTTATATAGAACAAATTTTTGCAAGATATTCAAATTTTACTATTCTCATATTTGATTGAATTACATAAATCTTTTCGTCATACTTAAAATATTAATAACTAATGGAGAAATTTATATGGGAATGAGTGATGAATTAAGACAATTGTTATTATCCACAAATTTAGGGAAAAGTCGTGAGCATCCACTTGCTGGTTGGAATGTTTTGACTATCCTGTATGGAAACAGGGCTAGTGCTGATATTCCACGAACATTAGATTTCTTAGTCGAACAATACAATGGCAATTATTTAGATGAAAAATCTGAAGAAGAAATGATCAGTGATAATGTTTTAAAGAATGTCCTTAAAACATTGAATGAAGACGCTAAATTCATTGAAGTTTCTCCACGGAAAATCAGAAGAAGAATGGAAAGCGGATCCTATCATATGCAACAAGCATCAGTTTATCGAATTACTAGTCGAGGAATTGAATTTTTAGTGATGCTTCCCAAGGTGTTGGATGCGGAAACAACTGTGACGGCCAATATTAGTAGAATCAATGAATATTGCCGATTGATCAAAAAATTAAACTCTCCACATCTTGATTCCACCAATACTCAACTATTTAATGACTTTAATAATATGGTATCTGCATATACGGATGTTATGAAAGGGATGCATAAGTTAAGTGAAGATTTAGATGAGATCTCAAATGATTTAGCATTCAGTCATGGTGGAAAGATTGCTGAACACTTGAATAATATGCTTGATGATAAAGCCTTGCCGGCCTACAATCGATTAATTAAACAAGGCTCTTTAATTCAGAATTTAATAAAAAAAGAAAATTTTGCGGAAATGATTGCTCGCAGTCGTCAGGGAGATGACAGTTTAGAAATTGATCAGGCAATTAATGATCAAGTAAAATTAACAGTTCAAAGAAATCAAGATCAGCTATTTGTTCAAACTAAGCTTATGCAGCTATCGGCTAGTTTTGAACCAACATCGTCAGCTATTGACAGTAGTTATGATTCAATCTATTTGATTTTTCAAACCATTTTAGATTCTATAAAGTTATTGAGTAATGAATTTGATCATATCAATGCTCAAACAATTGATGTTAAACAGTTAACTAAAGACATTGACAAATTATTGATTAACTTTAAAAATATTCGAATTCCAAAACAGTTGCCTCGTCATTTAGCCCAAGATAGAAGTGACTCCAATCCTGATGATTTATTAGATGCCTCTGTTTTAGGAGCAGTAATCTATCAAGCAAACACAGTTGAAAGAACAACGGCTACTGTTGCAGATAACCCAGTAATTGCTGGTGACGACAAGATAGATGATAATCAGACATCAGCTTTATCTGAATTTCAAAAATTGATCATGATTGACAGTAAAAATGGACGTTTGGACCGTAATTTGGAAGTAAGTAATTTAGTCACCCGAGATGAAATCATACGCTTATATAGTGCGACTAATTACGATTACTACGAAAGCTTTGCACCATTTGGAAGACCTGTCGAAAATGTGACAGCAATCTTTGAAACAGGGCCAATTTGGATTCATTGTCAAAATGAAAAATATAGTGTTCAACTACCAAACGGATTCTATTTCAACTTTTAAGAAAGCGAGAAGAAAGATGGTCACAAAACTTACCAATTCAGAGCACATGATTGTTAATCAATTGTTAGACAACGGTCTATTTACTAGTCATCCGTATAAGCCTTCTAAAGATATGCTAAATGCTGTAAATGTTTTACGGCAAACTCGTAACCAACAACGAATAAACATTTATTTGAGAGACCTCATTGGTATCCAGCCAGAAAATATCCAAGAAAACTTGCTGCTTATGTTTGGTGAAGAATATGAAGACTCTGAAACTGTACATGTACTCTTGGCCACACTAAAAACAATTATTAATTTGCCTGAATTACAGACCAATCAAAGTGATCGTACGGTCTTGACACAAATGGTTATTAGACAAGTTAACAGTGAAGTTGTCGAGTTGGATGAGAAATCAATCAGACAAATAGTTACGGAAATATTTGTTGATCAGTTCAAGCTTTTCACATTGGACTATCCTGAGTTTGCCCCAAGTGAGCAGAACCAAGAGGTGACTGAATACTGGCATATCAATCCTGATTTTAATACAGTTGCTCAAGCAATCGTTAATTGCATAAAAAAAGACTTTGATAAACAAATCGATTTGACTACTATCCAAAAGATCAATCAGCAACTTTTAATACATCGGTATATTGGTAGTCGTAGATATCCTGAACTATGGAATTATTTATATAAAAATAAGAGCCAAATTGCTGAGCAATGGGCGGCCTTAGACCGTTTTGATTTGGAGATTGGTGATAGTTATGCTCTATTGTTAGATAAGAAAAGACAACAAATTAAATCAAAACCGGCTGTTACCGCAATTTCTGTTGCCAAAAGTATTCGAACAGGGATTTCGCAAGATAAATTGAATACATTGATTAAAGAGAGAATCGATGATATTTTTCCAAATAATTATATTGCACTCAGCCAAGTTAAAGAGTCATTGATGGATCTTGGTTTGATAGCTATTAAAAATGAATTTATTTTCCCAACACCAATTGTTCAACGTTTTGATCTTGAAGAACGTTCGAAAGGAAATGACAATGAGTAGAAAAATACTGACACCAATTAGTTTTCACCTTAGAAATTTTAATCACTATATTGATAAGGATATTCAAGTCTCCAAAAAAGGTAATTTCACTTTGATAGGAGAGAATGCTGCGGGTAAGACCACTTTGGCTAATTGTTTCTTTCCAATGCTTGTAGACGGGTCAATTGCAACTCCTTCATTTAATCCTGCCAAAGGCACAGACAAAATTGAAAAAACGACAACTCGAAATTCTAAAAACGATACTAGAACTTTTGAAAATATGCTTTTAGGTTGGGGTAAAGGATCGATGAAAGTTCGGACCGGCTATAGTTATATGCTAATGAAATCTGAAAACGGCAAGTCATTGTCGGTATAGGTGCTCATCGGTCAATTGGTGAAAATAGGAAACCGACTTGGTGGTTTGTTGTTATTAGCAACAATATAGATGAAGATTTAAAGTTAAAAACCAGTGATATCAATGGCGAAATGTTTTTAAAAGATGAATTTTCTTTCCGGAATGCTGATTTAGGAAATGAATTTCGTGTTTTTTCTCAGGTTAGTGAATTCCAAAGTTATGTAGCAAATAATATTTACGGATTCAATGACGTCAGAAGTTTGCACCAATTAGCTAACGCTTATCAATTACTTGCTTCACCAATTTTAACAGCTGGAAATTCTCGACTTACACCAATTTTAGAGGCAATGAAGAACGCTCAAGAAGGAATTGATGCTCAGATAATTGAATCTGTAGCTGATACCCAAAGGGAAGTCAATCGTAAAAGATCAACCTTAGATAGAATTGAGCGTGGAAAAAAGAAATTAATAAAAATGAAAAAGGAGATTTTTTGGCGAAATTTAAATCGATTACAAGAAAAATTCCTGGAAGGTTATGGAAATCAATCAAAAAATTTATCAGAACAAAAGGTCAACAAGGAACAATTAGAAAAAGCGCTTGATCGATTGGTTGAACAATTAAAAATACTGAAGCCAAAATTGGAACAAGCACAATCGAAAATTCAAAAATTATTACAAAAGCAAGCCCAGCAAAAGATTCTTGAAGACCAACGTCAGGATAAGAAAAATCAAAAAGAATTTCTTGAAGTCCAAATTAGAAATTATTTAGGAATTATTAAACAATTACATGAATCAGAGGAAAACTTGGCAAAAGCTCTGCAAGTGATGGATAGCCTTAATGCTGAAAAAGAAATAATTGATAATAAAATCAGTCCTATTAAACAACAATTATTTTCACAGCTATCAAACCTGACACAATTGGATAATGGTTTCTCTGAATTTGAATTGTCAAAGCAGATCGAACAATTAAAGCATTATATTCGTAAGATGAAAAACTTGCAAAAAGATTACCAGAATCTCGTTGATAATAAAAATCGGCTGAGCGAAGATATCAAAATAGTTTCAGAAATGCGCGAAAATATGGATGAAAAAATTGATTTGCGTGCTAGTGGTCCTGTTGTTGGTAGGATCAAACCAGGATTGCATCAAGATAACAAAGATGTTCACGATGCAGGTGCTGCAAAAATGAGTTACAAATATAAGTTACTGGAACAAAAACGATTAGATTTACTCTCAGATAATGCAGATTTACAAAAATTTATCGATAATGCCGAATTACCATCATTGATTCGCTCATTAGTTGACGACTTGGATACTTTAAATAAAACTTTGACTGCTATCCAACAAAAAATTGATAAAAAAGAAGCAGAATTAGCATATATTTCCAACGATATTTCTAAAATAAAAGCTACTTTGAATCAAGAATACGATGGGTTCGATGTTGAAGTGAAAAAAGCTGAAATACAAAAATTGGAAAAAGAAATAGCATCCTTAATCATCGACGATAATTTGGACAATAAAATTCTTTCAGCAAAAGACGATCTTGAGCAATATGAAAAGTCTCAGACGCAATTAAACAATGATAAAATCAAGAATCAGGCTGATATTGATAACCTTGAAAGATCAGTTAAGCAAACTGAAAAGTTATTAACCAACTATAAAGATGATACTGAAAGAAATTTAAGAATATTAAAACCGTATATGATTGAAGATTATCAACTTCTAACAATTGATGAAAATATGAAATTTTTGACTAGTCACAAAACTGAAGTAAGAAATAATACTTTTAGCGAACTTTCTGAAAAAATCGGTCGTATAATTCGTAATAGTAATCAAAATGGTATTGATTCTTATGCTTTAGACTCTATTTTTGAAGAACGGGGATATTCTGCAATAGCCAGTCTTATGCGGAAAAATCGGTCCATCAATGAGGAATCTTTGGTAGTGGTACCATTTGATATTAATCAAGCTCAAAAGATCTTAGACACAGACGGCTCTGCGGTAGAAAAATCATTGAGCCAGCTCAAGTCTGGTAACGTGGTCGCACAGACAACTTATCTTGAAGCAGCAGTTCATCAAATTTCTGATCAATATGATTTGATTGATGGATATAATAAAATGCTGACTCATGGTGTTAGCAAATCACAGGGTATTCAATTAAAAGTATCATTAAAACCAAAAGATGTTGATATAAGAGTGATTGAGGAAGCTCGTGATACATCATTAACTGAACGGCCAAATCTTTTAAGAGCAGTCCAAAATCGTTTAGAAAGATTGGCGAGTGATATTACAATTGCTGATGATGATGAGCTGTTTATTGAAGAAGCTCAAAAGTTATTAGATATTCGTCAATGGTCCGATTTTCAAATTTGGATTCATCGAAAACAGGCTGAAGTGGGGGAGTTTGAACTCGTCGATGATAAATTCGTTCAGTCTGGTGGTTCTGGGGCCGAAAAAGCTCAATCAATGGTTCTACCTTTATTGTTAGTGCCTAAAATGATTCTTAATCGATCAAAGTTTTCGGATGCTCCACATTTGATAATGTTCGATGAATTTGCTGATAAATTAGATCCTGAAACAGCTAAGTCATTTGCGAGAACCATCGATCAATTTGGTTTTAACTTTTTAGCTACTATGCCAAGTGGTTCTCAAAATAAAATATTAGCCGATGGTGTCGATAATATTGCTTATGATGTAATTCCACCCAAAAATAAAAATGATGGTCGATTTCATGAAAATGAAGTCCGTGAAGCGGTCATTTGGACAAAAAATTAATATGAGTAAATATATCGAAGTTTATCAAAGACAAACTGGTAAAGTTTTATCTGGAGATGCCAAATTATTAGATTCAATCTTTAAGAAAATTGACACTAATCAGTTATTACCGCCACTTGGTCAGCAAGCTGTGGATCTTGGTTTCACGGCACACACGTTCAACGATTCTAAAGTGTTACCGGAGATATATCATTATTATCATTGGATAATAAATAACTACTTTGCTGATAAAACTATCAATGAGTTAAATGCTAACTTGATTGGAAATTCTTTTGTCAGTGCCAATATTATCGGTACTGATCTTCCACAACCAATTACCCTGAATTCTTGGCAAATCAACCAATTAGAAACCGTTAAAATAATAAATAATAAAGCGGTAATTGTTGAAAATAATGGGGTTTTTATTTGGTTACATCAGTTGCATCCAAATTGGCCATTAATCAATCAGTCAGGCAATAATTTCAACCGTTACTATAATTTGTTTTTAAAAAAATTGGTGGGCCAAGGCCTAAAAGTGACTTATCTAGGTGACTTAGACAGCGAAGGGATAAAAATTGCTAATCACTTGTCATCATTAATTGGAGAACATATATTTGAACTTCAAAATTCAGATCAAGCTTTTGATTGGTTAGTTCGATATGGAAAATTGGATGCGAATCGTAGCAAAGCTGTCAATGTTGTAAACCCCATTTTACAAAGAGAAGCAGATTCAATACATACCTTAGGTAGATTTGTCGAGCAAGAACAGTTAATTCAAGAGTATGAACCAATAGTTGAACAATGGTTGAACGAGTAAAAATGTAAATATAACGTAAAAATGAGAACGGACAAAGACTGACGATTAAATGAAACTTATTAAGTTAAGCTTATTGTAGGACGTAGATTGGTTGAAAAGGAGTATTTTACTTATGTAAAATTGATCTGAACCCTTAAGTTTGGACATTTAATTATGCTGCTTTTGCAACGGAAAGTTCTTGGTATCCTACCGGTGACTTTCCGTTTAGTTTTGTCTTTATACGTCTGTTGTTATAGAAGTCGATCCATTCGGTCATTGACCGAATGAGATTGGCTTTTTTGTTGTAGTGAGTATCCATCATTTCGACCTTCATGATGTGAAAGAATGACCCTATAGATGCATTATCAAGACATGTTGTTTTTCTGGACATGCTCCGAAAGACGTGATGTTCTCTTAAAACTCTTTGCCAGGTACCATTTTGATATTGGAATCCTTGGTCTATATGTACCGTTGTCTGATAGTTTAACTTTGTAATGCATATTTAATGCTTCTTTCAAAGGTTTTATAGCAAATTCAACAGTTGGATGTTCACTGATATTAAAAGCTAGTATTTCTCCAGAAAATAGATCCATTATCGGCTCAAGATATACACGATCATTTTGGCCTATGTCTCCATACCTAAACTCATTAACGTCTGCTACTAGTTTTTGATACGGCCCATCAGTCATGATACGTAGGACTTTCTTATGATTGACAGTGAAACTCAATTCTTTAAGTGCATCAGTCATGCGACGATACCCGTATTTCTTTGTATATTTTGGATCTGATTGCCTGATCTCATCCATAGCTTGAATGATCTTATCTTCATCAAATTATGCGTGCATAATAATACGTGCTTCTTGGTATTGAGATGACTTTCAAAACAGCCTTGATTTGCACTTGAAATAACTGCCTTAAATCAGTGGCTATTTTTGAGATTTCTTTTGTGCTGATTTTTTCTGAGTTAAGCCATCGACCTTTTTTAAGAATTCATTTTGAATTTTTAACATCGTATTCTCTTGTTTGAGTCTCTTTATTTCTTCATTCAGATCATTATCCTTTGATTGAGTTTTGTTTTTCGATTTTCTCTTAGTCAATTTAGGATTACCTCTACGCCGTTGTAAACCGGCTATTCCCATGTCGTCATATTTCTTCTGCCATTGCTAAACTGTGTTAGGAGAAGATAAGTTGAAGTGTAGAGCCGTTGCTGGAAGCGAGGCTTTATGTTGGTTTAATACTTCAACTTTAAACTGACTAGAATAATTTAAATCTATTTTACGTGGTATAAGTGAATCTATTCCATGTAAATTAAAATTATGTAACAATTAAGAATTAATGTCTCGTCACTAATGCTATATTTTTTTGCAAGTGATGTGGAACCACAACCATTTAAATATTCAGTTGCTATTTTGTTTTTTGAATCTAGATAAAATTTGACCATGAGGAAGTACATTAAAAATATAGGATATTTCATCTAATCAGTTAATTTGACCATATCCAGATGAGGGATGCCTGTTTCCAGATAAACGTCACTTGTAGCTTGAAAACCAAAACTACTGTAAAAATCCTTGAGATATGCTTGAGCTTGAATATTGATTTGGTCAGCTTGTGGGAAACTACTTTTCACTGAGATTAATGCCTGTGAGAATAGTTTACGACCACTACCGTGGCCACGATTTTCTTTGGCAACAGCAACGCGTCCGATCCTGACTTGGTCGTTTTCAGGGATCAAGCGGGCATAACTGACTAAGTTTCTGTTGTCATCGTAGCCTAATAAATGTTGAGCAATTTTATCGTCCTGATCAACTTCCTGATAGTAACATTTCTGTTCGACTACGAAGATGGCTACCCTTAATTGATAAATGGACCATAATTGTTCTGTAGTGAGTTGATTGAATGATTTAAGTTGATAGTGAATCATGATATTTCCTCCAAATAAAGAATGGTGTGAAGATAAACATTTTTTAAATATCATAAAAAAATCAATCCAAAAAAATGGATTGATTTTATTTATAGTGCAATATGTTCATCTGAACTATGACGACGACTTAAGAAAATCAATAATCCGAGCCAGATGACGTCGAAAATCAGTGAAATCAAGGTACTTGTTTCAAAGAGCATCATTACTGCAACGATGGCAAAGAAAATCAGTACGATGTAATCGGAAATTGGCGAAAGTGGCATCCGGAATTTTGGATTATCGGGATGTATTTTTCTCAATTTCAAGTGAGCTAAGATGATAGCTCCCCAAATGAATAGGAAACTGGTTGTTGCGACACCAGAGATCAATGAAAAGACGTCGCTTGGCATAACTGCATTGATGATTGCAGAAAAGGCAATCAAGATAGCTGATAGAATAATTGCCACTGATGGAACATGGTGTTTTGATAACTTGCTGACTCGTTTGACACGAGGACTTTTTGATGCTCCCGTGAGTTCTGAAAGCATTCTTCCGGTCGTAAAGAGGGCACTATTACATGAAGATGCTGCTGCAGTGATGACCACGAAGTTGATAATATCAGAAGCACCGTTGATACCAATTTCATTAAATACTAGAACAAACGGACTTGAATTGGCATTTAATTGGTTCCATGGGAAAATACTCATAATGACAGCTAGGGAACCAATATAGAATAGTAAAATTCTGATTGGTAAACTATTGATGGCTTTAGGAAGAACAGTTCCAGGATTTTCTGTTTCTGCTGCAGTCATACCAATCATTTCGATACCAACGAAGGCAAAGACGACCATTGGTAATGACAGTAAGAATCCTTTCCAACCACGAGCGAAGAATCCACCATGACTGACTAAATTGACTGGCGAAGAAACACCAGCACTAGTCTTGAATTGAACGATCATTAAGAAAATACCGACAGCGATTAAAGCTAAAATAGCTACAACTTTGATCATCGCAAACCAAAACTCTACTTCACCGAAAGCTTTGACCGTGATCAAATTGACACACAATAGGATAATCAAGGTTATGATTCCTGGGACCCATTGAGGCAAACTTGGTAGCCACCATTTAATATAAACACCAATAGCAGTCAATTCTGCCATGGCGATTGCAATCCAACTGGCCCAATAAGCCCAGCCAATCACAAAGGCAGTTCTTTTGCCGAGATAATCGTAAATGGCTTCCACAAATGAGTGATATTCTAGTTTGGACATTAAAAGTTCTCCCAGTGCCCGCATGATCCAGAAACACATTATCCCGGTGACCAGATAAGCTAAAATAATAGCTGGACCGGCAAAATTGATGGATTTACCAGCACCTAAGAATAATCCAGTACCGATGGCACCACCAATTGCGATCATTTGAACCTGACGAGGCTTTAGGTTCCTTTGAAGTTTGGGCTCTAAAGACTCATCGCTTTTTTCATTCATAAAATATGATTCACCTCTCAGTTTAAATTATATACATTTAAACTGTTTATAATTATAGAGCACTTGTCCACAATTTGATATCATTTTTTTGATGGTAAAATTATAAGTTAAATGTTTTGCCACCAGTCTCGAAAGGTGTTATCGTTTACATAAATCATAGGAGAGGAGTTTTATTTATGAGCGTTGATAGTAAAAAAGATCAAATCAAAGGTAAGACGAATCAAGCAGTCGGCAAAGCTAGTGGAGACGATACCAAAGAATTAAAAGGTAAGGTTCAAGACTCACTAGGCAAGGCCAAAGATAAAGTCGATGAAACAGTCGAGAAAGCCTCAAAGAAAATCAATGATAAGTTAGACTCAGACAAAGAATAGCATTACTTATTTTTTGTAAATATATTAACCATCAAAAAATGACATCGAAATCTTCGATGTCATTTTTGTGTTGCAGAATTTTTTTATAAATATTTTTCTCGAATATCTTGAGAAATGATTTTGTCATGGTCGTAGATTTGATCGTCTTTTTCAGTAATTGAACGGATCTTTTTAGCCGGGTTACCAGCTACGATGATATTTGACTGAACATCTTTATTGACGATACTGCCAGCACCAATGATGGAATTATCACCAATGGTAACCCCCGGCAAGATGATTGCACCCGCACCAATCCAGACATTTTTACCGATATTGATGGATTTATTGTATTGGAGCTGATTTTGCCTTAATTTTGGTGAAATAGGGTGAGCTGCGGTCGCAAAAGTGACATTTGGTCCAATCATGGAGTAGTCACCGAAAGAGATATTGCCGTCATCAACAAAACTGCAGTTGTAATTGACATAAACATTTTTTCCAAAAGACACACTATCTAAGCCACAATTGGCGTCGACTGGTGGGGTGATCGTCAGGTTTTCCCCATAGATACCAACAGTATCTTTAAGAATTTGTTCTCCTTTTTTCAGTCCCAAATCAGTTTCAGGAGTGTGATTGTATTCATAGATTTTTTGAACCAAATGGTGTTGATATTCAATAAAGTCCTCATCAGAACAATTATATATTTCTCCTGATTGTCGAAGCTTTTTGAATTCACGGATCTTCTCTTCAGATATCATTAGCAACCTCCAGCGATTATTAGAAATACTTATTAGCATCCATTACTATCAAGTTTACACATTCTAACTAAAATATTCATCTTGATAATAATTGTTCATAAAAACGTCAATATTTTTTAAGGTTTGTTGAATAAAGCTCCAGTATTCTTTAAGTAACGAATCAATCCAATAGAAAAATGTTATTTAAGAAAGAAGTGATTTTATGCGCTGGATACCTTTATTTTTGATTTTATTTTTCACATTCTTTGGTGGTCTAAACATCTATCAAAGAGAAACTAGATTAGCACAGAGAGGCTTTTATCTGACAGGATTGGTCTATCTGACTTTGCTAGAAATTATCGTTTTCACGCCCATTTCATTTGATGGTTCTGCAGTCTACATAATGCCATTAGGAGTTGGTCGGTTGAATTTGACGCGACTTGATATTAATTTAGGCTTTATTGAAAATATTGTTTTAACTATACCTTTAGGAATGATGATCAAATGGTCATTCAATCATTGGTCATTACTCAGGATAACTGCAATTGGTATAGTCATTGGAGGCATGATTGAAACTAGTCAATATTACTTATCACACGCCTTTTTGATCAATCGTTCGAGCGATATCAATGATGTTCTGGCTAATGCATCAGGAATAGTGGTCGGAGCAGCTATGGTAGTGGTATTTTCCTACTTACTTAATAAGTCCAACGTTAAATATGCGCACTCCTGGCTCTTAAAAAATTAATAAATATCAAATAAGACTGGCAATTTATAGCAAATATCTGTATGATACTTGTTGCAGGTAGCCTACCTGTTATTCAAAAAGTGGCAGTTGTATACATTCCAAGATCCGTTATACAGTTGTCCGGGGTCCCACATCAGGAGATGTGGGGCCTTTTCTTTTTCTCAAAATTAGGACGCCTTTTCTAAGGCGTTTTTGACATATAAATGTCATATTCTTTTCATCATCATTTACGTCTGAATAATATATAATATATGTAATATTTATTATGTAGAGGAAAAATATGAAGAAAAAAATTATTACAAGTTTGTTAATTAGTGCCAGTTTTATTGGTGGGATTGCCTTTAACACTAATCAAGTAAAGGCTGATTCGAACGAAGGCACTGTTACTACTCTTAGACAAGCACGACTTTATAACAGTAAAGGGGATTTAGTAAAAAATCGTTCTTTAGCAGCAAATACTGCTTGGTACACCGATGGCAAATCAAGTCTTAACAATGTGGGAACTGCCTACCGTGTTTCTACTGACGAATATGTTAAAACAGATGACGTACAATTTTCGGATAATAATTCATCAAGTGATACAGTTGTAAAAAACTCTGGAACACTTGAGATCAGTTATGCACCCACAAATGGGATTGATTTATATCAAGGATACGGTCCGAATAAGGCGGCAACGGGAACTAAACTTACTAATGGGACTCAGTGGAAATTTCTTCAAAAGGTCATCGATAGTAACGGTGATGCCTGGTATCAAATAGGTAATGATCAATGGGTCTCAGGACAATATACTAAGGTCACTAATACTAGTTTGGATGAATCGGCTGCCAAAGTTTGGGATCCAAATTTTGCTGCTCTAAAAATTACTGCCGATAGTCCAGTCTATTCAGACAGCAACTACAGTTCAGCTACAAGCAAATGGTTATACACTGGTGCAATAGCCGAAGTAGACTCTACTGTTCAAGCAGGTGGAGAAGTTTGGTATGAGATCAGTAATGGTGGTTGGGTACCATCTTCAACCGTTTCTACTATTTCAACAACCCGTCCAACTGTTCAGTTGAATGGTAAGTCAAAAGATCAAGTGATCTCTGACGTGATAAATGTGGCTAAAGACCAATTAGGTAAGCCTTACGTTTGGAACGCCAAGGGACCAGACAGTTACGATTGTTCAGGATTGATGCAATATATTTTCAGAAGCGCCACTGGACAAAATATTGGATCTTGGACAGTACCACAGGAAACAGCCGGAACAAAAGTAGCTATTTCTGACCTCCAACCAGGAGACCTAGTTTTCTGGGGCCCCGAAGGAGCTAGTTACCACGTTGCTCTTTACCTTGGTAACGATCAGTACTTAAATGCTTTGAGACCAGGTACCAATGTAAAAATCGATACGATAAGCTCAAGTTTTGAGCCATCATTTGGTGTACGGATCTTTAAGTGATTTGTGTTTTTTGGTGATTTGAATAAATACTATTTTATAGTGACCTATTTTTTAATAGGTCATTTTTTTTATTAGACGATATGTGAATTATGTTATGCGGTTTCATAGTAAATGATTGTTACTTTTATTGATAAGTTCACTTAAACGCTATTTAACAAAATAATTAACAACCTGTAGAATTAGGAATTGCATTTTATGAATGCAATGAAGAATTAGAGGGGGAGTAATAATGTTTACTAATGTTTTTATTTTGTTACTTTTGTTGATAGTAATTATTGGGGTGATACTTTTTTTACGAAAATCATGGAAAAACTGGAAAAACAATAATGAAAAATCAAAATTAATGTTGCTTATTTCAATCGGTACAGCAATCATCCTTGTTCCATTATCATTATCAGGTGTCTATGTGATGGCTGATAGTATAGTTCATCCAGTACCAACTATTATGATTCCAAATAATACAGTCAAAATTCAGGGGACACACACTACTGGAACTTTAAGAGGAGTCACTACACCCAATATCTTAGTAAAATTAAACGAGTCTGATGGTGTTGATGACGTAAAAAAACAGACTTATTCAAATAATCAAGGAAAGTTTTATTTTTCTGGTCTTGAATCTGACACCGATTTTAAATTAAAGGCGATAAATGGTCCCAATTCATCCAAAGATATGCACGTGTCGATTGGGGACATTCCAGATTCAGCCTATGCAAAGTTGTCGATAGATGGTGCAGATGAATTTGGTGATATTAAAAAGAAACAAGACAACAATGATCAAGCCACAATTACTGGTCATGCTATAAAAAATGGAACGGTCGAGCTAGACGATGCTGACTATAATAAAATCAAATCCATTTCAACTGGAAATGATGGCAAGTGGTCATTCACTCTCCAAGGATCAGATAAAAAGAAAAAAGTTGAATATTCAATATTTGCACATAAAAAGGGTCTAGAGGATAGTGATACTGACGATATTACTATTACGAATCCAAACTATGTAAAGCCTAAAAAAAATACTACTGCCAAAGATACAGATAGTTCTGAAAAGGACAATCAATCGTCAAATTCCGGCACATCTACGGTTAATAACAAACAGACCAAAGGGAATAAAAAAAGTTCGAAAGCATCGAAGGAAGATGAAAAGGTACAATCATTTGAAGCTGACATAAACGCGTACTTGCAAAATCAATATCCCGATGTAATGTTCAACTATGATAAAGATACAAACACCGCTGAGGTTATTGTGTCCGATGATGTAGCATATATGAGTAAAAGTGCTCTGAAAGCATATGCAACACCAATTTATAAACGAATCAAAATGTTCTCTACTGCTGAAAACTTGGATGAAGATCCATACATGCAAATGCAAACGAAAGATGGCAACGAAGTTGCTAGATCTGGAATTCTTGGTGGTGTAAAAGTTTATGCTAGTAAATAATTTTAATGTGCTTAGATAAGTTTCTGACAGTGCTTTGAAGCAATATTGAAATTTTAATAATAAAAATTATTTAAAGTCCCCGATAAATATCCAATAAAAACAGACTTTTTGATTGGATTCTTATCGGGGACTTTTAGTGTAATAACTAAGGTAATAATTATTTTAAAATAACATTGGATTAAGAATGGCGTAAGCTCGCAGAGTTTGATTTATAGGTTTAATTATTTTATGTTGACCCAAAATTCTAGAATTTTTTCCAAGTGTGACATTGACATAGAAAATTTAACTGGTCAAGATGTTGGGAACCCTCATCCTAGTGTTTCTAATTTAAAATCTTAATAGTTTATTTTTGTGAGTAACGAAAGAATGAAGTTTCTTTGAGGAAAACCTTTGGTAAATACAGAGAAATCTGTACTGGCTTGTAAAGTTTACTCAAGATAATAAGATTAAATATGTATGCATTGATTAATGTAAAAAATACTGATGATATTTTTTGTTAAAAATAAAATAAAATAAATAATGTTTCCCGTAATCCTTGGAGCAGAATTGATTTCAGAAAATTTGATACATGTTTTCACTTTCGTGAATAGTATATTTTCAAAATATCTGTATAATCTTGAACGTACCATAATCATGGTATATATCTAATCTTAGGGGGGAACTATTATAGATATGTTTATTAACGCCTGTTTAAAAATATCTTTAGTGGCATTTGTATTGTATATTTTGTGGTTTTTATTTTTTTGTTTCAAAAAAACAAAGAATTTGCCGATAAAAAAAGGGAATTTAATATATGAGCTATTTATAATGATGCCATTATTAAACGAAGAAAAAACAGTTTCAAGGTATATATCAAAGTTAAATGATGAATTGGACAAAGTTGATGAAACTATTATTCCCAATATTGTTTTAATCGATGATGACTCTGATGATCAAACTTTAAAAGAGTTGAACAAGTATGCGAACACACTGAAAATTTATCAACGAACTAAAATTCATATTTTAAATCGTAAAAAACCAAATGCTCAAACTGGTAAAGGTGACGTACTAAATTTTGGAATAAACTATATTTCAAAATTACCGCATACTTTATCTGAGAAACAAATTATTATTGGTATTATTGATGCTGATGGTTTCATTAGTCACAATGATATTAATGATATTATCGGAACATTTGAAAAAAATAATATTAGCATGGTTCAGTGTTCCGTTGGTATGTTCAATAAGAAACAAAATTGGCTTTCAAAAATGCAGGACTTAGAATTCATGGGCAACAATGCATTTATGCAAGAGTGTAGAAATATTATTGGTCAAGCAATTGCTAGCGGTAACGGGCAATTTGTAACTCTAAAAATGGCTGAAGATGTTAAATGGGGAAAGTCACTTTTGGAGGATTTAGAATTTACTCTTCGAGGCCTTTTTAAAAATCATCGAGCACTTTTTTTACCATCCGCTACAGTATATCAAGAAGCTGTACCATCACTTAAACCTCTTATTGTTCAAAGAGTAAGATGGTGTCAAGGTTCGATGCAATGTTTGTTTAAATATGGTAAAGAAATAATGATCAATCGATTGATAACACCAGCAGTTAAATTTGATCTTGTGCTCTTATTGATTTTGCCGTTTTGTAGTATGCTTTTAAATATTGCAAATATAGTTACTCTACTAGTACAATTACATAATGCGCTGACTGGTCATTTAATCAGTACTATTTTTATATTGTCAACAATTGCTATATTATCAATTATGGTTTGGCTAATTGTCCTTAAGAAATATCTTAAAATTACAAAAGATAATTTTAAATTTTCTCACATTATTACTATAATTGAATGTATGGCATACAATATATTACTTTCATTTGTTCCTTATATTTCTTTCAAGAATTTATTGAAGAAAAATAACTCGTGGGCTAAAACTTCTCATGGTCAAGTTGAGTTGGATGTCGAAGACATTGAAAAACTTTGATGATATTCTAAACAATCACTTGTAATAATCAACAAGTGATCGTTTTTTTATGGAATATTTTTAAGCTAACTCGTTTCTTAATAGTAAAAATTTTCAAATTAATCAATCAAAATTAATCTATTAACTTTATGATGGATAAAGGTCAGTCGAAAACTCATATTGCAAAGCTTTTGGATGGACGATTAGAAATATTGATGATTGATGCCCGTTAAAGTCAGGAATTTTCCTTAGATTAATTTTTGTAATAGTAAGCTTTAGTTACTATGACGAATTGTAGGCTTGCCTGTTTTGTACTTGATATGAACGTTAAATATCTACAGAGAAACGTCACCTAATATTATTAGGTGACGTTTTTTATGTCTTAAATTTAATTCGTTGTGCTATATATTTAAGATCCAACTTTAATAAATTTATTCATATAGACGTTTATAACCAATGTTATAACCAAAAATTCCGAAGTCTTTAGCTACAATAATTATTTCAAAAAACGTCTTTTCATATAACTAAACATTGTATGTTTATATACTTTATAAATATTATATTTCTGAATAATCACTATCAACGGTTTTGTTATTTTACATTTTATTTATGTTAGACGCTTTCATTATATAAAGCACACGGATTTAATAATTCCCATATTTTAAATTTTGTTGTTAAAAAGAAACTTATTTTTTTAATTTATATATTTCACTAAAATTTAAATTTTTAATTCGATTGTCACGATGATAAATTTAAATTATTGAAGAATTTAGGGGGGAATATGCAAAATTCAAATTGTCCAAACTATGTGAGTAAACAGATTAAGTCTATGGATATTGATGTCATTCAAGATTGAAACCATATTGTAAGTTGCAGGGGGATTGTTTTGATGCCTTTTTTATTAGATCAATAATCTGTCCGAGAAAATTTTCAAGTCTGATTCACATTTGGATAATTTAAATGAATGTAAAAGTTAGAAATTGTATTATAAAAATTAAATTTAATGATCCTAAAAGATTGACCAATGCTAATTAGCTTTGTTTAAAGATTTAACAGCTATTGAAACTTGCGTAAATATAAATCAATTACGTACTGTTCAAATGATTTGTAATAAAATTTTGGAGTGATAATTTTAATGAAGCCTCGTATTTTAACGACTATATTACTTTGTACAGCAACCTTAACGACGACGGTAACTCCGGCCATTGCCGCAGTAACGCCTGAATCTAAAGCAACTGAACAAACTCTTACTAACTTTAATTCGTCTTCACAGGATTTGTCCTCGAAGTCTGTTCAAACATCAGAAGATACTACTAATATTTCACAGACAGCTTTTATCAATCTAGGTATTAAAAATAATAAACTAACAGACTCAAAAAGTCAGAATCAATGGAATCCAACGGGGAAGCCTGCTATCACAACCGATGACGAGATGAATGGTGATGTCTTAAATCTCGATGGTAAATCGGCTTTCTATACAGTATTGTCAGATAGTCAACAAGATCAGATAAAGAAAGAACTAACAATCGAGGCATATTTTAAATACGATCCAAATATGGACGTCGATAACGAGCACGAAATTTTTTCTAGTCAACAATATGGTGGCTTTGGTCTCGGTGTTCAACATGGTGAGGTGATCTTTTTTGCACATGATAGTCAAAATTATAAAAAGCCTTCTGGTAAGTTAAAAACTGGACAATGGGTTCATGCAGTTGGGGTTATTGATAAGAATAAAACAGCTAATCTATATTTGGATGGCAAACTTGTTCAATCCGTAAAAATGAACGGTGACTTGAAATTTGCCGAAAATACTAAGGACCTTGTTTTAGGTGGGGATGCTTTACCTGGTTCACATGTTCAGTCAGAAATGAAAGGTAAAATAAAATCAGCTCGATTATATTCTCAAGCCTTGAACGCAGACCAAATTTTACAATTAAGTCAAAGTGCTCATAATGACCAGCACAAATCTGACCACGTTGAGCAAACGATGGAGACGCAGTTGGTTGGTCCTAAGCAAATCGCTGCAGGAGCAACATACGGATTGAATGTTCATGCTCGACAATTAAAAGCTGATAATTCCCAAAAATTATCCATTGACGTTGTTTATAATCCAAATCAGTTTGAGTATATTGATTCAGAACGTAAACTGGGGAACGACAAAACTACGATTGAAAAAGTTTCCGACGGAAGGATAAGAATCACATCATCTGCCAAACTATCAAATGCTGATTTCATTTATTACGCAAAGACTAGTTTGGGACGGATCAATTTACGCGCAAAAGAGAATGCCACCGGCCAAGCAGATATTCATTTTGAACAAATCGGTCAATCAGGTGAAATCCAACTAGGATCACCTTTAATTGTAGATGTTAAAGCTGAAATTAAACCATATAAGCATGTCATCGTATTAACAACTGATGGTGGTGGTGATCCATGGGATCCAAATGGAATTTTTTATGATATGGGGATTGGGGTGCCTATCTGGACTAAAAATCCATATTTAATGAAAAAACGTCAAAACAAATATACGATGGACTTGTTCAATAAACAATTTGCTATGAGCACAACAGCAAAATCTGTTAAGCCAGCAATTTCAGCCCAGAACTATATTTCGATGTTACATGGTCGACCATGGGCAACTTTACCTCAGGAATATCGCGGGACTAATGCAACCATGGGACAACAGTATTTTGCTGATTTTGGAAAAGGTGATCCGTTATTCCCCTCTGTTTTTAAGGTTTTACAAAAAAACAATCCGACTCAACAAACGGCAGCGTTTGCTGAGTGGGGAGCAATCGTTAATGGTATTGTTGAACCCGATGCTGCAGTTAAAACCAAACAATCTGAGTCATTGAAATCATTCGATGACGTAGCTGATTACATTGGGACAGATGATTTTAAAAATACGTCTATGGTCTATATGCAAAGTGATTTCATGGACCATACTGGACATACAAAAGGTTGGTATAACAATAATTATTGGAAACAATATTATCAATACGATCAACTGTTTAAAAAAGTAATGGATAAACTAGAAGCCACTGGTCATATCCACGATACTTTGGTGATTGCAAATTCTGATCACGGCGGTGCAGGAATGAACCATGGTGCCAATAATAATCCCAATCGAAATATCTTTATTGCCATGGGTGGGGAAACGGTCGATAGCGGACGTCGCCTGCATGGGGGCAGTAATTCTGATATTACCGCTCTAGTATTGAATGCCTTACAAGTACCGAACGCTCCACATATGGTCGATAGTAAAGTCTTCGATAACTCTGCTTTCTTGAGTCAATCAGAGTTATCTAAGAAGAAACGTGATGTTGAAACTATTCAGATAAAGGATCAAGGTGACACTGTTCAGCTTGGATTAACAAACTTGAAGAAACGCGGTATCAAGTCATTTGATATGAGAATTGATTTGAAAGGACACAGTATCAGAAGCATTAGAACCGTTAAAGGTGCCAGAATTCTGCGTAAGAAAATCGAAAACGGTGTATTGAAATTAACAGTGACTTCCAAGCACCAATTTACTGGCCGTTTGGCAACCATCAAGTTAAAACATTCTGAAACTCAGAATCCAGAAAAAGTTTCAATTAAAGAAGCAATGGCTGCGATAACCGATGGGACAGAAGTCTTAGTAGATTTGGACAATGATAATGGTGCCACCACACATGATGGTAAAGATTAAGATTCTAATTTTGATTGGTTATATTTTTGATGACAAGAATAAACATTCCCATTTGTATTGGGGATGTTTTTTTATCATCGACAATAAAAAATGTTACTTACAGAAAAGTTGCTAGGTAAATTAATACTTTTCAATAAAATTATGAAAATAAAAAGGCGAGTACAATCAAGATTTTAAATCTCGATCATACTCGCCTTATTTTATGGAGATGAGGGGAATCGAACCCCTGTCCAGGCATAATGCTATGTAAGCTTCTACACTCATAGTTATGCTATTTGAAGTTTCGCCATCATGAGCGCCGCACAACCAGGCAAACCATAATGACTATTCTGATAAATCTCTTTTTAACTATTCAGAAGTGATAGCTAAACGTAGCCCAATTAATTTGAGCCCCAATTCTGACCCTTGGGCGAAGTCAGGTTGGATCACGCCTAGACTGTTATTAAGCAGCTAATGCGTATGAATTATTATTTTTTGCAGTTATAATAAACTGAATGTTTTTACGAAACATATAAACGAAGTGCAGCCCACACGCTATTACACATGTCGAATCCAGAACATCCCCAGATATTCTTTGATAACCGGGAAGTTCCCCGGAATACTTATATTATACCGTAAATTAATATTTCGCAACAGTCTTACCTTTATATAGTAGATTTTGGAAAATCCTCAGTTGATTTCACATCAAACTGAGGATTTTTTTAAAAGTTTAAATATTTGTCTTCTATAATAGTACAGATTTTAATAACGACACTAGAAATAGCAATTGACAGTACCGCTAAACCAAAAGAAAGCCAGCCGGTCACAAAGATATTTCCAATACAAACAATCCCGTCGATTATGAACAGGCTGATGTATCGTTCGATGCCGAAATTTTTGTGGAGGATCAGTGGTGGAACTGTTGTCCCGCCACTGGACATATTCAAAGTATAGAGGATTGCTAGCCCGATTCCGAAGATAATACTTCCTATTACTATTGATAGAAAGATTTGGGACACTAAATCGACGACGGGAGTGATAAAAAGTAATAGTGGTAGGACAAAACTTCCAAAAGTCAGTTTTATGGTAGTAATTTTTTCTAAAAAGAAGTAAGAAACAATCAACATTACTATGTTAATAGAAAAGACTGACCAATAGGTGGGAATGTTGAATCCTTCAAATAATAGGATAGCGACACCGGTGGCACCACCTGCAGCAACATTACTTGGTTCAAAGAAAAGATTGATACTCAGGGCAATCAATTCAAGAGAAACCAGCATTAAAAGAACTTTTTCGAAATTTTTCAAACTTTTTTTATTCATATTATTAAATATACCATCTTTTTCAGAGACCGAGCAATTTTGATGATGGTTGACTAGTTGGGCTTTAATTAACTATTTATATAAAAATATTACGATAATATTACCGAGGTTACATAAAAAGCTGAAAATGTAATTTTCATGGAGTGGTTATGTAACATTAACCTGTTATAGTACTTCACATAGCGATAAGAGCTAAACTTTTAAAAAGTAAGGATGTATTAAATTTATGAAAAAAGTATTATCACTAGCATTTGTAAGTGCCATGGCTTTAACAGCCTTCGGAATTAAGACAAGTACTTCTCAAGCTGCCACAACATTGGATAGCAGTCATGTATCTGTTGTTGCCGGTGACTCATACAAGAGCATTGCTGAAGCAAACGGTGTTTCAGTTGCAGCCTTGGAACAAGCAAACGGTCGCCAAGTTGGCGGATTCGATTTGATCTTCCCTGGTGAGACAATCACATTGCCTACATCTAACGCTGCTGCACAAAATACAACAGCAACACAACAACAAAATACACAAGCACAACAAGAACAAGCCCAAGCTTCACAACAACAAGCACAGGCTCAACAAGAACAACAAGCACAGGCTCAACAAGAACAACAAGCCCAAGCACAAAAACAAGCACAACAAGCCCAAGCACAACAGCAACAAGCACAGGCTTCACAACAACAAGCCCAAGCAACACAACAACAAAATACACAAGCTGCAACACAAACAGCTACACAAAACACTCAATCATCAGCTTCAACACAGTCAGCTGGTCAATATAAGATCAGTTTCTATGATCCAGCTGTATTAGGTTCAAACATGGGTTATTCTGGTGTTGCCGCTAACTTATCTGTCTTCCCTAAGGGAACACAACTTAAGATTACTCTATCAGACGGTACTGTAATGTATAGAACTGTTAATGATACAGGAACATTTGCTAACAGCAACCCTAACCAATTAGACGTTGCTATGCCTAACGCAAGTATCCCTTCATACGGTGTTACAACAGCATCTGTTGAAGTAGTGGGCTAATCTACAATAAAATATGAATCATGAAATAACTTCAAGCGAGAAAAACTCGTTTGAAGTTTTTTTTGTATCAAAAGAGCCCACCAACATCGTGGCAGGCTCTGGAAAAAATTTTTATTAATTAAAATTGCTTAATTTATGATAAATGTTTCAGGGAGGCTCCTTTTTAAAAGTTGGTTGAGCATTCTTGATAATAGTAATCTGATGTGAAATATAAACCGCCGATAGTGGAGAATTGATTGATCGAAAATGATTGAGAAAAAATTGGATGAATTTTTTACTCATCTAGTTACCTCCTAAGGTATCAAGAATCAATTTATATTACAGGTTCATCATACCAGTTTTTGAGAAAAATATGGGAGAAAAATACTTTAATTTTCAAACCGCTATAACGCTGGAAAAAGCTTGTTATAAAGCAAATTTAACTTATTTTCCATCATTAGAAATATTTAATCAAAAAAGAATTTTACTAATAAATTGCTTGACAAGCTTGTTTTTAGGCTTTATTATTTGAGCCATCATAAAAGTTAAAACTAATTACCAAACAAGGTGATCAGGGGAAGTAAGCGAATATCGATAGACAGAAAGCCTTCATATGCTGAGAGAAGGATTGAAATATTCGTTGAAAATGACCTGTAATTGGTGCGCTGAGTCCGAAAGGATAAGGTTGCAATGGTTGGTACCCATTAAAGTACACGCGTATATATTTCGTACGTTGATAAGTGGATAAGTGTAAGTTTATCCAGAATTAGAATGGTACCGCGGGTAAAGCCGCTTCTAAAAGCAATCAAATTTGCTTTAGGAGCGGCTTTTTTAGTTTTAAATTTAGATAATAGGGAGGAATATCATGAAAAAGTTACGTGGTTTTATTTTAGTGGCAGTCGCCATTTTTTCTATTTTCGTTTTAGTTGGTTGTGGCAATAACTCATCAGAAAAGACGGTCAAGATTGGGATCATGACTTCTGATGATCCAATCTGGAAACCTATTAAACAAAAGCTAAAGAAACAAGGTATCAATCTGAAACTGGTCGAATTCAATGATTTCAATCAACCTAATCAGTCACTTGCTCAAGGAGAGTTGGATATCAATTCTTTCCAACATATTTATTTCATGAATAATTGGAACAAAGCTCACAATACTAATTTAGTTTCGATTGGAACAACGTTTATTGCACCATTAAGAGTTTATTCGACTAAATTAAAATCAATCGATGAACTGAAATCTGGTGATAAGGTGACCCTTCCTAACGATGCAACCAATGAAGGGCGGGCCTTGGAATTGTTAGAATCAGCTGGTCTGATCGAATTAAAGAAGACTGCTTTACCGACTGTCAAAGATATTACCAAATATAATAAGAAGATCACTATCACACCACTAGATGCAGCTCAAACGGCTCATTCCTTAGATGATGCATCAGCTGCAGTGGTCAATAATACAATCGCTGCTAGTGCCAACTTGCCAGAAGATGAAGTAATCTATAAAGAAAAGGTAACTAAGAAGTCAAAACCTTGGATCAATGTGATCGCAACAGACAAGAAAAATAAAGATAATCCTACTTACAAGAAAGTAGTGAAAGCATACCAATCTGAAGCCAATGCTAAGAATATCAAGAAACAGTATAAAGGCACCACTATACCGGCATGGAATTTAAAGCTTTAGTGAACTACAGCGGTACTAAAGTACCGAGCTT
>NZ_AZFA01000039.1 GCF_001434295.1 Companilactobacillus versmoldensis DSM 14857 = KCTC 3814 | reverse complement strand
CGATTTGACTTAGAGCCTAAAATTAAAATTTAGTATTCGATGCGCGAACCTTTTTCGTGATTACGTTGCAACTTATCAGTATAGATATGATAGAGCCGTACCAATAAGTACATATAATCTGACCGTAAAGCTGTTTGGTTCCACGGGATAACGATCAAATCATCTGGATAACGATCACGCCCCTCAGCATCAGGAAAGGCATCGAGTGTAGTTATCAAGATATCGACATTTTTGTAAACATTACTTGGCTGGACTGCGATAAATTCCATCGAACTCAAAGTATTCATCAAAAGACCTTCGACCTGGTTGCCGACATCGGTCAAAACTTTGATGTGTAAAATGTCCTCATCACTGACACCACGGATGTAATTTATCATAACCTTGTAGAGATCGTGAGCGATGCTCTCAACTGAATTGCGGATTGGACCATATTCATTGGGATCTACATTAGCAAAGAAATTGTAGATGCTCTCATAGGTTGATGATAAAGTATTGTATTCTGATGGATCACGAGTATAGGAACCTAATTTGATCTGGGCATCATGAGCGATAATATAGTAAAAACCAATATCACGAACGATGTCATCCGCTAAATATTTGATAGCCTTGGGATCAGAGGTAATCTCGAATTTGCTTTGATATTTGTTCTTCATGAAGTTGATAAATTTATAAGCCAAGCCATAAATTTTTGGATTGATCTGATCAGTCAAATCCGGACTCTCTGGTACTAAGAAGTGAGAAGGTTGAAAACAGAAATCTTTCAAAGTATTGATATATTTATTCTCATTGTCTAATTTGTCCATTGGAATCAACGAATAATCAGCACGCGTGATCAAATCTTTTCCTAATTTATGTTGAGGGAAAAGTTCATCAAATCCACTCATATCTTCTAAGTAATGATGTTTGATCAATCTGACCCTAGAGATACCTAAAAGAGCCTCCAATTGCAGTTTAGCGACTGGATTATCATCACGATCGGCCATTTTTTCAATGGTATCTTGTTGAATCAATTTGAATGGCCATTCAAGGCCGTGAAAAGTATACCAGTAGATGAAATAAGCCAACCAACGGATGTTTTTCTCGTCACCCTTTAATTCTAAGGTTGCATTAGAAATTTTCAGACCAAAATTCTTCAGCATTTTGCGGAAATTGGTCATCCGTCTGTTGAGCGTAGATTTACTAGTAAAATGAGAATTACTGAAATTCTCAAAAGTTGGATTGGCGTTGGTGAAGCCATAATCAAATGCTTGAAAAACAATAGAATTCTTAAATAAGAATAGCCGATAGCTATCTATTGCGATTCTATCGAAATTGATCGATTCGATTTTTGACGATCTATTGCTGATCTCAGGATCGAGGTCAAAAATATCGTCCAGTAATGCCTGAAAAATATTGTATGTTTTTTGATATGTGAAACCAAGTCCATTACCAATGGCGCTAAGATTGATTTCGGCCTTTGGTAGTGACTTGATGACTGTCAACATTTGATATTTTTCAACATCCTGTTTGCCAAGAAAAACCGTCTCGAGCATAGAAAAATCACCCCCGGATGCGTTTTGCTTATAAAAATAATTGTAACATTAATTGCTGCCAGTACTTGCGACAAATAGAAGTTTTCTTTATAATGTCTTACATGCAGATAGAGGCGCATTAATTAAGAGTAATGATTTGGAGCAAGTAGGTTGCTATGAAGGATCATGAAAGGAATCAATGCCGAAATCGTTTCGTCCCTACAGCGAAACGATTGGGTCGTTACTCAATAAGTAACGGACTGTCGCACATTGGTGCGTTGAGCTATTGATCATTTGGATAACAATACAATCCTTATTATCAGTGGTATTTCTGATAATAAGGTTTTTTTTGTATCTAAAATAGATAGGGGAATAGAAATGGAAAATACAGATGTAAACCGGTCGCTCAAGACACGTCATTTGTCGATGATCGCGCTAGGCGGTTCGATCGGAACTGGATTATTTGTTGCTAGTGGATCATCGATTTCGACGGCTGGGCCAGGAGGTGCCTTAATTGCCTATGTGGCAATTGGTATCATGGTTTATTTCTTAATGACCAGTTTAGGTGAGATGGCGACTTACATGCCAGTCTCAGGTTCATTTGCAACATATTCAACAAAATTTATCGATCCAGCTTTGGGCTTTGCCTTAGGTTGGAATTATTGGTTCAACTGGGCGATAACCCTCGCGGTCGATCTATCAACGATCTCGATCGTTATTAAGTATTGGTTCCCGAGTTGGGATTCATGGAAGATCAGTTTGACCTTCTTAGTAGTCCTGTTTGTAATCAATATTGTTTCCGTCGGTTCCTTTGGTGAAACCGAGTATTGGCTTTCATCCATCAAAGTAACGGCGGTAATTGTCTTCTTGATTGTTGGTGTGATGAGTATCTTAGGAGTTTTAGGCAATCAACATTTTGTTGGACTGACTAATTTCACTTATAAGAAGGCTCCTTTTGTTGGTGGTGTACCAGCCGTCTTGAGCGTGTTCGTTGTTGCTGGATTCTCGTTTCAGGGGACTGAGTTGATCGGTATTACTGCCGGTGAATCAGCTACTCCAGAAAAGAGTATCCCTAAGGCCATCAAACAAGTATTTTGGAGAATTTTATTATTCTACATCCTATCGATTGCTGTTATTGGTGCTTTGATCCCGTACACAAGTCCTAATTTACTAGGTTCTGGTGCTACTGACATTGCCATCAGTCCCTTCACGATTGTCTTTAATAAAGTTGGTATCCCATTAGCAGCTGGTATTATGAATGCGGTTATTTTGACCTCAGTTATTTCAGCCGCAAATTCAGGACTTTATGCTGCTAGTAGAATGCTTTGGTCAATGAGTAAACAGGGTATGGCACCAACAGCCTTTCAAAGGACTAACAATCGTGGTGTACCACTGTTTTCGTTGATCTTAACAGCTGTAGTTGGAGCAATTGCTTTATTCACTAGTCTATATGGTAATCAATTCTATCAATTACTAGTTGCAGCCAGTGGTCTAACTGGATTCATTGCTTGGTTAGGAATTGCTTTTTCACATTACCGGTTCAGAAAAGCTTATCTCTTCCATGGTTACAAGCTTGATGATCTAAAATACAAAGCTAAGTGGTTCCCATTCGGTCCTATTTTAGCAATTGTCCTCGGTATCATTATCATCATTGGACAAGATGTCCGGTCCTTGGTCGACTTTAATGTGGTCAAACTACTTGTCAGCTATTCTGGCTTGATCTTATTATTCCTATGCTGGATCTATTATAAGGTCAGACATAAGACTAAATTTATCAAACTAGAAGACATCGATATTGAAGCCGCCAAGAAACATAAGTATTAAGATTGAAAAAATCAATCATTTAATTTAATATATAGATGAATATTAAAAACCAATAAGGTGCCTATTATAGAATTTTCCAGAGAAGCGATGTTCGGTGTGAATCGCTAAATTCTCATTCCAGTATCTTGGTTAACGGGTAATGCCGTTCGGTGGATCCGATATATCCCTCAAGAGCAGTGTACAAGTCTACACTGAAACTGGGTGGTACCGCGAAACTGATTCGTCCCTTTATAGGGATGGGTCAGTTTTTTTATTGGCTAAAAATCAAAGGAGAACAGATATGCTAGATATCAAGATGATCAGAAATGATCCAGATTGGGCTAAGAAAAAATTAGCTGCCAGAGGTATTAAAGCTGAAGAAATCGATGAGTTGCTGGGTTATGATCAAAACCGTCGTGACTTCTTGGTCAAGACTGAAACTTTAAAAGAAAAAAGAAATAAAGTTTCTCAAGGCATTGCTACTAAGAAACGTAACAAAGAAAATGCTGATCAAGAGATTGCTGATATGAAACAAGTTGGTTCAGAGATCAAAGATCTAGATACAAAACTTCAAGAGGTTGAAGATAAGATGAACTATATTTTAGTTCGTCTTCCTAACTGGCCTGATGATTCAGTTCCAGTTGGACCTGATGAATCGACTAACAAAGAGATTCGTAAGTGGGGAACAATTCCGACAGAAGATTTCAAACCAAGACATCATTGGGATATCGGCGAAGAATTAGGTATCTTAGATTTTGATCAAGCTGCTAAAGTTTCTGGTAGTCGCTTCGTTTATTATCTAGGAATGGGTGCAAGACTTGAAAGAGCCGTCTATAGTTTCATGCTTGATGAACATCAAAAAGAAGGCTATACAGAAGTTATCCCGCCATACTTAGTTAATAACGAAGCAATGTTTGGAACAAGTCAGTTCCCTAAGTTTACTGAAGATGTTTATACAGTAATGGTCGATGAGAATCCATTAACATTGATTCCAACAGCTGAAGTACCACTTACAAACTACTTTGCTGGTAAGATCATCGATGAAAAGGATATGCCAAAATATGTAACGGCCTTAACACCTTGTTTCAGATCTGAAGCAGGTAGTGCTGGTCGTGATACTCGTGGATTGATCAGAATGCACCAATTCAATAAAGTTGAAATGGTCAAAGTAACTAAACCAGAAGATTCATTTGACGAACTTGGAAAATTAACTAACAATGCAGAGAACATTTTGCAAAAGTTAGGCTTAGCTTATCACGTGATTGTTCTATCAAGTGGTGACGCTAGTTTCTCATCAACTAAGACTTATGATCTTGAAGTATGGCTACCAGCACAAGAAAAATATCGTGAAGTTTCAAGTTGTTCAAACTGTCTTGATTTCCAAGCTCGTCGGGCTCACATTCGTTACCGTGACGAAAATGGTAAGACTCATTTGGCTCATACATTGAATGGTTCAGGCCTTGCTGCCGGACGTGTGGTTGCTGCTATTTTGGAAAACTACCAAAATGAAGATGGTTCAGTTACGATCCCTGATGTATTAGTACCTTACATGGGTGGCGTAACAAAAATCACTAAAGACAACGCAATCTAACTTGAATAAATCGGCTCAAATTGATAGAATTTAATAGTTCACTTTTGAACTATTATTTATGCCAGTNTTAGCTCAGTTGGTAGAGCATCGGTATCGTAAACCGGCGGTCACAGGTTCAAATCCTGCAACTGGCAGATTAAAAAGTCACCTTCGGGTGGCTTTTTTTGTTGTCTAAAGAACAAAAAATGAGTTCACAACAATCTAGATTGGTGGAACTCATTTCTTTCGCTTAAATTTTCGTAAGACAAGCCTAAACCTATTTTAATGAATTGTTTTTTGACCTGATCAACTTAAGAATACGATTTAATTAAAGTTCCACGGTTGATAATGATGACAAATTTTATAATTCATTGACTAATCCCAACGGTATTCACCCCATATCCTCAATCAACTATATCTTAGTCTAATTACTGTAAAAACTCCATCAAATATGAATGGTTTTTTAATTTTTTGAAAAAGAATTTTAGCGCAAAAAAATAAGTCTGCCCGAGGAAAGCAAACTTATTTTTAGCGAATAATGTCGTACATAATTTGAGGCCAGTGGAATGATAAGGCAGCGGATTTTTGAAGAGCCATATCTTGTCAAAAAGAGGGATTTTATTATTATGTAAAGTCTGTTTGAATCAGCCCAATTGAAACAAACAGACTTAAAATTTTTTAGATTTTAATCATTAGGAATGAAACTGGTAGAACCCAAATTATGTTTGAGGGGGGACATCATCCATTTATTTAAGTGGTAAAGAGGATGGATACCACGTGATTTATGGGTTAAATAATGGGGGAGTCTTCAAAAAATTCATTCCGTTTTCCTTATCACAAATACAGTATAGGACCATAATATGGTAACTTTTATTCAATTTTGATAAGAATTTTTATATAAGAAAAATGTATCTTGATGTATGCCAATAATATATTGTCAAAAGGATAAATAAGATATATTATGATATATATAATAATAGTTCAATTAATCACAAAGATGGGAAGGTAATATTATGAAAGTTAGTATCATTGGTTGTACACATGCTGGTACTTTTGCAGCAATGAATATCTTGAAAGCACATCCCGACTGGGAAGTAGATGTTTTTGAACGTAACGACAATTTATCGTTCCTATCCTGTGGAATCGCACTCTGGGTGAGTGATAGGGTGTCAGATCCTAATAAAATGTTTTATGCAAGTCCAGATGATTTAGCTAAATCTGGTGCCAATATGTATATGAAACATGATGTGACAAGTATTGATTTTGAAAATAAAACAATTGAAGTAAAAAATCTTGACTCAGATGAAACTTTTTCACAATCTTATGACAAAATTGTATTAACAACTGGTTCATCACCAGTTATCCCAAACATTCCTGGCATTCATTCAGACCGAGTTCACTTGTGCAAAAATTGGACCAATGCAAATGAGCTTCGTCAAAATGCTTGTGAGATCAATAGTGCTATCGTCATCGGTGCTGGTTATATCGGAGCAGAATTGGCTGAAGGTTATGCTCATTTAGGTAAGAAAACTACCTTGATTGATGCCTTACCAGATCTTTTAGCTAAGAATTTTGATTTGAATATGTCTAAAGTTGCTGAAAAAGATTATACCGACAATGGAGTTACCCTAGGATTGGGGGAAAAAGTCGAATCCTTTATCGATAATCCTGATGGCACAGTGACAGTTAAAACTGACAAAAATTCTTACACAGCTGATATCGCGGTAGCTTGCATCGGTTTCCGTCCTAATACTGATATGTTCAAAGATGAGTTCGAGACTTTGCCAAATGGTGCTTTGATCGTTGATGAATATATGCATACATCAAAGCCTGATGTATTCTCAGCGGGAGATGCAGCCTCAGTTCATTACAATCCAACAGGTGATAATCAATATATTCCTTTAGCAACTAACGCTGTTCGCCAAGGAATTTTAGTTGCGAAAAATATTGAAAAAGATACAATGAAGTATCTAGGAACACAGGCCAGTTCAGCCGTGGAATTGTTTGACCGCTCATATGCGGCTAGTGGTTTAACCGCTGGACACGCAAAAGCTTTGGGTAAAAAAGTTGATACAGTAACTTATGAGGATAATTATCGTCCCGAATTTATGTTATCAACGACACCTGTTTTAATGAATTTAGTTTGGGACCCCGAAACACGGATCATATTGGGTGGAGCGTTGACGAGTATGTATGACATCTCCCAATCAGCCAATTTATTATCCGTTGCAATTCAAAAGAAAATGACAATCGATGAGTTATCAATGGTTGATTTCTTGTTCCAACCTAACTTTGATAAACCAGTCAATTATATTAGTGCCTTGGCAGGGGCAGCTGTTGAGAAGGCGGACGCAAAAGTTTCAGAATAAGTCCGTTGTTGAAAGATAACTCTTTCGCCAACCACCAAGTCACGAATTCTCAACAGCAGCATGAGTATTTCGAAAAAAGATTGGCTCTAAGTC
>NZ_AZFA01000038.1 GCF_001434295.1 Companilactobacillus versmoldensis DSM 14857 = KCTC 3814 | reverse complement strand
GCCTTGACTCCGTTGCGCTCTCCGTGACAACAAATAATACTTTACCAATTCAGCCAGCCACATGCAAGTGTTTTTTCAAATTTTTTGTAATTTGATTTCAAAAACACTTCTACCATCTTGAATCGATGATCATGAACTGATTCTTTGACGTCCATTAATGTATCATATCCCAGAACTTTTTGTCAGCGATATGCCTATTAAGTTTCTAATTATAGCTACAAAAAAAGGCATCCCTAGTTGGGATACCTTCGCAGTTATTCTATTTAAGTTCAGGCGCATCTGTTTGATAGAGGTCCATCAAGGACTTGTTATCATTTTGCGCAAGGATACTTGTCCCGTTCTTTGTCCGGGCTTTCTTGAGTTTCTTCAGTGCCGTAGACTTCTTATAGCTATAATCCTTCTTATCGACCTTGGTGAAGTCAGTTGGGTTATAGAACCTCAGTAAGTCTCCATTGATCACACGATCGGATAACGATAGTTCCGTCGTTACTTTATTGGATAGCTTAGACTTCTCAGCTGAAGATATCTTCTTATCCACTTTACCTGTCTTAGTATTGTAATAAGTACTCCCGACCTTAGTTACATCTGGAGATACGAAGTTACCATTCCTAAAGGCAACTAATTGCGAGTGCTCTGGAGATAGTAAATCACTACCAAATTGAATCTTATTGCTATCATCGACACCTAATAAGTTCAATAGTGTTGGTAAGACATCGATCTCACCGCCATAAGTATGGTTGATTCCACCCTTAAGCCCATCCATGTGGATCATGAAAGGTACTCTTTGATACTGAGCGTTATCAAAATCATTGAAATTCTTGATTCCAGTTATCTTAGACATTGCCTTCTTATGGTTATCAGAAATTCCGTAATGATCACCATAGAAGACAACCATACTTGTCTTATCTAGACCAGTAGCCTTCAACCAATCCATAAATTCACCGATGGATTGGTCCAGATACTTAGCAGTTTGGACATATCCATCAACGGTACTGTCGCCAGTGTCAGTCTTAGAAATACTTTGGTTCTTCTTATCCAAAGTATATGGGTAATGGTTAGTAACAGTAATCAATTTAGCATAGAACGGTTGTGGCAACTGTTGGATATACTGAGCTGAATCACGAAGGAAAATCTTATCCTTCATACCATAACCAATGTTATAACTCTTCTTCTGCTTATAGTAGTTATTACTGAAGAAGTAATCATAGCCCCATGATTTGTAAGTATTATCACGGTTCCAGAAACTTGGTACATCCCCATGAAATGACGCTGTCGTGTAACCTTGTTGATCAAGGATAGCGGGAGCGGCCTGGAAAGTATTAGTTGTCCCATCGGTAACCATAGCGGCACCTTGAGGCAGACCAAACAACGAGTTCTCAAGCATCAATTCCGCATCGGCAGTCTTACCTTGTCCAACTTGGTTGAAAAAGTTATCGAAACTTAAAGTGTTATTCTCGTGGTATATCTTATTCAAATTAGGCGTGACCTCTTGACCATCCCATTTGTAATCAATTAAATATTGCTGGAAACTTTCCAAATGGATGATAAAGACATTCTTACCCTTAGCTACACCAGAATATTCAACATTTGGTTTCGCATAGTTAGCTTTCATATAATTCTTGATTGAATCCAGATCTGAACTCTTAGCCTTTGACTTGACTGCACTAGTCTTGGTCGTCTTAACAACATCATAGACATTGAAGGCATTCAAACCGAGATATTTAACAATGTAGTTATTATCAAAAGTTCTGGTAAGTAAACCTGAACGGTCACTTTCAGCTAATGTCAAATTAGCCCCAAACAATAAGGCAGCTAAACAGCTGACCAAAATTGGGATTCGCCACTTAAGACGTTTAACATCCATCCGGATGACTCTAAAGGATAATAACAGTATTAGGACTAACACATCTAGAAAAACTAAGAAATCAGTCGGTTCAACGATACCCATGATACTTTTACCAAGGTTGTTCGATACAGAACCCGAACCCTTGATCAAGATCATTGTCAGGAAATCAGAGAACTCACGATAGTACAGTATATTCGAGAACAGCCAGACTGAATCAAGGAAATCAATGATCAGTAGAAAAATATATGACTTTCTACCCTTCATATAAAGGGCTAAACCAAACAGTAACAACATTACTGGTATTGGATTAATCACCATTAAAAACGTTTGGAGTGATCCTTTGACACCCAAATTGAATTTAGTGGTATATGCGTAGACGGTTTTTATTGTGTAAAGTACTACGGCTAAGATCACAAAACCCAATCTAGTATTTAAAAAATTTGAAAAGCTTTTAATAATACGCTTCATTTGTTTTCGCTCCATAATTTTGCTTTAGCATCATGCTTTATTTTTTTAAGCTTTGGTTTTTTTAGTATTCCAATAACCCCTAAGAACATTCCGAAGAAATAAGTTATAAATCTCCATAAAAACATAGCTAAAATTAATCCCGAAGCCGATGGAATAAAGCCACTAAATAAGGCTTTAAAACTAACTTCCGCCCCACCAGTACCACCAGGCACTGGGAAAATCGATGTGATCATAACAATCATGATCTGCATCACTACCACATCTAATAAGTTGATATGGTGCACATTCAATGATAGTAAAACAAAATAAACAACTAAATAGTATAGAAGTAATTGCAGGAAGGTTAAAATTGCTGCTTTAATAACTTTTTGCTTTTCCTGCTTTAATACTAAACTTTCTTTATAGAAACTATCAATACCTCTTAGTGATGATTGTAAAATCTGCTCACGTTTCTCTTCTTTTAAGAAAAATAAGATTGGTTTCAAAACAGCTTGGACCATTTTCTTAGTGAAACTGTAATAGTACATAATCATCAGTAAAAATGAAATTGTCACAACGTGAATCACTAATCCGAAGAGGATCATCAAGGACAAGCCTGAAAAATGCTTCGCAACATTTTCAAAACTGACGATCATCGCAACCACAAAGTTGATCAGCACCATCCCTTGATAAATAACAAACTTCATTAAAAGAACGGAACTTGCACGACCACCATCAATTTTTGATTGCATCAAACCAACTAACTGAGCTGGTTGTCCACCAGAAGAAAAAGGTGTGATGGCATTAAACAATGCTTGGATCAATGGGATCCGATACATTTCCCACCAATTAAAACGACGATCTTCTTTCTTTTTTAACAACGTATGTAATACCCATGCTTCAACTGCATAGGATAATAAGATTGATAAAAAGGCAACGCCCAACCAGAAAAAGTTCAAACTTTTGAAGGTGGATAGCATAGATTCAAAATTTATTTTTCTAGCTTCCCACCAAAAGATGCCAGCACTGAGCCCCAGCATTACGAATAGTGCAAAAATATTTTTTCTACTCATTATTCATCCTGTTTATAGATTTTATATTGATCATTGTAAAATTCATACCAAATCTTACTAAGATGATCCTCTGAATAGTATCCAGATGCTTGGCGTGACTTCTCTTGATAGTCTGACAAGATATTTCTATTCTGACTAGCCCTCTTAATGAAATCATCCATTTCCTGACGATTTTCAGCCGGTTGATAATAACCATCAATTATTGCTTGATAAAGTTCAAGGTTTCTTAACAAGACCGGCGCCCCACAGCTAAATGCTTCCAAAACTGACATTGGAAATAGTTCATCATATGAAGGCAATAAAAAAATGTCACAAATGTTATAGTAGTTCACTAAATCATTTCTATCAACAATCCCCGTAAATTTCATATTATCGGGAGCATTATCGATCATTGATTTATAGCGGTCATAACCATCAGTAATTTTACCAAACGAAAATCCACCAGCCCAAATGAACTGGATCTCAGGATTAGCTTGAGCTAACTTATAAAAATCATCGATTCCCTTACGCTCCTGAACCTGGCCATCTCCGAAGACGACAAATTTATCTTCAGGAATATTCAATTTCTCGCGGAGTTTTCTTTTCTCGTCAGCGGACTTTTCGTAGAAGTTTTCCGTTGACACAAAGTTAGGGATATATTTGATCTTGTCTCTGTCCAAACCATGGGCAACTAATTTATCGATAAAAGTGGGATTGACCACTACGATCTGGTCCATCCGTTTATAAAAACTAATAACATACTTATAAAAAATACTCCGAAACAACTTAGGAAGTTTAATACTGCCTTCAAGTGTTTCCGGTAAAAAATGAACATATCCAATTTTGCGGCCACGTTTTTTTGAAAAAGTTGATAAATAAAAGCTAGGATTGATCGTATGATAATGACTCAGATCTGAACGTGAATATTTGTTGATCCGAATATCAAAATCTTTACTAAATCTAGTTTTCAATAAATTGATCAGTTCAGTATATGCACTACCTACTCCCTGACCGGCTACTTTATCAGCTGTTGAAAACATGGTTATTTTAATCATTTGAATACTCCTCTGGATCTATTGTTGAATTCGACAATTTCTCGCGAACATAATACTCTTGTGCTCCATGATAAAAATTAATGATAGAGTCACCGAATTTATCAGAAGAAATATTATATAAGATACGTTGTCTAGCATCGCGATCATCAAATGAATTCGGATGCTTGAGATAAGCTAATATTTTGGGGACTAATTGATCATCTTCATTGAAGGTCACGCCGACCGATGGATCAGTCAATAATTGATCAGTATAAGGTGCACTCCGAACAACTATTTTTAAGCCTGAAGCGATTGCTTCTAAGTATGTCAATCCTTGCGATTCAGTATCACTCGATGAAACAAAAATGTCCGCCATATGGTAATACGGTGAAATTTGGTCATGTTCGACTTCACCAGTAAAAATAACACTATCGCTGATACCCAGGTCATGAGACATTTGTACTAGCTCATCCATGTCGGGTCCGCCTCCAACGATGACCAACTTAATTTCAGGATTGACTCGCAATAACTCTGGCATCGATCTTAATACGTGATCGATTTTTTTCTCCAAAGCAATACGACTTAACATCAAAATAACTGGTGTATCTTCTGCGATACCTAATTTCTCCCGAACGGAGGTCGCATCAACTGGCTTGGTGTATTCGGACAAGTCTACACCTGTTGGGATAATCGTGATTGGTGCTTCGATTTGATAACGTTCCAAGGTCAATTTCACCTGTTTACTTGGTGCAACGACTCCTGAGGCATTCTTGATGAACATGCGAGACATCTGTTTGACGTGATATGGTTTCAGCAAATGTCCATTTAATACGTAGTGCAAATAATCTTCATACATGGTGTGATAAGTGTGTACGAATGGTATATTAAGTTGTTTTGCAACAAACTTACCTATTAATCCAAGTGAAAATTCTGTTTGTGTGTGAATTACATCTATTTTGAGTTCCTTAGCCAAGTCGACCGCATGAAACATTCCCCGAATGGCGATACGCCGATCAGTAAATGAGATAAACGGTACACTACCTAAACGAAAAATATTTGGTTCAATTGTTTTTTTAGGAACAATAGGATCAGTCGTAGTGAAAATATAAACTGAATGTCCTTTACGTTCCAAATCGTTTTTTAAGGTTTGTATGGAGGTTGCTACTCCACTGACTTGAGGGAAATATGTATCGGTGAAGATTCCGATATTCATGAAAACATCTCCTCATAAATTTATCAAAGCTATCAAGTGAGAAGACACGGTCATCGGTAACCGTGATATATCGTCTTGAATAGAAACTTTGTCTGTACTAATTAAGTCTTGAACGTTCATAAATCGTGTCCAGCAAAGTACTCCCCCTGCTGAATGGTTCACATAGAAGATTATAACAAAAAAGGAGGACTGATTTCCCCCTAAGTAGTGCTTATTTGATTATTCTGCTAAAATTCTTATTCTTCATCAAGAAATAGAAAATCACTGCACCAATCACAACGACTACAAACTCACCAATAGCAACAGTTCCAACTGTTGCCCAATATGGTATCTTCGAAACAAAATACAATTCTGCTCCAACAATCAAACCATTGACGACTGCACAAATTACTGGAACTAACCATAATAAGTAATTACGGTTGTTGATCAAGACAATTAATAGACAAGCAACAGCAGTAGCAAGAGTTCCAAAGACTAAATCAGCTGCCCCTAAAGCAGGACTGAATATGTTTGAAATCAAACAACCAATAATAAGAGACCAGCTGTATTTTGGATTATAGAAGGCTAAAAGCATCAATATCTCTGAGATTCGAAATTGAATCGCTCCAAATGAGAATGCTGAGATGCCAGGAGCTAAGGTTAAGGCAACGTATAAGGCTGCTACGATAGCTAGACGTGTGATATCTCTAGTTTGTAATTTTTTCATGATATGAAATCCCTTCACTGTTTTATTAACACAGGTTACCAGTGCAAACTGTCAATTAAATATGTTAACGTTTTTGTTATTTTTAAGCAAATAGAAAAAAATGCCGTTCAAATTAATGAACAGCATCAAAATTATCTTCCAGCTATTAAATCTTAGGTAGTAGATTACGTTCATTAAGTTTTGTGTCGATTTGATTTAAAACGATTTGTAAGTCATCTTCATTTTCGACGTAATCTAGTTGATCACCATTGATCTTCATTTTTGGACTGTAGTCATATTCGTCATACCAGTCATCATAACGACTCAATAAGTTATGGTAGTATTCGGTCAATGTTGGGTCTTGTTCTGGTTGTTCATAGTCACGGCCACGCTTCTTGATTCGTTTGATCATTGTGTCATACGAGATATCAATATGAATCAACAAATCAGGTGCCTTCTTAGCAGCCGCATATGGTAATTCTTGCATCATGTTGGCAAGTAACTCATCATAGACCTTCACTTCTTGTTGTGTGGCTCTACCCATGTCAGCATTCATATGGAAGAACAAAGCATCTTCATAGATCGAACGATCTAAAACATTATTGTCATCTGCTAACGCCTTCTTGATTGACTCAAAGCGTTTGTTTAAAAAGTAGATTTGCAATAAGAATGCGTATTGCTTGGGATCTTTATAAAATAGTGGCAAAACAGGATTGTCATCCACCTGTTCATAAAAAGCTTCCGTCCCTAAATGTTTTGACAAGATTGTTGCTAATGTACTTTTACCAGCACCAATAGTGCCACTTAATACGATCATCATTATATTCCTCCATCTAATCGAAAAAAATCAACGAGTAATATCTTACCACTTCAGCTATATGTTGTATATACAATTCAAAAATATTCCATATATGGTGTTTAATTACCGTTTACAAGACCGCTAGATCAATGTTTATAGTAGTTACGACCATGAAAAAAAGTCTTCACGCACTGTGAAGACTTCTTTCGTCAATTCCTTTTTCGTTCCAAAGAATATGATACCAATGAAATATAACAATGAGGTTACGATTCGATTTCTTTATAACTTTTTTAATAGAATTTAAAGTGTGTTTAAGTATGATCTCTTAAATATAAATCATTAACAGCATCAAGACATAAAAAAAGACCTTCAATCGAAGGTCAGATCTTTAAAGTTTTCTTATCTCTAATACCGGTGATCGGGGTCGAACCGATACTCCTTATACAGGAACGGGATTTTGAATCCC
>NZ_AZFA01000037.1 GCF_001434295.1 Companilactobacillus versmoldensis DSM 14857 = KCTC 3814 | reverse complement strand
ATACGATTTGACTTAGAGCCCCAATTCACAGTCTTATTTTGCTTTAATACTTTCTTCTTTTTCAACCGAAGCTCTTTTATCGGCTTGATCGAATTTTTCTCTTTTACGGAAAATTATGAACTTACTGAAGATATAATTCAAAATGACCACTACTACGTTAGCAATCAATTTGACGATAAATTTACTTTGTCCCAACAATGTTACACCAATCGTCATTATGCCTTGGTCGATCACCCATGAACCAGCTCGAAATAGGAAAAATGATCCCATTTCAAGCATAAATGCTTTCCATGTATTCGTGTGTGAATTAAAGACCCACAATTTATTAGTCACATATGCAAAGACCACCGACAAGAAATAAGCTACGACGTTAGCGATTTGATAATTCCAATTCATTGGATATGCAAACAACGTGAACAGTCCAATGTTGACTAAGGTCGTCAGCACTCCAAAAAATAAATATGGGATCGTATCTTTGTATTTATTCCATAATTCTTTCATTAGTTTTGTTCGATTCTCCCTAGTGACTTAATTTCCAGTTTTTGTAGGATAGACCTAGGAAATAAGCAATTACTTCGAAGGCTGAAATAAAGAATGTTACTGGCCAATTAGTGACGAATGCCAAGTACAATCCTAACCAAACGCCTGCCAGCGACAAACCAACTGAAATCATAAGTAACTTTGGCACAGAGTGTACCAAATATCTAGCTGTAGCGCCAGGCAAAGTTAGCAGAACGAAGACTAGCAATGAACCAACGATCTGGGCACCAATACTGACGCTCAATGCTAAGGTTATCAGAAATACCACAGATAGTAAACGAGTATTTAAACCTGAAGCTTGGGCTCCGATGTGATCGAACGAGTCAAACGTCAACGGCTTGTAGCTAATGATAAAGACCACGATTACAAATATGGCTAAAAACATTAATTGCGTAACTTCCTTAGCGCTGATACCAACTATACTACCAAAAAGGATATTTGTGGCATATGAGCTCGATTCCGAAGATAGTGAAAGGAATAAGATTCCTAAACCAATGAATAGCGATGATATGGCACTAATGGACGCTTCTCTTCGTGAGGACTCAGTACTTAAGCTACCAACGGCAATTGAACTGATTAGGGTAAACAAAATCATTCCGGCCAATGGGGAGATACCTACTAATATCCCAAAAGCAGCCCCAGCAAAACCAATTTCTGACAACGTATGAGATAAGAAGGACATATTTCTTGAAACAACAAAAACTCCTACGATTCCGGCGGTTATTGCAATGAAAGTACTAGCAATAAAGGCTTCGCGCATAAATTCATATTCAAACATGTTTTCCTCCTACTCAAACATATCTTCGGCGATTTGATTTACATCGATCGACTCGACTGATTTATTTTCAAACAATAGAGCTCTTTTGGTATAACGTTTGGTCAATTCTGAATCATGGGTGATGAATAAAACCGTCAGGCCGTGTTTTTTATTCAATTCAGAAACTAAATCCATTAATTGGATCTTTACATCGACATCCAGACTAGCTGTTGATTCATCCAAAATCAAAATTTCCGGACGGTTAACTAAGGCTTGGGCCAAATAAGCCTTTTGCTTTTCACCACCAGAGGCCAGTCCTAAAGGACGATCGCGGATCTCTGATAAATTAGTTTGTTGTAAGATCCGTTCCACTTCTTCTGAATCATGACGTCTTTTTTGCGGATTTAAAGTAAATTTTAAGTTTAGTCGCATAAACTGTTCTATGTTCAGTGGATAATCCAAATCAATATTTCTAAACTGTGGGACGTATCCGATTTGATTTTTGTGTCCCATAACGATCTCGCCACTGGTCTTTTTCTCTAGACCCATAAGTATCTTGACGAGGGTCGTCTTACCAGCACCATTACGACCAACAATGCTGACAAATTCACCATCAGCAATTTTGAAATTGATATCTTTAAAAACGACTTGTTTGCCAAAACTCTTAGTCAAATTTTTAACTTCGATCACAGCGCTACTCCTTAACTACCTTCTCAATTTGATTCAGATTATCTGTCATCCAATCATAGTATCCGAGATCACTCGGCAATGTCTCGGTGAAATAAACGATTGGGATATCATTAGCCTTTGCAGTATTGATCATCTTGGTAATAATACTGCTAGTGACTTGTTTGTTGACTACTAAGAAATCAACCTTATGATCACGCATCCCTTGTTCCATATCATTGACATCTTTGATCGATGGGTCGGTGTCATCTTCGATTGCCTTTGCAAAATGTTCGTCAGCAACCTTTACCCCGAGATCATCTAGAAGATAGTCTGGCAAAGGCTCAGTGACATATGCAACTTTCCCTTGCGAGTACTTTTTCAAAGATTTTTCCCGGTCAGATAATTGATCAAGCTTCTTCAAATATTTAGTATAATTACCATAATAGTAATTTTTACTATCTGAGTCAACCTTTATCATATGCTGATAAACAGCCTTCACCAATTTCTTCATATGATCGACACCAAACCAGATATGTTCGTTGTCGCCATTTTTCTTACCTAAGACATTGCCAAAATCAATCAGATTCTTTTGCTGACTATTAGCTGCGACCATTTTATTGACCCAATCGTCATAACCTAAGCCATTGCTGACAATTAATTTTGAATCGGCAATTTGCTTGGAATTGTTAGTTGATGGCGAAAAACTATGGGGGTCGACATTGACTGACTTAATGATCGACTCGACGTGATATTTATTTCCGACTATGCTTTTGACTGGTTCATTGTACGTATTGACTGTTGTGGTTATGACATTTTTTTCAGAGTTATTCCGACCGCACCCTGCTAAAATCGCTATTAACAAAATTATGATTGATAAAAGATACTTTTTATTTTTCATTACGGCCTTCTTAAGGATATTTTTTCAAAATTTAAGAGGTCAAGACTAAGTCCAGACCTCTTAATATAATAATTATCTTTTTTTATTAGTGACTTATTACCAAATTTGGAAATATTGTCCGCTAGTTGTTACTAAGTAACTTCCAGCTGGTGAATCTGAGCCCTTAGTATAGATATTGACTTGGTAACCGTCAGTATTATTCCAAGTGATCTTACCATTAGATACATATTGGGTCGTAGTCCGATCATATGTGGATGCTAGTTGATCACCTAGATAAGTTGTAGCATCGCTACCTGAGTTGATTGTCTTAGCATTTGAAGAACTGGCATCACCCTGAGTTGCAGAGGTTCCATTGGATTTAGTACTTGTTTGATTACTGTTTGATCCAGTTGAACTATTGCCATTTGAAGGTGTACTTGCATCGTTTTCGGCAGTACTTGAACCACTCTTTGTAGCTGTATCATTGCTATCGCTACTTTCACTGCCATTACTTTCGCCATTATTTTCAGTATCTGAATCGGAAGTGCTTTTATTTTTTGCAGTTGAATCAGATTCGTCATCAGCACTTTTATTTTTATTGGAATCTGCTGATTTTGTACTCTTTTGTGTTTGTTCTGTTTGATCTTTCGATTGTGATGAATCGGCAGATTGATTGTTTGAGCAACCTGCTAATACTATTCCTGCTAATAATACGGCTGTCAATGATAATTGTTTAAACATGGTATCAGTACCTCCTGTAATTTGATTATAAGGGGGTTATGATTTTTCCTCAAGATAATGTCTGATATCATTAATAAATCTTAGAAAAATCGATTTCCTCGCCTTTTCGTAGCTTTAAGCCTAATTCGATTGACTTGTCTGCGATAATACTTTGGGCATCAATCACGTCATATCCGTGGTCTGGAGCCATTTCTTGTGCCAATGAAAGTTCAGTACATCCTAAAACAATCACATCACAATTGAATTTATCATGCATCGTATTCAAGATGTGATGGTACTTCTCTTTATCGACACTACCGTTGACTTTGATATCGTCATAAATCAAGCTTTCGACTTCATCTTGGACCGCTTGATCACCTAACGAAATATTGAAACCAGCTTCTTTGATCTCGTTTTCATAAATGTGGTCTGCTAAAGTTCCTTTCGTTGCAATCAAGCCAATCTTCTTAGCTTGAGGATATTGCTTCTTCATAGTCGTGATTGCTAGATGGGGCATATGAATGATTGGAATATCAGTGGCAGCTTGGATTTCTTTATACAAATAATGAGCCGTGTTACAAATTATAACCATAAATACTGGTTGAAGTAAACTCTGCTGTTTAACATCCTCTACCAACGATGGCAAAAAACTTGGCTTACTGTGATCAATGATATAGTCCGTTCGGTCAGGAACAGTAGCATGATTAACAATAATATAATCTAAATAATCTTGGTCTTTGGTAGTCTTTGTTCGTTGATTCAAAATCCGCATATAACTTTCAGTGGCTAAGGTTCCCATACCGCCAATAATCGTAAAAAAATTTTTCATGCTTATTCTCCTTCAATATCCTTCAAAAATGCTTTAGCCACAACTGGATCAGTTGGGTAAGGTACATTGACTCCTCGCGTCTTTTGATAAGCATCGTCACCCTTAGCAGCCAGAATGATAATATCACCATTCTCACTTTCAGAGATCATCTCTCGAATCGCTTTCTTGCGATCGAGCACGATCTTGGTTTTAACTTTCGTATGGTCGATTTTTTTGTCAATTTCACGGCAAATATCAGCTGGTTCTTCAAAGCCTGGGTCATCAGTTGTCAAAATTGCTTCATCAGCTAATTCCGTCAAAACTTTTGAGAAACCTGCCCGTCTTGAAATCCCTTTGTCACCAGGACTACCAACAACTACCTTTAATTTGGATTGAGGGTATTCTGATTTTAAGAATCCCAGCAAAGCTTTCATACTTGCATAATTATGTGCATAATCGACAAAGATTATCCCATGAGATTTAGTAGTGATATGTTCCATGCGGCCAGGGACGTGGGCGCCTTGCAAACCATTGTAAATATCTTTGACCGGAGTCTCTAATAAACCTGTTGCGATAACAGCCGCCGTTCCGTTGATCTCATTGAAATCACCAACTAGTCCAAGCTTATAGTCACCAGCGATACCTAAATTAGAGGCTTTATCATTCAAAGCTTTGAGACTAAAAATACTATCTTTTAAGGTAGCTTCTTTACTTTCTAGCAGGAAGTCTAAACGGTCTTTTGTGTCGTCTCGACCAAACAAGTAAATATCGGCATCAGAGCTAGTCTGACGAGCTGCTTCATAAACCGTGTCAAAGTCATCCGTATCACGGTTGATGATATTGATCTTGGAATTGATCAGTAACTGCTTCTTACAATATAAATAATCTGCATAAGTAGGATGCTCATTAACTCCAATGTGGTCAGGAGTAATATTCAAGAACCCGCCGATATTGAAAGTCAAACCATAGACACGGTTTTTCTTATAAGCTTGGGAAGAAACTTCCATGACTAAATGAGTCATGCCATTATCGACGGCTTTTCGCATGTCACGGAATAGTTCTAACGATTCTGGTGTCGTCAAATCTGATTTGAATTTGTCTTCAGGCTTGGGCCCGACTACTCGATCGATGGTCGAGAACAAAGCGACCTTTTGTGGATAGACTTCTTTTAAGATGTCATAAATGAAGTAAGCTGTCGTTGTTTTACCTTTTGTCCCTGTAAAAGCAATTATGAACAAGTCATTCTCAGGGTTGCCAAAATAGGCGGCACTCAGCAGTGCCAAGGCTTTTTGAACATCTTTGACGATCAAGCGGTCGATCGTGTCGTCGAATTCTTTTTCGGCCACGTAAATGGCTGCTCCGGACGCAATCGCTTGTTGCAGATATTCTGCTTTGAAATTAGTTCCTTTGCAGAAAAAGATCCCATCAGTCTGGTCTTCTTGCGAATTATAAGAAATATTCGTGACTGACTTGGTAGGATCAGAAACGACGCTTGAAACTAGTAAATCATGTTGTTTAAGAATATTGATTGCCTGATTGATTTCTAAACTCATAATTATCTCCTAAAACAGATGTTTGAAAAAGTTAGTAATATTGTCCCAAAATGAAGGTTTGGCCTTTTGGGGGACGATTTTTTTCATTTTGTGTTGAACAGACGGATAGTTGATATAGCCACCAGGGATATTTTGAATCGTCAATTTAACTTGCTTCTTACCCTGTGAGGCGTTAAATCCTAAAGCATTTTTGGTTTTCTTATAGATAAGTGATTCCGCATTGTAGTCGTGTGGCAACCAAAGTTTCACAGCTCGATAAGTCTTATATTTTTGTTGCTTGGTCACCGTGATCTCCTGATTCTTCTTCAAAACCGTCTGGTAATCATAGTGGTCATTGACGTAATGAGCCAAATTTTGAGTACTTCTGAAGCGCTTATCCTTGTCATTATCTTGACCCTTAACATCCATCACGATTGTGACGACTCGAGTGTTGTGGATCGGATAAGTCCCAACGAATGAATCGCCAGCTTGCTTAGTCGTTCCAGTTTTCAAGCCATCAAATTCATATCCTGCTTGATAATCACGATTTCCCTTCAGTAAGAGGTTCAAGGATTTATAAGTCTTGGACCCTTCTCCCGCTGGGAAAACTAATTCTGGTTTTGAAGTGGTTTTTAGGATGTCAGGATACTCATCTAGTATATGCTTACTTATTATAGCAATATCGTTGGCTGAAAGTTTGTTTTCGCTGTTAGATTTTCCAAGATACATCCCTTTAGATAAGTAAGAATTATTTAATCCTGAAACGTTGTAGATTTCAGCATCTTTAACACCCCAACTTTTAAGTGTTTTACGCATCAATTTAATAAAATTGGTCTCAGTTCCACCGACTTTTTGAGCCAGCATCATCGCTGCCGAATTAGATGAAACGATCCAAGCTGCTTGGTATAATTGCTCGACCGTATACTCTTTGTTAGCATCCAAACTAACATTTGTTAGCTCATCATGTTGAGTCATCTTTGCCTGCTCTTTAGTCGGTTTCAACTTGTCACTGAATTTCAAATTATTTTCATGGATTGCTTTGGTAACTAGATACAAGGTCAAGACTTTGGTGATCGACCCGATAGCTACCTTCTTATCAGGATTTTCTGAATACAAGACTTGGCCACTTTTTTCATCGCAAGCTAAGGCCGCACTGGCATTCAAATCAGGTTTACTAGTGGTATCTGCTTGGACAGTTTGAATATTAAAAATCGGTATACACAATAGCACTGTTAATAAGATTACTATTTTTTTCAAGAACTTCTTCATTCTTATTCCTCGCTATTTTTGGGCTTTTTCGTCGGAAAATGAATGATAAATGCTGTTCGCTCTTTATTAGATTGGACTTCGATCTTACCACCATGCATTTTGACCATGCTTTGGGCAATTGCTAGACCTAATCCAGTTCCTCCAGTCTCTTTTGACCGGGAGTCTTCGACTCGATAAAAGCGATCGAACAAGTTTTTCAAGGATTCTTTGGGAATTGGTTTGCCGTTGTTAGCCACGCTAACAACCACCTCTTGTGGCGTCTGCTTTGCATTTAACCACAGATGTGTCGCACCCTTCCCATACTTGAAAGCATTCATGATCAGATTATTGAAGACACGGCCTAATTTATCAGTATCACCTGACATAAGGATTTTTTCAGGCTCAGCTTTAACGACGATTTCCATCCCTCGTTTGTTGGCTTCCAGTTCGAAATCGGCTGACAACTGATCGAGCATTTGTGCCATATCAAACTTGGTCATCGTTAATGAACTGTTAGCGTGCTCGACATTGGCGTACTCGAATAAGTCGTTGACTAACGTTTGCATATCAAGAGATTTATTGTACGCAATATGAGTATACTTTAAAATTTGGTCTAAATCTTCATAATTTCGACTTTCGATCAATCCTAAATAACCGATGATTGATGTCAATGGTGTTCTAATATCATGACTGACATTAGTTATCAGTTCATCTTTGCTTTCCTCAGAGCGTCTTTGTTCGGTGATATGCTCATTTGTATTGGCAATCAGCGAATTGATATTGTCGACGACCCCTTGCAGATTATGATTGACGTGCAACTCAATTTTTTGATTGAGATCACTTGATGCGATTCGAGACAATTCTCGCTCGATATATTTCATTTGAAACTGACGATATGATTTCATTACCACATGAAAAGATATGAAAAGTTCCAAAATCAGGACCAAAGCAAATAATAGGACCACTCGCAAAAAGCTAAGATGTGTCATGTCCATTTGAATTAAAGCAAAAAAGTTTTTCTGACCATTATTGCCAAAAAATAAATTTGATGCCATTACTAAAATTACATTTATGACCTGAAATAAAAGAAAGGTGCCTATTCCTTCAATTAGGAGGACACCTTTTTCTTTATCATTCAGTTTAATTTGTTTATCCAAGAAATTAAACCTCCACTTTATAACCTACGCCCCAGACAGTTTCGATGACCTTTTCGCCATCAGTAGCTTCTTCGAGTTTGTCACGTAAATGAGAAACGTGCACCATAACTGTTTTAGCAGAAACGACGCTTTCTTGTTTCCAAACACGTTCAAAAATCTCATCAGCTGAAAAGACTCGGTTTGGATGACTTGCTAGTAAATACAAGACTCCGAACTCCAAAGCTGTCAATTGAACTTTATTACCAGATTCAGTCACTACTTCATGTGAGTCTTTATAGATGGTAATTGGCCCGATCTCCAGTTTATCTGGAACATTTTTAGAGGTTTGTTGTGCGCTACGTCTTAACAATGATCTGATCCGAGCCATGATCTCCAAAGGATTAAATGGCTTAGTAACGTAGTCATCAGCTCCTGTGATCAACCCTTGGATCTTGTCCATGTCAGTGGTTTTGGCTGAAACAATGATGATTGGAATCTCCGAATCCTTGCGGACACGTTTAGTAACTTCGATCCCATCCATATTAGGCATCATGATATCCAAAACCATCAAGGCAATGTCACTGTGTTGAGCCAATGCATCAAGCGCTTCTTGACCAGAATTAGCCGTGATTGGTTCATAGCCCTCATTTTTGATATAGATACTAAGTAACTCTACGATTTCTTTATCGTCATCAACTACTAAAATCTTCATATAGAACCCTCACCTACCACACAATTTTGATACTTATATCATCATTATACAATAACCATCGACCTATTTCCTAACTGGTCTAAACCTAGTTCTAACCAGTCAAAAACAACCATTATTTAGAAAAAAAGTTTCTAGAGGTTAACTAATGAAAAATAGATCAAAAAAGCTGCAGCTAGAGAAACTGTCATTACAGGTAAGTAAGTGACGCGTTTACCTTGGTAACGGGTCGTATAAAAAGTGGTGAAAGCTAGCGTGACCGTCAGTGGATAGATCAAAGTGATCCATTTGAACGGTATGATGACATTCAAAAACAGACCAACCACTGCTGCCATGATCACACTTAGAAACAGACTGTTAAAGACGAAGTTGTCGATTTCATGAAAATCAGGAATATGAATGATCCGTAGCATTAAACTGGTCGCTCCATACAAGTTCAAAACACTAATGTATACCGCAATGGTAACAATTAGGTCAGCTTCCATCAAAACGAGAAAAGAATCCAAATTTAAACCACTTAGCAATTTTTGTGCTATCACGTTCGTGATAACAAGCTCTTGTAGAACCCCCACAGAAAACAATAATTGGACGAAGAAATACATAATCATATACATCATCGATTTTCTTGCGTTCATTATTGACCCCCATTGTTAACTAAAGTCAGTCCTTTAGCAACCCAATTATAAGAAGAAAATAACGACGCCGCAAAGAATTGCACTCTGTTTTTGCACCTAAATATAGAAAAAGATTCAAGCAAAAATTGATTTTTTGCGGGTCTAAACTTTCTGGTAT
>NZ_AZFA01000036.1 GCF_001434295.1 Companilactobacillus versmoldensis DSM 14857 = KCTC 3814 | reverse complement strand
AGTTTAGACCCAAAAGATTCCGACAATTTTGAATTGTTGGAATCTTTTTTTGTCTTTCTTTACGAATAATAATATTTCCAATATAAAAATCGTTATCACTAGACGCCTTTTGTTGAGGCTTGGTTTACAATAATAATTACAACGATAAATTCGGAGGAATTTGTTCAAATGCGTAAACAACGAAGTTGGTACTACTTAGGAACCTTTTTACTCAATCTAGTGATCATTTCGATTATTTTTTGGAGTGCTGGTTTAGTACCGTTTGGGGATAATAACTTTTTAAGTAGTGACCTGGGGACGCAGTATATTGATTTTTTGACTGAATTAAGACGTCAATTAGTTAATAACGATGTTCATCTATATTTATTCAGTCAGTCACTCGGTGACAACTTTTTTCCTATCATTAGTTATTATCTTTTATCACCGTTCAATCTGATTTTAGTGTTTTTCAAGAATTATCAAGTGCCGATTGCTGCCGATATCCTGATCATGTTAAAAATTTCGGTCATGGGTATCACAATGGCAATGTTTTTAAACAAGTATTTTCATAAAGTGAGACCCTCTAACTATATTTTTACCGTTACTTATAGTTTTTGTGGTTTCGTAGCTTCATATTTCTACGATTTAATGTGGCTAGATGCCTTGATAATGTTGCCCTTAGTGGCCATTGGTGTCATCAAATTAGTTAACGAAAATAAAATCTGGTTTTATTATCTTTCCTTATTATTAGCAATAATTTTTAATTACTATCTAGGCTATATGCTGTGCTTTTTCTCAGTAGCTTTTTTCATATACTTGTTTATGGATCAACAACTCATGAAATCGCCAAAAAGAAAACGGATCATCGAAAACTATTTGATCAGTTCACTTCTTGCAGGGCTGAGTTCAGCTGTAGTACTCATACCGACTTTTTCGGGAATGCTCAACACTGGTAAAAGTTCTTTTGATCTGACGAATTATTTACCATCATTACGATTCGGTTTTGAGGCCTTCACTCAATTAGGCGTCGGTGGGAACACCTTTATTCAACGACTCCACCACGGTCCATCAGTCTTTATGACTTCAGCGGTCTTGATCTTGTTGTTGGCTTATTTCTATAGTCACAAGATTGCGTCCAAGGATAAAAATAATTCCGCTATTTTGATTGGTGTATTAGTGCTCAGCATGCTAGTTACCACTTTTAATACTGTTTGGCATATGTTCCAAAATCCAGCTGGATTCCCATTTCGAAATAGTTTTATTTTTACTTTCGTCTGTATCTTTATAGCTTATAAAGCGTTCGACGAAGGAGTTTTCCGTGATCAAACTGCTTTGATCAAGGCAACGTCGACAGCAGGAATCCTGATCAGTATCGGTTACGCGACCTTATGGTTGTTGCCAAAATTAATTGAGCAGATGAACTTTGAAAAGCCGGATAATACAGCTAATGGCTATTATTTTTGGATCTCTATCGTCTGCATCATCCTGTCAGGAATAATCCTTAATTTGTTCAGCAGTAGCAGAAAATTCCAATTCCTACTACTACTGATGGTCGTTTTCGAAGTTGCCGCCAACTTCAATTCAGTCATGTCGACCGCTAATTTTGGTAGTCAAAAAATTTATAGCAAGCAATATAAAGCTGAGTCGTCGGCACTGAGAAATGTCCATCAACTTGTCGAACCTGGTCATCGGATCATTGTTTCCAAATCAGGTATCAATGCAGCCTTTCCAGAACAATACAATAATTATAATGATCCAATGTTGTTTGATGTCAACGGGTTGAGCCTGTACAGTTCGACTTTGAATCAACGGACGATGATGATGATGAACAACCTAGGATATTTTAGTAGGAATGTCCGGCGAATCAGTAGTTCTGGTGGGACTGACCTTACAAATGCCTTATTTGGCGTTAATTACAATATTCAACATTTTGATCACCATTATCGAATCGTTGATTATTACGGTTCGCCTTCAATGGGCTTTTTAGTCAGTCCTGATGTTTATAATTTCCAAATGGAGCCATTGAAGGCTTTGGATAATCAGAATCGACTTTGGCAAGCGTTGACAGGGACGAATACGGAATTTTTGAAGAATGCCCAGATCAACCATATGACTAAGACCAAGCATCAACGTAAAAAGACTTATAATTTTGATCTTACGACAACTGCTGAAGGGAAACTCTATTTCTATGTTGCACCGATAAATTATGATAATTCGAAAATATTTGTTGATGGCAAAGAAATCAAAACTTCACAAATTTTAGTTGAAAATCAGGCTGTTATGAAATTAGGCGATTTTGCAGAGGGGAAACATGTCCATGTGAAAATTAGGACAACCTCACCTCTGAGCCTAAATCCGGCGTATTTCCAAACCTTAGATGATGAGCTATTTCAAAATTCCCGAGATCAATTCAAACAGAATTCTCTGAAAATTACTTCTAATTTAAAAAATGATAATTTGAGAGGAACTATCAAGAGCTCATCGACTCAGCCATTATTACTCAGCATCCCGTATGACAAGGGTTGGAAGGCTTTGGACAATGGTAAAAAGGTTCAGATCAAGCGAGTAGTTGGTAATTTGATGGCTATCGATCTGAAGCTTGGAAACCATCAGATCAAGTTGCATTATGTTGTTCCCGGGCTGAAAACTGGCTGGATCGTCTCAATCATTTCAATTTTGCTTTTTATAATTTTCCAAATTTATGTAAAATTTTTTGAAAGAAATTAAGTTTTGATAACGTTCGCATATTCACAATCTAGCAAATTATCAATGGCTATTGCTTGATATCGTTGTTTTCTCGCTGATTTTGTGAATTTATAACAAACTATGTTTTGTGAAAATAAGCAAAATTGTATTTACAAAATAACTACAATGCTGTAATCTTATATTTGAAAAAGCGCTTACATTAAGTGGATTGAGGTGTGTGTAATGACAGAAAATTATATTATGTCGATTGATGAGGGAACTACAAGTACCCGAGCAATCATTTTTGACAAGAAAGGACATAAAATTGCTGACGCTCAAAAAGAGTTTACGCAATATTTTCCAGAACCAGGCTGGGTTGAACACGATGCCAATGAAATTTGGAACGCGGTTCAATCGACCATTGCTAACGTATTTATTGAATCAGGCATCAAGCCTGATCAAATCGCTGGTATCGGCATCACTAACCAACGTGAAACGACTGTCGTTTGGGATAAGGTAACTGGTTTGCCAATTTACAACGCTATTGTTTGGCAATCACGTCAAACTAGCGATATTGCCAACAAACTTAGAGAAGATGGCTACGAAGATATGATCCATGAGAAGACTGGTCTGTTGATCGACCCTTACTTCTCAGCTACTAAGATCCGTTGGATCTTAGATCATGTTGATGGTGCCCAAGAACGTGCTGAAAAAGGTGAATTATTATTTGGGACTATCGATACTTGGCTACTTTGGAAGCTGACTGGTGGCGCTGTTCACGTCACTGATTACTCCAACGCAAGTAGAACGATGCTCTTCAACATCAAAGACCTTAAATGGGACGATGAAATCTTAAAAGTTCTCAATATTCCTAAGGAAATGTTGCCTGAAGCACGTCCAAATTCAGAAGTCTACGGAAAAACTAAAGATTACCACTTCTACGGATCAGAAGTTCCCGTATCAGGGATGGTCGGTGATCAACAAGCTGCCTTGTTCGGACAAATGGCTTTCGAACCCGGAATGGTTAAGAATACCTATGGTACTGGTGCCTTTATCGTCATGAATACTGGTGAAGAACCTCAATTATCAGAAAATAATTTGTTGACGACGATTGGTTACGGTATCAACGGCAAAGTTCATTATGCTCTTGAAGGTTCTATCTTCGTCGCTGGGTCAGCTATTCAATGGTTACGTGACGCTATGAAGTTGGTTGATTCGGCTCCTGATTCTGAAGCTGCTGCTTTGGCATCTAAGAACGATGATGAAGTTTATGTTGTTCCTGCCTTTACTGGTTTAGGTGCTCCATACTGGGATTCAGACGCCCGTGGTGCAGTCTTTGGGTTGACACGTGGTACGACTCGTGAAGACTTCATTAAAGCTACTTTGCAGTCATTGGCTTATCAATCACGTGATGTTATTGAAACAATGCACAAGGATACTGGTATCGACATTCCGACATTGAAGGTTGATGGGGGAGCTGCTAAAAACAAGTATTTGCTCCAATTCCAAGCTGATATTCTTGAAACACCAGTTCAAAGAGCTAAAGATTTGGAAACAACTGCCTTGGGTGCAGCCTTCTTAGCTGGACTTGCAGTTGGTTATTGGAAAGACATTGATGAGATCAAGAAGGATTACACCGAAGGTGATATCATCAAGCCAAGCATGGACAAGAAACGTTCCGATTACCTTTATGAGGGTTGGAAGGAAGCTGTCAGTGCTACCAGACAATTCAAACATAAGGCAGTTAAATAACGGGGGTATTGATCATGCATGACAGTTTATCGTTACAACTCTTAGGGGAATTTATAGGTACAGCCGTCCTTATCATTCTTGGTGATGGTATCTGTGCCGGTGTTACTTTAAATAAATCAAAAGCTCAAGGAGCTGGCTGGGTCGCTATTGCACTTGGCTGGGGTCTTGCCATCACTATTGCTGTATATTGTGCTGCTTTCTTGAGTCCTGCTCATTTGAATCCAGCCGTTTCATTAGGTATGGCTATTGCTGGTAAATTCAGTTGGGCCTATGTAATTCCTTATAGTATTGCTCAGATTTTAGGTGGTGTCGTCGGTGGTATCATCGTCTGGGCCTTCTACTATGATCATTTCAAAGAAACCAAAGATTCTGATGCTATTTTAACGATTTTCGCTACTGCACCTGCTATTAGAAGATACAGTATGAACTTCTTCTCAGAATTTATCGGAACTACAGTTCTAATGTTTGCTTTACTAGCATTTACAAGAGGTAACTTTACAAGTGGATTAAATCCGATTGCTGTTGGTCTTTTGATCACTTCAATTGGTTTCTCGCTTGGAGGGACCACAGGTTATGCTATTAACCCTGCCAGAGATTTGGGTCCAAGAATTGCTCATCAGATCATGCCTGTTCCTAACAAAGGTACATCCGACTGGGCATATAGTTGGGTTCCTATCGTTGGACCAATGTTTGGTGGTGCTATTGGTGCCTGGCTTTATAGCTTGATTCCTTAATAAGTACTAAAAAACTAGAAAGGGTGTCTTGACGCCTTTTCTTTTTATTTTCAGGAGTGTTAAATAATGGAGAAAAAATATATTTTAGCTATCGATGAGGGTACTACTACTGCAAGAGCCATCATCTTTGACCACAGTGGTAAAAAGATCGTTACTGCTCGTCATCATATTAGACAAATTTATCCAAATCCTGGTTGGGTCGAGCATGATGCCAATGAAATCTGGAACGCTGTTCAATCTTCAATTGCGACAGCTTTCATTGAATCCGGTGTTAAACCTGATCAAATTGAATCGATTGGGATCGCAAATCAGCGTGAAACGACCGTTGTTTGGGATAAAAAGACTGGCTTACCAATTTATAACGCCATCGTTTGGCAATCACGTCAAACTTCCCAGTTGGCTAACGATTTGATCGAAGAAGGCCACAAAGAAGCCATTCACAAGAAGACTGGTTTGATTATTAGCCCATATTTCTCAGCTACTAAAGTACGCTGGATCCTAGATCACGTTGATGGAGCCCAAGAACGTGCTGAAAACGGAGAATTGCTCTTTGGGACCATCAATACTTGGTTGCTCTGGAAGTTAACTGGTGGCGAGAGTTTCTTGACTGACTATGCCAATGCTAGTCGGACCATGTTGTTCAATATCAATACTTTGGATTGGGACGATGACTTGTTGAAGTTGTTGAACATCCCACGCAAGATGTTGCCTGAAGTTAGAACTAACGCTGAAAACTTTGGTTCAACTAAGAATTATCATTTCTACGGTTCACAAGTTCCTATCACTGGTATGACTGGTTCACAACAGGCTTCATTGTTTGGTCAGATGGCCTTTGACAAAGGGAATGTTAAGAATACTTATGGTACTGGTGCCTTTGCTGTGATGAACACTGGTGAAGAACCAGCTTTATCTGATAATAATTTGTTGACAACTATTGCCTATGGTGTCGATGGTAAGGTCAACTATGCTCTTGAAGGTTCTATCTTCGTGGCTGGTGCTGCTTTGCAATGGTTACGCGATGGTTTAAGAATGATCAAGGAGACACCCGATTCTGAGGCTGCTGCTGAACGTTCGACAGATATTGATGAAGTTTACGTTGTCCCTGCTTTCTCTGGCTTAGGTGCCCCATACTGGGACGATGAGGCCCGTGGGACTGTTTTTGGACTAACACGTGGCTCCAACCAAGATGATTTCGTTAAGGCAACTCTGCAATCTATCGCTTATCAAACTAAGGATGTTATCGAGACAATGAGTTCTGATACAGGTATTCCAATTGATGTTTTGAAAGTCGATGGTGGGGCTTCTGCCAATAACTACTTGATGCAATTTCAAACTGATATTTTGAATATCCCACTAGAAAGATCATCTGACTTGGAGACAACTTCGTTAGGAGTTGCTTTCTTGGCTGGATTAGGTTCTGGGTATTGGAAAGATATCGATGAGATCAAGCAAAATTATCATTCTGGTGAAAGATTTGAACCGAAGATGACAGATACTTTGCGTGATAATTTATATGCTGGCTGGAAAGATGCTGTATCAGCAACGATGGCCTTTAAGCATACAAAATAATTAATAAATAAGAGTCCTTATTAAAGGATTCTTATTTTTTTTTGTTGGTATGTCTGGGTTTCTGGCGTTATAATTAAAATTGCTTTGACATTGTTAAAGTAACAGTTTAATATTTATTTATTGTTGTGATAAGTTAGGAGAATTTATATAAATGGATGCGAAAAAAGACCGCGGTTTCTTAGGGCAGCCGTTAGGTTTAAGAACATTATTTCTAACTGAATTCTGGGAAAGATTCAGTTACTATGGTATGCGTGCCATCCTTATTTTCTACATGTACGTTGCTGTAGAAAAGGGTGGTCTAGGCATGGACCAGACTACCGCCGCATCAATCATGGCTATCTATGGTTCATTAGTTTATATGACTAGTGTTGTTGGTGGATTTATTAGTGACAGACTTTTAGGCCCTAGAAGGACTGTTTTCTGGGGTGGTGTGGCCATTATGTTCGGTCATATCGTTCTATCACTGCCAATTGGTATGAGTGGATTATTTGGTTCCATTCTGTTGATCACTATTGGTACTGGTTTATTAAAACCAAATGTTTCAGACATGGTTGGTACACTTTATACTGACGATGATCCAAGACGAGATTCTGGTTTCAGTATCTACGTTATGGGTATTAACTTAGGTTCGTTATTTGCTCCACTAGTTGTTCAATGGACAGCTTCTGAATTTAACTACCACGCTGGTTTTTCACTAGCAGCTATCGGTATGTTTATTGGATTGATTGTTTACTGGATCGATGGTAAGAAATACTTGCCAGCATCTGGTTTAAAAGCACCGGATCCTATTACTGATAAAGAACGTAAAACTGTTATCAATCGAGTCGTTTATGGTGTTATCGCCATTGTTGTGATCATTTTGATCATGTTATTCACTCACTCATTAACAATCGATAACTTTATCGTTATCTTGAGTGTTCTTGGTATTGCTTTACCTATCGTGTACTTCATTATCATATTAAGAAGTAAGAAGGTTAACGCAACTGAGAGATCTCGGGTTGTTGCTTATATCCCATTATTTATTGCTGCTGCAATTTTCTGGGCTATTGAAGAACAAGGTTCGGTTATCATGGCTTTATTTGTTGCTGAACAAACTAAATTAAGTGCTTTTGGTATGAACTTACAAGCTGGTTGGTTCCAGTCATTGAACCCATTCTTCATCATCATCTATACACCATTCTTTGCTTGGTTATGGATCAAATTGGGCAAAAGACAGCCATCTTCACCAACTAAGTTCTGGTTAGGTTTAGTATTTACAGCTCTATCATATTTCGTTCTAATTATTCCTTTGATGGGTGTTGGAACTGGTAAAGTTAGCCCTTGGTGGTTAGTTGCCCAATGGGGACTGATTGAAATTGGTGAAATGCTCGTCTCGCCGGTTGGTCTATCTGCTACAACTAAACTTGCACCTAAGGCGTTCAAGTCTCAGATGATGAGTATGTGGTTCCTAGCCGATTCAGCTGGACAAGCGGTCAACGCTCAATTAGTTAAGGTCTTCCATGCTGGGGATCCTGCTAATGAAATGATGTTCTTTGGAATCACTGGTGCCTTCTTGATCGTGGCTGCTATTATTTTGGCGGTCTTAGTACCAAAGATCAAACCTCTGATGAAGGGTGTCAATTAATACAGATAATTATTTCTTTATAAAATAAATTTTATTAACAGATCAGTCTTGGACTGATCTGTTTTTTTTATTTTTTGAAAATTTTCTAGATATACCACTTGAAATTGGTATTGTTTTTCGGTAATATGATTTGAGTCGAGAGATGATGTGTCGGAGGGGTAGCGAAGTCTGGCTAAACGCGGCGGACTGTAAATCCGCTCCTTCGGGTTCGGTGGTTCGAATCCACTCCCCTCCATTCATTGGGTTATAGCCAAGCGGTAAGGCAACAGGTTTTGATCCTGTCATGCGCTGGTTCGAATCCAGCTAACCCAATACTTAAAAAGGACCGATACTTAATCGGTCCTTTTTTTTCTAAATTTGTTAATTTACTGTATAATTTACTTATAACTAATCTTTGCAATATCGTGGGGGAGGGTCATGATGAAAGTTCCTGTTTATATTCAGATCCATAATCGCATTAAAAAAGAAATCGAAGACGGTAAGTGGGCGGTTGGCGCTCGGATCCCTTCCGAACGTAGACTTGCTGACGATTTTGATGTAAGCAGAATGACGCTCAGACAAGCTATTCAAACATTAGTTGATGAAGGTATTCTCCAACGTCAAGTAGGATCTGGCACCTATGTTGCTAGCAGTAAAGTTCAAGAAAAAATGTCGGGGACTACTAGCTTTACTGAAATCACTGAAAGCCAAGGTAAGCAACCATCAAGTAAGACAGTTTCTTATCACTTGGCTGACCCATCTCTCAGTGAGATGGAAAAATTGAATCTTCACGATGGGGATGAGGTTTTACGAATGGAACGTATTCGTTATGCTGATAAACAACCGATTTGTTTTGAGGTTGCGACCATTCCAAGTACGATCGTTGAAAATCTTGATAAACAAGATATAACTTCTTCACTTTATAATGCACTTGAAGAAAAAGCTGGTCTAAAATTAGGTAAAGCTAATCAGACTGTTTCAGCGATGTTAGCTTCAGAAAAAATCGCTACTTTATTGAATGTTAAGCGGGGTTCTGCTATCTTACGTCTGAGACAAGTTACCATGTTAGATGACGGCTTACCATTCGAGTATGTCCGTTCCCAATACGTTGGTGACCGTTTCGAATTTTATTTGGAAAGATAAATTTTAATGTCGTTTGTACGGCAAATAGGTTAGTATATGAGTAATCATCTACTTTAAATTTTTAATTGGGAGTATTTTATGCAAAGTTTTATTAGAAGATACAGCATTTTCTTAATGCTGTATATTGTTTTTCAACCGGTCCTGGACGCCATCACAGGTGTGATGACTAAGGCTAATATTGACGTGACTTTTGGGGTTCTAGTCAGAATGTTGGTCATGGTAGTTACAGTAGCCTTCTTGCTAATGTATTTATTATTGAATCGTAATAATAAAAAAGGCTTTATCGTCATTGGCTATTTTGTCCTGTTAGCCTTAATGGCTGTGATAAGTCTATTCGTTAATTACAAGCAAAAAGAACTATTCGTTCCAAGCTTGGAATTAACGACTCTAGCTAAGAGTCTGTACTACCCAATTATGTTATTAGGCTACATTTATGCATTTGAAGAGTTACATCACGATGGCATTTTAAATAAATATTTTCCACGTGTCGTCTTTTATGCGGTCAACATTATTTCCTTAGTAATGATCATCGCACATTTTACAGGGACAGGATTTAGTTCTTATTCCTATTACAATTTGGGAGAGAGCGGCTGGTTTTATGCTGCTAACGAACTAAGTGCCATCGTTTCGATCTCGTTCCCAATCTTGGTTTGGTATGCAACTGATCTATTATCCAAAGCTACCAGATGGTATTATTGGATTTCAGTTGTATTAGCAATCTATTCAGCACTATTGATCGGTACTAAGGGATCATTCATCGCTATCATCTTTGGCTCAATAATGGCCTTACTAGCTGCCCTTGTTCAACGGATCCAAAGAAAGGGTAGCATCGCTCATTTGAACGGCATGATCGTAGTGATGATTTTGACATTAGTCGGTATTGGTGTTGGATATCCAACTATGTCTGCAGTTTCAAAAACTAACGATCTCCATGAAGAAATGATCCAAGACAAGAAACAGCGTGCCAAGACCAAGAAGGGTCTAAACAAAGACCAAAAGGCCTATGTTAAGACAAATAAGTACGTTTCATATATTTTTAGTGGTCGGACGATTTATTTTGAAAATGCCGCACAAAACTTCAGCAAGGCAACACCTGCTCAAAAAGTATTTGGAATGGGTTATGCCACTAGCTTTAAGAAGGTTAAGCAAGCTAAGTTGGTCGAAATGGACTATATTGACATCATCTTCCAATTTGGTTTCTTAGGCGGAATAGTTTATCTCTTACCATTGATATTTAGTTTTATCTATTTATTGATCTTGTTCTTCAGACACTTCAAAGATATGTGGTCCTTCAAATGGGCTATGCTAGTATCCAGTGTCCTATTGGGATTTGGAATGGCTTTGTTGACAGGACATGTTATTGAAGCTCCGTCAGTAAGTATTTATTTCGTAACTTCTTTAGCTTTTGCACTGTATAACGCTAAATTATTTAATAAAAATAAAAAAGATCCCGTTGAATTAGACGTGATCGAATAAAAAATTATCCTAAGCAAAGTGTTAATACTTTGCTTAGGATTTTTTTTGGCTCTAAGTCAAA
>NZ_AZFA01000035.1 GCF_001434295.1 Companilactobacillus versmoldensis DSM 14857 = KCTC 3814 | reverse complement strand
AAGCTCGGTACTTTAGTACCGATGTAGTTCACGATAACTATACTATTTAATTTTAAACCATCTAACATATTAGGTGGCTTTTTTTGAGTTTGTGCTATATTGAATGCAAAGTTAGTTGTTTTAGGGGATGACGTTTATGCACGTTATGATATCAACGGTTATTATCGTTTTTGCAGCTGCTATTAGTATCTTTATCTCACAGGCAATCAGAAGGGTATCTGTCAGCTATATCAGTATGATCTTGGGCGGGGTCATTTCATTGATTCCTGTTATTAGTAGTCATGTGGAAAATTTTGATTCAGATATTTTTATGGGGTTGATCATCGCACCATTGCTATTTTTTGAAGGGCAGGCGACTCGCCTGAATGCTGTCGGTAAAGAGTTGAAGCATATCATGCAGACTGCTGGTTTTTTAGTCCTTTTGTGTATGGTCGTTTCTGGATTCAGTGTCGTCTGGATCACTGGCATCAGTCTGCCACTGGCCTTTATTTTGTCGGCTATAAGTACGCCAACTGATGCAACCGCGCTAGATTCAGTCAGTGAGGGATTGAAGATACCCAATAATGAAGGCACCTTTTTGAAGATGGAATCACTTTTCAATGATGCTTCTGGGATCATCTTGCTAAATATGGCGATTCTTTGGTATGTCAAAGGCTATATTGATTATGGTGCGACCTTATTAAATTTCGTAGTTTCCGCCGTAGGTGGGATATTATTTGGTTTCGCGACCGCTTTTGTGATGGTCTTGTTCAGACAATTTCTCTTACGAACCTCATTTAATTCCCTGAATGCCCAGAACTTGCTGTATATCATCACGCCGTTAGTGATCTATTACCTAGCTGAAGAAATCCATGTTTCAGGGATCATTGCCGTCGTATGCGCTGGGCTAGTCCATAATGCCGAAGCACAACGGAGTCGTTTGACCAATGCCCCCCAAGTCCATCAAGGATTTGGTTTGGTCTCAATGATCACGGAGATCTTTGATAGTACAGCTTTTGTGATCCTAGGCTACATGTTCGTTAAGATTATCATTCAAGATAAAAATGCTATTCATGATTTGAATTGGCTCCTGATCGGGGTAACTTTATATATCATTAGTCTGATCATCCGTTACTTATATGCTTGTCTACGCTTAAAAATGTCTAATAAGTCAGCTTGGATTTTTTCACTAGGTGGAGTTCACGGAGCAATTACGTTGGCTTTGGCTTACATGCTTAAAGAAGTTCAAGTTAACAATGGGGACTTTCATCTAGTTTTGATGGCAGAAGGTACCTTGATAATTTTGAGTTTGATCGTACCAACGATTGTCTTTAATTTTATTTTAAAGTCAGATATCACAAATGATCAGGTCAAACAAGAGGTTAATCAATTACGGTTGAATATGGTCAAAGAAGCAATTGAAGCAGTCAATAAGATGTATTTACCTGATAAAATCAAAAAATCAGTTATCTTTGATTTGATGACACAAAAACAACGGACTAAGACCAAAGATTTCATGCGAGCTTGGATCGATGTCGTCAGACATCCCGAATTCGATCGAACCGAAAAAGAATTGGAGATGCGAGCTTTCATGAATGCCTTCGACAAAGAGCGTGAGTATCTTGATGGAGTTTCTCAAAGTGAAGAGAAGTATCAAAAATATATCTATGATCTATATAGTGAAGTCTTATTAGCAGAAACTTTAGTCATCGAACCGCTGAATTCAAAAAACTAACTAGTAGCTGGCTTTATTTGATAAGATAAGAGAGCTATAGAGACCAATTCGGGGAGGGAACGATCATCGATAAGAAGGACCTACGAAAACTGCAAACTAAAGCTCTAAGCAAGGGTAGGGCGAAAACTACTGAAGAAGGCAACGTACTGTTAGAAAAATTGGCACAAGAACCTGAGTGGCAGAACGCTCAATCGATTGCCACAACGGTCAGCAATTTGTTCGAGGTACCGACGAAACCAATCATTGAACGGGCTTTATCTGAGGGTAAACAAGTCTATTTGCCCAAAACCATGCCTCATCGCCAGATGGCGTTCTTGCCATTTTCTAGTTATGACGACTTGGTGGTCAGTGCTTACGGAATCCCTGAACCAGTGTATCAAGCTGATCTAGTTGAACGACAACCTGATTTAGTTTTAGTTCCGGGGGTAGCTTTTTCTACTTCGGATCGTTATCGAGTCGGCTTTGGCGGCGGATATTATGACCGTTTCCTAGCTCAATATCAGGGAAAGACTGTAGCATTAGTACCTTCGATCATGGAATTTGCTGACTCAGACTGGCCGGTCGAAGAATTTGATATGCAAATTGATAAACTAATCACACTTGATTGATATAAGTCAAAATTGCCAAACTTATTAATGGCACCAAGTTGCTATTCGGCTGTATACTCAGCTTGAAATTGCTTCTTGATGTCATTTTTTGTGAGGTGTGATTATGTCTATCGACATTAGTAAATTAGAGTTTGGCCTCGATACTTTTGGGGGATGTGGCTTTCAATGAAGATGGGTCAAAGATGACTTATCGAGAATCGCTACAAAATATTCTTAAAGAAGGTCAATTAGCGGATGCATTGGGGATCGATATCTTTGCTTTGGGCGAACATCATCGTGAGGAATATTCGATTTCTAGTCCAGAGATAATGCTGGCAGCATTAGCCAGTTCCACCAGTCGGATCAAGCTCAGTACTGCAGTCACTGTCTTGAGCTCTGATGATCCAGTCAGGATCTACGAGCGTTTTGCTACTTTAGACGGTATCTCCAACGGACGAGCTCAAATCATGCTTGGTCGTGGTTCATTTACTGAATCATTTCCATTGTTTGGCTACGATTTAGAAAAATATACCAAGTTGTTTGATGAAAAATTGGCGTTGTTCAATGAATTGATCACCAAGGATAAAGTTACTTGGAGTGGGGAAGAGACTCAAAATTTAGCTAATCAAACCGTCTATCCTCGGATCGAAAAGCATCAATTGCCTGTCTTTATTGGTATCGGTGGTACACCTGAGTCTGTCCTGCGCACTGCCCGTTATAATTATGCGATGATGATCGCCATCATTGGTGGTGAAGCTATCAGATTTGAACCTTATATCGAACTATACAAAAATGCCACCGAAGAATACGGTACTCAGGTCCATCAAATCGGTGTCCACTCCCATGGCATCATTACCGAAACTGACCAAGAGGCCTATGATATTGGCTGGAAATACATCAAACAAAGTATGGATAAAGTTGGACGTGACCGAGGCTGGCCAGAAATGACTCAAAAGCGATATGACTTTGAAGTCGGACAAGGAGCGTATTACGTTGGGTCTGTTGAAACTGTGGCTCAAAAAATCGCTCAAACCACTAGTGAACTAGGGATCGACCGTTTTGACCTAGTTTATGGGACCGGCGGACAACTTGAAAAAACTCGCCTCGAGACGATTAAGCTGTATGCCACCAAAGTGATCCCTCGAGTAAAAGAAATTCTGGTGAAAGCAGGTGACTAAACCAGTGATCGGCATCATCGGTGCCGGAAAATTAGGAATGACGTTGGCTAAGTTAGGACAAAATGTCGGTTTTCGAATAAATATTGCCGGTTCCAAAGAACCAGACAAAATCCGCTTGGCAGTGAGTGTTTTAGCCAAAGGGGCCACGCCAATGTTCGTCAAAGATGTCATCAAAAGCTCAGATATCATCATCTTAGCCCTGCCGTTGAGCCAATACCGACAAATTGTCCCGGATCAGTTAAAAGGAAAATTAGTCATTGATGCAATGAATTACTGGTGAGAAGTCGATGGCGATGAGAACAATTATTTTGATCAGCAAACGACCTCGTCTGAAAACGTTCAAAAGTATTTTGACCAGAGCATCGTGATCAAAGCCTTTAACCACATGGGGTATCACGATTTGGCTAGTTTAAGTGGTCAGGATCAAGCTATCGTCTATGCTGGCAGTGATCAAAAAGGTTTGGAGATAGTTGCCCAGGTGATCAAGGACTTTGGCTTTGTGCCATATTATTTAGGAGATCTTAGCCAAACGCGCCCATTGCAACCAGCTGGCAGTTTGTTCGGAGCGACGGAAGACGTTGGTGGAATCAAAGCACTGCTAAAAAATTCGTGAAGCAAAATTTGTTGTTTTATGAAGTCTTAATTGCTCAAAAAGTTTCGTATTGTGAAATATGTATCAAATTATATTGACGTTCATCTATCTAAGGATTATCTTATAGATAGATGAACGTCTATTTATTTTAATTGGCTTTAAAGGGGGGATGACAATGGATTATCAACGTTATGCAACTACTTTAAAAGCAATGTCTGACCCTAGTCGTTTGCAGATAATTGACATGTTATCTTGTGGTTCACTCTGTGCTTGTGATATTTTGCCACATTTTAAATTTTCGCAGCCGACCTTGTCGCATCGTATGAAGATTTTGCAAGAAGCTGGGATCATCTCGACGACTAAAAAGGGCAAATGGCACTATTATGCTTTAAATGATGAGTTCATTTCTAACTTTAACCAATCGGCTCAGACGTTATTTGATGACGGACCGAATTGTGCTTGTCATCAGGGATGTGTGTCGTGATAACACTTTTTTCTATTTAACACATAGACAATCATCTATGTATCAATTAGGGAGGTAATATTGTGGATTTCTTTCAACCGACTGAATCAGAATTAACACATTATTTGTTCTTCACTGGTAAAGGTGGCGTTGGCAAGACTACCGTTGCTAGTGCTACTGCGATTAAACTTGCCAATATTGGTCATCAGGTAGCGATTATTTCGACTGATCCGGCCAGTAATTTACAAGATGTTTTTAAAACAGAACTTGATGATAAGTTAAAACAGATCACCACGGTTCCTAATTTATATGCTGCTAATTTTGACCCTTTAGAGGCAACGGCTAAGTATAAAGAAAATGTCGTTGGACCTTATCGGGATATTTTGCCTGCAGCGGCAATTGAAAACATGGAAGAGCAACTGTCAGGTTCTTGTACAGTTGAGATTGCGGCTTTCAATGAGTTCGCAGAATTTTTGACTGACCCAGAGGTCGATCAACGTTTTGATTACATTATTTTTGACACTGCACCGACTGGTCATGCTTTACGGATGCTGCAATTACCTTCAGCTTGGAATGATTATCTAGATGAAAATCAACGTGGAGCCTCATGTTTAGGTCAATTAGCTGGCTTAAAAGATAAGAAAAAGGCTTACTCAAAGGCAGTTGAAACCTTGAGTGATCCTAATTTGACGACGTTGATGATTATTTCTCGTCCGGAAAAGTCATCTCTATTGGAAGCTGACCGAGCTTGCCAGGAATTGGATCAAATCGGTATGAAAAATCAATTGTTAGTTATTAATGGTGTCCTACAACAACCGAACGATGATCCTTCACAATTTATATATCGTCAGCAGCAGCAAGATATTGCTCAAATGCCTGACAATCTAGCTGACAAAACGAATTATTATTTGCCGTTACGACCATATAATGTTATCGGAATCGATAGGCTAAGGCACTTATTTGATGATCAAATGGTCGTTGAATCAACGGCAATCACGAAGGGGACAAATTATCCAAAACTGAACAAAATCGTCGATCATTTATTAGAGACTAATAAAAAGATCGTCTTTACGATGGGCAAAGGTGGTGTTGGTAAAACAACTATCGCCGTAAAAATTGCCGAAAAATTGGCCCAAGCTGGTAAGACCGTTAATTTAGCCACTACTGATCCAGCTGATCATTTAAACCAATTCAAAATTGATGACCAACGCATCACCATCAGTCATATTGATGAGCAGTTGGCTTTGAAAGCTTATCAAAATGAGGTTATCACTAAAGCTGAGAAGTCGATGTCAGCTGATGATTTGGACTACATCAAAGAAGACCTCCGTTCTCCATGCACCCAAGAGATTGCCGTCTTTAGAAGATTCGCTGAGATCATTGCTGATAATCGCAGTGACGTGGTAGTTATCGATACGGCCCCGACCGGGCATACGTTGTTATTGCTTGATTCCACTCAAAAATACGCTGAGCAAGTCAAGAAGACCACCGGTTCAGTTCCAAAATCGATCACCGATTTGTTACCAAAATTACAGGATCATCAACAAACCGAGATCATTATGGTCACCTTGCCGGAAACGACACCAGTTTATGAATCACTCCGACTCAATCAAGATTTGGATCGGGTCGACATCTTGCATGACTGGTGGGTCGTCAACCAAAGTATGGTCGGTATCCAGACTGATAATCCATTTTTGGAAGTCCGGGCCGAAAACGAAGTCGAGTGGATCGATAAAATCGCCGAAGTATCTCATGGCAAGTTTGTAGTTGAGAACTGGGATCTAGATTTTGAGAAAGAATTTTTAAAAGTTTAAGCAAAATTATTTTAGAAAATATTATTGAAGAAAATTTCTGGGGAGGAAATCAATTATGACAAAAGTAGAAATATTCGAACGGGCATTATGTTGTGAAACTGGAGTTTGTGGGCCCAATGTTGATGAAGAGTTAGTCCTGATCACGGCAATTGAGAAATATATCAATGACCAAGGCAAAGATGAGATTGCTCGGACTAATCTAGCTAGCAATCCGAAAGCCTTCGCCAATCAACCGATCGTTTACGATTTGATCAAAAAAAATGGTGCCGCTGCTTTACCAGTAACAATCATTGACGGTAAGTTGATGAAAACAGGTGAGTATCCTAGTGTGAGCGATATTTCTAATTATTTGGGCATTGACTTAAGCAATAAATTTACTCAAGTATCACAATAAGCACAAAAAAGTCGAAAACCATTTGGTTTTCGACTTTTTATTTTAATTATTAAATTGGTAAACCTTTGTTTCATAAGGTCTAATTTCTGTTCCTTGATCGTCCTGATAATTACCGATCAATAATTTATTTGCTTGAGTTTGTTGATAATCACGTGTGATTGTTTGATCAGTGAAATTACTAATGACTAGCAGCGTTTGACCGTTGTAGTGACGGCGGTAAGCAAATACTTGGTCATCGTCAGGATCTAATTCTTCATAAGTTCCTAACACGATCAAATCACTATCGTGACGTAGTGAGATCAATTGACGATAATAGTTGAAAATTGAATCTTGGTCGTCAACCTGACTCTTGGCATTGATCTCTTGGTAATTAGGGTTCAAAGCGAACCATGGAGTTCCTGTCGTGAAACCAGCATTTTCTGAATCGTCCCAATGCATTGGAGTTCTGGCGTTATCACGGGAGATGTTTTCTAAGTATTTCAACATTGTTGGTCCATCAACACTTTTGTCGGTATCAACAAATTGATGATAGGCATTGATACTTTCGATATCTTCGTAATCAGTCAATTTTTGGTAATGGACGTTAGTTTCACCAAGTTCTTCACCTTCATAGACATAAGGTGTACCTTGCATCATGTGTAGAGTAGTTCCTAACATCTTAGCTGCCAGGACACGGTACTTGGGTTCATCAGTCGCAAAACGAGATACGGCTCTTGGCTGGTCATGGTTATTCCAGTATAAACTGTTCCAACCTTTTCCATCTAACTCAGTTTGCCAACGGGATAAGGCTTGCTTCAAGTCGGTCAATTTTACTGGTTGGTCGTTCCACTTGCCGAGGCGTTTGTCTGGGTTGGGTGAGAGTGTGACGTGTTGAAATTGGAAGACCATGTTGAGTTCGTTGGCTTTTAAGCCGGTATATTTGATGGCATCTTCAGGTGTTGAACCGGGCATTTCGCCGACGGTCATGATGTCATAATGTGATAAGACTTTGTCATTCATTTCATGCAAAAATTCATTTAGACGTGGACCATCTGAAACTAGTGGTTCGACATTGCCATAAGGTGCTCCCTTAGGTTGTGGCGCATCAGGTAGACCGGCTGGTTTAGAAATCAGGTTGATGACATCCATTCTGAAGCCGTCGATACCCTTATCGAGCCAGAAACGCATCAAGCTGTAGACTTCTTCTCTAACTTTAGGATTTTCCCATTTGAGATCTGGTTGACCAGGTGCGAACAAGTGTAGGTAATATTGACCACGTTTTGGTTCATAAGTCCAAGCTGAACCGCTGAAATATGAACCCCAATTGTTCGGCTCATGACCGTCGACAGGGTCACGCCAAATATAATAGTCGGCGTAAGGATTATCCTTTGACTGACGACTTTGCTTGAACCATTCGTGTTGGTCAGAAGTGTGGCTGACGACTAAATCCATCAATAATTTCAAATTTAATTTGTGGGCTTTTGCCAACATCTTGTCAAAGTCGTCCATCGTTCCATAAACAGGTTGGATTGAACGATAATCGCTGATATCGTAGCCGTTGTCTTTGTCTGGTGATTTGTAAATTGGATTTAGCCAAACGACATCGGCACCAAGTTTCTTGATATATGGCAGGCGTTGTGTGATCCCAGGAAGATCTCCTACGCCATCGCCGTTACTATCTTGATAACTACGTGGATATACTTGATAAACCACAGAACTTTGCCACCATTGTTTAGTCATAATTACATTTCCTCCTCAGTTTTACTAGTGATAGATGGATGAATCAAACTTACAGATAATGAGCCGTTCAATAGTGCTGCACCGGCAACTGCTAACATACCAGGCATTGATTTTCCGACCATTGGGAAAATGACGAAACTTAGTAATGAAGCAATGATTTGTGGTAAGCAGATACCACAGTTGAACAATCCTAGGTAAGCACCCTCATTTTGTCCATTCAATGATTCTGTGAACAGTGAAAGAGGTTGTGTTTGCATAGTTAAGTACCAAATACCGATCATGCAAAATGAAATGATCAATAAGAATTGTGAGTGGATGAAGAAAATGGAAACGAATCCCAATCCACCAATGATCAAACTGAAACGAAGCCAGAATTTACGTTGTATTGGTTTAGTGTGTGATAAGACTGCGAATCCCCAAACAACAGCTGCTAGAGATTGAACACAAGTCATGATCCCGAACCAGTTACCAGCGGCTTGATAGCCAGCCGATGAGGCATTGGCAGTGTTCCAAACGTTTCTTGCGATGGCACCAGTACCATAAGTGCTTAAGTATTGAAAAGCAAACCAGTTGAAAATTTGAACTACGAAGATCTCCCAAAATGATCTAGGAGCTGTTCTAATCAATTTCCAAAGACTAGCTGACTTTTTGTGATCATTAACATCGATGTGATGATAATTTGCATAAGTTGTTGGATCATATTCGTGAACTGATTTAACTGTATATAATGACGTGATCAAAAGGATAGCGGCTCCAATATAAAATGTTAACCGTAGTGATAAAGGAACAGTTCCTTTAGCAGCAACATTAGAAACGCCGATCCAAGTTAAAACGAACGGTAAAATAGTGGCAAAAACTCCACCTAAATTAGAAAATGATTGTTGCCATGACCAAGCGCGATCTTTTTGATCTTCGTTGACCATGTCACCGATGATCATTTTGAACGGTTGCATACAGACATTAGATGATAAATCCATGAATAAAACTGAAATTGCACCGAACCATAATGCTGCAAGTGAGGCAAAACCAAGTCCCATATTTCCGCCGTTTGGCAATAGGATCATAACGAGAGCAGCAACAGGTGCTCCAACTAATAAGTAAGGCATCCTACGGCCGAAACGAGTCCAAGTCATATCAGAATATTTTCCAATCAAAGGCTGAACGATCATTCCTGCTAGTGGAGGCAATATGAAGAAAAATCCCAATTTGGTCGGATCAGCGCCGATCGTTTGGAAGATCCTTCCCATTTGCGATGATTGTAATGAAAAAGCCATGTTGACGCCAAAGAAACCAAAGGTCATTGCAAAAAGTGTCTTCATCGATAAATTTGGCAATGAATTTTTAGAAACTTTCTTTTCAGCTTTGGCAGGTTGAACAGGTATTTCATTGGCAAGTGCTTTGTTGTCAACCATAAGTATTTCCCCCTTGAAATAGATTCAATTTATTTTATTGCAACCGATTACATTGATGATACTAACATTTTACGCAAACGTTTACAATGCTTTTATATCAAAAACACAAACGTTTGTGTAAATTTGCTTAAAATAAGCTATTAAGCTGTTTTATTAATCGAAAACAAGTAGAATGGTAGTAATGATTGCCAAAGGAGGAAATGTTCTTGGCTACCACAATTAAAGATATCGCTAAAATGGCCGGGGTTTCAGCGGCCACGGTTTCGCGTGTCTTAGCAAATAAAGAGGGCTTTTTCGGGAGCTCGACGGCAAAAAAAGTCCGCGAGGCTGCAGCTAAATTAGGCTACCGTAAAAATACCTCAGCAACTGAATTAGTAACTAGAAAGAGCCATGATTTAGCTGTGATCGTCAATGCAACTAAGACAAATTTTTCAAATCACATTATTGATGGGATTCAAGCAGCTGCTTTTCCAAAAGACTTGAATGTCATTATTTTGTATGCTGGAGATTTCGATGCTGAACGTCAAAGAAGAGCTATCAATACAGCGGTAAATCGTTCTGTCATGGGAATCTTATTATTGTCGGTCGAAGTTAATGACGATAATTTAGACTTGTTAAAGTCGGCTCAGATTCCGTTTTGCTTCTTGTCAATTTCTGAAACCGACGAGAGTTTGCCATTTATAACTTCTGATGATGAAGAGGTCGGTTATTTAGCTACTAAATACTTGTATCAACAGGGCCATCGAAATATCGGGATCGCTGGTATCAATTACAAAAATGCCATCACTGGTGAATTACGTCTTCATGGCTATAAGAGAGCTCTCAAAGAATTCAAATTGCAAGAAAATCCCGACTGGATCTCAGCTGGAGATTATAGTTATGAATCGGGAGAATTAGCTATGTCGACTTATGGACGTAATACTAAACTGACAGGCATCATCGCCGGGAGTGATATGGCAGCTATTGGCATTATGAATCAAGCTAGGAGCCTTGGCCTGTCAGTTCCAGATGATATTTCCATCGTTGCCATCGATGGTACGGAATTGTGTGAAATAGTTCAGCCACAATTGACTAGTGTCAGTCAAAGTTTTTATGAGATGGGTACGTTAGGTGTTGATTGGTTGTTGAATAAAGACAAAAAAGTTACTAAAACCATTACACCAATCAAAGTTATCGAACGTCAGAGCGTCAAACGATTAACGGGAAAAAATAGTTTTTAATAAAATAGGACAGCCACTCAAGAATTTTTCGGGTCTAAACTTTCTGG
>NZ_AZFA01000034.1 GCF_001434295.1 Companilactobacillus versmoldensis DSM 14857 = KCTC 3814 | reverse complement strand
AACAAATAATATCTTACCAATACCGTTTACGTGTTGCAAGTCTTTTTTGTAAAAAAATCAATTTTATTTATTTCGGCGTATTTCGGCCAATGCTTCTTCGATCCATTTATGCTTATTTTTACGGATGGTTTCGTATCCTATCTTGTCTTTATAGTCAGTCCAAAAGTGCTTATGCAAAATTGGTCTACCAGGTTCTAACTGCTTCAATGCTCTAATAGACAAACTTACCTTGCCATTGTACTCATCAATGTTCATGACTTGCACGATAACACGATCGCCTATTTGATAGTTGTGTTCTATGTCAGTTACATAACCGTTTTTCAATTCTGATATATGAATCAGTCCCTGTTCTCCATTACTAAGATCAACAAAGACACCATACGGTTGAATGCCGGATACTTTTCCTGAAACCTTATCTCCTATTTTCACTGACTGTCTCCTTTATCTTTAATAGCTACTTGTGTAACAATGTTCCTATACTAACTAAATATGGAATGGTGACATATATATGAATAACGAAATCTACGATATTGCAATCATCGGTGGAGGTCCTGCGGGAATGTTCTCTGCCTACTACGCTTCATTACGTAAATTGAAAGTTGCTCTAATAGAGAGTTTACCTAATTTAGGTGGTCAACCGCAAACACTATATGCTCAAAAAGAGATTTATGATGTTGCTGCCCTACCTAAGGTATCAGGAACTGAGTTAGTTGATCAGATCACTGAACAAATGAAACTTATGCCTTGCGATCAGTTTTTAGGTACTTCGGTCACTAATATAGAAGAAAACGATGGCAACTGGAAAATAACTACCGACAAACAAACGATTGTTACCAAGTCGATTATCATCGCAATCGGCAATGGAGCTTTTAAACCACGCAAACTAACCTTCGATTATGATCCTATGATAGAAGAAAACAACTTATCTTACTTTGTTAACGATATAAATGATTTCAAAAATAAGGATGTTGCCATCGCTGGTGGTGGTGACTCTGCCGTTGACTGGGCAATTCATATTAACGAACTCGCTAAGAGTACTTCAATCATTCACCGCCGTAATCGATATCGAGCAATGGAGTCGAGTGTCGACAGCTTGAACGATTCGACTGTTGATCAACTAAATCCTTATATTATTAAGGGTGTGTCCTTCAATGCCGATGATCCTAATAAGGTTGATATCTTATTGAAGAAAATCAAATCCGAGAATATGAAGACTATTACCGTTGACAAGCTATTGGTCAATTATGGCTTCGTCTCTGATTCAAAGATTTTACGTGATTGGAACCTGGAATTAGAAGGACCATTCATTAAGGTCAGTCAGCAAATGGAAACTAATTTACCAAATGTTTTTGCTATTGGTGATATTGCAACCTATCCCGGCAAATTGCAACTGATTGCTACTGCTTTTGCCGAGGGACCAACCGCCGTCACGAAGTCATTACGTAACATCTACCCTGATCGAGACTACTTTGAACATAGTACCTCAATGTTTAGTTAAATTCTTAAAAATAATTGCAAACATTTAAAGTTATTTTAAGGTAACCTGTTATAATTAAGTTTAATTTGAATAATGGAGTTGATTGATTGAGTTACGTAATGGGTCTGGTCGACTTTATTCTCCATATTGATCACCACATGGTCAATATTGTTAATAACTTTGGCATCTGGACATATCTAATCTTGTTCTTGATTATCTTTATCGAGACAGGAGTCATTATCCTACCTTTCTTACCGGGAGATTCCTTGATTTTTGCAGCGATGGCCTTAGCAGCTAATCCTAAATATGGTCTGATACCATGGATCTTATTTTTAGTCTTTCTTGTTGCCGCCGTCTTGGGAGATTCATTGAATTACGAGATTGGTGAACACTTCGGTGAATTCGCGACGAGGAATAAGTATTTAAGTAAACTAATAAACAAAGAGCATCTGGACGAGGCACACGCCTTTTTCCAAAAACATGGTGGTAAAACGATTGCTATCGGTCGTTTCATTCCTTTGATCAGAACCTTCGTACCGTTTGTGGCTGGATCAGGAACAATGCACTATGGTAAATTCTTGAAATTTAACTTACTCGGAGGATTCCTCTGGGTGCTCTTATGTTCCGCAGCTGGATTTTTATTTGGAAACATCCCAGCTGTTCAGGAACATTTCTCAATCATCGTGATCGGAATCGTAGTCATCTCAATGGTGCCTATTCTTATCACAGCTTTGAGAAACAGAAAGAAAACAGCTGAATAGCTAATAAAAAAGCCTCCAACAAACTTAATTGTTGGAGGCTTTATTTGACTGCCGGATGCGACAGTCTTATTTTTTTGCAAAGAATTTAAAGAAATTAAGTCCTTCAAACAAGACGAAGAACAGAACGAAACACTGGATAAAGAACTCATCCGGTAAAACATTAATAATTGGATCAAGCGAAGGATCAAACAGCCAATCGTTATTTCTAAAAAGGATCTTGTGGAAGATGACGAAAAATCCATCGAAATCCACTGCCATAAGGAGCAAAAGGACGATTCCCACAATCGCAATATATAAATATGTCCGGTTGAAACGAGCGCGGTACTTTCTTCTGAAAAAGACATAGATCCCAGACAGGATGAAAACGATGAAATTGAGCATAAAGAGCTTTTTACAATCTGCAAAATGGACCCGACCATTTACAGAAGAACGGAAGTCATCCAAATGAAAGCTCCCGTCAAAAGGATTCAACAAGTAGTTCATCATTTGATTATAATTATGCATCAACTTACCGGCACTCATGTTAGCTTCTTGATCTAAAAAGTAATGATGAATATCGAACTTAAAAATCACAAAGCTAAAAAGGATCGTCACAGTGATCGAAAAAGTAAAGATGAACAAAGCTAGTACAAAAGTATAGAAAGCATCCCTTTGACTATTCGACATCCCAATCTGCCAAGCTTTCTATTTGATATGTTGGCTTTCTAGACTGTTTTACGATGTCTTCATGTGTGCTGACACCTGTATAGACTAATAGTGTGTCTAAGCCAGCATTTAAGCCACATTTGATGTCTGTATTGTAATTATCACCGACCATGACTGCTTGTGAGGGATCAAAGCCCTTGTAGGCAGCTGCGAAGTCCACGATATCGGCTTCTGGCTTACCGATGTATTTAGCTTTGTGTTGAACTGCCGTTTCTACTAATGAGATAACTGATCCAGCACCAGGTACCAGCCCACGTTCATTAGGTAAATTAGTATCGGCATTGGTACCAATAAAGAAAGCCCCTCTTTTGATTGCTAGAGTGGCTAACTCGAATTTATGATAAGTGACATCATAATCTAATCCAACGATAACTACATCTGGATCGACCTCGTTTAGTTGGATACCAGTATTGAAAATAGCTGATTTCAACCCAAACTCACCGATCACATAAGCTGAGTGTTCAGTTATCTCGTCTCCAAACATATTCTTGATATATCCAGCAGTTGCAAGTGAAGGTGTAATAACTTGTTCAGGACTTGCGATTATTTGATGATTTTTAGACAAGTTGTTCGCAACTTGTTCAGGAGTTTGAGTAGTGTTATTAGTCAAAAAGTAATATTGGACATTTTGATCGTTAAGTCGTTTGACAAAATCCTGAGCTTCAGGGATTTTCTCTTTGCCTCGATACATAGTTCCGTCAAGGTCAATTAAATATGTTTGATATTTGGTCATTTTATTCTCACTTATCTATTTTTCTGATTTTAAAAGTTTTGTTAGCGGGCTTTTGATTACTCCGCTTGGGTTTACTTTGATTGCTTTGGTCAGTTGACTTTTTATCAACCTGATTTTGACGTTTTCTAATACGTGGACGATGCTTGTTATTAGAATTATTGCTATGTGAACGACGCGTTGGCTTATTATTGTCTTTCTTGACCGTTTCTTGTTTACCCTTGGTTTGCTTGTTTTGATTGCCAGTTGGTTTATTAGTCTCATTCTTTTGACTATTAGCCTTGTTGTGACTATTAGCAGGTTTATTGGTCTTATTAGACTGATTATTAGCCTTCTTATGCGTCGTCTTATGGGAATTATTACCTTTATGCTGAGCATTTCGACGTTCAGGCTTGTGGGTAGTCTTCTGATTACGAGTATTATGGCCACGTTTTGAATGTTGCTTATGACGTTTTGGTTTAGTCAATGGTAATTTATCGACCCGTTCAAGGATAAAATAAGCACAACCAAAATTACAGTATTCCAACAAGTAATCTTCTAAATGAGAAATCTTATTGTCAACATTGCTTTCAATCCGTTTATCCAGATAAAACCCTTTAAATCGTAATTGGTCATAGCCCCAATCGCCAACGATATAGTCATATCGATCAAGAACACCATTGTAGCGCTCAGCAATTTTCTCACGATCAAATCCATCGTCGTGATTTTCGATAACTCGATATTTAATATCATTAATGACAACTAAATCATCTTCAAGCATGATAACGTCAGATAATTTAGTCTCTTTTGTTTCTGATTGATCCAAGTAATCACCTCAAATTGGATATTTCTTACTTAAGTAGTCTGCAATTACATTGCGAATGAATTTTGGATATAAAATCTTATTCTCACCCACGATCTCAATCGTTGGGAAGAACGGTACGAACAAGTAATGGTCCAAAAGAGCTAGTTTGTAAGGTTTATCAAACTCCAGCTCCTGACCATTGATATAAACATTACGCTTTTCATCAACTGTAATTCCGCGATAAACTAACTCGCCAAATATTTTACCACGAAAGCCCATGCCTTTTTGAAGATGTCGACGTAAATATGAACGATTTTTCTCCATCTCCATCACTAAACGCCAAACATTCGCCCCCGTCAAGGTCGTCTGCATGACATGAATCGCGTGCGGCATAGCTTCATGAAGATTACGAGCAGTAATAACTCCCTTTGAGAGATCTTTGAGAAATAAACCTGAGCTCAACACTGCAGCATCGGCGTCAGCATACTCCTGAGTTGCCTGTAAGGCTTCATTAATGAATGAGTGTTTGTCTTCAAAATCGGTTGAGAGGTCAAATGGTAACTTAGCGATTTTTTTATCATCCAAGATCTCATTACCACGGTCTATTTGAGCCTTGATCCACTCGCTATCTTTTTTCTTCTCTTTTAAGTCAGCGGTGGCTGTCGTGTAAGCGGACTTTTTTACTATCTTATTATGATCGTCTAATTGCAGATCAATAGTTCCCACGTAATGACCATATTTACCGGCTGCTGCTAATAGGACACCATTATCCATTTCTCCTTTAACGAAGAGATGGTGAGTGTGGGCACCTATGATGACATCAATTTCTGGATATTGCTTGGCCAATAGACGGTCCATCGAGACTCCGAGATGTGAGAGCAAGATTATAGCATCACATTTGGCATCTTTCATTCTTTTAAGAGCCTTAGGGACTTCTGTTTGCATCAAGTGAATATCCCACCCCATCAAGGGATAGGTCAAAATATAAGGAGCGGTGAAACCAAGAATGCCAATTTTAGCTCCCTTTTTTGTCTTCATCACTAGATCAGGTTGAGCAAATCTTGCTAATTGACCATCTTTTTCGTAAACATTGCCTAAGACAATCGGAAAATTAGCGTCATCATATAAATGATTCAGCTGTTCATGACTGTTTCCGAGTCCTTAATTATTACCAATGGTGGCTGCATCGTATTTTTGTTGATTCATCCAAGTGATGTTAGCTTGACCATTGGTCGCTTCCGTCAATGGATGTGCTCGGTCCATGGCATCCCCGATATCAAATAGATAAAAGTTATCAGCATCTGATTGCTTACGTGACTTCTTGATGAATCGGGCCAACTTTGGATAATTTTCAAAATGAGAATGTAAATCATTGGTATGGACAATCTTGATTGTTTCCACAAAAATCCCTACTTTCTCTGCTGCCGTGCTAAGTCAGCTTGCTTTTTTTCAAACATTTCAATGATCTCTTCACCCCTAAGCGGTGAACCCCATGGTAGATCTTCACTCAAGTAATCTCTTTCCGGGGGCATCGACACAAATATTGATGTTTTCTGCCACAGGAACGCTATAATGGTGGATGTGTCCGTGTAAATTTAAGATCTGCTGAACTCGTCCCAAAAGCATCGGGTAATGAGTACAGTAAAATTGCATGTGATCAAATTTTAGCAACGCACCAACGTCTTCAAAGCGGAAACGCGGAACACCATCTGCCATCATCTTATTGTGTTTGGCCAAATATTTAAAGAGTGACCAATAATCAAGATTACCTTTGATCAAGATCATATGGCCTTTTAGTTGATCCAACATAGCAAAGGTTTCAGCATCCGTTGGCGTATTTTGTGGACGCATGGAGATATCACCTAAATGATATACTGTATCATTATCATCTACACGAGCGTTCCAAGCATCGATCATAGCTTGATTCATGGCATCCCCATCTTTGAAGTGCCGTGGAGCAAAGTCATTAGGTTCTAATAGTTGATAATGATAGAAATGCGTATCCGAAATAAAATAATTCATTCTTTTGGCTGATCTTCTTTCGATATAATTTTATTAGCTTTTAAGATCTCTTCAAAGGCATCTTTGATTGGTCCCTCAGGTTTCTTGTATTCGACCCACTCTTTTAATTCCATTGGTGGGACTTTGTAGTTTTCATTTACATAGTCTTCATAAACTCCAACAGCTGATGAATGTGGGATGTTGAGTTTCAAGATTCGAACTTCTTTGATCAAGCCTAACTCAGCTGCTTTTTCTGCTCGGCCGTTCATCAAGACGTTAGCAATTTCATAATATTTTGTCCCGTCATTACGGGTAATCTGTTCAATTAAGTTTAACGATTGTTCATTATCCATTATACTGTTACCTCATTTAGTTATATGATTAAGTTTATAGCATTATTTTGATTAGGAGCTAGTTATGCATTCAAAAAAATTTATTTATCTTAATGTTGTTTTAGCAGCGATGATCTTTTTAACTGCAAGTGGTTTTACCGTTGTTGGTCACCGTGGTGATCCTGTCAAAGCTCCAGAGGAGACCTTTCAAAGTATTGATACTGCGTTCAATGAAGGTGCGGACTATGTTGAGTTAGACCTCCATGTTTCCAAAGACAATGTGCTAGTCATTTCTCATGACCGTAACCTTGAGCGAGTGACAGGGATCCCTGCCATTGTCTCCCAGAAAAATTTCTCTTATTTAAGTAGTTTACATCAAAAAAATGGAGAACCTATGCATAGTTTAGACGAACTCTTTGCTCACTACAAAGATAATCCTAACGCTAAGTTCTTACTTGAGACCAAGAAGACGAAAAAAGGTAATCCGAAAAATATGGAAGACCTGATGAAAACTAGCATTGATAAGTATCATATGGAAAATCGAGTGATGTTTCATTCCTTCTCGGCCTCCAGTTTGAAAAAGGAGTCGGAATTGATGCCGAACATCCCGAGAATCTTTATTGCTGGGACAATCAAACGAGTCAATTTTGATGTTCTTTCCTATGTTACTGGTGTCAATCTTTCATCTAATATCATTACTCCTGAGATCATCAATGATATCCATTATATGCACAAATCGATTTATGCTTGGGATGAAATGAATGAAAGTCCTAGCAAATGGAATACTTTGGTCAACATGCAGATTGATGGTGTGGTCACCAACTATCCAGCAACCGGGAATGAATATCGTGATTTAAAGGATCAATCAAGGGAAACCAATTTCAACCAGAACACATTTTATATGGGATTGAAAGATCTGCCAATTTACGAAAATCCTTATAAACAGATCAAGACCAAGAAAAAGGTTCATCCCTTGGATGGCTACCATGTGTCAAATATTGTTAGTTTCCACGGTGAGAAATATGTTCAACTAGGTGAAAATGAATTTGCTCTGGCTGAAGGTTTCAATTCGGATGCTGAGTTGAACAATCTAAGGCCTTACTTTGGAGCTAAGGCGGTCTTCCGTAGCCAGCAGCCAAATAATTACTTATATGAAGACCCCGATGATCCTGACACTTTGATCAATCAGATGCCGGTCGACAAAGCTGAGACTATCCAAGCAGTTCAAAAAATCGGCTCAGAAACTTGGCTAAAGGTAGACGGCGGTTGGATCAACGCCCAATACGTTTTGATCCAATTGAACGACCAAGCTGTCTACGGAAACAATAGCTCAAACAGTTATTTCAGTTTACCGAAGACTCAACGTATCAAAAATATTGATTTACAACAAGAATTTTACTTTTTACAGAACCGAAATAATAGTAAAATAATTCCAGCTACTTTAATGAAGCAATTCAATCACTTACCTTTTGTTAACAACAATACCTCGGATAATTATTCAATGAATCAGATTTAAAAAAATTAGCCATTGATAACGAGCTTTGTTAAAATGATTGAAATTCCATTCGGAGGTTATACATATATGTCAATTGATTGGGAAAAAGAAGTTGCCCATCGTTCAGACGAACTCTTAAACGACCTCTCAGAACTATTAAGTATCGACAGTTCGAGAGACGTTGAAAATAAAACTAAGGACTTTCCACTTGGACCAGGTCCTGCTAAAGCACTACAAACATTTCTACATTTTGCTGATCGTGATAACTTCACGACAAAAAATGTCGACAATCTCGCCGGCAGAATCGAATTAGGGACTGTGGATGCTGAAGACGCAATCGCCATCCTCTCACACGTCGACGTAGTTCCAGAAGGTCCAGGCTGGGAAACCAATGCCTTTGAACCAACTGTCAAAGATGGTAAGTTGTACGCTCGTGGCACCTCAGACGATAAAGGCCCCGGCATTGCAGCCTACTACGCCATGAAAATCATCAAAGAATTGAAACTACCTATTTCTAAACCAGTGCACATGATCTTAGGTACTGATGAAGAAAGTGAATGGGTCGGCATGAACCACTACATGGAAAAAGAAACTATGCCGAAAGTTGGTTTCTCGCCGGATGCTGAATTCCCAGTGATCAATGGTGAAAAAGGGATTGTTTCTTTTAAGGTAAACTTCCCCCACTCCAGTGATGGTTTAGTAACTGATTTCAACAGTGGTTTAAGACCAAACATGGTACCTCAACATGCTGAAGCAACCGTAACTGACGTCGATGGCGTGGTACCAAACCTGGCCGCTGATTTCCAAGATTTCTTAGATGAAAATCCAGATATCTCTGGTGAGATCAATACAACGGCTAACAAATTCACTTTGAAGATCATTGGTAAAGGTTCACATGCTATGGAACCATTCCACGGTATCAATGCTGCAACTTACTTAGCTAAGTTCTTAAACACCTTACCTTTGAAAGAAAACGAAAAAGTTTACTTCAATTTTATCGACCAATACTTATTCTTGGACCATTATGGTAAATCACTTCAGATCGATCGTCATGATGATGTTATGGGTGATCTAACGGTTTCTCCAGATATCTTCAACTTTGACGAATCACAGGCTGACCTGTTATTGAATATTCGTTATCCTAAGGGTGACACAGGTGAAACTTTGACTAAGAAAATCAATCAACAGTTACCTGTTTCAGTTAGTGCTGAAATCGAAGGCCACAACCAATTGCCTCACTTTGTTGATGCCAATGATCCACTAGTTCAATCATTAATGGCTGCTTATCAAGCACATACTGATGATAAGACTTCTGAACCATTCACTGTTGGTGGTGGAACTTATGGTCGGATCCTGAAGAATGGTGTAGCCTTCGGGGCAATGTTCCCAGGTGATGCGAACGTGATGCACCAAGCCAACGAATACATTGAATTAAAAAAATTACTCAAAGCTACTGCGATTTATGCAGATGCAATTTACCGCCTAATCAAATAACTGTCCGCGAAAACCACTTAGGTTTTGCTTAAAGACAGATCAGGAAATGACGCTAATTATTGAAGATTAGCGTCATTTCTATTTCTTAAAGAAATCGTTAATTTGCTCTAGACCGCTATTTTGACGGGAAAAATCGAGATATGTCTAGGCTTCTTTCCTTGTTTTTGAGCGTATAATATATTTTTATTATATAATTAGGCTATGTATCATTTTAAAGGGGTTTAACTAACTTGAAAAATTTATGGAATAGTATCGTTAACAGCATAAAAGGAATCAAGAGTTGGTCTGACTTTGCTACAAAAGCTAATCTGACGATTGAGGTTATTCGTCGGATTGTTTTGTATATTATCGCCGGGCTATTCGTTATGCTTAGTTTAACGGTCGGCTTAGGATTTGGTTATGTCTCTGCTTTGACTAATCAAGTAGCTGTGCCTAGCAAGCACGAGATGCGAACGCAGTTACAAGATGTCAATAACTCAACCTCGCTTTACTTTGCGGACAAACAAAAAGTCGAAGACTTACAAAAAACACTAACTGGTAAACGTGTCTCACTAGATAATGTTTCACCATACTTAAAGAAGGCCGTCGTTGCGACTGAAGATAGCGACTTCTATAAACACTCTGGTGTTGAGCCAAAATCACTTTTCCGGGCAATTTTATCCGATATCACTGGTATTGGTACTCAAACTGGTGGTTCTACTTTGACTCAGCAAACTGTCAAAATGCAGTTACTATCATCAGAGACGACTTGGAAACGTAAAGCCGTCGAGATCTTCTTGGCAATGCGTGTCGACAAGTACTTTACCAAAGATGAGATCCTAGAAGATTATTTGAACGCTGCAACACTTGGTCGTAACAATAAAGGCCAAAATATTCAAGGTGTTCAAGCTGCTTCTAAGGGTCTTTTCGGTAAAGATGCTGCTGATCTGAACTTGGCTGAATCGGCCTTTGTTGCTGGTTTACCACAAAGTCCTTCGATTTATACTCCTTACGATAATAAAGGTAAGATCAAAAAAGACATTAGTCTTGGTATGAAACGAAAGAACATCGTTCTTTTCAGAATGTATCGTGATAAGAAAATCTCTAAAGCTGAATATAATGAAGCTAAAAACTTCGATCTTAAAGGTGACTTCCTGAAACCAGATAAAGCCAAGAATAAGAAGATCAAATACGGTTATGTCTACAATTTATTGACTGAACAGACGAGAACTATTTTGATCAAACGTTTAGCTAAGAATGACGGTATTTCTTATAAAGCCTTGAAGAAAGATAAGAGCCTCTACCAGAAGTACTATACTCAGGCTGATACTGAGCTTCACAATAAACATTATCGTGTTGACAGTACTATCAATAAGAAGCTATACAATGATTTGAATGAACAAGCTCAAGGTTTCCAAGATAATTTGGGAACTACCCATACTGACAATGCAACTGATCCAAACACTGGTAAATCTATCAAGGTCAAAGAACCTGTTCAAAATGGTTCTGTCTTGCTAGATAACAAGAGTGGTCAAGTGCTTGCCTTCGTTGGTGGCTTGGACTTCAAGAACTCACAATTGAACCATGCTTTTGATACGCAACGTTCACCTGGTTCTTCCATTAAGCCATTGATCACCTTCGGACCGGCGATTGAAAATGGTATGATCGGTTCGCAATCAATGCTGGCTGACTTTAAGACTAAATACAAGAAGTACGCTCCTACTGATTATGGAGAAACGATTCAAAACCGCTTCATTTCAGCACGTGAAACTTTGGAAGAGTCTTATAACATCCCTTCTGTCAACTTATATAACTACATTCGACAAAACGGTGTCAGTTCTAAACAGTACATGGAAAAAATGGGTATCAACTTATCAGACGATGAATATAAGCAATTAGGTATCACCTTGGGTGGTACAGCAACTGGTGTAACTGTCCTACAACAAGCCAGCGCTTTCTCTACCTTTGCTAACAAGGGTACCCATGTTAATCCTTATGTCGTTGATAAAATTACCGATCCAACTGGTAAAGTTATTTATCAACACAAACATAAAAAGAAGAAAGTCTTCAGTAAAGAGACTTCCTATATCATGCAAAATATGCTTCATGGAGTAGTTACTAAAGGTACTGCTTCTGCCCTATCATATGAATCTAATTTCAGTACTAAGAACCTCTTCGGTAAAACTGGTACTTCAAATGATTATCGTGATAACTGGTTTATTGGTTCAACTGATGGTATGACTTTAGCTTCCTGGATCGGTTACGATAATTTCTATGGTAATAACTACAACCTGGCAAGCAATTCGACCGATATCAACCAGGAACTCTGGTCGCGGATGGCAAATGCTGTTTACAAAGAAGATCCCGATGTCATGAACGTTCATAAGAAATTCAATCGTCCTGAGGGTGTCTCGTCTTATAAGGTAGATAAAGAAACAGGAACAAATACTGGTACGATCGAGTACAACGGTATTACCTCGAAGGTCAATCAACACACGACCAACTCACTTTATTACAAGGGACAACCTAAGAACATGTCTTATGACAGCTTTGCCATCGGAGCAAAGCCTAAGAACTACCGCCTTTTCTGGAATAATTACTTTGGACGCAATAATAGCTATGGCGAAGTTAAACAGCTTGGCAAGAATAGTAAGAGTGCCAAAGAGATAGCTTCGGAAAATGGTAGTGGTCGTACTTCTGGTTTCAGTAATAGTACCAATAGCAATCAATCTTCTGAAGTTACTACCTCAGGTGATAGCTCAACAAATTCCAATTCAAGAGGTTCAACTAACTCCACGACTTCAAACGGTAACCAAGAAACTGGTACCGGATCAGGTAATGGCAATAATCGAACTTCTTCATCTAATTCCAATGGTACAACAATGACTGATGAATCTACTGGAAATTCATCGGGTAACAATAGTGAATCTAATACTGGTAGTTCTTCCACATCAAGTGGAAGTTCAACTAACAGTGGTAATGGCAGTTCAGGAGTTATGAACGGCTTAATTGGTGGAACTGAATAAAGAAAAGCATCTAACTGACACACATCGCAAATGATGAGTGTTTCAACTAGATGCTTTTTTGTTTATTGATATCTATGATAAAATGTTCAAGTTACTTAATCGAAGGAGAATTATCATGTATTTTAGTCCAATCTTTTTGCAAGACAGTCTTTACGTTGTTGCCTTAGTCTTGATCATCTTCATGGTCGGGATCACAATTTTTAAATTACGCCATCATCTAAAGCTCTGGGATAAATCAATGACCTTGGCTGCAGTTGTTTTACTAAACACTTTCTATTCAATGCTGACCTACTTCTTTAACTTACCTTACGAGTTAAACGCAATTATCACAGGTGGACTATCATTAGTAGCCTTTGGCTATATCGTGGTCATTCTTTGGGAATTATTCAAAAATAAGAAAAAGACGAACAAGGATGAGACCAAGGACAACTAGTTTAAACACAATTCTATATCAAAAAAAATCAGTCGTTCTAGGATCCAATGATCCTGAGAACGACTGATTTTATTTGGGTCTAAACTTTC
>NZ_AZFA01000033.1 GCF_001434295.1 Companilactobacillus versmoldensis DSM 14857 = KCTC 3814 | reverse complement strand
ACCAGAAAGTTTAGACCCATTATTAAAGACCACATCAGTGGTCTTTTTTTGTTGCTCAATTTTCTACCTTAATAAAGATTAATTACCATTAATAAACAGTGAGCAAAGTGGCCAGCTGTGATAAAATTAAAAGGTATATTAAAAGGGGAATTGATATGAAAAATATAAAATCTAACCTTCGATATTTCCTCTCAAGAGTTGATCATTCGACTCAATTAACAGCGGCATCGTTAATAGTGATGCTGCTTTCAATTTTTATAGTAGGAGTTATTCATGGAGCAGTAAGTGGCTATATTCAAGCAATACTAGTCGTCATCTCCTTGATATTATTCGTATACTTATTCCTACTTCTTGGGGAAAAAGCCGGAAAATATACTACTGATTTACAATACCGGATCGATCGGGGAACTGATAACAGTTTTGTAGAATATCCATTAGGTATTTTGCTCTATGACGAAGACCGTCAGGTCCAATGGGTAAATCCATATTTCGTTGAGAAAACAGGTTTAGAACCAATTTATAGTATGAACATTGCTGATATTTCTCCCGAGTTATTGTCATTCGTGACAACGGATGAGGAAGAAGATGCTGAGCATGGCAGCAGTAAAACCATCAAGATCGGACACAAGTATTACCTGGTTCAAGTTCAACGTGAACTACGAGTGATTTATCTGTTCGAGATAACACAGTATTCCGAAATGGAAAACCGTTATGAAAATAACCGTTCAGTTATCGGTCAAGTTTATTTAGATAACTATGCTGAAATCACTCAATCAATGAGTGATCGAGATGTTTCCAACTTGGACAATTATGTCACGAACGAATTAACCAACTGGGCCACTCATGAAAAAATGTATTTGAAGCGAATCGATGATGACCATTTCTTCATCTTGGCTTATTCAGGTAAATTGTTTAATGCTGAAGAGCAAGGCTTCAAAGTTTTGGATACGATTAGAGAATACACTTCGCAGCAAAACGTTCCTCTAACATTGAGTATGGGATTCTCATACGGTGTTGATGATTTGTCAGTTCTAAGTGAAGAAGCACAAAAGAATCTGAACTTAGCACTGGGCCGTGGTGGTGATCAGGTCGTCGTTAGAGGTATTGGCGAGAAGGCTCGTTTCTATGGTGGTAACACTGACCCAATGGAGAAACGGACACGTGTCCGGGCTAGAATGATCAGTGAAGCTTTACAGGAGCTATTAAAAGATAGCGACCAAGTTATCGTAATGGGACACAATCATCCAGATATGGACGTTATTGGTTCGTCACTCGGTATCAGACGTATTGCTGCTATGAACAATACACCTTGTAAGATCGTGGTTGATCGTAAGTCATTACACACTGATGTCGCTCGCTTGCTCGACCTCATCAAGAAAGAGGATCCTGAGGCTGATAAAGATATTATCACTTCTGATGAATCAAACAACGCAGTCACATCGAATACTTTGCTAGTAATGGTCGATCACTCCAAGCAAAGCATTTCAATCAATCCAAAACTTTTTGAACAAGGTAGCGAGAAGATCGTAGTGATTGATCACCATCGTCGTGGTGAGGAATTCCCAGAGAATCCGATGTTGATCTATATCGAACCTTATGCTTCATCAACTAGTGAGTTGATCACTGAGATGTTAGAATATCAACCTAAGAATAAGAAGTCGATCGATAAGATCGAAGCTACTTCAATGTTGGCTGGTATCACTGTCGATACGAAGTCCTTCTCGTTGAGAACTGGTACGCGGACTTTTGATGCTGCTAGTTACTTGAGATCAGTTGGTGCTGATGAGACCTTGATTCAAGAAATCTTGAAGGAAAACGTCAATTCATTTATTGAACGAAACCATTTGATTGAATCTATCACGATGGTAGGGGATAATATGGCTGTTTGCTTCGGCGAAAATGATAAGAATTATGATCCCGTCATTGTTGCTCAAGCAGCTGATACTCTACTATCATTGAATGGTGTGGAAGCATCATTTGTAATCAGCAAACGTCCTGATGGACGTGTCGGTATTTCGGCTCGTAGTCTTGGAAAGGTCAATGTTCAAGTTATCATGGAGAAAATGGGCGGTGGTGGTCACTTGTCTGATGCTGCTACCCAGATACCTGATGCTTCAGTTGACGATGCCAAGGAACAATTGATCGAAGTACTATCAGATATGCAAAATAATAAATAATGGAGGTCATTGCAGTGAAAGTTATCTTTACTGAAGATGTAAGAGGAAAGGGCAAACGTGGCGAAGTTAAAAACGTTGCTACCGGATATGCTCAAAACTTTTTAATCAAAAACAATAAGGCAATCGAAGCCACAAAACAAAACATGGCTACTTTGAAGGCTGAACAAAATCGTGAAGAAAAAGATTACGAACAAGAATTAGCCGAAGCCAAAGTTATCAAGGACAAGATTGAAGACGATAAAACTGTCGTTGAGATCACTGCGAAGGCTGGTACTGATGGCAGATTGTTTGGATCAGTTACTACTAAGAAGATCTCCGAAGAATTAAAGAAACAATTCAATCTTGATGTCGATAAGCACAAAATGAACTTAGGTGAGGGTGCTAAAGCTCTTGGCTATATCAATGTGCCTGTTAAGATCTTTGATACAGTTGAAGCTGTTATCAGAGTTCACATCGTTGAAAAGAAGTAGGTAATTAATGAATAATGATATAACTAGGATACCGCCAAATGACAAGGAAGCTGAACAAGCTGTCCTTGGGGCGGTTTTTCTGAGCAAAGATGCATTAACAGAAGCGATGGAGTTCATCGAACCTGAGGACTTTTATCAACATGCTAATCAGTTGATCTTTCAAGCTATGGTCAATATCAATGAGAATGACGATGGTCCAGTCGATGTGGTTACAATTCAGGATGAACTGAATCGAGCTAATCAATTGGAAGATGTTGGTGGTCTGAGTTACTTAGCTAATTTGGCTAATTCAGTTCCGACGGCAGCCAACACCGCTTACTATGCCAAAATCGTTAAGCAGAAATCTGTTTTGCGCAGTTTGATCAATGCTGCTACTAATATCGTTAATCGTAGTTTTGATGAAAATGAAGATCTGGATTCGATCATCGATCAATCTGAACGTGAGATCATGGACGTCTCTGAAAATCGAAGTCATAAAGGATTTCGAAAAATCAGCGATGTTGTGAAGTCTTCGTTTGCGGAAATCGATAAACTCTATGGTCAAGATACCGACGTCACTGGACTATCAACAGGTTACAAGGATCTTGATTCTATGACGACTGGTCTGCATCCAGACGAACTGATAATTTTGGCCGCTCGGCCTGGTGTTGGTAAGACTGCCTTTGCCCTTAATCTAGTTGAAAATGCTGCGGTCCGTGATAACGCGACTGTGGCGATGTTCTCACTGGAAATGAGTGCGGAGTCGTTGGTCAATCGGATGCTTTGCTCGACAGGTTCAATTGATGCTAACGCATTGCGGACTGGTCAATTGAATGAGAATCAGTGGGACAGTTTGGTCGTAGCTATGGGTAGTTTGTCAAATACGAATGTTTATATTGACGATACTCCTGGTGTGAAGATGGCTGAGATCCGTTCGAAATGTCGTCGCTTGGAAAAAGAGGAAGGTAAACTTGATCTGGTCGTAGTTGACTATCTACAATTGATTGAAGGTACTGGTCAAGAAAACCGGCAACAAGAAGTTTCAGTTATTTCTCGTAATATGAAAAAACTGGCAAAGGAACTTCATGTGCCAATCATTGCTCTTTCACAGTTATCTCGTGGTGTTGAAGCACGGCAAGATAAGCGTCCAATGTTATCAGATATTCGTGAATCTGGTTCTATCGAGCAAGATGCCGATATCGTGTCTTTCCTTTATCGAGACGATTATTATCGTGATGAAGATGAGGATGGCAACAGTGAACCACAAGATCAAGAGGACCAAGATGTTGGTGAGGTAGAAGTCATAATTGCCAAAAACCGTTCAGGTCCGCGAGGTACAGCTAAGCTTTTGTTTGTTAAGTCGTATAATAAGTTTTCTTCAATCGCAAATATTCCAGAAAATTAATAGTATAGGTGGATAAGAAATGACAACTGTAGTAGTAGTAGGTACCCAATGGGGAGACGAAGGTAAAGGTAAGATCACTGATTATTTCAGTGGTGAGGCAAATATTATCGCTCGTTACCAAGGTGGCGATAATGCTGGCCATACCTTAAATATTGATGGCAAAGTATATAAATTACGTTCGGTCCCTTCAGGAATTTTATATTCAGATAAGACAAGTATCATCGGTAATGGAGTGGTCCTAAATATCGAATCACTCTTAGATGAATTGAAACGGTTACATGAACAAGGCGTAGATACTACAAATTTGAAAATTTCAAATCGTGCTCACTTGATTATGCCTTATCATATTGAGTTGGATAAATTACAAGAAGCTTCTAAGGGAGATTCTAAGGTCGGTACGACTAATCGAGGTATAGGACCGACTTATAGTGACAAATCAGCGCGTGTGGGAATCAGAATGGCTGATATCCTTGATAAACCACTGTTTAAAGACCTATTAGAAGAGAACTTGAAGGAAAAGAACGAACTATTTACAAAAATCTACAATGCTGAACCAATGAACTTTGATGACATTTTTGAAAAGTATTATCAATTAGGTCAACAATTAAAAGATCGTGTGATCGATACTTCAGCATACTTGAACAAAGAATTAAAAGCTGGACAAAACATCCTATTTGAAGGTGCCCAAGGAATTATGCTCGATGTTGATCATGGAACATATCCATATGTCACATCTTCAAATCCTGCCGGTGGAGTAACAACTGGAGCTGGTATCGGTGCACCAATGATCGACAAGGTTATCGGTGTGGTTAAAGCTTATACATCTCGTGTAGGCGCTGGTCCTTTCCCAACTGAACAAATCAATGAAACAGGTGACTTCTTAAGAGATGCAGGACATGAATATGGAACAGTTACTCGCCGTCCCAGAAGAATTGGCTGGTTAGATACAGTTGTCCTCAAACATTCATGTAATGTATCGGGAGTGACACACCTATCATTAAATTGTTTAGATGTGTTAACAGGTCTGAAAGAAATCAAAGTTTGTGTAGGATATGATTACAATGGTAAACAGATTGATGAATATCCAGCAAATCTAAATATGTTGGCAAAATGTAAACCAGTATATAAAACATTCAATGGCTGGGACGAAGATATTACCCAAGCTAAAACAATCGACGAATTACCAGATGCAGCCAAAGCATATCTCGAATTCTTAAAAGAAGAATTAGATGTTGAATATGCAACAGTATCTGTTGGCCCAGATCGTGATCAAACAATCATTGTTAATGATGTTTGGAATAATAAATAATATTTCCCGGGAAATATTTCAATAAAAAAGCATGACACAAATTATATTTTAAATTTGTGTCATGCTTTTTGTTTGTTATTGATTAGCTAAACGGTTGGAGTGGATAGCCGTTTGAAATGATTGAAATTTATTAGTATTGCGATTATAAGTCAGAGTGTAATAGTAGGAATGTCCATTATTTATTTGTTTGAGGTAGATCCTACTGTATCTGGGAACGTCTGATAATTCATAACCAATAATTGCAAAATTGGTTAAACGTGAATTAGCATGCTTGGTTAACTGATAAAGTGCTTTGTCGTTTTGTCCTTTAGTCAAACCGAGGTTGGCAGCAATTTGCTGAAAGTCGCCAGGGATCGATTCATTATTGGAAATTAAATTTGAATTAATGATAGCTGTCTTGATTTGTTGCATAAATGATTTTGATTGATTGATGCCATCATTTCCTAAAGCAGTATCAGGAATGATAAATCTTGGTGGATAACTAGCTGATTTTTTACCGAGATGTTTTGATGATTTTATTTTATGTCCATCATAATGAAGCAAGTAACGATAACTAATGACTTTTTTAGTATCATTATATTGATTGCAACTGATCGTAATATATTTACCAGAGATATCACGGCCAAAATTTAGTAAGGTGATTGAAGAAATATATTGATGTGATTTTTGATTTACTTTGTCGGATAATTTTTTTTGTTGGCTTTTTGAAAGAAAACTGAACTTTTTATCTTGTTTAAAATTTTGATTGATATCATCGACTAAGTTAATCACTTGAATTTTCTCATTGTTTTGATCGGAGATGTTAACTTTGATTGATTTTGGCGTCACACCTTGATCAATATGATTTGGATTAACAATTAGAGAAAAAGGAATTGTTATTTGAGAAATCATATTAGTGGTCTTTGTCTTAATATTGAATAGATTGAAGGCAAAAGATAAAATGATAATCAATAAGATTAAAACTGTTATTAACCAGTGAAGTTGTTTTTTAGTTAAATTTTTCAAGATTAACCACCTTTAGCGAAATAATATTCTAATATATATAGTATACGAAACAAAACATTTATATGGGGAAAACGATGAAAGATAAAAAAGATTTACGAAATAACACTAAATCGACAAAATATTTATTGATCGTTGCTAAAGTGGTTGGGGTATTAACTGCTTTGGTGTTTTTTGTGACGCTGACATATGGAACAGTCAATGCAAGTATTTCCCGGGAAATATCCAATCAGTATCAAGATAAACAGTTAGATGTCTTGAAAAAGAATATTAATCAGAGCTCACTTAATTTTATTGGGAAATTAATCAATGTCAGTTCGGGCAATGTAGTTAATCAAGGTAATGTTGATGATTATCAAAAATTGATTCATCAAATCAAGCAAAGGAGTAGTCGTAAAAAGGCTGTTGCTGATTTATATAATGGAAAGAAAAATTATCAGGATGATATCACCAAAAAGCTGCTTGATAAATTAGATCAACAATTACTCAAGGAAACTAATCAAGATGTTTATCAAACCGAAAAAAACAAACTCGATACTATTCGAATTTGGTTTGAACAAACTCATGATGCTCAAAAATATATCCAAACGAGTTGGGACAAATTTAATAATGATAACTCAGCAATTTCCTTAAAACGGATCTCGATGATCAACACCTATTTCCGCTTGATAAAAAATAAGACCATCAAAAACAATCTTAATGATGAAGTTACTCAGATGAATCAACATTTTAATCAGCATTCAGGTGACAATAGTAAATTGAAAAATGCCGAAGCCCAATTAGCTGCATTGAAGAATTCTTCTTTAAAAGAAAAATATAAACCTGCTAACGTGGACATCATCTCTGACCTACAAAAATCGTCAAAAGTAACTAGTGAATTAAATGACGCTGGTGTTTCCGAAAAACATGTTTTGTACTATGACACATCAAAAGAACAACTTGGCTATATGACATTGAGTGATGGTAAATATACTCCTGATGGAGCTTCAGTATCTGTCATTTCTGGTAATATCTCTAGTGGACAATATTCAATCAAATCGATTATCAATTCGGCTGGAGACAATGCTGCTATCGTAACTGATCATGGTTCAAGTGATTATGGGAAGTATCTGGCTAATGCAACAACTTCTAGTTTACAAGATTTGGGTATCACTGATGCTGACAATACGACTGCTGATTACAATAATGCTACTCCAGTCTTTTGGCTCAAAAACAATCCTAGTTTGACTAATTCAATTTATTTTGGAGACTCAAGCACGATTGGATTTATTTATTCCGGTAGTGGTAATTACAATAATAGTATTCAAATTTCTGCCAGTGGATTATCGACAATTGAAAGTGAGATTTCTACGGGAACATTATTATATGTTAAATAGGGGATAAGATGAGAGAAAGTCGTGAACTAAACAAACAAGTTAAAAAGCGGCGATGGCCGAAGATACTTTTAAGTATAGTCATTGTCTTTGTTTTATTAATAGTAGCTTTCTGGATAAAATTTGGTGGCCAAATAAAAGCATCAATTGCTGATGGTTATTCTTATAGTCAGCGACTTGACGCTCAGGATTTTTATCCAAAAAATTCTACAGGCATCTATGGTGCAGATAATAAGGAACTGAAACGTTTCTCACAGTCTGATGCTGACTATACTAAAGAACAAAAAATCAATCCAATGATCAGAAAAGGGTTAGTCGATGTCGAAGATAGACGATTTTATATTCACCATGGAATCGATATGTACGCTATTCTACGTTCGATTGGTTCGGGTATCTTTCAGCAACGTGTTCAGGGCGGGTCTACTTTGACGCAGCAGTTGGTTAAAAATGTTGTTCTAAAGGATCAATCCCAAACTATCTCTCGGAAAATCAAAGAGATGGTTATTGCCCAGGAAATAGAAAAGAAATTCAGTAAGAAACAGATTTTAGAATTTTACATCAATGATGTTTATATGGGACATGCAACTTATGGATTTACGAGTGCTTCTCAATATTATTTCTCAAAGGATCAGTCAAAATTAAATGTTCAACAAGTAGCTACCCTGATAGGTATCCCCAATAATCCAGTTTATTATGACCCAGTAGCTTATCCTAAACGGACCTTGAAACGTCGGAATATGGTCTTAAGTATCATGAATCGCGAAGGACTTATTTCAAAGAAGACATATACACAAGCTCGGAAGAAACCACTAGGCTTGAAAATCAGTACGCATTCGTTTGATAATGATATTTCAAAGAATTACGCCGTTAACTATGCTGTCTTTAATGCTACTGAGGAATTGATGAAGTCATCCGGCTTTTCGATGAAATATACTTTCAACAATACTGATGATCAGAATAAGTATTATCGCAAGTACGACCAAGCTTACGATCGTGCTCAAGGTCAATTGCTGAATGGTGGTTATAGCATCCATACGACAATCGATCCTGAGGTTCAAAAACAGGTCGAGAATTTGGTAAATAAGACCTATGAAGGAAATGATTCTAAAGATAAACAAGGAAAATTACAGCCGCAGGTCTCTAGTACAGTAATCGACAATCGCACTGGCAACGTTATTGCCATCGTTGGTGGTCGTGGAACTAGTGGTGATCAGTTAAATCGGGCCATCCGTGGTTATCGTCAACCTGGTTCGAGTGCTAAACCACTGGTCGCCTACGCACCGGCTTTCGAACGTGGGTATACTCCTCAGAGCCAAGTGACAGATTCAGCAGTTTGGAACGTCACTAATTGGTATTCAGGCTTCACCGGACAGACGACTGTTCGACATGCACTTGAGAATTCTATCAATACCGTTGCTTATAAATTAGCTATCGAAGATAAGCAAAAGAGTTACTATAATGATCTTGCTAAAATGGAGTTTGCTAGATTAGCACCACAAGACCGCAATCCAATTTTAGCTTTAGGTGGTTTCACCAATGGTACGACAACCGTTGAAATGGCATCAGCTTATAGTAGTTTTTCCCGTCAAGGTAATTTCGTTCATCCAAGTAATTTGACCAGCGTCTATGATGAGTCAAATGAACGGACAATTTATCAAAATCGTCATTTGAAGAAAAAAGTTTATACAGCTGACGCTAGTTACATGACGTTGAATTCATTGCAATCTGTCATAACAGACGGATTGGGTAAAGCAGCTTCGCTTGATAATTATCAATATACGGCAGGTAAAACCGGCTCGACTGATAACAATAAAGATGCTTATTTTGTGGGTATGACGAAAGATTTTACTATCGCAAACTGGACTGGGAATGATGATCACCAAGATTCATTGACAAGCACTCAACAGGGATTACCGATGAAAGTCTTCAAAGCTGAGGGCGAGTACTTGGTCGAGCAGATGAAGGAGTCAGATACCGATTTCAAACGTCCAAGTACTATTAAGGTCTCTGGTAAAAATGTGACCGTTGATAATAGTAATAAGAAACAAACGATTCAGGATGTTATTGATTTAGATTTTGAACAGTTCAATTCAGCTCAAGAGAAGAAAAACAAAGATCGTTTATTCAATATGGACTACCGGATCATCTATCATCTTTCTAAAAAAGAGGAGATGAAACGAGAGGCTAAAGTTCAAAAAGCTTTGGATGATTATGGGACTTCTGACCTAACTAAAGAAAAACAGTATTCTAAGAAGTTAGATCAATTACAAAAGATCCGTTATTTGAATATCAATGTTAAACGCCAAAAAGCTAAGAAGGAGTTCTCGACTCAGATCCTTAATTTACAAAAGGAACTCAATTTTCAACAGGCTTCTTTGGCAGCCGAGAAAGACAATAAACAATTGTCGAAATATCAAGCTGAGAAGCGGAAGATCGAAGCTCAACGAACTCAGCAACGTAAGAAGATGGTCGATAAGTTGATGCCAGAATATGAGCAACAGGTTCAGAAAGTCAAAGAGGCCTACAAGAATGATGATTCTGATAAAGAAGATCAGAAGCAGACCTTGATCGACTTGATGAACGAGATCAGAAGTTATGGTGGAGATGTACCTGACCTCAAACTGAACATTAGTAACTAAAAAAGCTTAACCATATGAAATTTTTCACAATATCAGTGCTTGAAACTAATTGTGAATATTTCTGGTTAAGCTTTTTTCTATAACTTCCTACCGGTACGTTTGAGCATTTTCAGTCGTTTGATCGTAGCGGCAACGTATGGTGTCGTGAACAAACCAATTGCTAAGAATGATGCGATAAGGAATGTTTGTAAGCCTTGATTGATTGATCCGGAGTAGTTGTTTTGGACCATGTAGAGGATCGTGCGATAGGCATTTCCTCCGGGGACTAGGTTAACTAGGCAGGGGATCACGATAATGTTTTCGGGCAACCGATAGCGTCTGGCAAAGAAGTAGGCTAAAGCGCTGATGATGACGGCTCCGATATAGTTAGCAATCAAGATGTTCATATGTGAGTAGTTCTTTAATATATAAAAGACGGTCCAACTAAGGGCACCGGTGATACCAATGATGCGAGCTGCTCTTCTAGGAGCATTGGTGATCAGTGAGAAGCCGATGGCTGACAATCCGCCTAGGACGAGATTTTCTATAATATCCATTTTACGGCCTCCTAAAAGATGATCAATGCTGATGCGATGCCGAAACCGATGCTACTGGCAACTAACAGTGAATCCAAAAATTTGACCATGCTACTTACGGCATGACGCATGACTAGTTCACGAATGGCATTGGTGATAGCCACTCCCGGTACTAGGGGCATGGTTGCGCCGATGATGATCGTATGATACTGGGTAGTTATGCCCAAGTCTTTGAGGGTGATGGCAAGTAGTGCAATCACGAATCCGGAAATAAACAGGTCAGCATAGGGCAACATAGATAGTCTTGATAAGTAATAAGAGATCGTATAGCCAACGATACCGACAAAAAAGCAGTAGATGAAATAGTATAGTGGCATCGAGTAAAGCAGCATCGGGGCCATGGAGACTAGGCCAGCACCGATAGCTTTGATATAGAAGGGGAAGTCTGTTGTACGTTTATTCCTATATAGATGGTTGATATGGAGAGTGAATTCTTCACCAGTGATTGTTTTCTCAGCAAGTTGTCGGGACATGGTATTTATATCGTCGATCATCTGCAAATTAGTCCCACCAAGACGGGATTTGATAAATTTATAGTTCTGATGGTTGATTTCTATAAAAATTGCTGTTACCGTTACATAACATCTTACGTCACTACCTAATGAATGTCCGATCCTCTCAATGGTATCCTCGACACGGTAGGTTTCAGCCCCGCCGTTGACGAGTAGATAGGCTGTTTTGAGGCACAGATCTGACAGGGCGTGTGTGCCTAGTTTTTTCATCGTTGTCACCTACTTTATTGAAAATGTTTCGTTTATGTGTTTGACAGTGAGCATGAATCTTTTATAATTATTTGAGATGTTTTAATTTGCTCATCGAGTTTTTGATAATAATAGAATATATTTTTTGGTTACATTTAATATATACCAAATAACCTCACTGTTACTATCTGGAAGCTGTATAATATTACTTTAATGCAAATTCAGACTTAGCTTAATGGAGTTAATTTATGAACAACAATAATAATATGTCGCGCACACGTCGCAGGCTTTCACACAATAGTGCTTTGGCCTCCAACAATTCGGGTGGGGTAACTAAGCCCTTCTTGAAAGTGTTAGGCTTGATCCTTTTGATCGCATTTTTCATTGTGGGATCATATGGGTTCCGTCTATATGCGCAAGCACAAGGCTCACTAGATAAGACGTTTAGGCCGCTAGATGGACAACAAGCATCGACCAAGATATCCGATGGTAAGCCAGTATCGATCCTGTTGTTAGGAGTCGATACGACTGATAATGGAGTACGTGACACTGAATCAAATTACCGTGGTAATTCGGATACAATGATCATCGTAACAGTTAATCCTAAGAAGAATAAGACCACGATGGTCTCAATTCCTCGTGATACGATGACACAGGTATGGAAGAGCAAGACTAACAATACCCACAAGATCCAAAAGATCAATTCAGCTTATAATATCGGGAACGAAAACAGTGCCGTTGTTACAACTGAGAAATTGACTAATGTACCAATCGACTATTATGTCAAAGTTGATTTCAATTCTTTGGAGAAAATCGTTAATAGTGTAGGTGGCGTCGATGTGAAGGTACCTTTCAGTTTCTCTTATGGTGATGCTGGGCAAAAGGAGTCTCACTTTAAAAAGGGTAAGATGCACTTGAATGGTAAACAAGCACTTGATTATGCTCGGATGAGACACCAAGATCCAAATGGTGATTATGGTCGTCAAAACCGTCAAAGACAGATCATCTCAGCTATTATCAAGAGTGCCGCTAGTGCCAAGACGTTTACTCACTTTAAAGACGTCCTAGATAGCATTTCTGACTCGATGACTACCAACTTGAGTTTCAATGATATGCAGACGATGTTTATGAAGTATCGGGATGCATCTGACGACATCAAGTCAGATCATCTCCAAGGATACGGTCAGATGGTCGATGGAGTTTCTTATGAGGTTGCACCAACTAAGGAACTACAACGGGTCTCAGATAAACTGCGTAAGCAATTGTCGTTACCTGATGAGACAGTCAACAATGAAGTGACTAAGTTGAACCGTTTGAACGAAAGACGTGGTTTCTCGTTCAATTACACCGGTAACATGGAACAGACGTATACTATTTTTAAGAATGATCAAACGTCAGAATAGAAAATATTTGAGGCTGAGACGAGTTATTTTTGTCTTAGCCTCTTACTTTGTAGAGGGAATAAAATTATGAGTGTTTTAGAAGTACAACATTTGACGCAACAATTTTTGGATAAGAAATTGTACGATGACGCCAGCTTACAAGTTAATAAAGAAGATCACTTAGGTATCACCGGTCAAAATGGAGTGGGGAAGAGTACCTTCATCAAGATCTTAACTGGTCAATTGGAACCAGACGATGGCAAGATCACTTGGCAGAAGCATTTGACCGTCGGCTATCTTGATCAGCAAGCTAAATTGGTCGAAGGGATGACGATCCGCGAATATTTGAACACAGCCTTTAGCGACTTGTTCGAAGCCAACGACAAATTGACTGATATCTATATGAACGATCCCGATGAAGAAGACTTGGAAAAGGCCGGCAAGCTCCAAGAGCTATTGGACGCCAACGATTTCTACGAGATCGATACAAAGGTCGACCAAGTTGCTACTGGACTTGGTTTGGACGCAATTGGCTATGATCAAGACGTTTCTAAGCTATCTGGTGGACAACGTTCGAAAATCATTTTGGCAAAAATTTTGCTCGAGCATCCTGATATGATCCTGCTGGACGAACCGACTAACTACTTGGATACGAATCACATTGAGTGGCTATCTGATTATCTGAATAACTTCGAGGGTGCCTTTATTGTTATCTCTCACGATTATTCATTCTTGGATAAGATAGTTAACTGTATCGCTGATATTGAATTCGGTAAGATCACTAAGTACACTGGTAGTCTTAAGCAAGTTACAAAGCAGAAGGCTGCGAATAAAGAAACTTACATGAAAGCTTATACTAAGCAACAAGAGAAGATCTCGAAGACAAAGGCTTATATTCGTAAATTTAAAGCTGGCTCTCGTTCGAAGAGTGCGAAGAGTAGGGAAAAACAGATGTCGCATATGGATGTCTTAACGCCACCAGGTAATAAGACAATTGCTAGCTTTAATTTCCCATATAAGGAGATTCCTAGTTCACGAATGGTATTGGAGGTCAATGACCTTAAGATCGGTTATGACGAGCCTCTGTTTGATCAACAGCTTAATTTCTCGCTTATTAGTGGTGAGAAGATGGTCATCAAGGGATTCAATGGTATTGGTAAGACTACTTTGATCAAAACTCTGTTAGGGATGATTGAACCTAAGGCTGGTAACTTTGACTTTTCTGATGTAGTGAAGATCGGTTACTTTAAACAGGACTTGGCATGGAAGAGTAATATGGTGACTCCGTTCAAGGTTGTTAGTGAGGATCACCCTGAGTCTGACAATAAGGAAGTTCGCCAGTTCTTAGCTAGAACTGGATTGACTAACCAACAGATCATGTCCCCATTGAAGTCTCTATCAGGTGGTGAGCAGACGAAGGTCAAGCTAGCTGACTTGATGTTTGAACCAACTAACTTCCTATTCATGGATGAGCCTACTAACCATTTGGATGATGAAAGTAAAGCATCACTTCGTAAGGGGCTTAGAAACTATCCTGGTGCGATGATCTTAGTAACCCACGAAGAAGATTTCTATAGTAGTGACTGGGTCGACAAGGTACTAGATATTGAGCAGATAAAAAAGAATTGATATTTTTGTAAAAAAGGCTTGCATGCGACTTATCTAATTGGTAAGATATTATTTGTTGTCGCGAAGAGTGCAACGGAGTCAAGGC
>NZ_AZFA01000032.1 GCF_001434295.1 Companilactobacillus versmoldensis DSM 14857 = KCTC 3814 | reverse complement strand
GATTTGACTTAGAGCCATTTAATGTTGCTTGGCATGAATCTTCCCCCCAATTAATTTGATGCTATTAAATATTGAATAGACTCCGAGGCCTGAAATTATTGCTAGAATTGGCACAAACTCAATCCGATACCGTCCCTGTACTTCAATAAATAATTGTATTACGACAAATGCTAAAAGAGGTAATAGCAACAAGAATATTCCATCTGTGTGATCAGATTTTAACAATGCGAAAGAACCTATCCATGAGAAAAGGATGATTGCTACTGATCCTAAATAACCAATCAATGTGATTTTATCGTAGTGTGTATTTGATATTTTTTTATTAATTTCAGTGAAATCAATCGCATTGATCCGCTCAGACCAAAGAATAGATATTTTTTGTTTGAAAAGTTCCAGCCACTTATCCCCGTGATTAAGATTAGAAATATGTTGTCTAATGACCGTTTTTTCCTTAGTATTTTCTTTTAGCCTACTTTCATTTAAATCAAATTGATTTACAAGATTTTGATCGTAAGTGCCACTAGATTCATAGTTTAGACCTGTTACAAACTTCCAGGAAGTGTCTCGATTTGATAAGCCATACTGATTTAATCCAGAGGATTTGATCAAAAGTCCTGCAAAATTGAATATAGCGAAATAAATACCTAAGATGATCAATAACCTCCAGAGAGAGTGGATATTGAATGAATGTTGACGAATTATTTTAAAAAAAACTGCAAATACAATAATTCCTGCAATGATTACTGGTCCAATCGGACGAATAATTGCTCCAAAACCTAATGTGAAGCCTCCGAGTATATATGACCAGTATTTATCTTTCAAAATCAAATAGAAAGTAACAAGGAAAAGTAGTGAACCTAAGTATTGATTATCAGCTTGTGAGTTTAATGCAAACCAGTCAAGATCAATTAGCAATAGGAAAACTGAGATTCTGGCAATCTTAATGCTATGGAAAATCATAGTTGATAATTTATAGACCATTATCAATGTCAATACTTGATAAAAAACATTCAGATACTGAATGGCAATAATATGGTAACCAAAAATTTTGATCACTAGCATTACATATGCCATAAATCCAGTTTGATATGCCCATTTAGCAAAATAATCATTGTCAAAAGCATAGAGCTTTTGACCTTTTAATACATCAGGAGCCCTGTACCAAAAATTACCAAAATCGCTGAGTTGTGTTCTAGGCGTTATACGGACCCAAAATAGAGCTATGACAATAAATATAAGGATTAAAACTATTAATATTAATCTATTGAGCCAAATTTTTTGATCAGTCATTTTATACAAAATATAGGAAATCAATAATATAAAGGATATTGCAATGATTAATCTCAATAAATAGTAGGTAGGTGAATTCGCGACATAGTTTTTAAATATATTGTAAATCATTAAGATAAATACAATTGATGTAAACAATATAGTGAATAAAATGATTCCCCAATTTACTAATTTACGAAAATTTACTCCCATTATAAAAAATTCCCCAATAATTAATATCAAATTATCAAGATAATAATATCATTAAATATGATTTAGTTCGAACAAATATGAATGGAACATATAAATAAAAGTGGAATAATTTTAATTATAATTTTAGTTCATCAAATTTTGAATCTTAAGGAAACCAATTCAATTAAAATAGTTGCTTTTTATGTATAGATTTTAATTTACAAAGTTCATAAATAATGATTAAAATAATATGTTTAAGATGTAAACAACCTAAGTAAAGAAAGTCCTGCGTCTATATAATATTTATTACTGAATCTTACTAATTTCAAAGATATTGACGAGTTGAAATGTTCTGAATTTGAAAGGTTCAACCAGTCTTTTTTTATCTATTTTAATTTTAGTCACAAAAATACCCCTAAAGTTACTGTAACTTTAGGGGCAAGGATTATGACAAAGCTCATTAAGGCTTTTTGCTTAAAATCTAAATGTAAAGTTATTCATCGGTCAAAGCGTCACGTGGATCCAATCTTGCAGCTCGATGCGATGGTGCTAAAGCAGCGATTAGAGAAATGATGACACTGACAGCGATCCCGAAGATTGCATTGCCAGGTGAGATATTGATGATTGAGGCATTAAAAGCATTTTGCGTGGCTGCGTTGGCCGCAAATTGAACTAGGTAGGCGATGATTATTGCAAAAATACCGGCGACTAATCCAATCAGGAATGACTCCGAAATGAACATGTTCCGGATATCCTTTTTCCTAGCACCAATGGCACGAAGAATACCAATTTCGTGAGTCCGTTCGGAAACGCAGATGTATAGGACAACAATGATCATAATAGCTGAAACCAATAGTGAGATCCCGGCGATAGCAGCTAAGACATTGAAGGCTAGTTTCAGATAAGTGTTCAACGAATCAAGGATGGCACCAGCACCAGTGATCGTGTAGGCTGAAACTTGCTTACCTTTGCTGTTGGTCGTCTTGAAATCTTTGACCTTGTCTTGGATGTCTCTGACATTGAAACTACTGTCAGCCGTCAGCGTAACGAAGTTTGGCTTTATTTCAACATTGTAATTGGAAGAAGAATTAGCCAGCGTATCATAGGTGATGGCAGTTGAACCGGATTTGATTATTCCGGAAATGGTTAATTTGTGTTTGACGTTAACAGACTTCTGGTTTTTATCTTGCGAAGGGATGTAAATAGTTAACGACTTGCCAATCAAGTTTTTGTAATGCTTGTTTAGTCTAGTGGCATCGGATTTTAGTAAGATGATTTCATTATTGCCTGGTTTGTGACCGGCAATGATATCCCCGGTTTTTTCAGTACCATTCCAAGTTTGGAAATAGGGGATCGAAATATTTTTCTTTTGATAATAAACTCGAGGTGCTTGAGCAAAATATGCTTTTTCAATCTTTTTAACGTGGTCGATCTTGGCAAATTTTTGCATATCAGCATCACTCATCGTTATCCCTGAAGTATTGGTCGAGCTATTGACTTGACTAGAAGCGACATTTTTCGTGACCTGGATCGCATTAGGATTGATCTGGCTCGACATTTGTTTATTGATATAGCCAGTGATCCCAGAACCAAGCCCCAGCATGAAGATGACGGCAAATATACCGATAGCTGCACCGAGGATGATCAAGATATTTCTTCCTTTGGTGTAAGTTATGTGGTCCCAGGCAAGTCTGAAAGTATCACCAAAACTTAAATGAGTGATCTTTTTATCACGACGAAATCCTTGAACGGGATAACTTTGGCGAATTATGTTATCAGAGTCGATCACTCCATTGGAAAGGTGAACGATTCTGGTACCGTAATTTGCCACCGTCTGTGAATGAGTAACAGCAATGACTAATTTACCTTCTTGAGCGATCTCATTCAAGATCCGCAAAACTTCAGCGGTATTTTGGGCATCCAATGCTCCAGTGGGTTCATCAGCAATGATGATATCAGGGTCATTGGCAAGGGCTCTAGCGATAGCCACACGTTGCTTTTGGCCACCAGATAATTGGTTGGGGTGTTTGTTGATATGTTCTGTCAGGCCAACTCTTTGGAGTAAGAGCTTGGCACGTTCAACACGTTCTCGCCGGCTCAGGGCAGACATTTCAAGGGGAACTAAGACGTTATCTAAAACTGTCAGATGGCTGACTAAATGAAAACTCTGGAAGACGAAACCGACAGTGTGACTGCGATAATTATCCATAGCTTTGCTGGAACCTTTTTTGAGCGAGCGGCCATCGACTAAGATGTCACCGTCAAATTGTGAATCTAGTCCACCGATGGCGTTTAAAAGCGTTGTTTTACCACCACCAGATTCACCTAAAATCGAAACAAATTCGCCCCGATCAAGATTTAAATTGATCCCTTTTAAGACAGGGAATTTTTTCTTTCCCAAGGAGAAGGATTTTTGAACGTTTTTTAGTTCCAGAAAACTCATAATTTCTCCAATCTTTAAATAATTTTTTTGATTATACTGAATTATAATGGTTTTATTGTTCTAAGTAAATGTTACGCAAGGTCTGGAGCTGTTGTGAGTCAACGCCTAAAGCCTGATTTAAATAATTATCAAAACTCCCATAATAGTGCTCGATAGCATCAAAAACAGATGTGATACTATTTAAATCAGCCTTAGTCATATTCATTTTATTGATGGCTTGATCGCCTTCGTCATCATTCAAGGTATCATTAAGGTCATCGAGATCTTGGTACATCAAATTAGTCAATAAATAGTCCTTGACGATGGTTTCATCATCGACTTGTAGAGCTTTGAGGATCAAGAGGGCACCGACGCCAGTCCGGTCCTTACCAGCAGCACAGTGAAAGAGGACCGATTTATCTGGCTTAGTATTATCAAGAAGTAACTCAAATAGGATTGCGTAAGATTGTTGAGCATGTTTATCTAAAACGATGCTTTGATAGATCTTACCTAAATAGGAATTGCTATCAGTTGGTAAAATATTTGCTAGATTTTCACCATTACCTTTGAGAGGATAGACAGGGTCAGCATACACATGATAAAAGTCAGCTTTAATATCAGGCCAAACTTGTTGCTCGTTCATTGAACGAAAATCTACCACGTATTTCAAGCCATAATCTTCTAGAAAATCTAAAGTTTTTGGCGTTAAATTGCTAATGTCGCCTGAACGTAATAGTTTATGATATTTAATTTTTTTACCTGTGGTAGTGGTGTAACCACCGAGTTCTCTTAAATTGATGGCACCATCAAGGTTGAGGATTCGTTTCATGCTTTTGCCTCCTATATTGCTAATCTTATGACTTTAGAAGTAAAATATTAATGGGTGATTTAATGAAAAAACTGTCAATAATTTTGTCGGCTTACAATGTCTCTGGATACATTACGAAAACTATCCAGTCGATAGCTAATCAAACCGTTCATGATTTTGAAGTGATTGCCGTCGATGATCATTCGACTGATGACACTTTGGAAATTTTGCAGGCTTTTGAAAAAAAATATGCCTGGTTGCGGGTTGTTTGTCATGCCCAAAATGCTGGCGTTTCGGCAGCAAGAAATACTGGTTTAAAACTGTCGCACATTGAATTTGTCACTTTTGTCGATGGGGATGATTGGTTAGAACCGAATTACGTCGAATATTTTATGAATATTTTCCAACAACATCCTGATCTTGATTTGGTCAGCTGTGGTTTTTTCATTGATACTAAAAATGGTAAGAGCAAGCCACAGACGGAAAAGAAACAATTAGGATTGGTCGACCGTGACAGTGCCATTAAACAGATCATCAAGGTTAGTGGTAGTGTCATGGGCTACACTTGGAATAAAATGTATCGACGTTCGGTGATCGAAAAAAATCAATTGAGCTTTTTGACGGACTTAGCATTGATGGAAGACCAATTGTTCAATGTTGAATATGCCACCGTTGCTCGTGGTTTTTATTTGACTGATACACCGCTTTATCATTATGTTTCCCGAAAAGACAGTATCACTAAAAAATTCGATATGGAAAATGCTAAAAACATTGGAGTAGCGACGATGAGGGTATATAAGACCATTCATCAAAATGCCAAAGATGAACGTGAAGAAAAAGAAGAATCTTAAGCAGCTGATCAGACGGTCGGCTGTTTTTGCATCTACGGTTCATTTTAGCAAATATTGAGCAATTAATATGGCATGAGCAAAAATATTGTCATTATATACCGTAGGGGGTATGGTAGGACCATAAGTTATGGAGGTAATATCATGGAATCAAACGTAAAAGAGATTCACGACAACAATTATGAAGCAGAAACTAATACTGGTGTTACTATCGTCGATTTTCGTGCCGACTGGTGCCCACCATGCAAAATGATGGATCCTATTTTGAAGTCACTTTCAGCCAAAGATGAACTAGGGGACAAAGTGAAGTTCACATCAATGAACGTTGACAATGATCCACAAACAGCCGGACAATTGGGTGTTCAAGGAATCCCAACATTTTTGATCAAAAAAGATGGTAAGATAGTAAACAGATTAGTAGGGGCAAGACCTAAGGACGCCTTTAGAGCCGAAGTTGAAAAGTTTATCGACTAGTTTAAAAGACACTTAGTATGCCCTAGGAGGTATCAAATGTCACAAGAAGTAGATAAATCAACTAGCGATAAAATCAGGCTCCGTCTCAAAAAATCTCATGGCCAACTAGATGGCATTATGAAGATGATGGATGACGAACGTCCCTGTGAAGACATCCTCGTCCAATTGTCGGCCGTAAAATCGAGTATCGATAAAGCAATGAAATTAATCATTGCCCAAAATATTCGTCAAAGCGTCCCAAATGTTGCCGATGAAGATATCGATAAGTTACAGCACTCTTTAGATTTATTATTAAAAACTAAGTAAGCAAAAGAACCTAAGTAGAGAATAAATCCTTTACTTAGGTTCTTTTTTGTAAAAAAACAAGCTACCGGAGGACGATAGCTTGAGTTTTATCCTTATTCTTTTCGATCAAAACTAGTTTGGATTGAGGAGTCGCTCACTTGAGTCTTGAATTGGATCGTAGAATTCGTTAGCCAGTTGAAGATGTCATCATTTACCTGTACATGCATCTCTTCATGTGGAGGTGGAGCTCTTTTTGAGCTGAGATGCGGTTATACATTGCAAATTGCGTTGAAGGGAAGCAGACTTGATCTTCTAAACCGGTAAATAGTTTTAAGGGTGAGGTAATTCGGTGAGCCATATTTTTGATGTCAATATACGATAAGGTATTTAAGATTTGATCTTCAGTTTTATGCAAAGGATCAGAAAACTTAAAATAACGAAAAAGTTCATCATATGGTTCGTCTTTATTACCAATTGTCAAGACTCGTTTAAAATCGGAAAGGAAAGGATAAATGGCGGCAATCTTTTTGATCCTTGGGTTTAATGCAGCCGCAACGATCGATAAGGCCCCAGCTTGAGAGCCGCCATATGCGCAAAGATCATGTTCGTTAACAAAACTTTGCTTGGCGATAATCTCTATTAATGAGTAAACATCGAGATAAATTTTTCTAAAAAAGAGATTCTCTGGTCCGTCGATGGCACCACGAATGATCTGACCTTTGACGGTATTGCCGTCATAAAATTGATTGTCGTAAGATTTACCAGATTGTCCACGGACGTCCATAGCGATTACGCCATAACCGACTGCTGGAAATTTCAAGAGATCTGACCAATCGGGTGATTGGCCCATATAGCCATGAAAGGTGAAGACCGTACTGGCCGATTTACTTTGTTTGGGAAACAAACATTTAGCATAAATTTTGGCTTGATCAAAAGCTTCAAATTTCAATTCGTAACAGTTGATATTTGGTAAATTGAAATTCTGAGGAGTTAAGCTGTACTTTAAGGAGGATGGCACTAGAGCTAATTGCTGGTCCCAAAATTCATCAAAATCAGCTGGTACTGCCTGGCTTCCGGTATAAGTTTTCATTTCTGACAGTGGCATAGGATCAATCATAATAAATTACCTCGTTAACTTTTTACGTAAGTTTCTTTAACGGTTGAGGCTGTTAGGCCGACAACATTATGAACATATTTCTTTGGTGCAAAGAAGCTGATCAAGTAAGTAAAGATAAATGATGTAATAAAGGCAACTGTGGCAACGATAAGTGACGAATCACTATTTTGTTGAACAAAGACAGTCGCAATCACACTTAAAATTAACCCAAGAACAGCTCCAAAAGTATTGGAACGTTTGGTGAAGATCCCGGCAGCAAAGATACCAGCAATTGGGACACCGAATAGACCTGTAACGGTCAAGAATAGATCCCAAGTTTTAGATGCATTACCGATCAATAGATAAATCGACATACCTAAGCCGAATAATCCTGTCACAATGATAATGATCCTGGCTAAGGTAACATCTGAGATGCTCTTGAGACGATGATTAAAGAAACGTTGTTTGAAGTCAGTCACGACACAAGAAGAGATGGCATTCAAACTTGAAGCAATCGTTGATTGAGCAGCAGCAAAAATAGCAGCAATTACTAATCCAGCGATACCAGCTGGAATTCTGGTAACAACAAAGTAAGGCACGATGGCACTAGTATTGAAGCCGTGTGGTAAAGTACCGACATTCTTGTAGAAACTGAAGAGGACGGTTCCCATTCCGAAGAATAAAGGAATTGTGATCAAAGCTAAGAAACCATTTGTCCAGAGAGATTTGTTAGTTTCTTTTTGAGTTGCAGTAGTTTGGTAACGTTGAACAACGTCTTGACTACCAGTGTATTGATAAAGAGTATTGAAGAACTGACCTGCAAAGATCAACGGGATGAATTTAGTCAGATCGCCAGGGTTCCAGTCTTTAACAGAGAAGAATTTGTCACCAGAAACGGCATCACTGACGACCGTTCCGAAACCACCCTTGATTGAGACGATTCCGACAATGATGATCAATAAAGCACCGCCAAGTAGCAACATACCTTGGATAACATCGCTCCAGATAACACCTTCAATACCACCCAGAAATGTATAGATGATACAAAGTCCACCAACGACACAGGCAATCAAGATTGGATTGATATTTGATACTGAAGTAATAGCAATGATTGGTAGATAAATTACGATAGCAACACGTCCGATGTGATAAAGAATGAATAATAAACTACCAATGACTCGCATTACGGGGCTAAAACGTTCTTCCAGATATTCATAAGCTGTGGTAACTTTTAATTTTCGGAAGAATGGGACATAGTATTTGATCAAAATAGGGATGATCAAGAAGATACTTAGATTTCCGACACTATAAGCCCAGTCGTTCAAAAAAGACTGTTCAGGTGTCGACATAAAGGTAATCGCACTTAGAGTTGTGGCATAAATACTAAAACCAGCAGCCCAAGCAGGGATGGAGCTTTTTGCTTTGAAGAAAGCATCAGTATTTTTACTGGCTTTCTTGGTAAAATAAACACCCACGCCGAGCATCGCTACCAGATAAACCAGTAAAACGACCCAGTTGAGCGTTCCAAAACCAACTTTTGTCATAATTTCACCTCATTAATTGAATCATTACTGTATTGTTGAGTATTTGTAGAGTGTTGAATAAAGATTTTTAAAATAATTGGTGCAATGACCGTTGTCACAACAGTGACCAAGATCATGGCCGTGTAGTGATTTTGGTCGATCAAACTGGCTTGAAAAGCCACATTAGTGACAACTAGTGCCATTTCACCACGGGAGATCATACCCGCACCGACGATGTTGGCTTCAGACCAGGTCAAGTTGAATAATCTGGCTCCTAATGAGCCTCCTAGTTGTTTGCCAATGATTGCAACAACGACTAACAGGCTGATGAATAAAATGTCGTGCTGTAGTCCTTTGAAACTGATGTTTAAGCCGATGCTGACAAAGAAAACGGGAATGAAAATCGCATAACCGATCGGTTCGATCTTTTGGACGAGGATGTCTTTGTACTTAGTTTCAGAAAGAGCGATCCCAGCAAAATAAGCACCCAGAACATCACTCATACCAAGAGCTACCGCAATAGCGGCAAAACCGAAACATAAAATAACAGCAGCGGTAGCATAATTTTCACTAGTATTTAATTTTCCAAAAAAGGACATAAATTTCGGTACAAAATATTTTCCTAAAACTAACATCAAAACGAAGAACAATAACTTAGTCGAGATCATCAACCACATCGGTTGACTAGAACTAGCACTATTACCAAAGAGTGCCACGCAGATACCTAATAAAATCACGCAGATGATATCGTCAGCGACGGCAGCTCCTAAAATAATTGCGCCTTCTTTAGTGTTCATTTTTCCCATTTCCTTTAAAACTTGGACCGAGATACTGACAGAAGTGGCACTGAGAATCAAGCCAATAAAAGCAGAAGTCGTCCAAGGAAAATCAAACATCCAGGCACAAAGTCCGGCTGCTGTGAGCGTTGGGAAGATAACACCCAAAATGGCAACTGTTAAAGCGGGCCTCCAGTATTTCATCAACAACCCTAGATCACCTTCGAGTCCAGCAATGAACATTAATACGATCACACCAATCTCGGAAAAATACTGAATAAAGGTCGTACCAGTTAAGATGTGAAGCACTGCAGGTCCAGCTAGTACACCGACTAATAGCTCGCCGATTACGCTCGGAAAGTTGAGCATGTTGGATAAATGAGCACCAATCTTAGTCAAAATCAAAATCAAAACCAGTTGAACTAGATAACTCATAATTCGACTACACTGTCATCTATAACGCTATTAACTAGTTCAATTTGATGGAGCAGATTTTGACTAGGGATGTCATATTCCAAAAAAATTGGAACATCAGTGGCTATTTTTTTGACTAAGTTGCGCCAATCGGTGGCACCATTGTCCAGCATGACGGTCTGTTTGTTTTTGATATCTTTTAAGTGAAAAACAGAAATTTGATCGACTAAGGAAGTCAAAGCAAGCGTCGGTGTTTCATAGATCCAATACCAATTTCCCGAATCGAAAGTATAGCCTACTGGGATTTTAGCTTGATGAATCTTGGTGAGATCCTTTTGGAAGGCCTCGATCGTACCGTTTTCGTTCGGTTCATTTTCGATTGTTACCGTAACTTCGTATTGCTCTAGTAAAGCCTTTAATTCTTTTAGTTGTTGATCGGTGATTTTCGTTAAATCACCTTTGCTGATCTTGAATTGTTTGATGTGATATTTATTGGCCATCTGCAAGTAAATAGATAAATTAGGATTAACTTGGTCGATTTGGAATAATTGTTCTGGGATCGAATAGAAGAATCCCCAAGCATTGTTATTACAAAGGACCTTGATCTGTTCTAATTCTTTTGCTTCAGTAGCTTCATCGAAAAGTTCTCCCCGAACTTCAATGTTGTCTATTGGAAGCATTACTAAATCTTGAAGACATTCTGATTGGCTTTTGCCATTTTTGATGTCATGAAGAAAGACAGCCGTATTAACTGAAACTTTCATATTTTTCTCCTCTCAAAACAAAAAAACCGTCACCAAAAAATGTGCCTAAATACACTTTTTAGTAGCGGTTAGAATGATTGGGATAGCTATTACGTTGAACAATATAGCATGTAAAACGATAATTGTAAACGCTTACTATGAAAATCGTTAAAAATTATCATCATATTTCTAAAAGCTTCATTAAAAGTCCCCATAAATTTTTTTTACGGTGTCTTTTTTTATATTTTCTAGTCGGATGAAGATTCAAATTATTTTTAAATTTCTCTAAGCATTGTGGTTACTATTATCAGCCTGTAATATGAAAATGATTATCGTAAATCGATATTGAAATATTAATTATTGCATTGTATATTAATGGCAGCGGTAGGGGATTGGAAACTATTACAAAAATATATTCATACGAGAGGAATACCATGAAAAAATTATATTCAGCATTAATGACTGCCTTCAATGAAGATGGTTCAATCAATGAAGCAGGAACTAGAGAAATGATCCGTTACAATATCGACGTTAACAAGGTTGATGGACTTTATGTTGGCGGTAGTACTGGTGAGAACTTCTTACTATCACCTGAACAAAAAAAGCAAGTTTTCAAAATTGCTATTGATGAGGCAAAGAGCGACGTTGACTTGATCGCCCAAGTTGGTTCCTTAGATCTCAATGAATCAAAATTCTTAGCAAAATTCGTCACGGACCTTGGATATCCTAAAATTTCTGCTGTAACACCTTTCTACTACAAATACACCTTTGAAGAGATCAAAGATTACTACAATGAGATTCTCAAAGGCGTTGATAATAAATTACTTATTTATTCGATTCCAGCTTTGACAGGTGTGGGACTTTCAATTGAACAATTTGCTGAGCTGTTTGAAAATCCTAAGATCATTGGTATCAAGTATACGAATGCTGATTTCTACTTATTGGAAAGGGTTCGTAACAAATTCCCTGATAAATTGATCTTGTCTGGTTTTGATGAGATGCTCTTGCCAGCCTTAGCTCTAAACGTTGATGGCTGTATCGGTTCGACTTATAACTTGAATGCCCCACGTGTTCGTGCTGAAATGGATGCTTTTGATGCTGGAGATATTGATAAAGCTCGTGAATTACAAAAAGTAAGTAATGATGCGATCACAGCATTGATCCAGAACGATATTTATCCTTCATTGAAACTTGTTTTTGAAGAAATGGGTGTCCATGCCGGATTTACTAAAGCTCCAATGGCTAAGCCAACCGATGAAATGCGTGCCGATGCCAAGAAGATTTATCAAGACTACTTTAAAAAGTAAGAAGCGTGAATAAAATGAAAAATGATTTTTTAAAGAAAGTTCAAGGCCATTTGATTGTGTCATGCCAGGCATTGGCTGGAGAACCATTGCACAGTTCATTTATCATGTCACGAATGGCTCGAGCAGCTAAACAGGCAGGATCAGTTGCTATTAGATGTAATTCAATCGTTGATATTCAAGCAATTCAGGATGAAACACATTTACCGATCATTGGTTTGAATAAGGTGGATTATGATGATTCGCCAGTTTATATCACACCAACGATGAAGGAAATGCGCGCCGTCGCTAGTACCGGAGCTGAGGTTGTAGCCTGTGATGTTACAGGTCAAAAAAGACCTCATGACGAAAAACTAGCTGACATCGTTGACCAAATGCGCCAAGAATTTCCTGACACATTGTTGATGGCCGATACAGCAACCATCGAAAACGTTCAAGAAGCGGAACAATTAGGCTTCGACGTCATCGGAACGACTATGCACGGCTATACACCTGATACTGACGGGATGAACGTGGCCGATAATGATTTCCAGTACTTGAAGGAAGTTTTAGCAGCTACTAGCAAACCTGTCATTGCAGAAGGTAAGGTCGACACACCCGAAAAGGCTAGTCGATGCATCGAACTAGGCTGTCACGCAGTCGTGGTCGGTGGAGCAATCACACGTCCACTCGAGATTGCAGGAAAATTCATCAAAGCAGTCAATAACACTGTGAAAGCATAAAAAAAGAGCTCAGCCAGTTTTTACAGTCAAATCTGTAAACTTGCGAGCTCTTTTTAATTATTATTGCGAAATTTATTGTCCATCACAACTTCAACCGTACGGCTTAAACGTTGTTTAAAGGTGTCGTTTTCCAATAGTAACGTGGTGATAATATCTAAGACATAGGTCATAGCAAATTGCGAATTGATAAAATGAGTGTTATCGATGAAATCACTATTTTTAACTAAAATCGGATAGTCAGCCAGATTAAAGAGTGGACTAGTTTTGACGCCAGTTATAGCGATTACTTTAGCATGATTCTTTTGAGCTAATTCAGCTGCTTCATTTAGGTCATTAGTATTACCCGATGATGAAAGAGCTAAAATGACGTCATCTTTTTGAATGATGCCACTAGTGATGTACATGATATGGCTTTCTGTCATCGGATAGGCAGTAATACCCATTCTGATCAGTCGTTGAGCCATTTCCTGAGCCGTGTAGCCAGAACTGCCAATACCGAAAACGTAGATCCGCCGACAATTAGAGATCAATTTAACAACTTGATTCAATTCTGCTTGGTCGATTTTTTCAGCAGTGTCACCAAGGACATCTTTGTAAAAGGAAAATACTTCATCAGCAATCGATCCTTTCGTGATCTCTTTAGTTTGCTTGGAGTCACTGCTAGCCAATTTGAGCTTTAAGTCATAAAAATCATGACAGTTCATTTTTTTAACAAAACGAGTGATGGTCGCATTACTGACGTTAACCATCTTGGCTAAAGTCGAGATATTCATTGTTTGGACATCCTGAGGATTTTGGATGATTTTTAAGGCAACTTTTCTCTCCTGACGAGATAATGAAGGAATCACTTCTTCAATAAGTTTCAAAATATTCATATTTTTGCCTCGAGTCTTTTCTTACAATAATAAGTATTAGAATTCATAATTACAATAATAATTACTGAAATGGGGTCATAACATGTCAAAAAAATTTTTGGCGTTCGATATCGGCGGGACAACCATCAAATATGGGTTGATCGACCAGCAATTGGAACTGTCTCATTGTAGCAAGGTTCCGACAGAACACAATAAGGATGGGCACATCATCACCTCGGTCTTGGACATTACTCAAAAGATGCTCGCCCAATTCGATGTTTTGGGGATTGGTGTCAGTACGGCTGGGATCGTCGGTGACCACGGAGAAATCATCTATGCTGGACCAACTATTCCCAATTATCAAGGAACCCAAATCAAGCAACAGCTTTCACAATTGACCAGATTACCGATTTTTGTCGTCAATGACGTGGATGCTGCTCTTTTAGGGGAAGTGGTCGCTGGTGTTGCCAAAAATTGTTCATCCGCCTATTGTGTGGCTTTGGGAACTGGCATCGGTGGTGCGTATTACAACGGTGGCAAGCTATTCAGTGGTTCGCACTCCTTTGCTAATTCATTAGGATACACCTTATATGACGAAGCAGACGACAGCAATTATGAACAACGTGCGTCAACTTTGACCTTGGAGAAAAACTTGCAGCCATATGGAATTGGTGTTATTGATGCATTTGCGCAAGCAAAAAGTGGGGATACAACCTGCTTAAAGGCTATCGAAGATTGGGCCTATCAAGTGGCTCGTGGATTAGCCAATATCGTATTGTTGTATGACCCAGCTAAGTTAGTCATCGGAGGTGCGGTATCTCAACAAGGGGATTTCTTGCTGGATATTTTAAGAAGGCAGATGCAAAAATTGATTCCTGAAGGTTTATTTGCCACTGAGTTGGTCACTGCAAAATTGACTAATCAGGCTCAACTTTTAGGCGCAATTTCGAAATTCGTTGATAATTACGATCATTCACAAGTTTAAAGTAAAAGGCACGACTGGTTGGTCGTGTCTTTTATTATTTAACGTAAGTTTTAATAGCTGTATCCATCTTTGGCGTATGTTCCAAAGTGTTGTGAACGGGACAAATGCTGTTAACGAAATCGACAAAGTTTTGAATTTCTTCATCGGTATTGTCAGCGTCAATAAAGAAGGTTGATTTGATTTCGGAAAATCCTTTGGGAACATTAGGATTCTTGCCGGAGAAACCATCAGGATCAAGAATACCTTCTTCTTCGACTTTTAACTTATTTAGTTTGATACCTTTAGCCTTAGCAAAAGACTTAGCAGCGATGACTTGGCAAGCTCCCAATGAGTTCAACAATAATTCGACTGGGTTCATACCTTTATTAGTTCCACCCGAACTTTTCGGTTCATCGACGGTGATCTTAAAATCGCGTGTTTCTGCCGATACTTCACAGCCATTGATCGAAGTCACTGTTGCATTGAATTTAGTATTAGCCATAATTGATTCCCCCTTGAATTTGTTACTTTTACTATAAAATTAGCTCAATTTTTGGGCAAATAGGGGCTTGTTTCTTGATAATTAAAAAACTGTCCAGTTTGTTTCTTAATGGTAGAATTAAGACAGTTGTTTTAATGTAACCGTTAATAAAACGGTTAAATGTGAATGATTAAGACGAAAAATCATATTTTAAGGAAAGAAGTGTTGGTATGGCTCAGGTAAGTACTTTAGTGGGACAAAAGATCCGTAATTTCCGCAAACGAAAAAATCTTACGCTGGAAGAATTTGGTCAGCGGATTTATAAAAGTAAGGCTACTTTATCGAAATACGAAAGTGGCGAGATAAAGCTTGATGTCGATACCTTGTATCAGATTGCTGGGGCCTTGGATGTACAAGTCAATCAATTGATGCCAGACTGCGCTTCTGTCGTTAACAAGCCAATCGACCGTAATAAATGGCTCAATCGGCAAGGAAAACATACGCGCATGTATAGTTACTTTTATTGTGGAGTCTCAAATTCAATCGTCAAATGTGTGATTGATTTCGAAAGTATCCCCGGGACTGATCAAGAACAAAAGATGGTCTTCTATAAAAACGTCAAGAATTTTCAAGAGTATCCGATCTGTGAAAGTATCTATTATGGTCGTGTCGATTATTTTGAAGGCGTGACGAATATGTATGGTCAAAATATAGATTCGAAGTTAGACCACATCCAAATCAGTATGTTGGGTTCTTATATAGAGACTCAATATAAATTTGGTATCATGTCGGGGATATCAGCTAAGCCGATTATGCCAGTTTCGATCAAAATGATGTTTTCCAGTCAACAGATCAATGACGAGGAAGAATTGAACAAGCTCTTGAAGATATCCAAAGATGATGTTAGATTGATGAAATTGAACAATATGTTCACGGTCATCTAAAAAAGCCCAATCACTTAGGTGACTGGACTTTTATATTGGGCTGATTAATTGTACATTTTAAAGTTTTTTCTTAATATGATAGGGAACAACGCTTTTGTCGGTATCTTTTACGCCTGACTTTTCGTCAGATGCAAAATATACGGCGAAGCTCTTTTTATTCGTCGCATCTTCGGCGATAATTAAGGATGATTCGTAAGGATCTTTTGCCTTATATATTTGCGCACCACGAACAGCTTCTCCGAAATCCCGTGAATTAGCTATCGCATCTCCTGGGTTGAAAAATACCATTTCATCCATGATCAACACATCCTTTCGTTAGGTATATTATACAATTTATTGGACCTGAAGTGGTAGTTATTTAAGAATTTCTGAAAGGGGTATCATATGAGCAGTGTTGAAGACTACATCAAGAAGAACGTTTTTGGTAAGCCACAATTAAAACCAGACGAGCAAAAAAAGTTTTTAGGAAATTTTGCGGAACGTGTGGCAATCGCCTTAACAGTGGCTCAAATCAAAAATGAGTCCAACTTGGCAACGGTAGAAAAGATTATGAAAAGATATCCATCATATCATTTATACCTGAATGGAAAAATTGATGGATATTTAATGGACGAATATCTTCAATTAAGTGTAAAATTGAATTATAAGTTTACCATCGTCATGCAGGCCCCGGTCAGAAATGGTCAAAAGAAATTGACTGACAATGACATGGGCTTAGTTATTGCCGATGAAAGTAAACCCATCAATTCACCCGTAATCTTATAATTTTTTGGAGGAAAATATGTCTAATAAACCATTAGATAAAATTGCTTTACTCGCTTTAAATAGTAACAAGCCAGTAGCAGAACGTATCTCAAAGTACATGGGGATACCGCTTCTGGATGCCTCAGTTTCACATTTCAGTGATGGTGAGATCAATATTCAGATCAATGAAAGTATTCGTGGAAAAGACGTTTACATTGTTCATTCAGTTTCAGATCCAGTTAATGATAATTTTATGGAGTTAATGATTGCCGTTGATGCGCTGAGACGTGCAAGTACTCATCAAATTACTTGTGTTTTACCTTACTTTGCATATACTCGTTCGGATCGTAAGTCACGTGCCCGTGAACCTATTTCAGCTAAGCTATTTGCTAACATGCTTGAAATGGGTAAGGTTGACCGTGTTATTGCTTTAGATATGCATGCTGAACAAATTCAAGGTTTCTTTGATATTCCTGTTGATCACTTACGTGCTATGCCAATTTTTGCTAGTTATTTCAGAGATACAATCGACGAACCTAGCGATGATGTTGTTTTCGTTGCACCTGATCACAATTCAACTAAACGTGCCCGTGCATTAGCCGAAGTGTTTGGCTCACAAATTGCCATCGTTGACCAACGTTCCACTGAAGACGATAATGTTGTTCCAAACATCATCGGTGAAGTTGAAAACCGTGTTTGTGTCATTGTTGATGACTTGATCGATACAGGTACAAGAATGATCAATAGTGCTCACGCATTAAAGGCTGCTGGTGCAACTAAGGTCATCGGTGCGGCAACGCATCCAATTTTCTCAGAAAAAGCTACTTCACGTCTCCAAGATTCAGATCTTGAAGAAGTTGTTGTTACTGATTCAATCGTTGTTCCTGAAGATTGTCTCTTTGATAAATTGACTATCTTGTCAGTTACAGGCTTAGTCGGTGATGCAATTGAAATGATTGAAAGCGATGAATCAATCAGTTCACTCTTTACAGAGCGTGATGGTTATACAAAATTAAAATAATTCGATTCTTTAAAAGCCAACATTCATTTTGAATGTTGGCTTTTTTTGGAAAAAAATTTATTTTTTGGCAATCGGTTGAAACGCTTGATAATGTTGACTTAGAGTGACATAAAATGAATTTTGCAACAGCAAAGTAACAAAAAATTAATTTACTTTTAATGTAATTACAATTAGTATATTAAACATAACCATCATCCGATGATTTGCTAAGCAATCATTGGATAGGGGATTATGACACACAATATGCAATAATATCAATGTAAGACCATTTATTTAGTAATTCCTCCCAAAAAAAATAATATCTTATCAAATCTAATTGATTTAGTGTCATAATTTTTGGGCTCTAAGTCAAATCGTA
>NZ_AZFA01000031.1 GCF_001434295.1 Companilactobacillus versmoldensis DSM 14857 = KCTC 3814 | reverse complement strand
CAGAAAGTTTAGACCCATTTTCTCAAGAGTTGGGGTTAGCATGTTTTTTGGCTTTAAAAAATGCTTAATATTTTTTATTCGGAGATTACATTTTGGATTATTCGATTTTAACTGGTTTTTCAATCAGATATTTAATGACAAAGAAGCGTTCATTGAACGAGATTTTAAAGGGCAATGACCTTAATACGATTGACGGTGTCTTACTAGTTATTGTTGGTAAGCATCCCGGCCTTGGCCAAGAAAAGATCGGCGATATTACTCTATTTGATGGAGCTAGTATCGCCCGTTCTTTGAAGCGACTTGAAAAAGGCGAGTTAGTCGAGCGTAAGGTCCACCCAATGAACCATCGTAAAAAAAGTGGTCAATTTGACTTCCAAAGGTGAAAAATTCCTTGCCCAGATAGAAGAAGCTGATCGGAAAATCACCGATCAGCTTTTTGAGGGGTTTTCATTAGAGGAACAAAAATGTCTCGAGGATACGTTAGCGCAAGTTTATCATAATTTCGATGACCTGGAGATTCCAAAATAACTTGAAGAAACATGGAGCTCATTAGAAAAATTTTTGAGAAGAGGTAATTGCTATCGTGAGTAGTGATCAACATTTAGATATAAATGGGAAACCCTTCAACCGTATTCTTATGGTTCTTGTTCTTTTAGTCGGTACTTTCTGTACCGTCTTAAACGGAACTATTTTGACTACAGCCTTTCCTACATTAATGGACACGTTTAATGTTTCGACATCAGCTGTTCAGTGGCTAACAACAGGATTCTTAATGGTCAACGGTATTATGATCCCTGTTACAGCCTGGTTGAGTACTAATTACAGTACAAAGACACTTTATTTATTCGCAATGTCAACGTTCCTACTAGGGACTATCATGGCATTCGTGGCACCTAACTTTGCCACAATTTTAATTGGTCGACTAGTTCAAGCCGTCGGTGTTGGTATTACGATGCCTTTGATGCAACTAGTTATGTTATCAATTTTCCCGGCTAACCAACGTGGTACTGCCATGGGACTTGGTGGGTTAGTTATTGGACTAGCTCCAGCTATTGGACCTACACTTTCTGGATGGATCATCGACAACTGGACTTGGCGTGATCTTTTCGGAATGATCATTCCTATCGTTATCATCGTTTTGATTGCTGCGGCATTCTTCATGCATCCAGTTATCAAGACTAAGAAAACTAAATTGGATATTCCTTCACTTCTACTTTCAACCTTAGGATTCGGTGCATTGTTGTACGGATTCTCATCTGTTGGTGACGAAGGTTGGGGTTCACCAATCGTTTTGAGTACTATTATCGGTGGATTGATTTTAATCGTTTGGTTCGGTTATCGTCAACTTCATATGGAAACACCATTCTTGGAATTGCGTGTTTTCACAGTTAAGAAATTTAGTATCGCCGCTGCACTTTCTTCAACAGTTAACATGGCTATGATCGGTGTAGAAATGATCTTGCCATTATATCTACAAATTGTTAAAGGTATGTCAGCTTTCCACTCAGGATTAACCTTACTTCCTGGTGCCTTGTTGATTGGTGTTATGTCACCAACCACTGGTCGAGCTTTTGATAGATTCGGACCAAAAGATTTGGCCAGAATGGGTATGTTCTTACTAACATTAGGAACTATTCCTTTCTTCTTCTTGACGAAGAACACACCAACACTTGATATCGTTATCCTTTATGCTGTCCGGATGTTCGGTATCTCAATGGTCTTGATGCCTGTTACAACAGATGGTATGAACGCCTTGCCATTTGACTTGATGAGTCATGGTACTGCTGTTAATAATACTGTTCGTCAGGTCTTCAGTTCAATGGGTACTGCCATTCTGGTCAGTGTCTTGACAAACGTTACAAACACGATCAAGCCTGGTAAGTCACTCTTGCATTCAGCACCATTGCAATACAAGGATAGTTACATGAGTTCAACATTGACAGGTTATCATGCCGCCTTTGCTGTTGCTATCTTATTCTGTATCATCGCTTTAGGTATCACTTTCATGGTTAAGGATAAAGCCAAAACCAAGATCATTGATACAACTAGAAAAACAGCAGTAAATACTGAACAAAAGGCAGGTGACAAGTAATGATTCAAATTTCAATTCTTGTCTTAGCAGCCTTAGCCTACTTTTGTGCCGTCTTCGTTAAGAACAAGCGTGTAGGTTATTCATTCACAACAGTTTTCATCGTGCTTTTGATTGGTGCAACTGTATCATTAGTTTTGAATGAACAAAATCATTTTGGAATGGAAAAAGTCGTTAGCCAAAAGACGATCCCTATCCAAACAGTTAAAAAGGGTTCCAATCTATTGCTCTATAAAGAATTGGGCAATAAGGGGAAAGAACGTGTTTACGTTTATCGGACACCTTCAACTGAAAATGCTAAGAAACCAAATACTACTAAGGCCGATATCAATGTAAAGAATAAGGTCAAAGTAGGAGATTATAACATCTCAAAAATCGATCAAAAAACTACTCGTTGGGAATATAAGAACGGTTTCTATTCATTCTTGTTCAACCTTTCCAACAATAATAATGAGTTTGTCAGTCAAAAGAATACCTTTAAGATTGGCCAAGATTGGCTAGTCTTAACGACTAAACAAGCAAATGCTTTGAATAAAAAATTAAAAGACAAGTCTGTTAAGGCACAGATGCAACAAGAAGGGGAAGCTTACGTTAAAAAGGTCGTAGCCCAAGAAATGCAAGCTAATCCATCAATGTCATCAGCCCAACAGAAAAAAGTAGTGAGCGAAGCCCAGAACGCTTATAAACTACAAGCAGTCAAAGATTTAGTAAAAGATTTGAAGTAAACTAAAAGCCGAGATCAAATGATCTCGGCTTTTTTTGTGCCTTGTACTACCTAATTTGGTTTTCTAATTGACAGAAAGATCTACGTCGCCGAGACCATTATCAAAATGAGCTTTCCAATTGCCCTTAGTCAGGTTAGGTGGCAAAACGAAGGTCCCGGATGAAACACGTTGGTCTTTTAATAAGGTTTCTCCATGCTCAGCCAATTTATTGACGAGCCATTGCAAAGATTTCAAAGGATTACCCAAAACTTCAGAAGATTTACCGGATTTGAGGTCCTTGCCATCGAGTGAAAGTGTTGCGGAGACTTTTTCTAAATCTTCTACATGGGCAAATTTATTCGTGTCGAATTCGTTACCGTAGACGACTAAGCCACTGACGGCGCCATCAGACATGACCATATATTTGGACAGGCTAGGGAACCAGTCTTTAAAACGTGAATCAGGCACCTCTAAGGCAGGTGCGACTGTGGTCTTGTTCATCAAGTCTTCCAAAGTATCGTTAGGATTGAGATCTTCTTTAGCTCTGAAACAAAGCTCGACTTCGACCAATGGTTCCATTAAATCTGACAGGTTGACGCGGGCTGGTGCACGTAAGAAGTTGTTTTCCATTTCAGCACCATAGAGTGGTTCGTTTGAGTCGAACGTGTATTGAGTCTCTTTACTGGTCAAAGAAACTTTGTAGCCACCAACAGAGCCCTTCTTCAATCTGGTGAAAGTCTTTTGGACGTTATATGCAGAATTTTCGTCTGTCACGGCTGAGTTCCAGTCAGCTTCAGTTAATGGTTTTTGGGTTGCTAATGACGAAGCTAGTTTATTGGCTAAGTTTTGTTGTACCTTTGTTAGTTGTGTCTTCTTTACAGTAGTTGTATTTGTTGTCATAAGTGGATCCTCCAATAATATTTATTTTTTTGTGTTGAATCTGAATCTGGCTATCATCACTAATCTGAGAAATATTAACTTCCATAAGGACCCACCTCACTTTCTAAATTTAACAAAAAACGCCCTTTGATGAATTATCATCAAAGGGCGTTTGCACGCTTTACCACCTTTATTTACAGCTCTATTGCTAGGACTGCCTTTAAACAAACAATGAAATCAATTTGTCGGCACGATAATGGGTGCTACCAGCATTTTCTACTTAGTCGAAACTTTTTGAAATGCAACTGACAGGCGATCGATTCAAAGTAAAATCTTGTTCCCTCGCAGCAACCGGCAACTTTCTGAGACTTCATGTTTGAACTGTTTCCTGGTGAACGTTGTTATTAAATTATTGATTGCTTGTAATTTAATCCCTTTTGGAAGAGTTGTCAAGATAAAAATTATAAAAAGATTAAATTATTTTAATATGATTAGTTAAAATGACCTAGTCATGAGCTATAAAAACGGCTAGTATTTAAGTAATACAAGATAGATATGGGGTGAAGAATTGGATAACGTGATCGAAGTAAAAAACTTGAATTATCAGGTTGGTCAGCAAAAAATTCTTAAAAATATTAATCTACAAGTACCTCGTGATGCCTATATCACCTTTATTGGTCCTTCAGGTAGCGGTAAGAGTACTTTAATGCGGATCATTGCTTCTATGCTCAATGCAACGTCCGGAGAAGTCCTTTTCAACGGTAAAAACCAATCTGAATATGAACCAACTCATTATCGTCACAAGGTCTCATATGCCTTTCAACAACCGACCTTGTTTGGCAGGACAATCAAGGAAAACCTGGAATTTCCATATTTGGTCCGGCGAAAAGAATTTGACCGGTCTTTAGTAACTCAATACTTAGAGATGGTCAATCTGAACGAGACATACATTGATAAGAGTGTTAATGATGTTTCGGGTGGGGAGAAACAGCGGATCGCACTGTTGCGGAATCTTATTTTTCCCCCAGAAGTTTTGATCACTGATGAGGTGACAACAGGACTTGATACGGAAAACAAAACTATTGTCCGTAAGTTGATCGATCAGTTCAATAAAGAACGGAATGTGACCGTTTTACGGGTGACTCATGATGATACAGAGATTTCTGAAGCTCACAATACGATAACGATAGAGAATGGGGAGATCAAAAATGTCTGATTTAACAGTTTCGAATGGAACCTTAGCCTTAGCTTTTATTCTTGTTTTGATAGCTTTGTACATTGGCTATCAAGAAAAATTGAAATTCAACAAGGAGATTTTGATCGGTGTCGTTCGGGCAATCGTTCAGTTGGCAATCGTCGGATATGTCTTGAAGTTTGTTATCCATGCTAACGAAATTTGGTTGACCTTGGCTTGCTTTGCCATCATCGTCATCAATGCCGGTTGGAATGCTGGTAAGCGTGGTAACGGTATTCCTAAAGCCATTCCTATTTCATTATTTGCCATTGCGGTCGACACGATCACCACGGTAGCAATTTTAGTGGCAACTGGTTCAATCAAATTTATTCCAGCCCAGATCGTACCTTTTACCGGAATGGTCGCCAGTAATATCATGGTTGCTATTGGCTTATGTTTCCGGAACATGAAACAAACTTTTGCTGACCGTCATCAACAAATTTTGGAAAAATTAGCACTCGGGGCCAATATTAAATTGGCGTCAATCGATATTTTACGAGAAAGTATCCGCAGCGGGGTTCAACCGACAATCGATTCGATCAAAACGATGGGCTTGGTCAGTTTACCTGGGATGATGTCTGGTTTGATCTTTGCTGGAGTCGACCCAGTCAAGGCTATCAAGTACCAGATCATGATCTGTTTCATGTTACTTGAAAGTACTAGTTTAGGTTCGATAATCTCTTGTTATTTAGCCTATAAACAGTTCTACAATCAACAAAAACAATTGAATGATGAACTAATTTCATAACTTTGCGTAAAATGGCCTACTATGTGGGCCGTTTTTTTTATATAATTGTTATTAATAGGATGTGATGTAATGTGAAGTTAGCAGTCATAGAAATTGGATCTAACTCCATCAGGACATCAATTTATAAGTCTTCTAAGAAAAATCGTTTTAAAACACTTGATCGCTGGCGAGAACCTGTAAGATTAGGTAAATCAATTGCGCAAAGCCGACTTTTGACAAACGAACAAATTGAAGAAACAATTGATGTTTTGAAGGAATTCCAAGATAGGATCCAAAAGTTTGATGTTGATCGAACTAGTTTGATTGCTACTGCAGCTGTTCGACTAGCTAAAAATCAAGCTCAGTTGATTTTTGCGGTCTTAAAAGAAACGGGCCTTCAGTTGGAGGTCATCAATGAAACCGAAGAAGCATATTATGACTATGTGGCAGTACGCAATACCATGCGGATCAAAGATGCTTTAATTGTCGATGTTGGTGGCGGTAGTAGTGAGATCAGTCTAGCAAAGAAAGGGCGCTTAAAACATGGTTTAAGTATTCCGATTGGAGCGATCTCAATCTCGGATGTATATTTAACTAGTGACCCGATCAAAGATCAGGAACTAATGAAAGCAAGAAAGGCCATCAACGGTCATTTATCTACGTTGAACTGGATGCAAACGCCAGCTATTTTTGTTGGCCTAGGTGGTACGATGCGGGCTCTGGCCAGTATTCTTAATCGAGAAGGTAAAAAGAAAAAGACACTTCATAATTCAATTATTACTTATGAACAAATCGATACACTCTTTGAACGACTATTGCATGCGACTAATGAAGAACGTCGCAAGATCAAAGAATTGAGCGATGGCCGTTATGAGGTTATTTTAGGTGGAATCTTGATTTTATCTGAAATCATCAAAAAAACCCCCTCTAAACAAATTCGTTTTTCGAATTTTGGCGTTAGAGAAGGTTATGTCTTCAATTATTTTTATAAAGCTAACAAAATGATGAAACAAGCTAACTAGGCACGGCTTGGCACGTTTAAGGTTGCAGAATCTAAAACGTGTCCGGTGATCTTATGAAGTAATTCATTCATCCAAAAGCCGGCTTTAATATCTAGCTCACTATCCAAGGCATAAGCCTTTAAAACGTATTGATGAGTTTTGTCTGGTGGTGTTGGTCCATTGTAACCAACTTTAGTACTTGGGTCGTCTTTTCCACTAAGTAAAGGACTGGCTGAGCTGTTCTTTCCCTGAACAACTGGGTCAGTGGCGATTTGACTAAAGTTTTCTGGTAGACTTAACATTGAAGCAGGAATATTAGCCACTGTCCAATGGATCCACTCAAATCCACAAACTGGGATTGAGTCTGGGTCTGTCAAAGTTAAAGCAATCGATTTTATTTCTTTCGGCAGGTCAGAAAAATCAATGGGGAAACTAATAATTGGTTCCCCATTTTTAATTTCTGAGGCAGTAGCATATTTTCCGTACTTATCTGGCAATAGACCATTGTCAAAACTAACTTGTAATTTCATAATAGACTCCTTTGAGAAAAATTTTAGTGAGGTAAAAAATGGAAAAAATCGATCGTAAAGATCTATCTGATAATATTGTAAAACAAATTGAGAAAATTGAACAAACAAGTAATAAAACAGTCGAAGTCTTTAGTGATTTCCAAAAACAAGATATTTTAACGTTAGACCAAGCTAGTCATACTAGTGATGACACAACTATTAAGGTTGAGATCACCAATGAAGAGTTTGCCGACTTTGTTTTGTTGCACGAACTATACCATGTTGAATTAGAAATCACTGATCAACCGAAGATCAATGTGGCCGTAACTAGTGAGGATCAAAATTTGGACGGTCGTATTTTGACGACAGCTAACTCGATCTATGAGACACTTGAACATTCAATGATCATTAAGAAGCAATTGGCTGATAAGTCATTTGATACTAAGACTAAAGAAGCATACTTAGCTGGTGTCGAAAGGACTTTGAATCCTAACGTTGCAATCGATGATGCCAACATGGTCTTCTTCAGGGCTTTGATTTTGTTTGATGCAACGGTCTTTGCTAGTAAGCGGGGCAATGTTGAATGGAAAGAAAATTACAACAGTGCTTATAAATTTGTCGACGAAGCCATGAAGATCATCGACAAAAACGATTTAACAGTGCCATTTGAATTTAGACGTGCATTGATCAGTATTTTAGAAGCTTATGATAATTTGATTGCGGTTCATGGCTATCAAGGAATGGATTACCATGATTTCCTTTCAATCACACCAGTGGTTTCGAATCATCAATTACGTTTGAATCTAAACCAGGTTTATCAAATCAAACACACTGCCTTTAAGATGCGTGACACTCACCAAGATGCTTTTTCACTATTGGCAATCAATGATGGTCAAAGCGTGGCAGCACTTGGATTCAATGTGGACAAAGTAACACCTGAATTTTACAAGGAATTTTATCAACAAACAGTTCAAGACATGTTTGAAGTCAACAATATCGATTATGTAATTAGATAGGGGATGGAGTTCATGACAGACAAGATTGAAGAATTAAAGGAATTGATCGATCAAGCTCATTATGTAGCGTTTCTAACCGGTGCAGGTGTATCAACACCATCAGGGATCCCTGATTACCGGTCTAAGAATGGACTTTATAAGAAGAAAGATTACAACTTTCCTCCAGAGTACATGCTTAGTCACGATAATTTGGTCAAACACCCAGATATCTTTCATGAGTTCGTCGTGGAAAACATGTATTTCCCAGATGCAGAACCAAACATCATTCATAAAAAGATGGCTGAGATCAGCAATCAGAAGGGTGTAATCGTCACTCAGAACGTTGATAAATTACATACTAAAGCAGGAGCAAAAAATGTAGTTGAATTTCATGGCAATTTATACGACCATATACATTGTTTGACATGTGGTAAAGAGTTCGACTACAAATACTATTTGAAAGATTATCACCATCATGAAGATGACGGTATTATTCGCCCAGGCACGACAGTGCTATATGGAGAAAATATTGATCCTAATAATTTAGAAAATGCTGTTAAAGCGATTCAACGTGCTGATCTTTTGATCGTTGCGGGTACTAGTTTCAAGGTTTATCCATTTGCAGGGTTATTGGCGTATCGCCAACCTAATGCAAAAATGGTTGCTATCAATAAGGAGAATCTGGGTATGGATTCTTCAGTATTAGCCATTACTGACGACGCCGCTAATGTATTTGCTCAACTGTAGAACTAACAACAAAAAATAATCAATGTTATACTTATAACAATTTAAATAGTGGAGGCTCACTAGATGACTAATGGAGACAAGAAAACTTTTTATATAACTACGCCAATTTATTATCCATCCGGCAAACTTACGATCGGTAATTCTTATACGACGATTGCTGCGGATACTTTGGCTCGTTATAAAAGAGCAGAAGGCTTTGATGTCTTTTTCCTAACTGGAACTGACGAACACGGTCTCAAGATCGAAGAAAAAGCTGAAGAAAACAAAATGAAGCCGAAAGAATATGTTGATATGATGGCTTCAAAAATCAAAGAACTTTGGAAATTGTTAGAGATCTCTAACGATAAGTTCATCCGGACAACTGACGACTATCACGTTAAGGCTGTTCAAAAAATCGTTGAACGTCTGATCAAACAAGGTGACGTTTATTTAGGTGAATATACTGGTTGGTATTCAGTCGATGATGAAGAATACTTCACTGAATCACAATTGGCAGAAGTTTACCGTGACAAAGACGGCAAAGTCATTGGTGGAAAAGCCCCATCAGGACACGAAGTACAATTGGTCAAGGAACCTTCATATTTCTTCAAGATGAGCAAATATGCTGATCGTTTATTGAAATATTATGAAGACAATCCTACATTTATTGAGCCTGAGATTCGTAAGAACGAAATGATCAATAACTTCATCAAGCCAGGTCTAGAAGACTTAGCAATGTCTAGAACTACTTTCAATTGGGGTGTTCAGATCCCAAGTGATCCTAAGCACGTTGTTTATGTTTGGGTCGATGCATTGTTGAACTATATCACTGCTTTAGGTTATGGAACTGACGATGATTCCTTATTTAAGCGTTACTGGCCAGCTGATGTCCAATTAGTTGGTAAGGAGATCGTTCGTTTCCATACTATTTACTGGCCAATTATTTTGATGGCCTTAGGGATCGATCTTCCTAAGCAAGTCTTTGGTCATGGTTGGTTGTTGATGAAAGACGGTAAGATGTCGAAGTCAAAAGGTAATGTCGTTTATCCAGAAATGTTAGTTGGTCGTTATGGACTAGACCCACTTCGTTATTACTTGATGCGCGCAATGCCATTCGGTAATGATGGTATCTTCACACCAGAAGACTACGTCGATCGAATCAATTACGATTTAGCTAACGACTTAGGAAACTTGTTGAACCGGACAATCTCAATGGTCAATAAGTATGAAGATGGTAAAGTTACGACAGTTGAAAATGTTTCTGACTATGACCAGAAATTGGTTGATGCATCAGAACAAGCTATCAAAGAATACCGTCAACACATGGACAAGTTTGAATTCCCTGATGCTCTAGCTAGCGTATGGGCCTTCATCGGTCGTGCTAATAAATATATCGATGAAACAAAGCCATGGGTCTTAGCTAAAGATCCTGAAGCTAAAGCTGAATTGGCAAGTGTTCTAGGACATTTAGTTGAATCATTGCGTTTGATTGCTTTAATGATCAGCCCCGTGATGACTCAATCACCAATCAAAATGTTTGCTCAATTAGGACTCGATTATCAAAAAGATACTGAATTGAAGTTTGGCGAAACATCAGTTGGTACAACGGTTACTTCAGATCCAGAACCAATCTTCCCACGTTTAGATACTGACGAAGAAGTTAAGTTCATCAAGGATAAGATGGCTGAAGAACAAGCTAAGAATGGTAATGGTAAATTGAGTAAATCAGCTCAAGCCAAAGCTAATGAGCAAGCAGAATCAGACGATGACTATCCAAAAGAGATCACCTATGATGATTTCTCAAAAGTGAAGATGGTTGTTTGTGAGATTTTGGATGTTAAAAAGGTGGCCAACGCCGATAAGCTACTCCAGTTCAAATTAGATGATGGAAGTGGCATCGACAGTCAGATCCTTTCAAGCATTTATGAATTCTATCCTGATTATGAAAAATTAGTCGGTAAGAAAGTTATTGCTGTAACTAACTTGAAACCAAGGAAGATCCGTGGTGAATGGAGTAACGGAATGTTATTGTCATCTGAAAAGGGTGATGATGTTATCTTAGCAACCGTGGATAATTCACATAAAAATGGAGCAATTTTAAGCTAATGAAAATTTTTGATTCACATACACATTTGAATGATGAGGCTTTTAAAGGTCAGACCAAAGAGTATATTGCCAGAGCGCAAGAACTCGATGTCGATGAGATGGCGATTATTGGTTCAAACGAAGAATTCAATATTGAAGCCATTCGTTTAGCTCAAAACTATCAACCATTGCACGCCGTGGTGGGATGGCATCCTGAGTTTGCTAAGGAATACAATGAAGAACAATTGGTCAATCAGATCAAATTGCCTGAGGTCGTAGCAATCGGTGAAATTGGTTTGGATTATCATTGGGATGGCAATCCAAGTAAGAAGGAACAACAAGCTACGTTGATCCAACAATTAGATGTTGCCAAGCAATACAACATGCCAGTTTCGATTCATTGTCGTGATGCTTTTGACGATATGTATCCTATTTTGAAGGATCATGATTTGTCGAAGAGTGGCATCATCATGCACAGTTTCAATGGGGATGTCGATTGGTTGAACAAGTTCCTCGACTTAGGACTTTGGGTCTCATATAGTGGAGTCGTTTCGTTCAAGAATGCTCCCGAGGTCCATGAATCAGCTAAAGCAACGCCACTTGATCGGATGTTGGTCGAGACTGACGCTCCTTATTTGACGCCGGAACCTTACCGTGGTCATAAAAACGAACCGGGCTATACTCGCTACGTGGTCGATGCGATTGCTAAGTTGAAGGATGTCACTCCTGATGAAGTTGCCGAACATACCTTTAACAATGCTAAAAAAGTGTATAATCTAAAATAATCATGACAAAGAAAATAAAAGAAATAATCGTAGTCGAAGGCAAGTCAGATACCAGCCGCTTACGTGACTGTTTAGGTGACGTGGATACGATTGAAACTAATGGCTCGGCGTTGAGTGATGCAACTAAGGTTCGCATTAAACAGGCTCAAGAAAAACGCGGAGTCATTATTTTTACCGATCCAGATTTCAACGGCAATCGCTTGCGGACGATCATCCAAAAAATAGTACCAAATGCGAAACAGGCATTTTTATCGAGAAGTAAAGCTGTTCCGAAAAAGTCGGATGGCAGCTTAGGCATCGAACATGCCAGTCATGAAGCTATCAACCAAGCTTTAGCTGATGTGTATACCGAAGTCGATCAACATTTTCAAAAATACACCCAAACTGATATGGTCAATTTAGGATTAGTAGGAAACGTTGATTCCAAAAACTTGCGAGAATACGTGGGGTCCGAACTGAAACTGGGTTACACCAATGCCAAACAGTTTTTGAATCGTTTGAACATGTTCCAGATCACACCTCAACAGTTGCAAGCAGTTGTGAAAAATTTTGATAAGGGAAGAACAGATGACACAAAATAGATTAAGTATTTCTGATCCGATCAGGACCAACGACATTTTGCGCAAATATAAATTACGGGCAAAAAAAAGTTTAGGTCAAAACTTTTTAACCAGCGAGAAGGTCTTGGATGATATTGTCGATGCCAGTCAATTGAAACAAGATGAGATTGCTATTGAAATCGGACCGGGGATTGGCGCTTTGACGGAAAAATTAGCCCAAGTTGCCGAGAAGGTTTTCTCCTTCGAGATCGATGAAAGTTTGATGCCAATTTTAGCGGACACTTTAAGTGACTATGACAATATCGAAGTTTTCAATCAAGATATTTTGAAAGTCGACTTGGACCAATTTGTTAAAGACCATGGTATTGAAGGTAAGACCATTAAGGTCGTTGCCAACTTACCGTACTATATTACGACACCGATCATGTTGAACTTGATCAATAGTGACTATCCATTCCAATCGCTAGTTTTGATGATGCAAAAAGAGGTGGCTGAACGGATCACCGCTACACCGGGCCATCGTCAATATGGATCCTTGACGATTGGGGTGCAAACTTTGATGGAAACGGAAATCGCAAGAATAGTTGGCAAGAACTCTTTTGTCCCACGCCCCAAAGTTGATTCGGCAGTGGTCGTCTTGAAACGATTGGACAAACCTTATCAAGGCATCAATGATCCTAAATTTTTCAATACTGTTATTCGTTCATCTTTTGCACAAAAACGTAAAAGTTTGACCAATAATTTACTAAATTGGCTCGGAAAAACTGATGAAAGTCGTGAAAATATTAAAGCTGTTTTTGAAAAATGCGATATTGCTGATAATGCTCGAGCTGAGCAATTGCCGATTGAAAAATTCACAAAATTGGCCAATGAATTGCAGCAGCTAGTTTCTAAGTAAAAAACGTTTACATTTATGTAACATTGTTGAAATAATGCTCAGATTGTGATAAAATTGCAAGCCTAAGGAGTGATTATTATATGCCAACGTCATTGGAAACAATTAAGTCAAATTTGGATCAACATCTAGGTGAGAACTTAACAGTAGTTGCACAAGCGGGACGCAAAAAGGTTATCCGCCGTCGGGGAAAGTTATCAGAAACATTCCATTCTGTCTTTGTAGTCGACTTGGACCAAAATGAAAACTCATTTGAAAGAGTTTCATACAGTTATGCCGATCTATTAACAAAATCAATTGACATCACTTTCGATAGTGATGCAGACAGCGCTGAGGAAGCAGACGCTGAATAACAGAGCTTCTTAGTCACTGTATTATTCCGGAGACCACATCTTTTGATGGAGGTCTTTTTTTTGTGGTGATTTTGGTTTAAAAATCGACTTTATGCCAAAAACACGAATGATTTCTGGTAAAAAGTACAAAAATCTCTTGAAATCACTGATAAAATAGCGGAAAATAAGTGAATTGTTGGGAAAATTACTTTATAATTTTAAGCATGATATGTTTTTAGGAGAATATGCGATGAAAACACGAAGAAGTGAACGATTGATAGACATGACGCGTTACTTGTTAGAGAGACCCCACACATTGATCTCACTAGCATTTTTTGCAGAACGCTATGAATCGGCTAAGTCCTCCATTTCTGAAGATTTAGGTATCTTGCGAAGAACCTTTATGATCAGAGGGACAGGTGTACTTGAGACATTGCCAGGAGCTGGCGGTGGAGTTATTTTCACTCCTGGGATCTCAGAAAAAGAAGCTACACAATTCATTAGTGACGTCAAAAAGAGATTGACGGAACCAAATAGAATTTTGCCAGGTGGGTATGTTTATTTAACCGATCTTTTAGCTGAGCCAGGATTGTTAAGAACAATTGGACGAATGATTGCCACACAATATTCGCAAAGTTCAATTGATGTTGTTATGACAGTTGCTACTAAGGGGATTCCAATCGCCCAAAGTGTTGCTAGTTTCTTGAATATTCCATTTGTGATTGTTCGACGTGATTCGAAGATCACTGAAGGGTCAACAATCAGTGTCAATTATGCATCTGGTTCATCTGATCGAATTGAAAAAATGGAATTGTCGAAACGTAGTCTAGATGAGGGCTCACGAGTCCTAGTAGTCGATGACTTCATGAAGGGTGGCGGTACTATTAATGGTATGCGTAGCTTGATCCATGAATTCAATGCCATTTTTGTTGGCGTGACTGTATTTGCTGAAAATGCCTTGATCGATCCAGAAGTTCGCGATACAGATGTTACCTCAATCTTCAAAGTTAAGGATATTGATCAAGAAAATAAAATAATTAACATCGAAAATGGTGATTATTTGGCTAAGACAGATTTCAGTTATTTTGAGTAAATCTTAATTGAGGCATTACATTGAATAATGCTATTATATATATATATTTGTATGACTGAAAGGAAGTTTCCAATGTCTAATCGTTATGTAATAATCCTTGCAGCCGGAATGGGTACTCGAATGAAATCGAAACTTTATAAGGTACTCCAACCAGTTGCAGGAAAGGCCATGGTCGATCATGTTGTTACTCAAGTCGAACAAATTAAACCTGACTTGATTGAAACGGTTGTCGGCAATGGTGCTGAAAAGGTTCGCGACTTGTTAGGTGATCGGACAAATTATGCCTTACAAGAACAACAACTAGGAACAGCTCACGCTGTTTTGCAAACTGAGAAGGAATTAGCTGATAAAGATGGAATGACACTGATCGTTAGTGGTGACACTCCATTATTTACAGCTGATACTTTCCAAAAATTATTTGAATATCACGAACAACAAAATGCTGCTGTATCGATTTTGACAGCCCATGCTGAAAATCCGTTTGGATATGGTAGGATCATTCGTGATCAAAGGAATAATGTTTCAAAGATCGTTGAAGAAAAAGATGCTTCAGATGACGAAAAGAAGATTCAAGAGATAAATACCGGAGTCTATTGCTTCGATAACAAACAGCTCTTTGAAAACTTACACTCAGTCAATAATGATAATGCACAAGGCGAATATTACTTACCTGATGTTGTTTCAATTTTGAAGTCACAAGGTGAAAAGATTGTTGCTTATCAAATGAGCGACTTAAGTGAATCACTAGGTGTCAATGATCGGGTGGCTTTATCACAAGCTGAAAAAATTATGCGTAAGCGGATCAACGAATCCCATATGCGCGATGGCGTTACGATTGTTGATCCTGAAAACACTTATATCGATACAGATGTCAAGATTGGTAACGATACAACGATCGAACCAAATGTTAAAATCTACGGAGATACGACGATTGGTTCAGACTGTGTGATCGGTTTGGGTTCACGTATCAATAATTCAACAATTGAAAATGGCGTTACGGTGATCAGTTCAACAATCGAAAATGCTATCATGCATGATGGCAGTAATATCGGCCCTAACTCACATCTCCGTCCAAAGGCTGAGATCGGTAAAAAAGTTCACATCGGAAACTTTTGTGAAGTCAAAAATGCTACGATTGGCGATCGGACAAAAGTCGGTCACCTATCTTATGTTGGAGATGCCACACTAGGTACGGATATTAATGTTGGCTGTGGTGTCGTTTTCGTCAATTATGACGGAGTTAAGAAGTTACACGCAAATATCGGTGATCACTCATTTATTGGTTCAAATTCCAATATCATCGCTCCCGTTGAGATGGCAGATCATTCATTTATTGCTGCGGGTTCAACTGTCAATAAAGACATACCTAAGCATGCAATGGCAATTGCTCGACCAAGACAAACCAATAAAGAAGATTATTGGGACAAACTACCACTATCAAAAAGTGAAGAATGGAAATAAAAAGGTGAGATATTAATGGCATATAAAGATAATGAACGTCCGCTCAAAATTTTTGCATTAAATTCTAACAAACCATTGGCAGAAAAAATTGCCAAGGAAGTTGGCATTCCTCTAGGTAAGTCATCAGTTACTCGTTTTAGCGATGGTGAGATTCAAATCAACATTGAAGAAAGTATTCGTGGTGCTGATGTGTTCTTGATCCAATCAACTTCCGCTCCAGTCAATGATAATTTGATGGAATTGTTGATCATGGTTGATGCGCTTAAACGTGCTTCAGCTCACTTTATCAGCGTTGTTATTCCCTACTATGGATACGCACGTCAAGATCGTAAATCACGCTCACGTGAGCCAATAACGGCCAAATTAGTCGCAAATATGTTGCAACGTGCTGGAGTTAACCGTGTGCTAGCTCTTGACCTTCATGCTGCTCAAATCCAAGGATTCTTTGATATCCCAGTTGATCATTTAATGGGTGCTCCATTGTTAGCTGATTACTTCTTAACTAATCATCTCGAAGAAGATGCCGTTGTTGTATCACCTGACCATGGTGGTGTGACACGGGCTAGAAAACTAGCTGAATTTTTGAAGACACCAATCGCTATTATTGATAAACGTCGTCCACGTGCGAATGTGGCTGAAGTTATGAATATCATTGGTAATGTAAAAGGTAAGAGAGCAATCATCATCGATGATATGATCGATACTGCTGGTACTATTACACTAGCTTCTCAAGCTTTGATCGATGCTGGAGCAACTGAAGTTTATGCTAGTTGTACCCACCCAATTCTTTCTGGTCCAGCAATTGATCGAATCGAAGCTTCACCTATCAAGAAATTGATTGTGACTGATTCAATCAATCTTCCTCAAGAAAAGATCATTGAACGAATGGTTCAAGTTTCCGTTGGACCACTCATTGGTGATGCAATCGAACGTATCCATAACAATGAGCCTGTTAGTCCATTGTTCAATACTAGATTCAAGCGTTCAAAAAACTAATTTAAAATAAATTTTATAAAAAAGCCGTTATTCCAAAGATTGTTTGGAATAACGACTTTTTTACATTCTATCAGTATCTGTCACGATGGTTGTTTTGTTGTTGTGATTGGTATCTTAGTAGATCACGGATCTGTTGAAGATATTCAAGTTGAGGATCTGTTTCTTGTACATTATCGAATTTACTAGTAGTCCCATCACGCCGCATCCGGTTCATGCCCCGAACGACCACAAATACGACAAACATGATGATCAAGAAATTGATAATGGCATTGATGAAATCACCAATCAAGAAGTTAGCACCAAAGACAGTGAATTTCATATCTGTAAGATCAATACGTCCAATTAATAAACCAATCAAAGGATTCAAAATATAAGTGGTTAGGGCTGTGACCAAAGTATTGAAGGCAGCACCGATAATAACACCGACAGCTAGGTCGACCACACTACCACGTGAAATAAATTGTTGGAATTCCTTAAACATTAAACATGTACTCCTTTGTCGTCACAATCAGTTATGCAATAACCTTACTATCAAATTCAAAAAAATTAAAGTGTTTTCAGATTAATTTTGCGTAACAATGATTATTACGGTTAAACAATGTTATATTTATACTAGTGAGCAAAATATTTATAAAAGGGGTTGCAAAAAATGAAACTTACAAAATTAATCGTTGCTAGTGCGGTAGCACTGACACTGGGTGCAATGGCCACAACACCGGTCTACGCCACAGCTGATGATAACAACGTTAGTGTCAATAATCAATATGATTCTGATGGACAATATAACGGTAACTATCAAGTTATTAATGGTGAAGTTCAAACTAATTCGCAAACAAAACTCTACAACTCTAATGGACAATTAGCTAGTAGAAGTCTTGCCCCTGACACATATTGGATTGCTGATCGGATGATCATGAATAACGAACAACAACCAGCTCTTTATCGTNTGTCTCGACTAACGAATGGGTCAAACCAAGTGATGTTACCTTCATCAATCCAATTGGCAGAAGCTTAGTCACTGCTAGAGCTGATGCTAATCTCTATGATTCAAACGGTAACGTTGCTGGTACCTTACCAGCTGGGATCAGCTATATAACTGACCAAAGAAAGACGGTTAATGGTATCACCATGTACCGTGTCTCGACAGATCAATGGGTCAAAGCTACTGACGTAAATATCGGCCGTTAATTAAATTGTTCGATAAAAAAAGACGTGCTAATTCATTTAGAATTAGGGGTCTAAACTTTCTGGTA
>NZ_AZFA01000030.1 GCF_001434295.1 Companilactobacillus versmoldensis DSM 14857 = KCTC 3814 | reverse complement strand
CGATTTGACTTAGAGCCAATAAAACAAAATAAAATCAAACGAAAAAGGACCTAGTTCATGATAGTGAACTAAGTCCTTTTTGTATTTGAATCTAATTGTTAAAAATATTTAAACTCATCTTACTTATTTTTGATTTTAGGGTATCGAAAACATTCTTATTTCCACTAATACTTGAGATGACATAAGCTTTGATATAATCTTCATCACTCTTTTGACCATCTTTTGTACCGGCTTCAGCCATATAGTTGTACATTGAGTCGAGTTTGAACAATGATTGTTCTTTTCTAGCAATGTAAATACCTTCATTAGCATATTCGATAACACTTTCGTTGTCACCTAATTCCAATGCTAACTCTGACATATTGGCATAAATAAGGATGCTATCACGATAATTTTCGTCATTGATTTTTTCTACACTAGACTTGATCAAATCTTTTGATTGATCATAGTAAACCTTAGCTTCATCATCTGAACCCTTGTTTACATATGCCTTTGCAGTGTAAATATTGATCAAAATATCGTACATATCCACACTAACGATATTGACGTTCATAGCACGGTTGAAGTCAAAAATTGCTTTGTCGTAATTTTTTTCAACTTCATATTCGACTAATCCACTAAAAAAGTGAATCAATTTGATCTCTTGTTTATTATTGATATTGATATCTTTCAATTTATCCAACTTAGCTACGATGCCGTCGTAATCATCTTGATAGAACAATTTCTTGATCTCACTGATGATTGAATAAATTTGACTATCATCATTTACGATAACAAGGTTCATTGTGATACCCAGTCTTTCACAAATACGAACCAAGATCTTCATGCTAGGAATCTTATCTTTCTTTTCGATTAAACTAACAGTTGCTTGAGTACAAATTCCGTCAGCCAGTTCTGACTGCGAAATACCTCTGAGCTTTCTATAGTGGCGAATCTTTTCACCCAAGATTTTCATAAAAACTATCCCCATTCATTTATTCATTTCTAGATAATTTAAACAGTTTTGTAAAAACCTTGCAAGAAATAAGCAACAATCAAAGAATAAATTTCATTTCTATTCGTTAACTTCATAGAGCCAAGCATCATCTTCAGAACCATTTAACAATTCTGGAGTATCATTAAGCTTATCGTTTACTTTACTGATTTTACCTTCAATTGGTGATTGGAATTCCACAACAGCCTTCTGTGCTTCAACTGAACCAGTTGAGTCACCTTGGCTAAGTGTCTTACCGACCATTGGTAAGTCAACAAATTTAACTTTACCTAATGCTTCTTGCCCCTCTTTAGTTAAACCGACACGACGTACTCCGTCGACATCTTTTACCCATAAATATTCTTTTTTTGCCATACCTATAACCTACTCTCTATCTCTGTTTAAATGATCCATTTTCGAACATGTAACTCTTGTGATGGAACCTCATTGACATGACCAACCCGATACCAATCATATTCCCAAGCAAGGCAGAACCACCTTGGGAGATAAACGGTAATGGGATACCGGTCAGTGGCAAAAGTCCAACACTCATACCAATATTTTCAAACACGTGGAAGAGGATCATCATGATAACACCAGTTGAAACGTATGCATAGAATTCATTTTTTGTATCAAAAGTAATTTGAACCATTTGATATATCAACAAGAAATATAAAAGAATCAATACACACGAACCGATAAATCCAAAATTCTCCGCAATCACAGAGAAAATCATATCAGATTCTCGTACTGGAACATAGACATTTGAAACATTAAATCCTTTTCCGAACAATTGACCAGAGCCAATTGCTTTCATATTCTGCCAAATTTGATACCCATCTTCGGTTGTATCCTGCGAAGGATTCAACCAAGTATCGATTCTAGCAAATTGATATGATTTAAAGCCTAATTGCATCAATATTGGGCGTCCCCAATCAGTTGCAGCAAACATTAGTGCTAAACCACCAACGACTACGATGACTCCGAAGACAGTCCCAATGATACGCCAATCAATTCCTGATACTAAAACCATTCCACCTAGAATAGCAATGAAAACCAATAATGTACCAAAATCATTTTGTAATTTCAACAAGATGATAACTGGTGCTGTCCATAGTAGTAGTTTACCCAATAAGAGAAAATCATTCTTTAAAGTATGAACCTGATACTCACTGTTGTGCACTGTAATGACCTTACCCATCATCAATATATAGGCAGGTTTCATTACTTCAGATGGCTGGAAAGTTAAGGGACCCAGTGCAAACCAACTCTTTGCACCCGTCTGTGCCTCATAAGATCGACTATAGAAAATCAATACTAGTAATAGTAAAGCTAATCCGGCATAAAAAGCATAATTAGCAACTTGCCACAGCTGTTCTGCATCAAATTGCATCACAACGGCAACAATCACCGCTCCAATTGCATACCAAATTATTTGTGAAACTACATTTTTCAGTGGATTTTGTGAATCATGAATAGTTGCAACATAAATCGACATTAATCCAATGATGGCCAACATCATAACTGAAAAAATAATCCCATAATCAATCCGTGATTCTAGATCATTTTCTTTATTATTATTCCTCATTTGCATTTTAACACCTATTAATGATTATGTAGATTATATTGCATTAACAATTCGTTTATTGCATCGTCTAATTTAATAGATTTAAATGGTGTATCATTACTTTCCACAAAAGAAAGATAACGATCCCCTTCTTTACGAATTGTTCCAATATATTTCTTACCATCCCATAATTCATAAGTTTCCGGATCATTACTAATATCCTTTAAATTAATTTCAATGGGTTTATTCTTTCTTGCCATTAAATTTTCCTATTCTTTACTGTGAAATTTTTTTGCTATGATCTCATCTTCATATTCTTCCGGATGAGGATTGCGGAAAATCGTAAATTTATCAGGTACTGGATCTACGCCTCCGCGGACAAAAGGATTGCACCGAATTATACGGGCGGTCCCCATGATAGAACCTAAAATTGCTCCATGCTTCGTGACTGCTTGGATAAAGTAGCTCGAGCATGTTGGATAATAACGACAACTTGGTGGTAGAGCCGGTGAAATGAATTTTTGATAGATGCGAACTAAACCAATTAATATTTTTTTCATTAGATCATCTCAAAAAGTCAAACATATGAATCCAAGTTCCAGGCCATAAAACTGCCAAGGGATTCGATCCACCTAAACCAGATCCAATCAACATGCCCAAGACAAAGAAGATCAGCATAAATAAGATGACCCAGCCAACCTTTTTAAAAATGTCACGTCGATATTCTTTACCAAAATCTCGTTTCATATTACACCTTAATATTTCTTATGTTTTTCGATATTTTCTAATAAGATACCTGTTCCTAAAGCAACTGAATCCAACGGACGGTCAGTCATTAATACAGGAACTTCGAGCTCTTTTGACAGCAACTTATCCAAGTTCTTGAGTAAGGCACCGCCACCTGTCAACATAATACCACGATCAATGATATCAGCTGACAACTCCGGTGGAGTCTCCTCTAGAACTGTTTTCGCAGATTCAACGATTTGTGTCACACCATCACTTAGAGCTTCCTCTACTTCTTTTTCATTCAAAGTTATTTCTTTTGGCAAACCAGAAATGATATCAATACCACTCGCAGAGAAGGTATTGGATTCATTACCACACATTGCTGATCCGATTTGCTTTTTGATCTCTTCTGCTGTTCTTTCACCAATGATCAAACTGTGACTTTGCTTAACGTGTGCTTGGATGGCCAAAGTCATCTTATCACCAGCAAATCTCATTGAACGACTTGTTACGACGTCACCCATAGAAAGTACGGCAATATCACTCGTTCCTCCACCAATATCGATGACCATGTTTCCCTGTGGCTTAAAGATATCTAATCCAGCACCTACGGCAGCAACTTTCGGCTCCAATTGTAAATATACCTTACCTCCGCCAGCTTGCTCAGCTGCTTCGATAATCGATTTTTGCTCCACAGGAGTTACATTTGTTGGTGCACAGATCATTGTTACTGGTTTGGAGAAAAAGCTTTTAACATTAAGTTTATCAATGAAGTATTGTAACATCTTCTCGGTAATATTAAAATCAGCAATTACACCATCTTTTAATGGACGGATGGCTGTAATATTGGCAGGAGTTCTTCCGACCATTTCATAGGCATCCTTACCAACTGCTACAACATCATTTGTTCTTGAGTTAATTGCCACGATCGAAGGTTCATTTAAAACAATACCCTCTCCTTTGACATCTATTAATACATTTGCGGTTCCCAAATCAATTCCCAGATATTTCGCCATACTCTATCCTCCAAAATCTAGACAAAAAAAGTATATCATAACCAACGGCCTTGTTACATTGTTAAACAAAAAAAGCCCGACGTTCCGCAGTAATCTTTCAATTATTAACGTAAAAAAAAGCAAATTTCACGATGTGAATTTGCTCTTAATATATCAAACGAAAAGATTTGCGTTTGTCGCGCGTTAATGCTGCATAATTGATTAGATATTTAAGCTAACTTATCAACACTCGATACGGTTTTAAGAACTAATCTTTCCCGTCCATTTTCATCAACGGAAACACGTCGAATATTGGCACCTAAAGCACGTAGCTTTTCGGTGAAATTATAATAACCCCGATCCAAATATTGCAAATTTGAGACCCGTGTCTCTCCTTCGGCAACCAAACCAGCCAATACTAGAGCGGCAGCTGCACGAAGATCAGTTGCAGAAACATTAGCACCACTTAAGCAAGCAGGGCCAAACATAATTGCTGCATTTCCTTCGATCTTATAATCAGCATGCATCTTGCCAAATTCAGGAAAATGCATAAATCTATTTTCAAAAACAGTTTCCGTCATAACGGTCGTACCATTACTTAACAATTGTGCTAGAGTCATTTGTGCTTGCATATCAGTTGGAAAACCAGGATGAGGCATCGTTTTGACATCAACAGCCTTCAAATCATCAGTCCCGATAACTCGAATGCCTTCGTCAGATTCAATAATCTTAACACCCATCTCAGTTAATTTTGAAATCAATGGCTTGTTATGAGCAACTACAGCATCCTTAATAAAGATGTCACCATTAGTGACCGCTGCAGCAACCATAAATGTACCAGCTTCGATTCTATCTTGCATAATTGAGTGTTCACAACCATGCAATGATTTAACACCCTTGATTCTAATTGTGTTTGTACCAGCTCCTGAGATGTTTGCTCCCATTTTACTTAGTACATTTGCTAAATCAACGATTTCTGGTTCACGAGCGACATTATCGATAACGGTCTCACCTTCGGCCAGAGTAGCTGCCATCATAATATTTTGTGTTGCACCAACACTTGGAAAATCAAGATAGATATCGGCACCATGAAGACCAGTCGTCTTGGCATCAATAAAACCACCATTTTGAGTGAATTCAGCACCCATTGCTTCTAGACCCTTCAAATGAAGATCAATTGGACGTGAGCCAATTGCACAGCCACCAGGCATAGCAACATGAGCTTCCTTTGAACGAGCTAAAATTGGGCCTAGAACAACGATTGAGGCACGCATCTTATCGACTAGTTCCTCAGGAGCAGTTGTTAAAATCCCTTGTGATGAATCTACTGAAATCGTTTCATTTGCTTTATTAAATTCTACTTTTGCGTCTAACGCTTGCAATACCTTGCACATTGTTGTTACATCGGACAAAGGTGGAATATTGCTAAAATATGTTGCTCCATCTGAGACTAACAACGTAGATGCAAGAATTGGTAGCACTGCATTTTTGGCGCCTTCAATTTTTACATTTCCTTGTAGGCGTGAAGGCCCATCGACAATAATCTGTTGCAATATATTTCCCTCCAAAACGTTAGACTTGTTATATAAGTAACGTAAGGTTTTGTGACACATTTAAAATACTCAACAAAAATGAGCTAACTGTGTATCCTAGCGCTATAGAAATAAGCGCTATAAGTAATTGTAACATTCTTGTGTTATTTTTGTCATAAATCTTTCGCCAATCAATTGCTTGTAAGGCGTTGTAACTCAGCCAAATAAAAAATAAATGGCTTATTATCGTTATAATCGCGTTTATTCCTAAACTATTCATTCTCAAAACCTCTCTAGTAGAAGAGTAACATGGAACGTTTTTTGACACTTAAATTATTAAACTAACTTAAACTTAAAAGTTACAATCTTAAACAAATCGCAATAAAAAAAGGACAAAACCCTAAATGGATTTTGTCCTTAAATTATCATTAAAATGATTTGTCAGATTATCTGTTATTTATGTTCACTAACATTGATACGGTTAAGAGCTTTTTTCAACGATACCTGAGCACGATCTAAATCATCAACGTTATTTTTCTCACGAGCAGTTTGAATTGTCTTCTCTGCTGTTTCTTTTTGATATTTAGCACGTCTCAAATCGATGTCACGAGCCCTTTCAGCACTATTAGCAACAATTGATACTAGATCATTGCTGAACTCCAAGAACCCACCGTTAACGGCGATTGCATCTTCATGATCAGGTCGATCAGTTCGTCTGACACGAACTTCTGCAATTTTAAGTGGCGCAATGATTGGCTCATGATTAGACATGATACCAACATCACCATCAATAGCGCTAGCGATAATGAGTTCTGAATGATGATTATAAACAACACCATCAGGAGTAACAATATTGACCGTCATAACTTTATCTTGATCAGCCATATTATTCCCTCCTTAATTAGTTGGCAACTGATTCAGTTGCGTTATCTTCATTTTCATCAGCTGGCTTCCAGCCCATCTTCTTGGCTTTTTCAACAACATCACTGATACCACCAACTCCGTTGAAGGCATCTTCAGGAATGTCATCATACTTACCATCTAAGATAGCTCTAAAGTCTTTAACTGTTTCTTCAACTGGTACATATGAACCAGGAAGTCCAGTAAATTGTTCAGCAACGGAGAAGTTTTGTGACAAGAAGAATTGAATACGTCTTGCACGAGCAACGACAGTCTTTTCTTCGTCAGAAAGTTCATCCATACCTAAAATTGAAATGATATCTTGCAATTCACGGTAACGTTGTAATACTTTTTGAACTTCTGTGGCAACATCATAATGTTCCTGACCGACGATTTCTGGATCAAGAGCTGATGATGATGATGCAAGAGGATCAACAGCTGGATAAATACCCATTTCAGTTAAACTACGTTCCAAGTTAGTTGTGGCATCCAAGTGAGCGAAAGTTGTAGCTGGGGCTGGGTCAGTATAATCATCAGCTGGAACATAAACGGCTTGAATTGAAGTAATTGAACCCTTCTTAGTAGAAGTGATTCTTTCCTGCAATTGACCCATTTCTGTAGCCAAAGTTGGTTGATAACCAACGGCTGATGGCATACGTCCTAATAGGGCTGAAACTTCAGAACCGGCCTGAGTAAATCTGTAAATGTTATCAATGAACAACAATACATCTTGTCCTTCAACGTCACGGAAATATTCAGCAATAGTCAAACCAGTTAAGGCAACACGCATACGTGCACCAGGAGATTCATTCATCTGACCATAAACCATGGCAGTTTTCTTCAAAACTCCTGATTCCTTCATTTCGTAATAAAGGTCGTTACCTTCACGAGTTCTTTCACCAACACCAGTAAATACTGAAATACCACCATGTTCTTGAGCAATATTATGAATCAACTCTTGGATAAGAACGGTTTTACCAACACCGGCACCACCGAATAGACCAACTTTACCACCACGAACATATGGTTCAAGTAAATCAATAACTTTAATACCAGTTTCCAAAATCTCAGTAGATGTATTCAATTGATCGTAAGCTGGAGCATTACGATGAATACTATCTCTTCTAAAATCTGCGGGGAATTTATCTCCAAAATCAATTGTTTCACCTAAAACGTTGAACACACGTCCTAGAGTTTCTTTACCTACAGGAACGGTAATTGAGCTTCCTGTATTAATTACTTCAGCACCTCTTTGAAGTCCGTCAGTGGAATTCATAGAAATAGCACGCAAGGCGCCATCACCTAGTTCCAAGGCAACTTCAACGGTGATCATAGATCCATCGCTCTTTGTAATTTGAAGAGCATCATTTAATTCTGGTAAGTTTCCATCTAAAGGAAACTCAACATCAACGACTGGACCAATAACTTGAATAACTGTTCCTTTGCTACTCATTAATTTGGCTCCTTTCTAAACTATTCTAGTGCCGCAGCACCGCCAACAATTTCTGTGATCTCTGTAGTGATCTGTGCTTGACGTGCACGATTATAGTGCAAGGACAAATTTGAAATCAAATCATCTGCATTATCAGTAGCACTCTTCATGGCTGTAACTGAAGCAGCATGTTCTGCTGTTTTAGCATCCATCATCGCACCAAAAATCAAACATTCAATATATTGCGGAACAATGGCTGATAAAACAGTCTCTGGATCTGGATCCGTAATATATTCACTAGCAATGTGTTCTTCTTCTTGTGTTACATCTTGTGGAGCATCAAGAGGTAGTAATTTTTCATTAGTAAATCTTGATACCAAAGAATTAACATGATGATTATGACAAACATAGATTTCGTCAAATGAACCTGCTTGATATAACTGGAGAATCGACTTAACGATTGGAGTTATATCCTCTACTGAAGGAACATCTGGTAACCCACGATATTCATAAGCAATGTCATAACCACGTGTCTTGAAAAAGTCAGTCCCTGTAGCACCTAGTGAAATAATCGTAAACTTGCTCTTGTCACCATTGTGATTTTTCTTAAACAGATCCATCATAGCTTTCAAGATATTACTATTATAGCCACCAACTAAGCCACGGTCACTTGTTAAGACAACATAAGCCGTCTTTTTCACATCACGTACTTGAAGGATATTATTCAAACTTAACGGATCAGCAGAACTTCCACTGACTGGCACATTTTTGAATAAATCTGCCATTGTCAAATGTCTGACAATATCTTCAACTTTGTTTGCATAGATTTGATATGCATTTGATTGTTTTTCAATACGAGAGAGTTTAGCACCAGAAACCATTTGCATGGCTCTTGTAATCTGACCGGTTTTTTGAGTAGAACTAATTCTTCTTTTAATGTCCATTAAAGACTCAGCCATTTTTTAAACCTCCAGTATTATTTGTCTTGCTCGTCAGTACTTTTTGAAGCAACGTAATTTTCGGTGAATTCTTTTACACCAGACTTCATTGCTTCTTCATCAGGTAAAGTACCTGTATCTTTAATATGCTTTAAGAGATCAGCATGGTTAGCTTCGAAATATTCAGAAAGTGAAGCTTCATACTCGAGTACATTATCAACTTTAATTTGATCAAGGAATCCACGTGTCAAAGCAAACAAAATCAAAACTTGTTTTTCAACAGGCATTGGAGAATGAACTGGCTGTTTCAATACTTCAACAGTTCTAGCACCACGATCCAATTTAGCTTTGGTAGCATCATCCAAATCAGAACCAAATTGAGCAAATGATTCCAATTCACGATATGAAGAAAGATTAAGACGTAATGTCCCGGCAACTTTCTTCATCGCTTTGATCTGAGCGTCACCACCAACACGAGAAACAGACTCACCAGCATTAATAGCTGGACGTGTACCTGAATAGAATAAATCACTACTCAAGAAAATCTGTCCATCGGTGATGGAAATAACGTTTGTTGGGATATAGGCAGAAATATCACCGGCTTGTGTTTCAACGATTGGTAGAGCCGTCATTGACCCTCCACCTAAATCATCACTCAACTTAGCAGCACGTTCAAGTAAACGTGAGTGTAAGTAGAAAACATCACCAGGATAAGCTTCACGCCCAGGTGGTCTACGTAACAATAGTGAAATTTCACGATAAGCATTAGCTTGCTTGCTTAAATCATCATAAACGATCAAAACGTGCTTGCCATTATACATGAAATACTCACCCATTGCGCAACCGGCATATGGAGCAAAATATAACATTGGAGATGGTTGACTTGGACCAGCTTCAACAACGATCGTATAGTCCATAGCTCCATGTCTTCTTAAAGTTTCAACTTGACTTCTAATTGTTGATTCCTTTTGACCAATAGCAACATAGACACAAATCATGTCTTCGTCCTTTTGATTAATAATGGTATCAATAGCAATTGAAGTCTTACCTGTCTTACGGTCACCAATGATCAATTCACGTTGACCACGACCGATTGGAACCAACGAATCAATAGCTTTCATACCTGTTTGTAAAGGTTCGAAAACTGATTTCCGTTGCATAACACCTGGTGCAGGAGATTCAATAGGTCTAGTTTTGTCAGTTTTGATCTCACCCAAGCCATCTACTGGTTGACCCAGTGAATTGACGACACGACCGACCATGGCGTCCCCAACAGGAACTTCCATGATACGACCAGTTCTTTTAACTGTATCGCCTTCACGAATTTGATCATAATTACCTAAAATGATGATACCAACATCATCACTTTCAAGGTTCTGAGCCACACCAAAAGTACCGTCTTGGAATTCAAGTAATTCACTCGCCATAGCGTTTTCAAGGCCATTAGCACGAGCAATACCATCACCGACATATGTAACTGTACCTACTTCATCAACTGAGAGTTCATTTTTATAGTTCTTTAATTGTTCTTTGATCAAGGAACTAATCTCTTCAGTTTTGATGCTCATTCTTTTCACCTCGACTTAATTATTAACTAATAGCAAATTCTTGATAGCAGTGAATCTTTTCAGAACACTACCATCGATCACTTGATCACCAACACGGATTACTACTCCACCGATGATTGAAGGATCTACTATTTTTGTTAAATTAGCTTGTTTAATAGAAAAACGTTTTGCAATAACATCTCTCAAACTAGCTTCTTGTTCAGGAGTTAATTCAATTGTCGAAGTAACTGTCACTTCAACGATGCCATTCGCATCATCGTATTTCTTAATATATGCATCGACAATCTCAACCAAATCATTCAAACGACCCCGTTCAAATAATAAGGAGAGAAAGTTTTGCATTAACTCCCCGAAAGGAGTTTTCAAAGTATCCAAAATCTTCTGTTTTTCTGTTTTTGTAATAGAACGGCCAGCTAATGCAAAGCCAAGATTTGGATTTTGTTGATAGATAGTCTTGAGTGCTTTTAAATCATCCAAGATCTCTTCAACTGAATTTTGTTCTTCAGCGACTTCATAAAGTGCTTTACTGTAACGCTTACCAACTTGAAATTTACTTAGTCCCATTGTTTACAGTCAACTCCTTAATATAAGAGTCGATCAGTGACTTTTGATCGTCGGCATTAAGCTCTTTGGAAATAACTTTTGAGGCAATTTCCAAAGACAAGTTAGCAATATCATTTTGTGCTTCTGACATTGCATCTTGTTTAGCTTTTTCAGCATCTGATTTAGCTTTTATTCTTACATCTTCAGCATCACTATGAGCTTGGTCAACGATGGTCTTCTTCTGATCATCACCATTTTGTTTGGCTTTGTTAACAATCTCAATAGCTTCCGCACGTGAATTTTTTAAAGCTTCTTCACGTTCTTTTTTCAGCTTATCAGCGCTTGCACGTTCTTGGTCAGCATAATCTAGATCACCTGTGATCTTAGCTGAACGGTCATCCATCATTTTAGTGATAGGACCCCAAGCATAGTGTTTAACTGCGAGCATTAAAAGAATAAAAGAAATAAGAATAAAGAGCATGTCACCTAAAGCTAGTTTACCTGCTCCAAGTACTAAAGTGCTTGCCATATTCTCAACTCCTTCCTTTCGAATAATACATAAAAAGGCGATTTAACCATCGCCGAATTGATTAACTTATTAAACGAAAAGAATAACGAATGAGATAGCAATGGCAATGATAGGAACGGCTTCAATAAGACCAACACCAATAAACATAGTACCTCTTAATTGGCCAGAAACCTCAGGTTGACGTGCCATACCTTCAAGTGTTTTAGAGATAACTAATCCGTTACCAATTCCGGCACCTAAAGCTGCTAGACCGGCTGCAAGAGCTGCGGCGATATCTTTCATAATTTACATCCTCCAATAAAAAGTTATTCTTTTGTCATTTTACGCGAAATATAGACCATTGATAAAGTGGTAAATACATACGCTTGGATGGCTCCAATAAATACTGAGAAACCTTGCCAGATCATTTCAAATGGTAATGCGACAACAAATGAAATTAAGCCAAAGCTCTTAGCAACACTTCCAATAAGTGCCAAAAGTACTTCACCAGCAAAAATATTACCGTAGAGACGGAGTGACAATGTTAGAAAATTGGTAAACTCCTCTAGAAGGTTAACTGGCGTTAAAAGTGCAACTGGCCGTGAGAAATTCTTTAAATAATTTCCCAATCCGAATTTCTTGACTGAGTAGAAATGCGCTAACAACAGTGAAGTCAATGCAAAAGCCATTGTTACATACGGATTAGACGTTGCAGATTTAAGGTAAGTAAATCCACCAACTTTAATTTCAAACATTAAACCTAGTTGGTTTGAAACAAAAATGAATAGGAACAATACGAATGCATATAGATTGAACCGACGACCTGTATCACCAGGAAATGCTGATTTTACGATGCCGTTTGTGAAATCTATCATCCATTCCAGAACATTTTGTGCTTTTCCAGGCCTCATGGTGATTTTTCTAGAAAGAGCGTAAACCAATATGAATACTAACAATGCTGCAACTAGTGCAGAAATACAATTGGCAACGTTGAACCGAAGTCCTAGAAAGTCAATGAATTTATATTTCTCATCCAATAATAACCCCCCCTTTCTTCGCTTATTGAAAACATATAATACTTAAAAAATAATAACACTATAAAAAAGTTATTTAAATAGTGAATTACTTATTTAGTACCAAATAATCTATCACCAGCATCACCTAAACCAGGGAAAATATAACCGTTCTCAGTTATTTTTTCATCAAGTGAAGCGGCATAAATATCAACGTCTGGATGTTCCTTTTGAACTTCTTTTACACCCTCTGGTGCAGCAACTAAAACGACCAAGCGCATATGTTTAGCACCACGTTTCTTCAGTGCTTCGATAGCCATATTGGCTGAACCACCAGTGGCTAGCATAGGATCAACAATGAATAGATCACGTTGATCGATATCACTTGGTAGTTTAACAAAGTATTCATGAGGCTTGAGAGTTTCTTCATCCCGATACATTCCAATATGACCAACTTTTGCAGCCGGGATCAATTGTAGGACACCGTCAACCATTCCTAATCCGGCACGCAGAATAGGAATAACGGCTAGTTTCTTACCAGCAATCATCTTTTGAGTAGACTTACCCATTGGTGTTTCAACCTCAACGTCAGCCAATGGAAGATCACGAGTGATTTCATAAACCATTAATTCGGCAATTTCGTTAGCAACTTCACGAAATACTTTCGTACCAGTGTGCTTACTCCGAATAATTGTAAGTTTATGTTGAATAAGTGGGTGGTTCAATACTTGAAATTTTGACATGTTTATTTCTCCTTATTTTTCGAAATGTTGCTGACCAGCCGACTTATTTAAACGATTGGCATAGGCTAATCCAGAATCCTCATCAGAAAATCCTTGTGCCAAAATAAATTCCACTTTGTCATCGTCTAATTGTCTTAATCCAGCAAATAGGTTTTTGGAAGCTGAGATAACATCTGTTCCCAGCGAGTATTTTTCAAAATCATCACCAAATGATTTCAAAATATCATCAGTAGCTAACAAACCAATTTTGTTAGATTCTTGCTGATATTTTTCAATCGCTTGTTGAAAATCTTTTGGATCATCAATGATGATCACTTGGGCATTTGGAGCATAGTGTTTATATTTCATTCCCGGTGCTTTGGGTACTTCTTCTTTAGTGACTTTATGATGGTCGCTTCTGACCTCTCCCAATACTTGATCGAGTTGATTTTCAGTTACCATCCCTGGCCGTAAAATAGTAGGAACATCAACTGATAAATCGATCACGGTTGATTCGACTCCTAATTTCGTTGGCCCATCATCTAAGATAGCCGCAATCTTACCATGAAGATCATGGTAAACGTGCTTAGCCAAAGTTGGACTAGGTTTGCCACTAGTATTAGCTGAAGGTCCGACGATTGGTTTGCCAAATGTCTTGATCAAATCCAAAGTAGCTTGATTATTAGGCATCCGAAAGGCGGCTGTCTTCAAACCACCAGTAACTTGTTTTGACAATTTGCCAGCCTGAATTGGCATGATGATCGTCAAAGGACCCGGCCAAAACTGGTTCATTAATTTTTCCGCCAATGGACGATAGTCATTGTCAGCATATTGCCAGACCATGTCTGGACCATCAACGTGGACGATCAATGGATTATCACTTGGCCGTCCCTTAGCAGCATAGACGTCTTTCACGACGTCTGGTCTAGTAGCGTCAGCACCTAGACCATAGACTGTTTCAGTTGGAAACGCAACCAGCTTTCCATCAGCCAAAAATTTAGCGGCTGAATCGATCTGGTCTGATGTTAATATCTTTGTTTCCAAATTATCATCCCTTCTTCCTAAATAATTTTAAATAACGATAATTTCCACTAATATCCTTATAGAATTCTACCGCATAATCAGGCATGTTATTACTAAATATTTGTTTAATTTTATTTTTTTGGTTATATCCGAACTCCATATACAGTTTTCCGCCCGGATTCAAGTATTCAATAACTTGTTTGGAAAATCGTTCATAGAAATCCAAGCCATCATTTTTACCATATAAAGCTAAATCGGGCTCATACTTAATAACACTCTGATCCATCACGTTTTGTTCAGATTCAGCAATATAAGGTGGATTTGAAACAATTACATCAAATTTACCCAATTTATCATTTGAAAATAAGTTGCTTTGAAAAAAATGAACATTGTCAGTCTGAAGGCGTTGAGCATTTTTAGCAGCAACTTTGAGTGCATCACTTGAAATGTCCGAAGCGACCACTTCATCATCAGGGAATTTCAAAGCCAACGAAATGGCAATCACCCCAGAGCCAGTACCAACATCCAAAATTGACATGGATGACTCAGAATGATCCTGAATAATTTTTTCTACCATTTCTTCAGTCTCTTGCCGCGGAATCAAAACATTATCATCGACTGAGAATTTCTCTCCTAGGAAATAAGCTTCTCCTAAAATATATTGAACCGGTTCGTCCTTCAATAATAACTGGATACCTTGATTAAACTTAGTCAGGATCTCTTCAGATACTAGGTCGTTACGGCGCAGTTGCAATTGCGTGTAATTGAGTCCTGATAACTCTTCCAACAAATACTGGGCATCCTCAGGAAACTTATCATTGTTTTTTAGCACTAAAAAAACCCTATCTAGGGCCTTAGAATAACTTAGTTTCTCCACTTTGAATCTGCTCCAACTTCTTAGTTTGATCATAAACGACTAATGCATCGATAATCTCATCAAGATCACCATTCATGATCCGATCGAGCTTGTTCAATGACAAACCGATCCGGTGGTCAGTTACACGATTTTGTGGATAGTTATACGTCCGGATACGCTCAGAACGGTCACCTGTACCAACTGCTGACTTACGTTGTTCATCATATTCGCTTTGATTTTGTGATTCATAGTAATCATAAACACGTGAACGCAAAATCTGCATAGCTTTTTCACGGTTTTGTTGTTGTGAACGTTGATCTTGCATGGCAACAACGATACCTGTTGGTAAATGGGTCATTCTAACCGCAGATGAAGTTTTATTANGCTGTCCACCAGCACCAGATGAACGATAAACATCAGTTCTGATATCTTTAGGATCGATATCAACGTCGACCTCATCATACTCAGGCATGATAGCTACTGTAGCTGTGGAAGTATGAACTCTACCAGCTGACTCAGTGGCAGGAACTCTTTGAACACGATGTGCTCCATTCTCATATTTCAATTTCGAATAAACCCGATCACCAGTGATCATGACCGCAACATCTTTATAGCCACCGACTTCAGTAGCATTTTCATCGACGATCTCGAAATTCCAACCTTGTTTTTCAGCATATTTTGAATACATGCTCAAAAGGTCAGCTGCAAATAAACTAGCCTCGTCACCACCGGCAGCACCACGAATCTCCATGATAATATTTTTATCATCATTAGGATCTTTCGGTAGCATCAAAAGGGTGATATCGTGTTCGACTTTTTCAAGTTCTGCTTTAGATTCATTCAATTCATCTTTAGCAAGAGCTTGCATTTCAGAGTCATCATTCTCACGTAAGATCTCATCGCTATCACTGATGCTCTTTTTCAATTCTTTGTATTTCTTAAAAGCAGCGACTACGTCGCGCATTTCAGCTTCCTCTTTGGAAAGCTTCATATATCTTTTAGTATCATTTATAACTTCTGGATCACTCATTAACTCTTGGAGTTCACTATATCGTTCCAGAAGTCCTTCAAGTTGATCAAAAATTTTATCCACTTTAAGAATCCTCTCTATTTATCTGCTAGCATTGGTGGGTGATTATAATGACGTCGGCAAACAGGATAGTACATCTCGTTTCCACCGATGGCAATTTGATCACCTTCATATACTGGCTGACCGTTGGCCATACGCATATTCATTGTAGCCTTTTTTTTACAAAACCAGCAGATAGTTTTCATTTCTTCTAGTTTATCAGCATATAATAGTAAATACTTTGATCCTTCGAACAGTTCATTACGAAAATCATTCTTGAGACCAAACGCCATGACTGGGATACCTAACTCATCGACGACTTGTGTAGCCTGAATGACTTGTTCCTTTGTCATAAATTCACACTCATCGATCAAAATGCAGGCAGCCTCCGTATTTTCCTTCTTAACAATATCATAAACGTTGGAATCATGTTGCAAGGCAATTGCATCAGCAGAAAGTCCAATTCGGCTCGAGATCTTACCTTTACCAGATCTTGTATCTAAAACACTTGTCATTAAAATGACTGACTTCCCTTGTTCCTTGTAATTGTGTGCGACCTTTAATATTTCGATCGACTTACCACTATTCATAGCACCATACTTAAAAAATAGTTGAGCCAAATTTCCGCCTCCAAAATAATATCATTGAAAATTATACCCAAAAGCATGAACAATTAACACCGACTTTCAGTAAATTGGAAACAAAAACCACTAAAATGTAAAATAGGTGTGATAAGATATTTTTAATAAATTAATTGAGGTTCAACAATGACACTTAAATCTAGTTTCGCTACTCTAACCGGTAAAAGCTCTTACTTTATTCTGAGCACATTTTTTAATGGTGGTTCCTCCTACCCAGGAAAAATCGCCTACAAGATCGATCCTGACATCTTAGCTACTCTAGGTAAAAATTATGAATTGATCGTTGTTACAGGAACTAATGGTAAAACATTGACCACTTCCTTGATCAACAAAATGCTTAAGCAAAAATACGATGATGTCCTAACTAACCCAACAGGTTCAAATATGATCCAGGGAATCGTTACTAGTTTCATTACCCACAAGAAGAAGAGTAAAAAGCCTCTAGCTGTACTCGAAGTTGATGAAGCTAATGTCGAGATCCTTTGTAAATACATCAAGCCAAAGTATTTTGTGCTCACCAATATCTTCCGTGACCAAATGGATCGCTATGGTGAGATCTACACGACTTATCAAAAAATCGTTAATGGTATCAAATTAGCTCCTGAGGCGACCGTTATTGCAAATGGCGATGCTGCTATCTTTTCATCCAAAGAACTACCTAACAAGTTCATCTATTATGGCTTTTCTGACAAGGGTCATGAAAATGATGATATCAAAGCACCCACTAATACAGATGGTGTTCTCTGCCCTAAATGTAATCACATTATACATTATCATAAAATCTCTTATGCCAACCTAGGAAGTTATTTCTGTCCTAACTGTGGTTTCAAACGACATGAGTTAAAGTATCAAGTAACTAAGATCGACACTTTGTTGCCCAACGAAAGCCAATTTGAAATTGATGATAATCCTTTTAAAATCAATATCGGCGGTCAATACAATGTTTACAACGCTTTAGCAGCTTATGCTGTTGCTAAAGAATTGGGCATTTCCAACCAGCAGATCAAACAAGCCTTTGCCTACGACGAAAAAGTCTTTGGTCGACAAGAAACAATCACTGTGGGCGATAAAAACGTCAATATCATCTTAGTCAAGAATCCAGTTGGATTGAATCAAGTTATCGAAACGATTCTTAGTGATAAGACCAACTACACCTTAGCCTTCTTATTGAATGCCAACTATGCGGATGGTATCGATACGAGCTGGATCTGGGACGCCAATTTTGAAGATTTAAATTATCAAAAGCTTCCACTAGTTATCACTGGTGGAAAGCGAGTCAAAGATGTCACTTATCGTTTCAAAATAGCCGGTTTAGATATGAATAAAAATATCGAAACCGTTGAGATCACTGATTTTGTTAAAGAAATTCCAAAGATCCCAACTAAAAAGATCTATGTCCTCGCTACTTATACAGCCATGATGTCGTTACGTAAGACCTTAAGTGAACAAGGTTATATCAAAAAATAATAAACTTATTTCCTTATAGAAAGCTAAAAAGTTCGGCTCTAAGTCAAATCGTAT
>NZ_AZFA01000003.1 GCF_001434295.1 Companilactobacillus versmoldensis DSM 14857 = KCTC 3814 | reverse complement strand
CAGAAAGTTTAGACCCATTTTATTTAGGTTTTTTGATTGATTTGTTGTCAAGGTCAGTTCTAACAACTAACACATCACAAGCAGCAGTCCTTGTAACATATTCAGTTACAGAACCAATCAACAATCTTTCCATGGCGTTTAGACCAGTGGCACCGATCATGATCAAATCAACATTTAATTTCTTAGGGAATTCTGTGGCAATGATAGCCTTAGGGGCGCCGTACTCAATACTGTAATCAATATTTTCTAGCCCACTATCTTTGGCAGTTTTTACATAACCTTTGACAGTTTCCTTAGCTTTTTCAGTAATTTGCTCAACCATTGTTGAATCAAAGCTAGAAACATTTTGGAAAGCCCGAGTATCAATAACGTGAACTAGATGAACACTAGCGTTATTTCTTTCAGCTACTGCGACCGCCTTCTTAAAAGCTAATTCAGATTCAAAAGAACCATCGATTGGAACAAGAATGTTTTTATATTGTTGTAACATAATAATCACCCCATATTTTTATATTCAGTTATAGTAACTTCCTATACCTATATTTTAGTTTATTTTTGAAAATAAATACAGTTATCCGCGAATATTACCTAAATAAATTGAAAATCCGGCTGCCACGATACTACCAGCAACTAGAGTAATAAAGTTGGCTTCCTTACTCCCAAGCACGATGATGATCAAACCGATAATGGAAATCAGAACTAATAAAATTGTGGTGATTTTCATAGCATTGCGTAATCTAGTGTTGTCACTAGGAGAATATATCAAAAATTTCTTATCCAAATGAGACCATAAATTATAAGCTAAAGCTAATAAAAAACAAATAAATACTACCATCAAAACTTTAATAATCATAAAAATCTAACTCCGTTTCGAATTTTTTTTCAAATTGTTGAGTTGTTGCAAACGAATCTTCAAGGCCTGTTCATATTTACCAGTTTCTTTAGGTTGATAATATTTACGGTTGACCAAATTATCAGGCAAATATTGTTGTTCGACCCAATCATTTGGATAGTCGTGCGGAAACTTATAGCCAACACCGTGACCAAGCTTAGCCGCACCTTTGTAATGGGCATCTTTCAAATCGTCAGAGATCATACCAGCGTGTCCATTGCGCACATCTTCCATGGCTGCATCAATGGCTTGAATACCGGTATTAGATTTGGGGCATAAGCATAAATCTATTACAGCATCTGCCAATGGAATACGTGCTTCAGGCAATCCGACCATCTGAGCTACTTGAGCCGCTTGAACAGCTCGTTGACAAGCTTGCGGATTGGCCAGTCCCACGTCTTCGTAAGCGCAAACTAATAATCGTCTGATGGCTGTAGTCAGTTCGCCTGCTTCTAATAGGCGAGCCAAATATAAGAGAGCAGCATTAGGATCGCTCCCGCGAATTGATTTCTGGAAAGCTGAGATGACATCATAGTGACTATCACCATTTTTATCTGCAGAGATAGCTTTCTTTTGGACCGATTCTTCAATTACCTGCAGTGTGATGTGGATCATATCCTCATCATCAGGTTCAGTTGAGAGGACCGACAATTCCAATCCATTCAAAATGCTACGTAGATCACCATTAGTGGAGTTCACTAGTAAGTTAAGGGCGTTTTCATCCATTTGAACTTTATAAGCGCCTAGGCCGTTTTCTTTGTCATTTAAAGCACGCTTAACAGCTTGCTTTAGATCTTCAGGTTCAAGAGGCTTAAGTTCAAAAATCTGTACTCTTGAACGAATGGCTGGACTTATATTGATATAAGGGTTCTCAGTGGTTGCACCAATTAAAATTATCGATCCACTTTCAAGCAGAGGCAATAGGAAGTCTTGTTTGGTTTTATCGAGACGATGAATCTCATCTAAAAGTAAGATCACAGTCCCACTCATCTTGGCTTCTTCAGCTACGATCTGCAAATCTTTTTTAGTATCAGTAGCTGCATTCAATTTTCGAAAAGCATACTTAGTACTTCCGGCTATAGCGCTGGCGATACTAGTTTTTCCAATACCTGGTGGCCCGTAAAGAATCATTGAACTGAGTCTTTTAGCCTGGACCATTCGCCGAATGATTTTATTTTTACCAACTAGGTGTTGTTGTCCAACAACATCATCGATACTAGTTGGTCGCATACGATATGCGAGTGGCTTTTGCATATTTTCTCCTCTATAATAATGATTATAGTTACTATTCTACAACAAAGGATGCTTGTGACATGTTCAGTAAAGAAGATTTTCGAGTTTTTCATGATGAAACCTTATCGGGAAGACTGTCATTGATCCGCTCAGAACTTGATCCTTCATTTGAATCGATTGGTCAAGCTTTGTTGGATGCCTTGGAACAAAAATATCAAGACAAATTTTATTTAAAAATTGCCAAACACCAACGGAGAACTAAAAATCCGCCACCAGATACTTGGTTAGCAATTAGTCAGGATAAGCGAGGATATAAAAGAAATCCTCATGTAGAATTAGGTCTCTGGCCGGATCGATATTTCGTGACTTTTAGTCTTTTAGCTGACGCGTACAACCGGAGCAGCTATTATCCTAAATATGAAGGGCTCACTTCTAACTTGATCAATAGTGATTGGCAAGTATCAAATGATCACACCTCATCAAAAATGTATCCTGCGACTGATTTTCCCAAGATCCTAAAGCATTATCAACAGGTCAAATCAAGTGATCTGGTAATTGGCTATAATTTATTGGCTGATAGTTCAACTGTCAGAGCTGGTGATTACGATCAATTGTTGTTTGATAAATTCATGGAACTAAGTCAATTTATGGTTGATTTCAATGAATAAAATAAAAACTGTAAACTCAAGATATTTTGAGTCTACAGTTTTTTTGAATAAAAAAAAATCCACCAAAGTGGATTTTTGATAAATATTAAAGAATTTTGTTGTAGTATTCAACGATTAGAGATTCATCAATATTTGGTTCAAGTTCATCACGTTCTGGTAAACGAACAAGTGAACCTGACATGTTGTTTTCGTCATAGCTAACGAAGCCAGGGCGACCAACAACATTTTCAAGTGCATCCTTAACGATAGCTAAGTCTTTTGACTTTGTTCTCAAGCTGATAACTTGGCCAACTTGAACTTCGTATGAAGGAATATCAACACGTTTGCCATCAACAGTAACATGACCATGGTTAACTAATTGACGAGCTTGTGGACGTGATGTAGCAAAACCTAAACGGTAAACTAAGTTGTCAAGACGTTCTTCAAGAAGAACCATCAAGTTAACACCATGGATACCGTCTAATTTACCGGCACGCAAGAAGAGGTTACGGAATTGACGTTCGTTAACGTCATACATGAAACGTAATTTTTGCTTTTCACGTAATTGTGAACCGTATTCTGAAATCTTACGACGTTGGTTTTGACCATGTTGGCCAGGAGCGTAGTTACGACGAGCTAATTCTTTACCTGTACCTGAAAGTGATAGTCCTAAACGACGTGATAACTTCCAGCGAGGTCCTGTATATCTAGACATATAATTTGTCCTCCAAAAATTTGATTGGAGTAAAATAATTTAACAAGAGTTTAACATTCGTTCAGTCATCGTTACAATGTTCGCCTCGTGCAGCCGCAGGTTACTTATTGCACTATATCAGCCGATAACTGTTGACGAGCTTGCCGCTCTTTGCTGCATATTTTACACAAAGGTTAGTGTATCGTGATTGGGACTCTTTGTCAAAACCTTTTTTATTGAGAATGTTTTAAGTCTTTATTATGAAACTTACATAAAACATTTTCAAGCTGGCTATTTTGTTATAATAATTGACATATAACGACTTGGTAAAGAGGCTAGGGGTGTAATTTTGTATTTATTTATTATAGTAATAATTGTATTGATCTTGGTATTCCTATGGTACATGTGGTTTTTGCAGAAACGCAACGGAAGTGAACTCAAGATCTATGAGCAACATGCACTCGATCTAAAAGATGATTATTTGCACGATGAGATCGAGCAGCTTGAGGATATGAAACTCACGGGTGCTAGTTTAGAGAGTTTCGGGAAAAGCAAACAGGAGTATTCAAAGCAACGAAATGATACCGTTCCTAAAGTGATGGCTGATATTAGTAACGCCACTAGTAAGAATGCAAATTTCAATGTTTTTGGTGCTTCTTCGGAGTCAAAAAAAATCTCTGCACAGTTGGCTGATTTGCAAAAACATTCAGATGATATTTCGGGTAATTTCTCCAAGATCATTGAAAGTAATAAGCAAAATGCCTCGACTAGTGAAACTCTTCATGGAGAATATGAAACTTTAAGAAAAGAGATCTTAACAAAGTCATTCAATTATGGCCCAGCAACTGATAAATTGGAAACTGAATTGAATGAGATTGCTGAATTCTTAGATGAAGAAGATAAGCTTACTGAACAAGGGGATCACTTGGAAGCTCGTCAATATTTGGATGATGCCAAAGTTAAATTAGCGATGATCAACGACCAAGTGTCCTTGATCGTTCCATTATATGAAAGTCTCAATAAAGAATATCCTGGCCAGATTGAAGAAATCAGCTCGGTCTACGAAAAATTAGTTAAACAAAATTATAAATTCAATCAGGATATCGAACAAAACATTGATGCTGTAAACAAGAATATTGAAAAATCTAATAAATCCTTAGCAAATCTCGATTTCGATATGGTGGATCGTACTAATGAACAAATCAGTTCAGATATCAATGATTTATATGACGTTTTAAGTCTTGAAATCAATTCGAAACGGAATGTTTTGAAACAACAAAAACCAGTGCTTGATTATTTGAATCATGCAAAGTATCAACATAATCATTTGGATGACACTATCAATCGTTTGTCAGTCAATTATGTCCTTGATAAAGATGATATGGACGATTTCAAGGAACATGGTACTACATTAAATCGAATCGTTTCTGAATACGATCAAGATGTTCAGAGTATCGCTGATAAGAGCATTGTTTATTCAAAAGCCGAACGAGACTTCAAACAATTTATCGAAGACCTTGACCGGATCGAGTCACGAGAAAAATCGATCAATGATAACTTGAATCAGATGTTGTCTAGTGAACAGATTTCCCGTAAGAGCGTTGAAGAATATGCTCAAAAAGTCCAGATTCAAAAGAAAACTGTTGAACAGCTGAATTTGAAGGGATTGCCTGAAGATTATCTTGAATATTTCTACATGGTGACTGATGAGATCAAGAAGCTATATGATGGTTTAAACAGTGAACGTGTAAATATGGAAGAAATCAGCAAGCAAGTTATCGTCAGTCAAGAAGATCTTGATAATTTGATGCAAAAAACCAAAGATTTACGTTCGACAGTCATCCTGACTGAAAAATTGTTCCAATATGCCAACCGTTATGCCAGTAAGGATAAAAATTTCCAAGAGGAACTATCGCATGCTCGTTCATTATTTGATGAAGAGTTTGACTACCAACAAGCATTATCAGTCATTTCCACTGCTCTCGAAAATATTGAGCCTGGTTCAGTTTCACGAATAAAAGATACAATTAGTGCATGATTTGTAAATTTGTTGTAAATTATAATAGGTAAAAAAATTAAGGCCGTAAGGCCTTTTTATTTTGGTGGGAAAATTATGATATATTTTGATAACAGTGCAACAACAAAGATTGAAGATTCGGTTTTAAAAACTTATAACGTCGCTAGTCAGGAATATTTTGGTAATCCGTCTAGCTTGCATAAATTAGGTTTGAAAGCTTTCGAATTAGTTGAAACATCACGGAAAAAGATTGCTCAATTGATGGGATTCAAACCCCACGAAGTTTTCTTTACTAGTGGTGGTACTGAAGGTAATAACTGGATAATCAAGGGTACAGCTTTTAAGAAACGTGAATTTGGTAAGCGTATCATCACATCATCCGTTGAACATCCATCAGTTATCAATTCAATGCGCCAATTAGAGCAATTAGGTTACGACGTAACTTATTTGCCTGTCGACAAAGATGGCCATGTTAGTGTTGAAGACTTGAAAAATGCGTTGCGGGACGATACTATATTAGTTTCTATCATGGCAGTAAATAACGAGATTGGTTCGATCGAGCCAATCAAGGAAATCGCTAAAGTTTTGAAAGATTATCCTAGTGTTAGTTTTCATGTTGATGGGACTCAAGCTATTGGGAAGGGGCTTGAAGATCAATTTATTGATCCTCGAGTTGATTTTTATACTTTCTCAGGCCATAAATTCCACGCCCCTCGAGGCATCGGTTTTATTTACATGAAAGAAGGCAAACAAATCGAGCCTTTGATGGCCGGTGGTGGACAAGAAAAAGGCCTTCGTAGCGGGACCGAAAATACACCAGCTATAGCGGCTATGGCCAGAGCTTTGCGCCTTCTTAAGGAAAATGAAGCTAAAAAATCCGCTGAAATGATGAAATTGAAGACGATGTTAGTCGAGCACCTCAACACATTGGATAATGTCCATGTATTTTCTAAATTAGCTGATGGATTTGCACCACATATCATTTGTTTTACGATCGATGGGGTTCGTGGTGAAACTATCGTCCATACTTTTGAAGATCGTGATATCTTCATTTCGACGACTAGTGCTTGTTCTTCAAAAAAAGGTCTTGAATCAAGTACCTTGAAAGCCATGAATACGCAAGAAAGCATTGCAACTAGTGCTGTACGTGTTAGTTTAGATGAAAATAATACTGAAGCAGAAATGAAAGAATTTATTAAAAATTTGGATGAGATCCACGATCATTTCCAAATTTTAAATTAGGAGAAATAAATGCAATATACAGAAATTATGGTTCGATACGGTGAACTTTCTACTAAAGGAAAGAACCGCAAAAGTTTTATCGGACGTTTGCACGGCAATGTCACAAAAGTTTTAAAAGACTTTCCAGATTTAAAATTACAACCACATCGTGATCGTTTGCACATCAAGTTAAATGGTACAGATGCTAAACCAGTTATGGAAAAATTGAAGCGCGTGTTCGGTATCCAAACTTTTTCATTGAGTGTCAAAGTTTCGAAAGACTTCAACGATGTCAAAGCAAAAGCTATTGAAATGATGCACGAAGCCTATGAACCAGGTAAAACTTTTAAAGTTGCCACTAAACGTTCTGACCACGAGTATTCTTTAGATACAAATCAGATCAATCTTCAACTAGGGGATGCTATTTGCGATGAATTTCCAGAAATTCAGGCAGAAATGAAACATCCTGATATTAAGATCTCTGTCGAGGTTCGCCAAGACGGAATCTATTTATCATACTTAACCGTTAAAGGTGCCGGCGGATTGCCTGTTGGTACCGCTGGTAAGGCTATGTTGATGCTTTCTGGTGGAATCGATTCTCCAGTTGCTGGATATTTGGCCATGAAACGTGGTGTGGATATTGAAATGGTCCACTTTTTCAGTCCACCATACACATCTGAACAAGCTTTGAACAAAGCTAAGGAATTAACTAGCAAATTGACCGTTTATGGTGGCAATATTCGCTTTATTGAAGTTCCTTTTGCTGAGATTCAAGAAACAATCAAAGCCAATGTCCCTGAAGGATATTTGATGACTATCCAAAGAAGATTCATGTTACGTTTGACTGATTTGATTCGTGAACAAGAGGGCGGCCTAGCAATCTTCAACGGTGAGGCTGTTGGTCAAGTTGCTTCTCAAACTTTAGAAAGTATGGCAGCTATCAATGATGTCACAACAACGCCGATCCTGCGTCCGGTTGCGACAATGGATAAAACAGAGATCATTCGTTTGGCGGAAGATATCGATACCTTTAACTTATCGATTCAACCATTTGAGGATTGCTGTACGGTGTTTGCTCCACCAGCACCAAAGACCAGACCAAGTACCGAAAAAACGCGTGAATTTGAAAGCGTGCTAGATATTGATGGCTTGATCAAGCGCTCATTAGCTGGCATTAAGATGACTACTATTGAACATGGTGATCATTTTATGGAAAAAGACCAAGATGAAATCAACGACTTATTATAAAAATGTTTGACGATTAAAGAATTTTGTTTTAATATCAATTCAACAGCAATGAACAAGAGGGTTATTTTCAAAGAATCCAGAGAGAGTAGTAATAGCTGCGAGCTACTCATTCTTGATGAATAATTGTTACTTGTGAGCTATCTAATGATCGGGACACCGTTAAATGTGAGTGAAGAGTAAGTTTTACTCTTAATTTAGGTGGCACCGCGAGCATTCGTCCTATCCAGGACGGATGCTTTTTTTATACTGGAGGAAAATATGAGAGAAATCGATATGGATACAAAATATAATCCAACCGAAGTCGAAAAAGGACGTTATCAAACTTGGTTGGATCAAGGCGTTTTTAAGCCTTCAAGTGATCAAAAAGCTAAACCTTACTCAATAGTTATCCCACCTCCAAATGTTACTGGTAAATTACATTTGGGACACGCATGGGACACAACTATTCAAGATACTTTGATTCGTTATAAGAGAATGCAAGGTTATGACACTTTGTATCTTCCAGGAATGGATCACGCCGGTATCGCTACTCAAGCAAAGGTTGAAGCAAAATTACGTGAGCAAGGTATTTCTCGTTATGATTTAGGAAGAGAGAAATTCGTTCAAGAGGTTTGGAACTGGAAAGATGAATTTGCTAAGATCATCAAATCACAGTGGGGTAAATTAGGTTTATCACTTGATTACTCACGTGAACGTTTCACTCTTGATGAAGGATTATCCAAAGCTGTTCGTAAAGTCTTTGTCAAAATGTACAACGAAGGCTTGATCTATCGTGGTGAATATATCATCAACTGGGATCCAGAGTTGCAAACTGCCCTGTCAGATATCGAAGTTATCCATAAGTATGACCAAGGTGCCTTTTATCATGTTAAGTATCCATATGCCGATGGTTCCGGCTATATCGAAATTGCTACAACTCGTCCAGAGACAATGTTTGGTGATGTTGCCGTAGCTGTTGCTCCAGATAATGATCGTTACAAAGATGTTGTAGGAAAAGAGATCATCGTGCCATTAGTTGATCGTAAGATTCCAATTATTACCGATCACTACGTAGATAAGGACTTCGGTACTGGAATGGTAAAAATCACTCCTGCCCATGACCCTAATGACTTCTTAGTTGGTAATCGTCATGATCTCAAGCGGATCAACACGATGAATGCTGATGGAACGATGAATGAAAATGCTGGTAAGTATAATGGGCTTGATCGTTTTGAGGCTCGTAAGCAAATTGTTAAAGACCTTCAAGACAATGACTATATGCTTAAAGTTGAACCTTATGTTCACAGTGTTGGACATTCAGAGCGTTCAGGGGTTCAAGTTGAACCACGTTTATCAACACAATGGTTCGTTAAGATGAAGCCACTAGCTGAGATGGCTTTGAAGAATCAAACTGGATCTAACAAAGTTAACTTTGTACCAGAAAGATTCGAAGAGACTTTCGAACAATGGATGGATAACGTTCATGATTGGGTAATTTCACGTCAATTATGGTGGGGGCATCAAATACCTGCTTGGTACAACAAACAAACAGGTGAAACTTACGTTGGCGAAGAAGCTCCTAAAGATATTGAGAATTGGGAACAAGATTCTGATGTCTTAGATACTTGGTTCTCCAGTGCACTCTGGCCATTTTCAACTATGGGATGGCCCGACGAAGATAGTGCTGATTATAAACGCTATTTCCCAACTAATACTTTAGTAACTGGTTATGATATTATCTTCTTCTGGGTTTCCAGAATGATTTTCCAAAGTTTGAAATTTACTGGCAAACGCCCATTTGAACACGTTGTTATTCATGGTTTGATCCGTGATGAACAAGGTCGTAAGATGAGTAAGTCATTAGGAAATGGTATCGATCCAATGGATGTTATCAACAAATATGGTGCTGACGCTTTGCGCTGGTTCTTGATGGTTGGTTCGACACCTGGGCAAGATACACGTTTCAGTTATGACAAGATGGATTCAGCTTGGAACTTTATCAATAAGATCTGGAATGCTAGTCGTTACGTTATCATGAATCTTGATGATGATACTCCAGCAATGGACGATCTTTCCAAAGTTACAAATTATGATCTAAGTGATAAATGGATCTTAGCAAAATTGAATCAAACTGTTAATGATGTTAACCGCTTATTCGATAAATTTGAATTCGGTGAAGCAGGCCGTAGCCTTTACAACTTTATCTGGAATGATTTCTGTGACTGGTACATTGAAATGAGTAAGGCTACTTTAACAGGTGACGATGAACAGACTAAGGCCCAAAAGAAGATGATCTTGACTTACGTTCTTGATCAAACTTTGAGGTTGATGCACCCGATCATGCCATTTGTAACTGAAAAAATTTGGTTATCAATGCCACATAATGGCGAATCAATTTCTTTAGCTAAATACCCTGAAAATCATTCAGATTTTGATAATAATGAAGCAGTTTCTCAAATGGAAGTCTTGATTGACTTGATTAAATCCGTTCGGAAGATTCGTTTGGAAGCTAATGCACCACTTTCAAGTGCCATTGGTATTTTCATCAAGCCACAAAATGATCAGATCAAAGATGTTTTGATGAATAATCAAGAATATATTGATCGTTTTGCTCATCCAAAGGAATTGAAGATCGACACTGATCTTCAAGCACCTGAATTGGCAATGACTGGTGTCAATGATGAGACGGAAGTTTATATCCCATTGGCAGAATTGATTGATATTGATGATGAAATCAAACGTCAACAAGAAGAATTGGCCAAGATGGATCAAGAAATCAATCGAATCAATAAAAAATTATCAAACGAAAACTTTGTTAATAAGGCACCTGAAAAAGTCGTCGCTGAACAGAAGACAAAATTGGCTGGTTATCAGTCTAAGCAAGAAAAAATCAACCAGAGAATTGCTCAACTTAAAAAGAATAAGTAATAATTTGGTTAGATTTCGTTAGAAAGTGATTTTTAGAAATGCCTAGGTGCTAATTCATTATTGAATTGGCACCTTTTTTGATAATCAAGTGAAATAATGGTTAGATTACCTTTGAGAGGAACAAAAATGTTTAAGACATATGAAGAAGCATTAAACTACATCCATTCATTACCAAGAATGCATAAAAGAAATGATCTAACAGATATCAAGCACGCTTTAAAAATCTTAGGTGACCCAGAGGATAGTTATCCAACGGTACATATTACTGGAACCAACGGTAAAGGTTCGACGGTCAATTATCTTGCGAATTTGTTAGAAGCAACTGACAAAAGAGTAGGGATGTTCACCTCACCATTTGTTATCAAATTTAATGAGCGGATACAGATCAACTATCAGATGATCTCTGATGAGGAGATCTTAGAATTGACTAATTACATTATTGAAAAGACCAAAGGTATTCATTTGATCGAATTTGAATTTGTTACGGTAATGGGCTTTTTATACTTTAAAGATAAAGTCGATATTGCCATTATTGAAGTCGGAATTGGTGCTACTCATGATAAAACTAATGTTATTACACCAATTTTGTCGATCATCACTTCTATTGGCATGGATCATGAACAAATTATTGGTCCAACTATAGAAGACATTGCCAAAGAAAAATCTGGGATCATCAAAAGTGAAATACCGGTGATATGTGGGCGATTGCCTGAATCGGTTCGTTCAATCATCTCTGCAAAGGCTGCCAATGAATTAAGCCCACTCTTTGAGTTCGGTCACGATTTCAAAATTATAGATTTTCATCAGAAAGAAATGAAAAATCAATTTACTTATGATGAAAAATTAGTTACAATTCAAGACATTCAGGTATTTGGTTTTGAAGAAACTGATGCTGAAAATGCAGCACTTGCGATCAAGGGATTTATTGAAATTGCTAGACAGCTGAAAACCCAGTGGTCAAGCCGGTTCATCGTTCAAAATATTGATCGGCATGTCCTGTTAGGTAGAGAGCAGATCATTCAAAAAAAGCCTTTAGTTTTGATGGATGGTGCTCATAATTTGGATGCAATTCGCAATTTAATAAATTCTTTAACTACAAACTGGCCTAAAAAAGATATAATTGTCTTATACACAGGGATGAAAGACAAGGATAGAGCCGATATATTGACTTTTTTGTCGAAAAATACTCATCATGTCTTTGTCTCTAACTTGTCTTATTCACGGTCTGCTAAAAAGGTAGATTATGATTTGACAACATATGGCAATGTCCAATTCATCGATAATTATGATAGTGAGATCGATCAACTGATCTCCAAATTGAACGATGAACAAATCTTTTTGATTACGGGATCTTTTTATTTAATTTCGGAGTTAGAATCTAAGTTTAATTCGTAATTTATTACATGATGATAAATATAAGAGAAAAACTCAAACAGCATGGTACACAGGCACTAACGACTCAAGAATTGATTGCGGTCATTTTAGGGACCGGTACTAGAGATTATGACGTCACCAAACTTTCGGCGAATGTTTTGATCAGCTCTGATAATCTTCGTAAATTAAGTTTGGATTCATTAGTCCAACAAAAAGGAGTAGGACATGCTCAGGCCTGCAAGCTCTTAGCTGCAGTTGAACTCGGCGCAAGAAAAATACAGCGTGACGTGTTGCCCAAAAAACAAATTTCTTTGTCTAAAATGGGCGAACATTTAATAAAAAAAATAGGTAAGTCATCACAAGAAAAATTAGTAGCAGTATATCTAGATAACGGATTTCATGTCATTGACGAAAAAGTGATTTTTATTGGGACGGTTGATTCTGCAACAGTCCATCCACGAGATGTTTTGTGTGAAGCTTTAAAATTATCGGCACCGCAGGTGATTATTTGTCATAATCACCCTGGGGGCAGTTTGATTGCCTCACCCGAGGACCGTCGCTTTACACAAAGATTGATCGATTGTTGCCATTTGGTTGGTGTTAATTTAGTCGATCATTTGATTGTCACACCACGTGATTATTTGAGCTTTAAAGCTCAAGATTTAATTTGATGTTCAACCGTTCTGTTACTTTAATTTGACACGTTATATGATATAATTTTTGTTAGTGTAAATGTGGTGTGCAATTAAAGGAGAATATAATATTGTTTGGTATAGGATCAAAAAAAGTAGGTATTGATTTAGGAACTGCAAATACTCTTGTATACGTTGAAGGCAAGGGAATCGTTTTAAATGAACCATCAGTTGTTGCAAAGAATAATAACACAGGTGAGATTGTTGCCGTTGGCTCTGATGCCCGTGAGATGATTGGACGTACACCAGGTAGTATTTCCGCAATTCGTCCCATGAGAGATGGTGTGATTGCTGATTATGATACAACAGCTGCGATGATGAAATATTTCATTGAAAAAACAACCGGTAATTCAAAGCCTTCCGTAATGGTCTGCGTACCAAGTGGTGTTACTGAGGTTGAAAAGAGAGCTGTCATTGAAGCTACTCAACATGCTGGTGCAAAGGAAGCATATGTTATTGAAGAACCTTTTGCTGCCGCCATCGGTGCTGGTCTACCAGTAATGGATCCAACAGGTAATATGGTTGTTGATATTGGTGGTGGAACTACTGATGTTGCCACTATTTCTCTTGGTGGAATTGTTTCATCACGTTCAATTAGAATCGCTGGTGATAGATTTGATGAATCTATTTCAGCTTATATCAAGACTAACTTTAACTTACAAATCGGTGAAAGAACTGCCGAAGAAGTTAAAATGCAAGTCGGATCAGCTTCAATTGAAAAAGCTAAAGAAATTGAATCAATGCAAATTCGTGGTAGAGATTTAGTAACAGGACTTCCTAAAACTATCCAATTAACTGGCGAAGATATCGCTACAGCTATTCATGAGAATGTTCAAGAGATCATTGAAACTATCAAAGAAACTCTTGAAGAAACTTCACCTGAAATTGCTGCTGATGTGATTGATCATGGTATCGTACTCACTGGTGGTGGAGCTTTGTTGCATCATTTGCCAGAGGTAATCTCTGAAGCAACTGGCGTACCCGTATTCATTGCTCAAGACCCACTAGATTGTGTAGCCATCGGTACTGGAGAATCATTGAAGAATATCGATGTAATGCGTCGTCAAAAATAAGCGGGGTGAGCCCGCTTTTTTATTTGGTTGAAGGTAGGAGGAAGAAATGCAAAAGTTTTTCTCAAATAAAAAGTTAATTATTTTAATGGTAATCATAATTGTGACTTTTGGACTTTTGGCGGTATCTGTCAGTGTCAGAAATAAAAAAGAAACTCCTCCTGTTGTTCAACAAGTTGGAAATGATGTCGTTAGTTTGGTGGATGGTGTTTTTGCATATCCAACCAATGGAGTAAAAAATATTTCATCTGAGTTTTCAGATCTTTATAATACTTATCAAGAGAATCGTCGCTTGAAGTCAAAAATTGGTGATTTGGCTGAAAATCAAGCTAAGTTGAAAGTTGCTCAAGATGAAAATAAGAAACTTAAACAAGAATTAAAATTAAACAGTACTTTGACTGATTACGATACAACGAATGCATCAGTCTTAAGTCGTTCACCAAGTAGTTGGCAAAATTATCTAACTATTAATCGAGGTCAGACAAGTGGTATTAAGAAAAATCAACCAGTTATGTCTGGGAGTGGTTTAATTGGACGGATAGTTGAAGTCAATGAAATCAGTTCTAAAGTTGAATTGATTTCAACTGATAACGAGATCAATGATAAGTTTGCTTCCGAAATTGTTGACGACAATAAGAACAACGTTACTGGTGTTGTGAGTCGCTTTGATGATTCAACAGGTGATTTAGTCATGGAAAATGTAAATTCTGTTAAAGGTATCAAAAAAGGGCAACGTGTTATTACCTCTGGATTAGGTGGAAGAACACCACGAGGCCTTTATATCGGTAAAGTTTACGGTATTAAAAAAGATGACTATGGTATGACTAATTCTGTATATATTACGCCAGCAGCAGAATTAAGAAACTTTACCGTTGTTACTGTCATAAAATCAACGGTCAACGGTGAAAAATAATGACAATTAAATCGCAAAAGATAATTGGTCAAGTTGTCTTTGTAATGCTGGCATTTTACCTTGACGGCTTGATTAAATGGGCTTTTCTCAATAACATGAATAAGGTTAATTTGACCATTATTCCGCAGTTAATGTTGATGGTACTCGTCATGTTGACGATGCGGATCGATAGTCGCAAGATGATCTTGATTTATGGGATCGTCTTTGGTTTGATTTATGACTCTTATTATTTTGGCTTGATTGGCTTATATACCATCTTGTTACCATTGGTCCTTGTTGGGATCGATCACTACAAGTTCCTATTTACAAAACCATCAGTCGGTTATGAGATATCGATTTATTTTATATCCTTAACTTTTATACAATCAGGGATATATTTGCTGGAAAAATTGTTTAGATTAGCTTCGGCCGATGTTGGTGATTTCATCACTTTCATTTTAGGTCCCACTTTGCTTTGGAATATGATCGTATTTTTCGTATTGTATGTTCCTTTCGCCAATCTAAGCGATTGGTTAGTTAGCTATAGGAGGGGAACCAAATGAGTGATGTCACTCTAAAGGGAAGCAAAGATGGATTTTCGGTCATAATTAATGATGATTGTAATTTTGAAGATGCAATGAGTCAGTTGAAAAATTTGATTGTCGAGCAGACAATTGGTACAAGTGAGGATGACAAAGTTCAATTTAACGTCAAAACGGGTAATCGCCTCTTTAATGATGAACAAGTTGATCGAGTTAAAAAGATCTTCGCTAAGTATCCCCAAATTCAGTTAAATGAAATCAGTTCTAACGTGATGCTGAAATCTGAATCGGAGAAGTTAGTTGCCGAAACTAAAGTCAGTGTGGAAACGGGGATCGTTCGCAGTGGCCAAAAGCGGGAATATCAGGGCGACTTGATTTTCCTCGGTACTTTACACGAAGGTGCACAGATTTCAACCAATGGCTCGATTTATGTCGTTGGTCAAGTTAATGGCATTGTACAAGCAGGTTTTCCGGATAATACAAACGCAGCTATCATTGGAAATTTGAATGGAGCTGCACAGTACCGAATTGCCGATGTCGTGGAAATAGTTACTGACGATAATGAAAAAAAGTTTACGAATTATAAATTTGCTCATATTGATGATCTTCATACGATCAGTGTCGAAGATCTCAGCAACTTCAAAGAAGTTAATAATGAATCAAGAAAGAGGACCGAGTAGTTATGGGAATTTCAATTGTTGTGACATCTGGTAAAGGTGGTGTAGGTAAAACTACGACTACTGCCAATGTCAGTACTGAATTGGCCACCATGGGTAAAAAGGTATGTATGGTCGATTTAGATATTGGTTTAAGAAATCTAGATGCTGTATTGGGATTAACTAATCGGATCGTCTATGACATTGTTGATGTGGCTCAACAGCGAGTTGTTTTGTCACAAGCTTTAGTAAGAGATCCTAGATTTGGTGACAACTTGTACTTATTGGCTGCTTCACAATTTTCTGACAAATATGTTTTGGATAATGACTCGGTTCATACTATTATTGAATATCTGAAACAAAGATTTGATTTTGTCATGATCGATTGTCCGGCCGGCATCGAATATGGTTTCAAAAATGCTGTTAATTCAGCTGATGCTGCTTTAGTTGTGACTAATCCAGAAATTGCTTCCGTGAGTGACTCTGATCGAGTAGTTGGTATTTTGGAAAGTTTAGAAATGCCAATAACTCCTCATTTGATCATTAATCGGATCCGTAAGAACATGATCAATCAAGGTACTTCAATGAAGATCGAAGATATTGTCAATCATTTGGGTATTCCGTTGATTGGTATTATTATTGACGAAGATGAAGTTATTTCAGCCTCGAATGCGGGGCAGACGGTAGTTTCTGATCCCAACAGTGATGCTGGGCGGGGCTACGCTAATATTGCCAAACGTATGTTAGGCCAAAGTGTGCCACTTGACTTATTCCAAGAACCAAAGAAACGTGGGTTCATGAGTCGGATGTTTGGTCGAAATAACTGATTCATTATTATTTAAATCAGCACAAGGGGAGCCAAATGGCTGAGAGTGATCGTTTATCAGACCCTTAAAACCTGTTATGTTAATGCATGCGTAGGGATTGTGTTCATACAACAGAAGGAAAACTCTCTTGTGATGATTTTTGCAAGGGAGTATTTTTATGGCTAAAAATAAAGAATTAATAATTTTGACTGAAGGTGCAATCGTCACTGCAGCTGCCCAAGTATTAAACTTCGTTCCGCATTCTGTTGGTATTTCATCAATTGAATTGGTTTACGGACTTATCCCGATGGCAATTTTTGCTTTAAGGAGAGGTCTGAAAGCTGGCTTGATGGCTGGCTTAGTCTGGGGACTTTTGGATATGTTATTGCGTGGTATCAGTTCAGGGAGTGTATTGAATCCTTTGCAGGGATTCATTGAATACCCAATTGCCTTTGCTGCTATTGGTCTGATCGGACTTGGTAGTGTTCACGTGAAAAAAGTCATTCTCGATAAGAAAAATTCTCTAGGACCGATTTTGTTGTTTTGTACCATCGGATTTGGTGCAAAATATTTCTTCCACTTTATTGCTGGTGGTATATTTTGGGCTTCATTTGCCCCAAAGACCATGAATCCATGGATTTATTCTTTAGTGATCAATGGTGGTAGTTTTATAGCCAACATGATCATGATGTTTGTCTTGGTCGTAGCTCTACATAAGGTGTTTGAGAAATTAATTATTGTTAATAAATAAATTAAAAGTGGGGAATTAATTCGATTAAGAATTAATTCCCCACTTTTTTTATTTGAGCACTTATTTTTATTTTATTGAAGGAATCCTGTTACGGCTCCAAGGGCGACACCTAAGATAGTAACAATGATCATTAACCAAACAACGGTTTGAATGATCTTGGATAAAGTACTTTTTGGCTTTTTATCGTTCAAAACAGACACCACCTAGCATATTTATACAAAAATACTACTTCACTGAATACAATTATGCAAATGAACTGATGTAATTCCAATTGTCTTCTCAAGTATCCCCACGGCTGCAATCGTTGATATATGAGTGATTTAGCCACATTATTTAAATATAATGTGATTATCTTAAGATGATGTGGTTAATTGTGGGTAATTGTGGTAAATTAGAAAGTGTTAAGGATTTGAGGTGAGCTTGAGATGTTCATGGGTGAATTTCATCACGCGATAGATAGCAAGGGAAGATTAATTATCCCGTCAAAATTTCGCCAAGAGATTGGTGATTCCTTTGTTATTACACGCGGGATGGATGGTTGCCTATTTGGCTATCCCATGGATCAATGGAACAAACTCGAAGCTCAGCTTGATAAATTACCATTAACTAAAAAAGATGCTCGTGCCTTCACAAGATTCTTCTATTCAGCAGCAACCGAAGTGGAATTCGATAAACAAGGTCGAATCAATTTATCTGCCCCTTTGATCAAATTTGCTAAATTGCAAAAGAATTGCGTGGTCGTCGGAGTTTCTGACCGAATCGAAATCTGGGACGCGGAGAATTGGGACAAGTTTAGTGAAGAAGCCGAGGAAAACTTTGAAGATATCTCGGAGAAGATGACAGACTTTGACTTCTAATGAATTTAAACATAAGACGGTTCTCCTCAAAGAAACGATTGATATGGTCAATCCCGTTGATAATGGGATCTTCGTTGACGCAACTTTTGGTCGCGGGGGCCATACCAAAGAATTGATGAGCCGCGTTCACAACAGTAAAATATATGCCTTTGATCGTGACGAAAGTGCGATTGAAGTTGGTGAAAAAATTGAAGCAGATAAAGATTTAATTGGTGACAATCAATTGATCTTGATTCGCGATAATTTTGAAAATATGCAAGCAGCACTTGCTCAAAAAGGCGTTCAGCAAGTTAATGGAATCGTCTATGACCTTGGAGTTTCTTCTCCTCAGTTTGACGATGCTGTTCGAGGGTTCAGTTACAAAAAAGAAGCCCGATTAGATATGCGAATGGACCAACGTCAGGATCTTGATGCTGAAAAAATCGTTAATGATTGGTCATATAACGATTTAGTACGGATTTTTTTCAAGTACAGTGATGAAAAATTTTCTAGGCAGATTGCCCGTTCGATCGAAAGGACTCGAGCTGAACATCGGATTACTTCGACATTAGAATTAGCCGATATAATTAAAAATTCCATACCGGCTGCCAGACGTCGTACTGGTGGTCACCCAGCTAAAAGGATCTTTCAAGCGATTAGGATTGCCGTCAATGATGAATTAGGTTCCCTAGAAAGATCATTAGCCCAAGCAATTGATTTAATACAACCTGGTGGGAGAATCAGTGTGATAACTTTTCAGTCTTTAGAAGATCGGATAGTTAAGCATACATTCAAGGAAGCATCAGAGGTGGACGTTCCTAGAGGTTTACCAGTTATTCCTAAGGACATCCAGCCGACTCTCAAATTAATCACACGAAAGCCAATCGTACCCAATAAAGAAGAACTTATTGAAAATAACCGAGCACATAGTGCAAAGTTACGTGTCGTCGAAAAGATTAAATATGGAGTGTAGGGAAATATGTTAGAAAGTACAGCCAGAAATTTAGAAAACTATCAAACAGTAGAGACAGGTACTCAAACACAAGCAAAGCCAACTACTGTTACACATAAAGTTGCCATTTCAAAGACTGAGTCACTTTTATTAGTGGGTTTAGGTCTGTTAACTTTGTGCCTAATGACTGCACTTGTAACAATGAAGGTCTCCATGACTTCTGCCCAAAATAACCTTGATTCTGTTACCACAAAAATAACCAATACAACAACAAATAACGTAAACTTACAGCAGGAAGTATCTGAATTAACTAGTTATGATCGTCTTTCAAACTTTGCTAAGAAGCACAATCTTAAGATGAATAATAAAAATGTAAGGAACGTTACGAAATGAAAAAATTTTTTAAAAATCTTCGCAAAAAGGCACGAATCAATCACTATATTGTCGGTTTTCTTATAGTGATTGTGACTGCCTTTTCTTTTAGCTTTTTTATCTATCGATTTACCTCTGTAGCGACTAGTAAAGAGTTCGATGGCGTAAATTTGGCTCAACGAACCCGTCAAAAGTATCAGCATGTTGATACTGTAAATCCTTCTCGGGGGGACATTCTAGATAGCAATGGTGAAATGATTGCTGGTAATTCAACAATTTACAATATATATGCTGTGTTATCCAAAAAGGCTAAAACAACTGATGGTAAGCCGGATTATGTGCAAAACAAAGCTGCCACCGCGAAAGTGTTGGCTAAATATCTACCACTTTCAAAGAAACAACTAATGGATTATTTGACGCCTAAAAATAAAAGTCAGTACCAGGTCGAATTGGGGCCCGAAGGTAAGAACCTATCAATTGAAATAAAAAATAAAATCTCAGCTGAGCACTTACAGGGTATCAAGTTTACCGAGTATCCATCACGAACTTATCCCAATGGTGTTTTCGCAACTAACCAAGTTGGGATTACTAAACAAGATAAGCCCAATGATACTAATACTAATATCAGTGGATTGATGGGGATCGAAGATTATTTCAACAAGATTTTATCCGGTAAAGGTGGTAAAAAAGTTACTAAGATCGATTCACAGGGTAATGAATTACCGGGTTCTCAGATGGTTGAGAAACAGGCAGTCAATGGCTCAAATGTTTATTTGACGCTTGATAGTAAAATTCAACAATATGTTGAGATCTTAAGTCAAAATGTTGAGGACAAGTATCAGCCCAAAGATCTGCAGGTTTTGGTCATGGACTCAAAGACGGGTCAGATAAAAGCTGCCACCCAACGTCCAACTTTCAATCCGACGACAGGTAAGGGGATGCAACAAAGTTGGCGTGACACCTTGGTTGCTGACCAATTTGAACCTGGTTCGGTTATGAAGATTTTGACACTTTCGGCTGCAATCGATTCTGGTAATTATCATCCTAATGAACTATATAAGTCTGGTTCTGTTGAAGTTGGTGGCCGTACGATCAGAGACTGGAATAATGTTGGTTGGGGATATATCCCTGAATACGAGGCCTTTCCTCGTTCATCTAACGTTGGTATGGTCCACCTTGAACAAGAAATGGGTGCTGATACTTGGATGAAATACATGAAGAAATTCAAAATTGGTGAAAAAACTGGCATTTCATTGCCAGATGAAATTGCCGGTGGGATCTCATATAAGCATTCGTCTGACCAGGCGATGACCTCCTTTGGTCAAAGTGTCAATGTGAATACTATCCAAATGCTGCAGGCTTTTTCTGCCGTAGCAAATAACGGTAAGATGATCCAGCCACAGATCGTCAAGAAAATCGTTGATCCGAATACTGGCAAGACAACTCAAAAATATAAGACCAAAGTTGTTGGTAATCCGATTTCGGCCAGCACAGCTAAACAAGTCAGAAAATCTATGCGTGACGTTGTGACTGCTGATTACGGTACTGGTATGGCTTATAAAGTTAAAGGTGTCAAAGTAGGAGTTAAAACTGGTACCGCTCAAATAGCATCGCCAACTGGTGGATATATGACCGGTTCTAACAACTACATTTTCTCAGTAGCTGGAATGATTCCGTATAATAAGCCACGTTATATTGTTTATATCACGATGAAACAACCACAAGTGATGTCAGCCGCCGCTGAAACAATGATTTCTGAAATTTTCAATCCTTTGGCAAAGACTTTAGCTAATCAATCAAGTGATACCGGTGTTGATGTCGAACCTGGTAGTCAATATGTAGACATGCCAGACTTCTTGAACAAGTCAGTCTCCTCTGCTAATAAACAGATCAAGAAATTGAATCTACAATCAGGTATCGTCGGGACTGGAGATAAGATCGTTCAGCAATCACCAGCGAGTGGCGAAAAAGTCATGCCAGGTCAAAGAATCGTAATGTTGACTAATGGAGCCATGACTATGCCAGATTTAACTGGATGGTCGAAGAATGATGTTTTGAAATTTGCTCAAGTGACAGGCCGGACTGTTGATACTAAAGGTGATGGATATGTGACAAAACAATCCATTAAACCAGGAAAAATCATTAATGACAGTGGTAAAATTATAGTAACTTTGAAGAATAAAAATTAAGTGGGGATTTTCCATGGAACTATCGAAAATTTTGATCGATTTGATCAGTAGTTTTGCAATCGTAGCAATTTTTATGCCATTTCTGATTGGCTATTTAATTGCTCATAAAGAGGGTCAGTCGATCCGTGAAGAAGGGCCTAAATGGCATGAGAAAAAGTCAGGTACACCTACTATGGGTGGCTTGCTGATCATCATTGCTATGGCTATTTCAAATATTTGGGTCGGAGCCTGGCTCAATCAAATGACGCACGCTTTAGTTATTACGACTTTAGTCATCGTCTTATTTGGCTGCATTGGCTTTATTGATGATTTCATTAAAGTATTTAAAAAACGTAATTTAGGATTGAAAGCACTCCAAAAGTTGATTTTACAGATCGTTGTGGCAGTTATCTTCTTGTCTGTCTATATCGGTGACAGTATGCCGATGAATTTCTCGATTTCAAATCTATTTTCGGTGAACTCAAAAATCATTTTTGTATTGTTTACGATTTTTTGGTTAGTTGGATTTTCAAATGCAACTAATTTAACTGACGGTATAGACGGACTATTAGGCGGTCTAGGAGCTATTTCATACCTTACATATGCAATTATTGCTCTTAACCAAAACCGAACTGACATCGCCATTGTTTGCTTCTCATTTGTAGGTGGCTTGCTGGCATTTTTGATTTTCAATCACAAGCCAGCTAAGATTTTTATGGGGGACGTTGGTTCCCTAGCCTTGGGTGCAGGGCTAGCCGCAATTTCGATTTTATTAGGTCGTTACTGGTCACTTCTGTTGATTGGTCTGATATATGTCATCGAAACTGCAAGTGTAATGTTACAAGTCTTCTCATTTAAGGTATTCCATCGAAGAATCTTTAAGATGACACCGATCCATCATCATTTTGAAATGCTCGGATGGAGTGAATGGAAGATTGATTCAATTTTTTGGATCTTTAGTGCCGTTTGTTCATTGATATATTTATTAATTTTTATATAGAAGGTTAGTTATGGTCAAAAATAGTGTATATGCAAATAAGAAAATCCTAGTTTTAGGTTTAGCCAAAAGCGGTTACGCAGTTGCTAAATTATTGAAAAAAATCAATTGTGAAGTAACAGTAGTTGACTCAAATCCTTTAGAGGGAAACGATGAGGCTAAACAATTGATTGGTGAAGGTTTTAAAGTTATCACTGGAAGTAATGATGCTAAATTGATTGATGATAGTTATGACTATGTCGTTAAAAATCCTGGTATCCCATATTCAAATCCGCTGATTGAACATGCACAATCGATCAAGGTGCCGGTCATTACGGAACCAGAAATTGCTTATAGTTGTTCAGATGCAACCATGGTGGCCGTAACAGGTAGTAATGGGAAAACCACTGTGACTACTTTGATTCAATTAATGTTGGATCATTCGCCACAATTTAACAAAGCTTATTACGCTGGTAATATCGGTATTCCTATTTCAGATGTGATTCAAAAAGCAAGTACTAAAGATGTTGTTGTCACTGAATTATCTAGTTTCCAACTAGAAGGGACCATCGACTTACATCCACAAGTTGCTGTTTTGAATAATATTTATTCGGCTCATTTGGACTTTCATAAAACGCGCGAAAATTACATTAATGCCAAAATGCATATCACTAAGAATCAGACCCCTGACGATTACTTTGTCGTCAATTGGAATGAATCTGAATGGCGGAAGCTTTCAAAACGTTCGAAAGCACAAGTCATTCCTTTCTCTGATCAACAAGAATTAGGCTTTGGTGCATATGCCAAAGAAGGAAATATTTATTACAATCGTCATTTGATCATGAACGAAGACGACATCAAAGTACCTGGTGAACACAATGTTCAAAATGCTTTGGCTGCTATTAATGTAGCTAAGATATTTGGAGTATCTGATGGAGATATCATCGAGGTACTTTCGAAATTTTCTGGTGTAAAACATCGTATCCAGTATGTTGATCAGTTTAATGACCGAAAATTTTATAATGATTCAAAAGCTACAAATATTGAAGCTACTACCGTTGCCTTGCATGCTTTTAAAGAACCAATCACGTTGATTGCAGGTGGTTTGGACCGTGGAAATACTTTTGATGAATTGGTACCTTCTTTGAAGGGCCGTGTACATAATATTATTGTTTACGGTGAAACTGCCGAAAAGTTGATTGATGCTGCCGAAAAAGCTGAGATCAGCAATATTGTTCAAGTTAATAATCTTAAAGAAGCTGTTCCTGAAGCTTATAAACAAAGTTCTGAAGGTGATGTCATCCTATTGTCACCGGCTTGTGCCAGTTGGGATCAATTTGATACTTTTGAGCAACGTGGAGACCAATTTATCGACGAAGTCAATGCACTGAAGGGGAGTCAAAATGGTTAAAATGCGCATTATCGTTTCTGGAGGAGGCACCGGCGGACATATTTATCCGGCGATGGCTCTGATCAAAAGATTACAAGAACGCGACATGATCGAGTCCGTGCTATATGTGGGTACTGAAAAGGGCCTTGAAAGCAAGATCGTTACTCGTGAAAATATTCCATTCAAAACGATCAAAATCAGTGGTTTTAAACGAAAATTAACTTTGCAAAATGTCAAAGTTTTACAAATGTTCTTTTCATCAATCGGTAAATCAAAGAAAATCATCCGAGAATTTAAACCGGATGTGGTCGTAGGAACTGGTGGTTACGTTTCAAGCGCAGTCGTATATGCTGCACATACGTTAAAAATACCAACTGTTATTCATGAACAAAATACTATCGCCGGTATCACAAATAAATTTTTAGGTCATTTTGTGAATAAAATTGTGATTGCCTTTAAACAGGCAGAAGATCAATTTCCTGAAAAGCAAAAAATCGTTTTTGCCGGAAATCCGCGGGCTCAAGAAGCTGCCGCCATTAAAAAAAATGACCGGTTGAAAGATTTTAAACTTGATGCCAACAAGCCAACTGTTTTAATTTTTGGTGGTTCCAGAGGTGCAACTCCGATCAATAAGGCAGTCATTGCTGCGTTGCCTGATTTTGCTAAGGCCGATTTTCAAATGATGTTCGTGACCGGCCGAGTTCATTATGATGGTGTAATCAAACAGATTGATGATAAATATCTTCAGGCTCGTAATATCGCAATCTTGCCATATATCGACAATATGCCAGAGATTTTACCGGATCTGAAATTGATCGTTGGTCGTTCTGGTGCAACCAGTATTGCTGAAATTACTGCTTTGGGATTACCAGCTATTTTTATCCCCAGTCCTTATGTGACTCATGATCATCAGACTGTTAATGCTAATTCAGTTGCTGAAAATGGTGCTGCCAAGGTGATTGCTGAATCTGATTTGACAGCAGATAAACTTTTTAATAATGTTGCTAGTATTATGAATGATCAGCAAGTCCAGGCGAAAATGTCTCAAGCATCTAAAGAGATCGGTGTACCAGACGCTTCTGACAAGTTGATCGCGGTCCTGACAGGATTGATCAATAAATCGTAGTAAGAGGACATTCTGATGTCAAAAAAACGAAAGAGTTATGAAAAAAGTTTTCTTATTTTTATAATTGCCATTATTATAATTACATTGGCTTATTTTGGTTCGCCTCTGAGTAAAGTCAAAGATATCACGGTAAAAGGTGTTAATGATTTAGGAGCTCAACAGGTGATAAACGCGACTGATATTAGTGATAACTCATTATTAGTGGGAGTGTTTTTCCGTCAAAATTCGATTTCAGATGCAACACGCAAAAAGTTACCATCTGTTAAATCAATCTCATTTCGGACTAAAAATATGCGTGATTTGACTATTAACGTTAAGGAATACGCAACTTTAGGTCTAATTTATAAGAATGGATACTATTATCGGATAATCGATAATGGCAGGATTTTAACTAATAAGTTAAAATCTTATACTGGGAATTATCCCATCTATACCAATTTTAATAAAAAGCGGGAATTAGAGAAAATAACTAAAATCTATAAAAAAATGCCTGAGAGTGTTAAAAACAATGTTTCGGAGATCCACAATGCTTCTACCAAGGTAAATCCATATCGAATCAAGATCGATATGAATGATGGTAATAAAATCGTGGCGGATGTCCGAACAGTTGATAAAAAAATGAAATATTATCCTAGCATTGCTTCACAAATGAAGAAAAAAGGTGTCATTAATTTAGAAATTGGTGCCTATTCCTATCCGTTTGATAACAAGAAATAGGTTTAATAAACTCATTTTTGTGTTAAAATTTTTTAATGAATGGTTTTTTAATTAGTTAAGGAGGCAACCACTGTCTATGGACAATTCAGAGTTTTTTGTAGGACTAGATATCGGAACAAACTCTATTAAAGTGGTAGTCGCTGAAGCATCTGACGAGGCCTTGAGTGTCGTCGGTGTCGGAAGTGAGCGATCTGAAGGGGTTAGTCGTGGCGTAATTGTCGATATTGACAAAGCAGCTGGGGCGATTAAACGAGCAGTTAAAAAAGCAGAGACACAAGCTAATATCACGATCAAAGAAGTTGTAGTCGGGATATCCGCTAATATGTTACAAATTGAAAAGTGTCAAGGAATGATTGCCGTTGGAACACAATCAAAAGAGATCAATGAAAATGATGTTCGCCAAGTAATGGCAGCAGCGATGATCTCTAATTTACCAAGTGAGCGCGAAGTCGTTTCATTGATTCCAAAGCAGTTTTCAGTTGATGGATTCAATAATATTCGTGACCCTAGGGGAATGATTGGTGTTCGTTTGGAAATGAAGGGGATCATTTACACTGCACCAAAAACAATTGTTCATAATACTAAGAAGGCGATTCAAAAAGCCGGCTTACAAATTGTCCATAAAGTAATCACACCAATGGCACTGAGCCAAGTATCTTTGAATGAAGGCGAAGGCGATTTTGGAGCTGTGATTATTGATATGGGTGCTGGTCAATCGACTGCTTCAGTTGTTCACGACCACAATTTAAAATTATCGACCGTGGATTTTGAGGGTGGCGATTATGTCACTCATGATATTTCAGTCGTCCTTAACACAACAATTGAGAATGCAGCTCAATTAAAGATATATTATGGTACTGCTGACTCGGCAAATGCCGACACTGATGATACAATTAGTGTTGATGTAGTAGGCCAGTCAGAACCTGAAACAATTTCTGAGGAATATTTATCCGAGATCATTGAAGCACGACTTCAACAAATTTTTACTCGGTTAAAAGGACCACTTGATGATGCGGGTGCTTTATCATTACCAGGCGGAATAGTCCTAACTGGTGGTGTAGCAGCTACGTCAGGGATTGAGGAGCTTGCCAAGCAAGTATTTGGTGTAAAGGTCAGAAGCTATGTTCCGGCACAAATGGGGATGAGATATCCTTCATATGCCTTAGGTTTAGGCTTAGTAACATATGCATCAAATTTGAATGATATTGGAATTATTGCTGACAATGTAGTCAACGGTGCTGCAATTAATCAATTAGACTCAGCTTCAAGACCAAATGTTCAACCAAAAGTTTATCCTGAACAAGAACCAGAAACTGAACCATCACCAAAACAATCATCAAAGCAGCAGTCTTCGCCAAAGAAGAAGCCGCAAAAGGGTGAAAAGATGGATAAAATCAAGAACTTCTGGAGTAAGTTTTTTGATTAATGCATAAAGTTAACTATATTCAAGACAGGTAATAGGAGGAACTCCTTAATGGAATATTCATTAGATTCAAATGATAATACGGGGGCAGTAATTAAAGTTATTGGTGTTGGTGGCGCTGGTGGAAACGCTGTTAATCGCATGGTCGACACTGGTATCAAAGGTGTCCAATTCATAGCTGCTAATACAGATGTCCAAGCTTTGGAAAGTTCCCAAGCTGAAACCAAAATTCAATTAGGACCTAAATTGACTCGTGGTTTAGGTGCGGGTTCTAATCCTGAGATTGGACAAAAGGCTGCTCAAGAGAGTGAAGAAGCAATTAAGGAGGCACTTGAGGGTGCTGATATGATCTTTATCACTGCCGGAATGGGTGGTGGTACTGGTACAGGTGCTGCACCTATCGTCGCTAATATTGCTAAAGAAAGTGGTGCCTTGACAGTTGGTGTCGTTACTAGACCGTTTGCCTTTGAAGGCTCAAAGCGTTCACGTTTTGCGGCTGATGGTATCACTGAATTGAAAAAAGATGTTGATACTTTAGTTATCATCGCCAATAGTAAGTTGCTTGAGATAGTTGATAAGAAGACACCAATGAATGAAGCATTTAGTATTGCTGATGACGTTTTACGTCAAGGTGTTCAAAGTATTTCAGATCTAATCACTTCACCTGGTTTTGTTAACCTTGACTTTGCTGATGTTAAGACAGTTATGTCCGATCAAGGATCAGCTTTAATGGGTATCGGTACCGCTAATGGTGAGAACAGAATCACTGATGCTACTAACAAGGCTATTTCTTCACCACTATTGGAAGTTTCAATCGATGGTGCAAAACAAGTCTTGCTAAACATTACCGGTGGTCCAGACCTATCACTATTTGAAGCTCAAGATGCTGCTCAAATAGTTACTGACCAAGCAACTAAAGACGTTAATATTATTTTTGGTACTTCCATTGATGAAACACTTGGCGATCAAGTTAAAGTTACAGTTATCGCTACTGGTGTTGAAAGTGAAGAGACAAAAAATAAAAAACCTAAGCGTCGCCTTAATTTGAACAATCCAAATGCTGTCTTCACTAATCCTGAAGATGACAATAATAACCAAGCCGCTGCACAACCTAACAAAAAACCTAGTAACGATCCATTAGCTGACTGGGATATTGATCAAGTTGGTAACGACAATAATTCAAACAATGATGTTTCTGGTCAAAAGAGTGATTTTGCAATCTTCCAAAAACCAGAAACTATTGATTTAAGTGATGATGATGATGATTCGACACCACCAATTTTTAAGCGTAGAAAAAAATGATAGGGAGCTATAATTATGGCATTTGAAAAACTAGGTAGTTTTTTTGGTATTAGCGATGATGAAAATTATGACACTCAAGCACAACAACCTGAGGCTAAATCAACTGATTACTCAAATAACCAAAAGGTAGTCTCAATTGATTCAGGTAGCACTGCTAAAAGTGGTAATAGTAAGATTGCTATTTATCAGCCACGAGTTTATGCTGATGCTAAAATTGTTGCAAAACAATTATTAAATAGTAAAGCTGTCATCGTTAACTTTAATAATATTAATGACGAACAAGCAAAGAGGATCGTTGATTTCTTATCAGGAACTGTTTTTGCTTTAAATGGCGAAATCAAACGTGTTGGAGATAAGATTTTTCTTTGCACGCCACCTAAGTTTTCAATAGATGGCAGTATCCCTGATATAGGTGAATAATGGAGGAAACATTGAATGGATCGAGTGATGACCGGATTACCTAGTATCATTTCATTATTTTTTACGGTCTATGAAATGTTGATCGTGATATATTGTTTATTAACTTTTATACCTGCCTTGTATAATTCTGCCTTTGGTAGATTTATTGCATCGACAGTGGAACCATTTTTAAATTTGATTTCTCGGATAATTCCAACTCGAATCGGTATGATTGATTTTGCACCGATTATTGCCTTGGTCTTAGTTCAAGTCTTAGAGAAAGTGATTTTTATTATAATCTGATGAGTGATAAAGAAAAGGTTAGTTTAAGTGGTGGATACTTTCGCCCTGAAGAAAAACCTTTTATCGATAAGATTGGTGATCTGTTACTTCGAACGCAGTCGATGTACATTCCACAGTTGACTGATTTTTTGAATCAACGACAAAGAACCATTTTAGATAATTTGGTTAATAAATATGATGATCTTTTTGTTCACTACTATGGTGGATATGAAGGTGCAGAAAGAGTCAGGGGCATGATTGCTCCTGATTATTTTGTACCCCAACAGGAAGATTTTCATGAACAATTGTTTGAGGTGCGTTACCCAGAAAAATTTGCAAATCTTCATCATGGACAAATACTTGGTTCTTTGACTGGAGCAGGTATTGACCGTGATCACTTCGGCGATATCATTACTGATGGAAAAAGATGGCAATTTTTTGCTTTTGACAACATAAGTAATTATCTTGAGGAACAGGTCGATAAAATTGGACCATTCAAGATTCATTTGATTAAAAAGGATATTCAAAATGATCTTTTGATGCCAATCGATGATTCGGAAGATGAAACTATCAACGTCCAATCTTTACGGATCGATACCTTGATTGCTGAAGTGTACGGGATGTCTAGGACACAATCAAAAGCTCTGGTTGAACACGGCCGTGTTCAGTTGAACTGGGTTCCACAAAGAAATGCCAGCTCCTTTGTAACACTGTATGATACTATTAGTGTTAGAGGCTATGGCCGGATTTTAGTTAGAAATATTATGGGTAAATCTCGTAACAATAAATATATTTTGTTCGTGAACATAATTAGAAAATAACGGAGGTTTGTTGGATGGTATTATCACCAGTTGAAATTCATAATAAAGAATTTGATCGTAAATTCCGTGGTTATGATCGTGAAGAAGTTGATAATTTTTTGGATCAGGTCGTCAACGATTATGATTTGGCACTACAACAAAATACGCAATTACAAAAAGAGTTGAAACAAACTCAATCTCAATTGAAGTATTTTACTGATATGAAAGATGCCTTGAATCAATCTATCTTGGTGGCTCAAGATGCTGCTGATAAAGTCAAATCGAATGCTGAAAAGGAAGCTCAAGTTATTTCCGAAGAGGCTCAAACTAAAGCCAGAGAATTATTAGATCAATCAACTGAAAAATCCAACCAAATTCTTGAGGATGCATCAGATAAGGCTCGTCAAGTAACGATCCAGACTGATGATCTGAAAGGAAAGACTAGTGCCTTTAGAGCTACGGTTCAAAAAATGTTGCAACAACAAATGGACTATGTTGAAAGTCCTGAGTGGAATAAGATGCTTGAACAGACTTCTACTCAAGATTTGAAGCAACGTATTGGCATGGCTGATTCTCAGGCTGATGATGGACAAGTTGCTAGTTCAGAGTCTGATTCAGAGAATTCTGTTCAAGGTGTTTCAAATCCAGAGCAAGTGGATTATAATGATAACATTCCAGATGAAAAGACATCAGATTCTTATACGATCAATAATGACCAGAATGGTCCAACGTTCAATTTTGATTCTGATGAGGAAAAATAAAGAAAAGACCACTCCAAGTTTAAAACATTTCCAGCGAGCTGATGACAGTGTGAGATCAGTAAATTAAGTAAACGCGGATATCAACTTTTCTAAATTAGTTTAGTAATTATACCAATAGGTGGTACAGCGAGAATTCGTCCTAGTTTGGATGGATTCTTTTTTTATTCTAAAAAAGGGAGTAGAACAATGCGAGTAAAAGACACATTGAATTTAGGAAAAACAAAATTTCCTATGCGTGGTAATCTTCCCAATAAAGAATCCGAATGGGAAAAAGATTGGCTCGACAATAAAGTATACGAAAAGCGTCAAAAATTAAATGAGGGTAAACCAACTTTCGAATTATTAGATGGACCACCATTTGCCAATGGTGATATCCACATGGGACATGCTTTAAACAAGATCTCAAAGGATATCATCGTTCGTTATAAATCAATGAATGGTTTTAGATCACCATACGTTCCTGGTTGGGATACTCATGGTTTGCCAATTGAACAACAATTAGCTAAAAAGGGTGTTAAGCGTAAGGAAATCGGTATGTCTGAATACCGTAAAATGTGCCAAAAATTTGCTGAAAAAGAAATCAAGAAGCAAATGGATGGCTTCAAACGTTTAGGTGTTTCAGCAGACTGGGATAATCCTTACATTACCTATCAACCAGAATTTGAAAAAGAAGAAGTTAAAGTATTCGGGGAAATGGTCGACAAGGGCTACATTTATCGTGGTAAAAAACCTGTTTATTGGTCACCATCTTCAGAATCAACTTTGGCTGAAGCTGAAATTGAATATAAAGATATCAAGTCACCATCGATTTTCGTTGCCTTTAAGGTACGCGATGGTAAAGATCTATTGGATAATGATACTTCATTCATTATTTGGACAACTACACCATGGACAATCCCTTCTAACGAAGCTATCTGTGTAAATCCAAAATTCGATTATGTTCAAATCAATGCCGATGGTAAAAAATATGTTGTAGCTGAAGACCGGATCAGTTTCTTGAAAGAAACTTTAGGTTGGGAAAATGTTGAGATCCTTAAAGAATTCAAAGGTACCGATCTTGAAGGATTGACAGCCACACATCCACTTTATGACCAAGCCTCACTACTTATCTTAGGTAACCACGTTACTTTGGATGATGGTACTGGATTAGTTCATACAGCCCCCGGATTTGGTGCTGATGACTTTGTTGTTGGTATGAAGTATAAGTTACCAATCTTCTCACCAATCGATGCTCATGGTTGCTTTACAGACGAAATTCCTGAATATAAGGGTGTTTTCTATGATAAAGCTAACAAGATGATCACTGATCGGATGAAAGAAAATGGTTCCTTGCTCAAGTTAAACTTCTTCACCCACAGTTATCCACATGACTGGCGGACAAAGAAGCCAGTTATCTTCCGTGCAACACCACAATGGTTCGCTTCAATCGATGGCTTCAGACAACAAGTTCTCGACCAATTGGAAAACGTTGACTTTATTCCTGAATGGGGTAAGAAACGTCTTTATAACATGGTCCGTGATCGTGGTGATTGGGTTATTTCAAGACAACGTGCATGGGGTGTTCCACTGCCAATTTTCTATGCTGAAAATGGCGAACCAATCATGACCAAAGAGATCATCGATCACGTAGCCGACCTCTTTGGAAAATATGGATCAGACATTTGGTTCCAAAAAGAAGCCAAAGACTTATTACCAGAAGGATATACAAATCCCAATAGTCCAAATGGTGAGTTTACTAAAGAAACAGATATCATGGATGTTTGGTTTGATTCTGGGACAGCTCATGCTGGCGTTGCCAAGTTAAGAGATAACTTGACATTCCCAGCTGACCTAGTGCTCGAAGGTTCCGACCAATATCGTGGTTGGTTCAATTCAATGCTTTTGACATCAGTTGCTGCTTTTGGTGTAACACCTTATAAAGCTGTCTTATCACAAGGATTCACCTTGGATAAGAATGGTGTCAAGATGAGTAAATCACTTGGTAACGTTATTGCTCCAAGCGATATTGAAAAGCAATTTGGTGCTGAGATCATCCGTCTGTGGGTCGCATCAGTTAATTCAAGTTCTGATGTTTCGGTGTCAGTCGACTCATTCAAGCAAACATCTGAAGCTTATCGCAAAATCAGAAATACTATTAGATTCATGTTGGCCAACACAACTGACTTTGATCCAAAAGACAATAGAGTAGTCTATAATGATTTACGTCCAGAAGATAAGTATATCGTCATGAAACTCAATGAATTGATCACTAATGTGAAAGCTGATTATGACAAGTATGATTTTGCTAATGTCAATAAGTCAGTTCTGAAGTTCTTGACGAATGAGATGTCCACCTTCTATTTAGATTTTGCTAAGGATGTCGTTTACATTGACGCTGAAGATTCACATTCACGTCGTTCAATGCAAACTGTTATCTATGATGCAGCAGTTGCTATTAGTAAATTGTTGACACCAATCTTGCCACATACAATGGAACAAGTATTTGAATATTTGAAAGAACCTGAAGAATATATTCAATTAACAGACATGCCTGAGGTCAAAATTGAAGATGATTTTGAACATATCAAAGCAACATGGGGCAAATTCATGGACTTCCGTGACAACGTCTTGAAATCATTGGAAGTTGCTCGTGATAACAAGCTGATCGGTAAATCATTAGAAGCTAAAGTCACAGTTTATCCAAATGATGAATTGAAAGAAACTTTGAACAGTATTGACAGTAACCTTGGTCAATTATTGATTGTTTCTCAATTTGAAATTAGTGATGAAACAGCACCAGAAAATGCTGATAAGTATGAGAATGAAGCAGTCTTGGTCGAAAAGGCTGAAGGAAAAGTTTGTTCAAGATGTCGGATGACTAAGACAGATGTAGGTTCTGATCCTAATTTCCCTGATTTCTGTGCTAGATGTGCTAAAATTGTGACTGAGGAATATCCAGAAGCAATTAATGAAGGTTTTGAAGGATAGGTCAAACTTATGTTTACAGGAAAAATAGTCCGCTTCAATAAACAACGTGGTTTTGGTTTCATCAATAATGGTGACAGCGATATTTTCTTCTTTGCCGATTCGATTTTGAATCGGGAAGATTTCTATATCCAAGAAGGCTTAGAGGCTGATTTTGAAGTTGCCCCAGGGTATAAGGGACCTCAAGCAGTCAATATTACCATCAAGGAATCAGAAGCTGAATAATTAAACTATTAGACATTTCAATCAGTAAAATTGGTTTTATGATTGAGGTGTCTTTTTTTTGTGTTTTTTTGATGGTTGAATATGTTATTCTATTCATCATGTTACAATTAAATGAGCATTGGAATTTTCTAATCAAAGGGGTGCTACGATGCGTAAAGAAGACTCTAAATATTATGAAGAAGTTGTAGCTTCAAGAAGGATGTTTGGCGGAAAAATTTTTAACGTCGATGTCGAACAAGTTGTTTTACCAAATGGTATTCCAGCAATTAGAGAAATCGTTCAACATCATGGAGCCGTGGGAATTATTCCTTTAGTCGATGACAAAATGATTTTTGTCCGTCAGTGGCGAGCACCATTGGGACAGGAGACTTTGGAAATACCTGCTGGCAAGATAGATCCAGATGAAGGGGACGATTTAAAAGAAGTTGCCCTACGAGAAATGAACGAAGAATTAGGATTAACAACTGACAAACTCGATCAGGCAACAGCCTTTTTTGCTAGTCCTGGTTATTCAAATGAAAAGATCACCATTTATTTGGCTAAGGATCTTAAGCCAGTTGAGAATAAACGGCCATTAGACAATGATGAGTTTTTGAATGTTGAAAAATTGACTTTGGCTGAGGCTGAAAAAGCTGTTGAAGATGGTTCGATCTGCGATGGAAAAACGATTTTTGCGGTAACGTACTGGAAATTACTTCAAGCTAAGGGTGAATAACATGTTTGCAAGTTTCAAAAATCTTTTTAAGTCAAAAAATAGGTCAGCTGAGGATTCACCGCTAAATTCGGTCGTATCGGAGAATGACGTGCAACGACAACAGGAACAAATCAATGATCAACAACGTCGGGAAGTTGAAGAACGTTATCGTCAGCAACATCCTGATCAAATTAAGCAAGAAAAAGAATTATCTTTTGAACATAAGACAAATAAGTTGAAAAAAAAGCTAAATATTGCGATTATTACAGTATTCGGCTTAATTATTATTGTATTTTTAATTTTATTTTTTATATAGGGAGCTGTAACAAATGAAAATTGGCGTAATCGTACCAATGGAAGAAGAAATCAAATTATTTAAGGATAGTATGGATGCTGTTAAATCGGAAACTATTGCCGGTGTTGAATTTACTCAAGGTGGTTATGTTGATCATCAAGTGATTTTAGCCCAAAGTGGTATCGGTAAAGTTCAAGCTGGGATGACAGCTACTATTTTAAATGAAAAATATCAACCGGATTTTATCGTTAATACTGGTTCAGCCGGTGGTATTGGTGAAGGCTTAAAAATTGGCGATATCGTTATCTCTGATAAATTAGCTTATCACGACGTTGATGTAACTGAATCTGGTTATGCTATGGGACAATTACCAGGTAGTCCTCTTTATTTTGATGCAGATCCTTTCTATATTAATCAAATTGAAATTGCAGCCGATAAAACCAACCTGACTTATCATAAAGGCTTGATCGTATCTGGAGACCAATTTATTGACGATAAAGCAAAAATTGCTACAATTAAAAAAGCCTTTCCAGACGCTTTAGCTTCTGAAATGGAAGGTGCTGCGGTTGCTCAAGTATGTACGCAATTCCAGACTCCATTTGTAGTTATTCGTGCAATGAGCGATGTTGGTGACGAAAATGCCAGTGTTAACTTCGATGATTTCGTAGTTGAAGCCGGTAAAAAGTCAGTTCAAATGCTATTAAGTTTTTTAGATCAGGAATAGAACAAGAAGGGGATTTTTAAAGTGGGGTATACGTACCTAGATAATGCTGCCACTACGCCAATGGCTCCTGAAGTTTCTGACGTGATGTATGACCAAATGAAAAATAATTTTGGTAATGCTTCAGCCACTAACTTTTACGGACGCCAAGCGAGAAAAATATTGGATGAAAGTCGTCACACAATTGCTCAAAGCATTAATTGTAAAGACTCTGAAATTATTTTCACTAGTGGTGGTACTGAAAGTGATAATACGGCAATTATTTCAACTGCCTTGTCTCGAAAGGATAAAGGAAAACACATTATCACTGATGCAACTGAACATGAAGCAGTATTGAAACCAATGGCTTATTTAGAATCGATTGGATTTGATGTTACTTACTTGAAACCAAATGAAAATGGTGAAATTTCAGCTAAACAAGTTGCAGACGCTTTAACCGATGATACGATCTTAGTTTCCATCATGTATGGAAATAATGAAGTCGGAGCAGTAAATCCCATTTCTGAAATCGGTGAACTTTTACAAGATCATCAAGCATACTTTCATACCGATGCAGTTCAAGCTTTTGGAACTGAAGAGATCGACGTGAAGGCTACTCATATTGATTTGATGTCGACTTCTGCTCACAAATTGAACGGACCTAAATTTATTGGTTTCCTTTATGAAAATGAGGACATTCATATCCCATCATTCATTAAAGGTGGAGACCAAGAAACTAAACGTCGTGCTGGAACTGAAAATGTTCCAGCAATCGCAGGGTTTGCTCAAGCTGTTAAATTAGCTGATGAAGCTGAAAAGAAACGTCGTCGTGAAAGTTATTATAGTTTCAAACAACGGATCGAAAAACATTTATCCGATCAACACATTAAATATGAAGTAAATGGACCTAAGGGCCCCAAAGCATTAAACCATGTTTTAAACTTATATTTGCCAGGAGTTGATCGCGGAGTTTTACTAACTCGTTTAGATCTTGAAGGTTTCGCAGTTTCAGGTGGATCCGCATGTACGGCTGGAAGTCTTGAACCTTCACATGTCTTAGTGGCCATGTTTGGGGCTGACAGTCCCAAAATTCAAGATTCAATTCGGATCAGCTTTGGTAAAGATAATACGATGGATGAAATCGATACTTTTAGTAAAAAATTAATAGAAATTGTTTCAGACTTGACTAATTAATAAAAGATGACCAAACTAATTATTGAGAATTTAATAATTAAGGGGATTCTATTATGGAAAAAAATCAAGCTCAAGTATTAGGCGATAACGATATTTATGAAATCAATCCAGATGTCAAAAAATATTCACTATTAGATGCAGGTTTTGTTGAAGGTAGAAACGACCATTTTAAATTACAACGGCCTATTTCTGGCACTTCACCATATGATGCAAGATATTTATTAAAAATCACAATTTCAGAGGGTTTCTCCCATCTAAAAATGGCGATCACAGATAAAAGTGGTTTGCACAACTTAAATATTTATAAAGGAAAAGATACAAAGTCGGAAATCGACGATTACAAGTTCATGATGAACTTTTTGCAAGAAAAGAACATTGTGATCAAGAAATAAGAGGGTAAATTATGGATAATGCAAAAAAGCGCGTAGTTGTTGGAATGAGTGGAGGAGTTGATTCTTCTGTCAGTGCTCTTTTGTTGAAACAACAAGGTTATGAGGTAATCGGTGTCTTCATGAAGAACTGGGACGACTCTGATGATTCAGGAGTATGTACTGCCACAGAAGACTACGAAGATGTTGCCAAGGTAGCAAATAAAATCGGAATTCCTTATTATTCCGTAAACTTTGAGAAGGAGTACTGGGATCGTGTGTTCCAATATTTCTTAGCAGAGTATCGTAAGGGTAGAACTCCAAACCCAGACGTTATGTGCAATAAGGAAGTTAAATTCAAGGCATTCTTAGACTATGCTAACCAGTTAAATGCTGATTACATCGCTATGGGTCATTACGCACAATCATTCCGTGATGATAATGGCGTAGTTCATTTATTACGTGGTGGCGATGCTAACAAGGATCAAACATATTTCTTGAGTACTGTACAGCAAGATCAACTACAAAAGGCTTTGTTCCCAATCGGTGGTATGCAAAAGTCAGAGGTACGTCGTATTGCTGAGGAGTATGACTTAGCTACTGCTAAGAAGAAGGACTCAACTGGTGTATGTTTCATTGGTGAGAGAAACTTTCGTAAGTTCTTGGGTGAGTTCTTGCCTGCTCAAGGTGGCACAATGATGACACCTGACGGTGAGGTAAAGGGTCAACATATGGGACTTATGTACTATACTATCGGTCAAAGATCAGGTCTTGGTATCGGTGGAAATGGTAAGTCAAACGAGCCATGGTTCGTTGTTGGTAAGGACATGTCTAAGAACATTCTTTATGTCGACCAAGGATTTGAGAATCCTAGATTGTATGCTGACCATTTGGAGGCAACGGATCTTTCATTCATCACAGGCTTAGACTATGGTGACGAGTTCCATGCCACAGCTAAGTTCAGATATCGTCAACAAGATGTCGGCGTAACTGTCCATGTTAAGGACAATGGAGCTGTTGCAGTTGATTTTGATACACCAGTTAGAGCAATCACACCTGGACAAGAAGTAGTCTTCTACGACGGTGAAGAGTGCTTAGGTGGAGCAACTATCGATGCTGCATACATGAAGGCTAAGAAGTTACAATACATTTAATTCAACATATTTCAAAATTTTACTAGCAAAATTTTTCAGTCACTATTCAATTTTAAGAATAGTGGCTGTTTTTTTATCCTCAAACTTGAAAAAAATTCTAAAAATCTCCATAATTGTAGTATTAATGACTTTGAGAGGTAAGTTTGTATGGAGCTTTATTTTGTAAGACATGGTAAGACAGAGTGGAATTTAGAGGGAAAATATCAAGGAAGTCACGGTGACTCACCACTCTTGCCAGAAAGTATTCATGATATTAGTTTGTTAGCCAAAAGATTAAAAAATGTACCCATTCAACACGCCTATACAAGTCCAATTTTACGTGCCAAAAAAACCGCTGAGATTCTGATCAAAGATCTTGGTAAATCAATTCCCCTGACAGTTGTTGATGGTTTAATGGAATTTGATTTAGGAACGATGGAAGGTCAAAAATTCGTTGATCTAGAAAAAAAGATTCCCGATGTGATCCATGCTTTTCGATATGCACCAGCTGAGTATGATGCCAAAAAAATTCAAGGTGAATCATTTGAGTCGGTCATCAAACGTTCCAATGATGCTATTAATGAAATAGTAGCTCAGACAGATTCAGATGCTACTATTTTATTTGTCAGTCATGGAGCTGCATTAGTAGCGATGATTCAAGCATTGTTAGGCACCAAGATCGCTGACCTGAGAAAAAATGGTGGTTTATCGAATACCAGTTTGACGCATATCAAATATGATAATGGTCATTATGAATTAGTTAAATGGAATGAAACCAAATACTTAAATAAGAAACTTGAAAGTACAGATACGATTTAATTGAGGTAGTTAAATGAATAAGGAACAAGAAGCAAAAAAGCGTCACATTCATGAGTTAGTAAAAAAATTGGATAAAGATAATCACCAACTTGATGTGACGTTAGAATTGTCAACTGAACTAGTGTCGGTTGGAGATGTTGAACAGGCTGAAGAATTGTTACTCAGATCTTTGACGATCTTTCCTAAAAATCCTCAGTTGATCTATAACCTAGGGAATGTTTATTATACAGCCGGAAAATATGATAAAGCTGACGATATTTTTGATCAATTGATTAAGAAAGATTTCGGATTTGAAGCTTATTTTATGAAGGCTAAAACTCTTAATGAACAAGGTAAGACTTCAATTGCGATTGCTTTTGCACTGACAGCTTCAGAGAAGAACCCTCAAGATGTTGATTCGTCTGAATTGTTGGCCGACCTTTTGATGGCTAATGGTAATTTTGATTCAGCTATCGGAATCTATCAAAAAGCCATCCAAATAAAACCTAAGGCCAAGTATTATTTTAATATCGGCATTTGTTCAATGAATTTAGAAAAACCATATCAAGAATATTTAAACAAAGCCCGACAACTTGATGAAAAGTACTATCTTGAACATGAAAAGAAATTAGCAGATCTGCAAAAGTACTTACAGGAGAATGGAGAAAAAAATGACTGAGACTGATGATCAACAACAATATTTTGTCGGTACCGTTAAAGCAATTTTCTTTGAGAATCCCGAAAACCTGTTCAAGATTTTTACGATCAAGATCAAGAAAACAAATACTGACTGGGATGCCTCGGATATTGTTATTACCGGAAGCTTTGGTCAAATTGAGGAAGAAGAAGAATATAAATTTGTCGGACATTTAGTTGACCATCCTAAATACGGTAAGCAATTCCAAGCAGAAACTTATCATCATAGTCGTCCAAGTGGCCGTAAAGAATTAGTTAGTTTTTTCTCCGGTGAAGAATTTCCTGGAGTAGGTAAAAAGACAGCTGAAAAAATTGTTGATAAATTGGGAAATAATGCCATTGATAAAATCATGCATGACCCAACGGCACTCGATTTTTTGAAATTAGGCAAAGAAAAGACCCAAAAAGTCGTTGATCAGATAAGCAACAGCAACCAGGCAGAACAAGCTTTGTTTCAACTGAACAACTATGGTTTTGGAAGCGTCTTAGCAGCCCGGATCTATCAAAAGTATGGTCCACAAACTCTCGACAAGATCACTGAGGATCCTTACAAATTAGTTTTAGAGATTCGCGGCATTGGTTTTAAACGAGCCGATGAATTAGCTCGTCAATTAGGGATCGCAGAAGATGACCCTCGGCGGATAAAAGGAGCATTGGTTCAGATTGTTACCAATGCAGTCAATGAATCTGGAGATTCATATGTCGAACAGGAACAGTTATTGAGAAAATCAGTTCAAACGTTGAGTTCACGTAACACCGGGAATGATCTTCCAGAAAAAATCGTTGATTGTTTGAAAGAGCTAGTCAACGATGGTTCAGTCATCGTTGAAAATGGTAAAGTCTATGATAAAAATATTTATGATAGTGAATGGTCAATCGCATCAGCCTTGAAAATGATCAATGGATCTTTTAAGGGTATTGAGTGGAAAGACCGTGATTATTCGAAGTATTTGAAACAAGTTCAAACACAATTTAAGGTTGAGTATGATGATTCACAACAAAAAGCTATCAAGCAAGCTTTAAGCAATCCTGTTTTCCTCCTGACAGGTGGTCCTGGAACTGGTAAAACGACTATCATTAATGGGATCGTGGCGATGTACAGTGAATTGAACAATGCCACACTTGATCCCTCTTCAGAAGATTATGCGATTGCGTTAGCCGCACCAACTGGTCGAGCTGCTAAACATATGGGGGAGACAACTGGCTTGCCAGCGATGACGATTCATCGTTTGTTAGGTCTGACAGGGACGGCTGATGACGAATACGCTGAACCTACTTTGGATTGTAAATTATTGATTATTGATGAGATGTCGATGGTCGATACACGCTTGTTCAAAATTTTGATTTCGGCAGTTCAACCGGGGACACAGGTAGTTCTAGTTGGTGATAGGGACCAATTGCCATCTGTTGGACCAGGCCAAATTTTTGCAGATATGATTTCGAGTGGAGTCTTTTCGAGTACTATTCTGACTGATATTCACCGAGTGGATGATAATTCGACTATTATTCAGTTAGCACATGATATCAATGAAGGAATCGTCAAAGAAGAGGTTTTTCAAAATCAGGCCGATCGAAGCTTTTTTAGTTCGTCCAGTCGGAATGTCCCAGATGTTATTTCACAAATAATTCAGAAATCTTTGATCAAAAAGTATAATATTGCTGATGTGCAAATTTTAGCACCAATGTACCGAGGTACGGCAGGAATCGATAACTTGAATCAAACGATTCAAAATGTGGTCAATCCGATGACTCAAAAGAGGAAAGAAGTTTCTATTGGTAATGTTCACTACCGCATCAAAGATAAAGTTGTCTATTTAGTCAATTCACCAGAAGATAATGTCTTTAATGGCGAGATAGGTATGATTGTCGGAATCATTTTGGCAAAGGAGAATACCGATAAGGTGGATAAGATCGTAATTGATTTTGACGGCAATGAAGTGACTTTAGACCGTAAAGATTGGACCAATATTGCTCTGGCTTATTGTACTTCGATCCATAAGGCACAAGGTTCTGAATTTGAGATCGTTATCTTGCCCCTGGTGAACGAAGAATCACGAATGCTACGTCGAAACTTGCTATATACCGCCATAACTCGTTCAAAGAAATCATTGGTAATGCTAGGTGATCGAAGTGCCTTTGAACGTGCCATCAAGGACAAATCTAGTGAACGCAATACGACACTTAAGGAACGCCTTGCTAACGTGTTCAAAAAAGAGATTCCAGCAACGGGAAAAGAAGTGGCAACAAATCAAGCTAATCAGACAGTAATTAGTGATGAAACAAAAATAGACGATACTTTGAAGGAAACTGATGATCGTCTAACACTATCCAAAATTATGTCAAATTCAATTGATCCAATGATTGGGATGGAAGGTGTGACTCCTCATTCCTTTATGAAATCAAAATAAATTTAATCGACCAACCTGATGATGATAAGGTTGGTTTTTTTATATAATTTTTTTTAAAAAGAATAGAAAAATAGTTTTAAGTGAATTAGATAAATTTTAATTTTTGTAAGCGATTTTATCACTGATATATCAATTACTATAGACGTTCAAAAATGACGATATTTAAACTGATTTATTTATCAATCCTTTTATTTTAATAAATAAAAGTTAATCCTGTCTTTACTTATTAAATCAATAATTGTTTTTATAAATTTTCATGTTTATAATGAAAGCGTCGACAAGTTCAATGTATAACAAGCTAAAAGATTGCTTTCTGCTTGTTGTTATGTAGTGCTACAACTAAATTTTTGTTTTAGGTGGGGGAATATGAAGAATATTAGAAAAATTTCAATATTGTTTTTTATTGCGATAATGACCATTTCATCACTAACTTTTGGAATTGGTGGGAACACTGTTAAATCTGCTACATCAGATAATGAGCAAACAAGTCAAGGTCCGAAGGTTTTTGTGAGCCCCAAATGGGTCAATAAGGTCATTAATAATAAGACGAACGTTAAGAATTATAAGATTTTTGAGGCTTCATATGGAAATGACAAAGCCTTTAAGAAGGGACATATTCCTGGTGCGATGCATATTAATACTAATTCGGTTGAATCTGAGAAGAATCAATGGAATTTACTTTCTGGAAAAACGTTGCGTAAATTGCTTTTAAAGCATGGTGTTACTAGTAAAACAACGTTGATTGTTTACTCAACAGATATCAATGCAGCATCACGAGTTGCTTTTGCAGCATTATATACCGGTGTTAATAATATCAAGATTGTAAATGGTGGATATAATAATTGGAAGAAAGCTGATTACAAGATACAAAAAGGTGCTGAAAAGTCAGTTAAATCAGCTAAGAGTTTTGGTTCAAAAGTTCCATTAAATTCACAATATGAGATTAAGACACCAGCTGACTTTAAAAAACAACAAAAAGCTGATCCAAATGTTATTTTAGCAAGTAACAGATCTTGGAAAGAATTTACTGGAAAGACTAGTGGATATTCATATATCAAAGAAAAAGGTGAACCAAAGGGTGCGGTTTATGCTAAAACAAGTAAGACTAGTGCCGATTCAGCTTATCTTTTAAAGAAAGATGGTACGGTAAAATCCGCCAGTCAAGTTGCTCCAACATGGAAAGAATGGGGAATCACACCGGAAAGCAATATTGATTTTTATTGTGGAACTGGTTGGAGAGCAACAACTGCATTCTTCATCTGTTACCAAGCTGGATGGAAGAATATTCACGTTTTCGATGGTGGATGGTATGCATGGAATAAAGCACATAAAAAGAATCCTGCTAAGTATCAAGTACAAGTAGGTAGTCCACGTTCGGACAATGTTAAGATTTTGAAATAGATTTTCAATATTAAAAATGGAGTTTTGTTAATGAGACGATTAAAAATATTCTTTAACAGTTTAATATTGGGAATGTTTGTTTCGTTAATTCCTCATCATTTTAAATGGATAGGTTCACTTGATTTTGAAATGGGGTTCTTTATTATTACCGTTTTGATAATATACCTTTTTTTTCAATATTTTGGAATCCATCAAGGACAAACATGGGCAATGTTTGAATTTCCTGAAACAATGATTGTTTCTTTAATTTCATTTTTCACTCTATTAGCGGTTTACCATATGGTGCCGCTAATTGTTGTTTTAGGGACTTTTTTTATGAGATAACTAATGTTCCAGGACAATTCATATCAATGATTGGTATCATTTTATTAGTGATATGGGTGGTTGTTTTATTACTGTGGGGATCAGTTTATTATTTTTATCATAAACAACTTGAAAATTCACAAACTTACAAACATATTTCAAGGCAACAAAAAATTGGGATCGTTTTAATGTTTATCATTTTGATTATTCTGGTTGGGGGATATTATGTGTTCTCCCCATATCGTACATTTGTTGACACTATAACTAGTATGTTAATGAAAATGGATATCCAAGCATTACGAAGCTATATCAAGAATTTTGGAATTTGGGGACCATTGATATCAATTTTATTAATGGTTTTTCAATCAGTTCTAGCACCATTACCCGCATTTATAATCACTTTAGTAAATGCATATTTATATAATTGGTATTTTGGAGCTGCTTTATCATGGACTGGTGCTATGGTGGGTGCCTTGGTTTGTTTTTACATAGCACGGGCGTTAGGACGTCCATTAGCAGAAAAAGTCATCAGTAAACGTGCTTTATCAAAGGTTGACGAATTTTTTAATGATTATGGAAACTATACTATTATTATTTTAAGATTGTTACCATTCGTGTCATTCGATGAAGTTAGTTACGGAGCTGGATTCACTGACATGAAAGTTAACAAATTTTTGATTGCGACTGGCATAGGACAGTTACCTGCAACTATTGTATATTCATTAGTGGGCGGGAGTTTAACTGGAAACAAATTGTTGCTGTTCATTGGTGGTATCTCTTTTGTAGTGCTAGTTGTGTTGTCATTAGCTATGAAGAAAATGATTCAGAATAAATCTGGTAGATAATTTTTTCTTCAAGGAAGGGGTAAAAATGAAAAAAGTAATTGCGTTTATCTTAATTATTGGCATTGGTTTAATTATTTTTTATCAAACCGGTTTAGTTGATCAGTTGCAAAACGTTCCAGCAATGCAATCCTGGTTTCAGGATCAAGGCTTCATTGGTTATTTTGTATTTATCATATTATGCATTGTAACAGCCGTTTTTATGCTTCCTGGAGGTTTATTAGCAATTATTGCAGGAATTGCTTATGGGGGATTTTTAGGCGGATTATTGACAGTTATTGGCAGTACTGTCGGAGCAAGCATATCGTTTTTACTGGGGAGAACTTTGTTACGTGACGAGGTATACCAAAGGTATTCAGATAATTCGACTTTTAAGAAAATCATGCATGGGGTTGATGAAAATGGAGTAGCGTTTTTGATTTTAACTCGCATGGTGCCTATTTTTCCATATGCTATTCAAAGCTATGCCTATGCACTAACCCCAATGAAGTTTTGGAGATTTACTCTGGTTTCGGCCGTCACAATGTTACCAGCTTGCTTTATTTATGCTTATTTGGCCTCTGATATTCTGACACAAGGTGTTTCATGGTCATTAACACTTAAATTTACTATATGTGGAATTATCTTGTTTTTGCTTGCATATATACCAAAGAAAATTGGTCAACATAAAAAGATGATTTAAACAGAGGAGAGGAAAATTTGAAGGGGAAAAATATTTTAAAGGTTATATTATTACTTTTGCCATTTACGATTTTATGTGGATGCAGTAGCAATAGTAATCAGACTGCTGCAAAAAAAATGCCAACTAGTTATCATCAAGCTTTAAAACAAGCTCAAGGAAAAACTGTTTCTTACTATGGATTTGGTGGTTCTGATACACAAAACAAATGGGTCGATGATGTTATTACACCAATGATGAAGAAAAAGGGAATCACTGTTAAAAGGGTCCCGATGGATATCGACACGATTATCAATAAACTTACAACAGAGAAAGAAGCCAATAAAGCAACTGGTAATATGGATGTGATTTGGATAAACGGTGAGAATTTTTACAATGCAAAAAAAATTGATTTACTCGCGAAAGTTGATCCTAAATTAATTCCTAATATGAGAAAGTATATTTCAAAAGATGATTCTGACGTCCAAAAGGATATGGATACGTCAATTGACAAAAAAGAAATTCCTTATGGTAATGCTCAATTAGTCATGATTGGTAGCAAAGAAATGTTTAATGGTGATTATCCGACCAGCGCCGAAGAACTATTGTCATGGGCCAAGAAAAATCCAGGTAAATTGACATATGTGGCTCCTCCCGATTTTACTGGAAGCGCCTTTATTAGAAATATTATTTATGAAACGGTCGGTTATAAAACGTTAAATGAAGCACCCACTACTAAAGATGGTATTTATAAAGCTATCAAACCTAGCTTAAAATATTTGAACGAGTTAAAACCTTATTTATGGCAAAAAGGGCAAACCTATCCCAAGACCACCGCACAATTGGATAAAATGTTTGCTGATCATCAATTTGCTTTAGATTTTTCATATAATCAAATGTACGTTGCAACTCAAAAAGATGCTGGTAAATTCACCGATGATGCACAAACATTTCTTTTTGATAAAGGAACTATTGGTAACTACAATTATTTAGCAATACCAAAAACATCATCCAATAAAGCAGCAGCCATTGTCTTGATCAATACAATGTTGAGTAAAGAAGCCCAAACAAAACGTCTTCAACCTAAATATGGAGCCACGGTATCACCATATTCTGTTGATAAAGTTCCATCAGAAATGACAAAAGTGATGAATCAATCTAGTCAAGAAAATGGAACAGTTTCGATGAAGGAACTTTCAAAAAAGAGAATTCCAGAAATATCTGGTAAGAAAATCGCAATTACTGAACAACTATGGAAGGATCATGTTTTGAATGGCAAGTAAACGAAAGCTTGTTTTATTATTAACTCCATTCTGTATCTTTTTTTGCTTGTTCTTCTTAAATGCTTTTTTGAAATCGATTATTACAAGTCTCGGCTATTATCCTATCGTTAAATTAAGAAAAATCACATTAGATTATTATCTTAGTGCGTTTAGTGATCCGAGTTTTATAACTATTAGTTTACGTACATTCATCTTTTCGATGATAAGTGCGGCATTTGCTTGTATTATTGGGTTGTTTTTGGCGCTATGTCTTCAAAGGACAACTGGAATCTGGAAAAAGGTCTTCACTAGATTCACACAGATACCGGTAATGTTACCGCATGTTTTTATTGTTTTGGCGCTATTACAACTAATTAGCCAAACAGGAATAATATCAGGTATTTTACTCAAATTAGGGTGGATAAGTTCAAGCAATCAGTTTCCATTATTAGTCAATGATCCATGGCAAATCGGCGTTGTGATTACTTATCTTTGGAAAGAGATCCCATTTGTAGTTGTTTCATTGATATTAGTTTTGAGTAGTATGAAGATCGACTATCGCGATGTGGCCTTTAATTTAGGAGCCTCTAAATTTCAAGCATTTTGCAAAGTTACCTTACCTTTAATTCAAACATCACTGATAAATGCCTTCATCATCAATTTTTCATTTAATTTTGGGTCTTATGAAGTACCATTCTTGTTGGGTAATCAACAAAAAGAATTGTTGCCAGTCTATATATACAATTTTTACGTGCAAGGTGATATTACTAAAATGCCACTAGTTATGGCTTTGAATGTGATTTTATCAGTATTTTCGATAATTTTCGCTTTGATTTTATTAAAAATTTCTAAATCACTTTCGAAATGGAATCAAGGTTGAATTCAATGAAAAATAAAGAGGTTAACTTAATTTTTGGAATAACAAGTATTTTTATTTTATTACCGCTAGCAATAATTATTATCTTAGCCAGTGGAAAAGCTTGGTTTTATCCCAATATTATCCCACAGCAAATCAACTTCGGAGCTTATTTCAGATTTCTTTTGACCAATCAAGAGTTGATCTCATCTTTATGGTAAAGTATATCATTAGCTTTTGGTACCATTTTATTAACTCTAATTATTGCTTATCCGACTGCAATTGCGTTGTCTCATTATGATTTTCGTGGTCGAAAATTATTGAACCTTTTAATTTATTTACCATTGATAATTCCAAGTACTGCTTTAATTACCAACATGGATTTTATGATGATTAAATATGGAATTAATGGTAGTTATTTTGGTGTTGTTAGCGTACATTGTATGTTTTGTCTTCCGTATGCAATCAAACTTTTAGAAGATAATTTAGCTTTGTATGGAGATAAATATGAAGGAGTTAGTACTAATTTAGGTGCCAATTGGTGGCAAACCTTTATCAGGGTTACTTTACCATTAAGTAAAAACGGCCTGAAAGGTGCAATCTTAATGACCTATATTGTATCGATGACCCAATATTTAGCAACTCTAATGATTGGTGATGGGAAATATCTGACCTTGTCTGTGAGGATGTTTCCTTTTACTCAGGCGGGACGATATAAAATAGCAGCAATTTATGCCATCACTTTTTTAATAGTGACCATTATTCCATTGTATATAATTGAAAAAGTTTTGATATTTCGGAGAGGAAGACATTTGTCGTAATGTCATATTATCTAGAAGCAATTAATCAGGAAAAAAATCACCGTAGAATTTTAAAAAATATTTCTTTAGAGATCAATGATAATAGTATCTTGGCAATTTTAGGACCTTCAGGAGGTGGTAAAACCACCCTGTTAAATATTTTGGCTAGAATAGATCAACCAAGTTATGGGAAGTTTTATTCTTCAGATAATATTGTTCCAAAAGGAATCATGATTTTTCAAGATTATCGATTGTTTCCAAATATGACAGTATTTCAAAATATAGCTTTTGGTCTTAGAGTTAAAAAAAAGTCGCGCTCATTAATTAATATTCGTTGTCAAAAAATAATGAAAACAATGGATATTGCTGATTTGGCGGAATACTATCCACATGAATTATCTGGTGGGCAACAACAAAGAGTTTCTCTAGCTAGAGCAATGATCCTTCAACCAAAATTGCTATTGATGGATGAACCATTTTCAAGTTTAGATGAAAATCTTAGACTTGAAATGCTGAACTTTGTAAAAAAGATTCAGGAAAAATTTAAAATGACAATTGTTTTTGTTACTCATTTCAAAACTGAAGCCTATTTGTTATCCAATCAGGTAGCAATTTTGATTGATGGACAAATTATGCAAAAGGGAACTCCAAAGGAAATTGAAACACATCCAGAGAGTTTTGCCGTTGCTAAATTTTTAGGTCAAGCTAATTTTATTCCTGGAGAATTAGATGAAAATTGTTTTATATCATCAATATATAGAGGACCAGTTGAAATCAAATCGGATTCGAGACAATTATTGTATATACCATTTTCAAACTTAATTACAGTTGATAAGACTGATTATTTTGCTTTTGAGGCAGTCGTCAAAGAAATTAACTGGATTGTTAATGAAAATCGTTTGGTTCTGAACATTGATCAAGTGCAGATTCAAATAAATTCCAATAGTAGTCAATTTAAAATTGGGAAAAGCTATAAATTTTACTTTAAACAATTACCGGTGGTGTTTTAAAAATGTGGCTATCAGTTATTATTCCAGTTTATCAAGATGATAAATCTTTAAAAAAATTATTGGCGGAATTGAAACAATGGGACTTGTCTAAAATCGAAATTATAATTATTGATGGTGAAAAAAGATCTCGTCCCAGATGGATCGATAAAAGTTTTATTTATTTAACTAGTGATATCAGTCGAGGAAAACAATTACATTTAGGCGGTTCCGTAGCAAAAGGAAGTAATCTCTTATTTTTACATTCAGATTCTCATTTTCCTCAAGGATCACCGATTGATATTTTGAAGAAAACATCAAATAAAATTGGTTTTTTCAAATTACGTTTCGACCGAAATGATCAGTTTTATAAGATCATGGAATTTGGCACCGAGATGCGAAGTAAAATTGGTAAATTAATCTTTGGTGATCAAGGATTATTCATAAAGAAATATATTTATGACTCACTTGGTGGTTTTCCTGAAATTGATATCATGGAAGACTATAAATTCAGTAAATTACTGAAAAAGAATAATTATCATGCACAAGAGTTTGATTTTATTATAGTTACCAGTTCGAGAAAATATGAAAAAGAAGGACATCTAAAGTCATTTTGTAAAATGCAGGTTTATAAAATGGCATTCCAATTAGGAGTCTCTCCTAAAATTATTAAACAGATGTATTATCGAGGTAAGTAATAATGGCGGAGGATATCGTCAACAAGATAACTAAATATTTACGGAATGATCATATCTTTCGACGACTAGGATTAAAGGATATTCATCAAGTTAGATATTTGGCCCAGGGTGAATATAATCGTAATTTTTTAATAATTGATTCCAGTGGTCGGCAACTTGTATTTAGAATGAACTATGGCTCTCAGATCAATGTCAAACGGCAAGCAAGGTATGAATTTAATGCATTAAAAATTTTGAGTAGAACTAGACACACACCGATGCCAATATTCCTGGATGATAATAAGAAAATTTTTAACCACGACATTTTAATTGAACAATTTCTTCCTGGTCAATCGTTAAATTATTCAACCGATTTATATAAAGCTGCTGAAATATTTGCTTCAATACATAGTTTGAAATTAAGTTCTGAACAACAACAATCTTTAATAAGTGAAGACAATCTTTGTTTTGATAGAATTTCTGAGGCAAAAATTTTATTGGATCCAGTTTATCAGACCAACAAATTATCTGATGAACAAAAACAAATTGTTTTTGATTTATTAGATTGGTGCTTGAGTAATAATCAAGATGCCTATTTTAGTACTCAATCAAAATGTATGGTTAATACTGAGGTAAATTCGAGTAATTTTTTGATTACTGATAATTATGGTTGGTTAATCGATTGGGAGAAAACCGTTTATTCAAATGCCGTTCAAGATTTAACACAGTTTATGGCAGAAACGACTACTCTGTTTCGGAGCTCAAAGATTATAAGTAACGAAGATCGTATCTTATTTATTAAAAAATACGCAGAATTAACGGATCAATCATCGGAAAAATTATTTCAAAATATTCAACATTATATGCCGTTTTTATTATTACGGGCACTATCTTGGTGTGCAATGTTGGTCACGACTTATGAAGATAAGCCGATTAAAAATCCAAATATTTATCACAAGTGTCGAGATTTTTTAAATCCTAAATTTTCATTACCATTACTAAAAAAATATGGAGTCAACGCATGAAAAATGCATATATTATTTTTTCAAAAATTCCTAGTCCAGGTTTTGTAAAAACCCGCCTAATTTCTGACTACACAGCTAAAGGGGCTGCACAAATACAATCACAAATGTTAATTAGGTTAATTAATATGAGTATTGGAATATCTAAATTTGCTGATATTTATTTTGCTTATCGAATGAGTGATGATTCTCTTGGCGTGTCGTTTTTAAATATCTTGCCTAATGAGATTCATACATTTATTCAATCCGGCAATTCAATTGGTGAAAAAATGAGTAATGCTATTAAAACGGTTCAAGGCTTGGGTTACCAAGAGATTATTTTGACAGGTAGTGATATTCCACAGTTGACTGAGGGAATAATCCATGAAACCTTTGAACACTTAGCTGAATCAGAAATGACTTTAGGTCCTACATATGACGGTGGTTATTATTTGATTGGTGTTAACGATGAGGATCCTTATCCATATTTGAATGCTGATATTAGTTGGAGCACTTCATCAGTCTTTGAAACGACAAAAAAATTGATTGAAATGCAAAACAAACAAATGTATCTTGCACCTAAATTATATGATATTGACTATAAAAGCGATTTGGAGTCATATCATGCATTGATAGGAAGATTTGAATGAAATTAATTTATGACTGTGACAACACCATGGGAATGACTAATAAAGATATTGATGATGGTTTAACGTTGCTTTATTTATATCAAAAAAAAGAGGTTGAACTATTAGGTACTAGTCTGACATTTGGAAATGTAACAGTGTCTGAGGTTTTTCATCAAAGCAAAACGTTGAAAAATATTTTTAACCTTGATGTGAAATTTTATTGCGGTGCAGAAAAGCATGAATTTACCAATTCTCCTTCAGATGCTGCCCAATTTTTGATAGATTCAATTAAACGTTACCCAAATCAAGTAACTATTTTGGCTACTGGTAGTTTACAAAATTTAGCTGATGCTGGTTTTTTTTATCCAAAGTTTTTTGAACAAGTTAAAGAAATTTTTATTATGGGTGGAATTTTTTCCCCGTTAAAAATCAAAAGTCATTCTGTAGAGGAACTCAACTTATCGATTGCCCCTCAAGCATCATTAAGAGTATTACATAGTTCTGCTGAGATAACGTTAATTAGTGGTCAATTTTTGGTTAATGCTCCTATTTGTCGCTCAACCATTAGAAAATACTTAGGCCAGCATGGTTCAAAAGAATCAATATGGATAACTAATATTGTAAATCAATGGATGGATTTCAATCTTCAAACTTGGGATCTTGATGGATTTATCAATTGGGATGGGTTGACAGCATTATGTATCTTAGAGCCACAATTTTTTAATTTTGAAAATGCGTATATAGATACTGATGAAACAAATATTCAACAGGGAAGACTGAAAGTTGTGGATGCGGCAAGTGGATTTGGCAAATGCATGAATTTGGTCAAAGGTATAAACAATATTTCAGAATTGAATAAGTGTATTTTTAAAGTAATTGATTCATATTTTAATTGATAGAGGGGAGAATGTTATGAGTCTTAGGCAAAAATTTTATGTGATATTTTTGGGATTTTTGGAATTATTCTTTATTTGGATACCATTTGAGCTAAATGAAATTTATAATACTCATCTTGGCTTTATGCGGCAGATTTTATATATGAATGAACAGTATCCAATTTCACTATCGCTTTGGTTATGTATATTTTTACTTGCAATCAGTTTGTTTTTAGTGATTTTGAATATGATCAAAACAATTTTTAAGAATCATAGTTTTGGTCATTCGATTCGATATGTTTGGTTATTGATTCTTTCGATTTTTATTTTTGTCTTCTTGATAATTCCAAACAATATCGCCAATCCGATGTATTATTATGATTTATTAAGTTTTTCATTGGTTCTGCTATTGCAATTACTTTTATTAAGAATTTTGCATCAAAAGAGAGGATGAATTGATAATGTGGTATTTTCAAAAAGTAAGTAATATTACCACCGATGAATTACAAGTAAAAAGAGACGATAATCCTGAATTAAATATTATTGATGTACGTGTTCCTGAAAGATATAAAAAGGGACATATTCCCAATGTCCCTAACATACCTTATAAATTGATAAAAAAGGGTGGATATCGTCCTAGTGAAAAAACGTATGTTATATGTCATTCAGGAGTTGACAGTAAAAAAACTTGTAAGAGGTTGTCCGCACAGGGTTATGACGTTGTCAATGTGCTGGGAGGTATGTTGGACTGGCATGGAGAAACAATTAAATAACTAAAAAAATAGCTAACCTGATTTTTATCAGATTAGCTATTTTGCGTTTAATAATCAATAGTGTTAATTGGTAACCAGAATTTATGACTAGTTGTTTCAAAATGGATTGCAAATTCGTGTTGTCCTAATTCTTCACCATCCATTTGACCGTGTTCAATGTGTTTGTCGTAAACGGTAAAACTAGGTTCTTGGATGTACCAGACGTTTTTGTCTTGTAAATGACTCCCGTTAGTAAGCAATTTGACGAATAGCTTTACGAAAGTTTTACCTGTAATCTTGTTGACTACGACGAGATCAAGCTTGTGATCAAAAGGATTGGCTTTAGGATCGATTGCGATACCACCACCGAAGTAGGGATGATTGGTTGCTGTGACGATATAAGCATTATCAAAATCTTTGCTCTGACCGTTATATTCGACTTTGATTGGAAAACCTTTTTGAAGACGAATAACTTTGATCAAGGATGAGACATAGGAAAGCGTTCCTAATCGTAGATGATTCAAAATGTTTTTACGTTTGGAGTGGTTGGTGTAATAAACCGTACTTGCATCAAAACCGATCCCGATATTATTGACAAAATAATTGGTGACTTTTGTTTTCAAATTTGAGGCTTTGGCAACATCGATTGAAACTGGTTTTTCCATCGCTAAGATCTTTTGTAGTAAGATTAAAGGCTTTTGTTTCTTGATTTTGATCCCGCGACTGAAATCATTACCAGAACCGCTTGGGATGTAAGCTAATGGTGTGTCAGGATGATTTGACTGCATGACGCCATTGAGTGACTGATTAAGAGTTCCGTCGCCACCAATGACTAGGATCATTGTAGCTGGATCTAACCCATCAGCTAAAATTTTGGCTATCATAACGCCATCACCATCTTGTTTAGTTTGATGCATCTTGAAGTTGATATCATTTTTGCCTAAAAATTCAGCAACCTTTTCCCATGAATCTTTAGATTGTCCATTACCGGCTTTTCGGTTATAAATGACTTCCAATTTTTTTATCTTGGCCATAATTCTGGTAAGACTCCTTATTCCAAATAAAAAAACAGATCAATAATCTGTTTTTTGATCTGTTTAAATTGAAGTTGAAATTAACATTGGTAAAATCACAGGGTTTCTAGCTGTCCGTTTATATAAGAAATCTTGTAACCCATCAATAATGATTCGTTTTAGATGAGCCTCTGTGACATTGGCTTCATCGTCATCAAAGGCATTTTTGATCAAATGGAAAACTCGTTTCTGAGCATGATTGATCAATTCACCTGATTCACGCATGTAGACAAATCCACGAGAGAGAATATCTGGTCCAGCAAGCACGATGTGTTTCTTGTAATCGATAGTTGCAACGACCACGACCATACCTTCTTCAGAAAGTAATTGACGATCATGGATAACAACGTTTCCAATATCACCGACACCTTTACCATCGACATAGACGTCTCCAGCAGGGAAGTGACCGGCACGATGAGCTGAGTTTTTAGTTAAAGCTAGTACGTCACCATTTTCCATTAAGAATGAATGGTCTTGTGGGACGCCACATAGTTCAGCTAATTCAGTATGGATCTTCAACATCCGATACTCACCGTGAATTGGCATAAAGAATTTTGGCTTCATCAAACGGAGCATCAGTTCTTGTTCTGTTTGACCACCGTGACCTGAAGCATGGATATTGTTTACTTTCCCATGAATTACTTCGGCACCAGCTTCAGAAAGTTGGTTGATCAAGTGGTTAACACTGATTGTGTTACCAGGAATAGGGTTACTTGAAAAAATAACAGTATCCCCAGGTTGGATAGTGATTTGGCGGTGAGTACCATTGGCTATTCTTGAAAGAGCAGCTAATGGTTCACCTTGTGATCCTGTACAAAGGATCAGGGTTTCGATCGCTGGTACGTGATTGAGTTCATGAGGATCAATCATCATTTCATCTGGAATATTTAGATATCCCAATTCACGACCATTTTCAATCGCAGATTCCATACTTCGTCCAAAAACAGCAATTTTTCTACCTTGTTGAATAGCTGCATCGACAGCTTGAGAAACACGATAGATATTTGATGCGAAGGTAGCAAATATTATCCGACCTTGAATAGTTTCAAATATTTGGTGAATCGTTAATCCAACTGAACGTTCTGATTTTGAGAAAGTAGGGATCTCAGCATTTGTACTATCAGACATCAATAATAAGACGCCTTCTTGTCCCAAAGCTGCCATTCTTTGAAGATTAGGTGATGGCAAGCCAGCAACAGGCGTCAAATCAAACTTGAAATCTCCAGTCTCAACGATGATACCTTCGGGTGTATGGACTGCAACACCTAATGTATCAGGGATAGAGTGGGTAGTTCTAAAGAATGAAACGCTTGTTTTAGGGAACTTGATTACTGAATCTTCGCTTAAAACATTCAAATTTGTTGATTGTAATAAGCCATGTTCTTCAAGTTTACCCTTGATCAAAGCACATGCTAATGGGCCAGCATATACCGGAATGTTTGGCAACTTTTGAAGAAGATAAGGAATACCACCAATGTGGTCTTCGTGACCATGGGTGATGAATAGACCTTTGATTTTATCTTGATGTTCTACTAAGTAACTATAATCAGAAATTACATAGTCAATACCTAATAGTTCATCTTCAGGAAATTTAATACCAGCATCAATAATGATCAATTCATCTTGGTATTGAACTCCATACATGTTCTTTCCAATTTCGCCAAGGCCCCCGATGGCGAAAACAGAAACTTCATTGTTTTTAACTTTTAAAGTCATTAATTAAAACTCCGTGAGTTTGAAATCAGGACTTTGCTTTTCGTATTCAAGATGTTTTTCATCTAATTCTTGAATTAATTCAATGTCATAATTTGTATTATTTTCAACTGCTTCTCTTACATCGATACTTGATTCAGCGTCCATGTATAGGGAATGTGTGTATTCACGACGGGGGTTATCTTGAGATGTTTCTTGATATAAAACTTTGTATATCACTATAATTTCTCCTTTTGGTTGATTCAAAATAAATTTTTAAATGTTTTTATTTAATTAAGTTTTTTTCAGTCCATTTGGTTGAGTAATCAACAAGTACCACAATTTTAACATATATATAATTGCAAGTATACTTTATAGACCGTCATTAATGCGCCAAATTAGGAAATGACGATTGTGCTTGGATCAACTTCGAAAGGATTCTTTTTATTGATCTTGTCATAATATAAATGACCATTTAGATGATCTATTTCATGTTGACAGACGATAGCAGGGTAATCTCTGACACGCAATGTCTGAGAGTTTCCGTCAAAATCATCATATTTGATAGTGATACGGTCGGCTCTGGGTACAAATCCAGGAACATCTTTGTCAACGGATAGGCAGCCTTCACCCTGATCTAAAGCTGCATTTTGTACTGAGTTACGAACAATAACAGGGTTGATCAAAGTGATTTTAAGTAATGGCTTATCAGGTTCTTCCTCATTAGGTACCAGAACTGAAGCCATCATTTTGGATACACCAACTTGTGGTGCGGCCAAACCAACGCCAGCGCGTAATTGGTGTTTTTCAGCGAATTCTTCATTTTGACTATTAACTAAATACTCCATCATGTCGTGAGCTAATTTTTTATCCTCATCGCTAAGAGGAAACTTAACGTCTTGGCTGACCTTTCTTAAAACCGGGTCACCATCGCGGACGATATCTTTCATTAAATACATAATTGCCTCCTGAAATTAACTAGTAACTACATTATAAAGTACTTGAGTAATTTTTTTTACTAAATTAAATTATTTTCTTTGACCGATTAACAATTTTCAAAAATTAACTTGTATGGTAGAATCGCATTGTGTGGCAAATGAACACGTTTACATAAAAATACTTGCAAAAAGTTCATTGAGGCTAACAAATTTTAAAGGGGGATTACTGAAAATAAAACAAATATTTTAATATTTTTTTCATTGTTTTGATTATTAATCCAGATATTGGTTGGTTTAATGGTCAAGACCAATTATGATTAAGCTGTATTATAAATTGATTTTTTGGAGGACTGTAAAATGAAACTCATTGACTACGGTGTTAGAGATGATGAAAGACCATACATTGAAGAATGGTCTAAGGATAATAATGTTGAAGTTAAAATTGTGTCAGATTTATTGAATCCCCAAACAATTGAACAGGCAAAAGGGTTTGATGGTGTTGTTGCTTATCAACAGCTACCATATGAACCTGCAATTTTTGACAAAATGCATGATTTTGATATTCATGTTTTGTCATTACGTAATGTCGGTGTCGATAATGTACCATTTGATGCTTTAAAGAAAAATGATATCAAATTGACGAATGTTCCTAGTTATTCACCAACTGCGATTGCTGAATATTCAGTCACTGGCCTGATGATTTTACTAAGAAGCATGAAATCAATGATCAGAAAAGTTGATAAACATAATTTCAAATGGGCACCTGATATCGGACGTGAATTAAACGAACTGACTGTTGGTGTTGCCGGAACTGGTCGGATCGGTCGAGCAGCTATCAAAATTTATCAAGGCTTTGGTGCTAAGGTGCTTGCTTTTGATAAGTATCAAAATCCAGATATTGAAAAACAAGGACTATATGTTGACTCATTAGAGGAATTGTTACAGAAATCGGATGTTGTGACACTTCATTTACCAAGTTTAGGCAAAGGAAACACTGTCATCAATAAAGATACGATCAAGGGAATGAAAGATAATGCGATTGTTGTAAATACTGGGCGTGGTGATTTGATCAATACTCAGGATCTTTATGATGCCGTCGTTTCAGAAAAATTGGCTGGTGCCGTTTTGGATGTATATGAAAATGAAGTTGGGATTTTCAATACAGATCGCAGTTCAGAACAATTAGATGATCAACTTTTGAGTAAGATGATCGATAATCCTAAGATTATCGTGACACCACATATTGCCTTTTATACAACTACCGCTGTAAAGAACATGGCAACGATCTCACTCGATTCAATGATGGATGAATTGAACAACGGTAAATCTGATAATGAAATCGATTTAAATTAAAAATGAAAATTGTTACAGAAATGAACTTGTCTTTTCTGTTAACAATGATAAACTAAAGTTATTGAAAACCCTTACAAAAATTTGTGAGCGTTTTAGCTTTTTATGGAAGGAATGTGAATAATGGCAAATAAATCAGTTGTTGATTTTGAAGCAATTAAGAAAGACTTGGCAAATTTACCTAAGCCAATTCAGATTTTGGATGAAAATTCTAAGGTAGTGGATCAAGATGCATTTGATTCATTCTCTGATGACGACTTAGTTGAATTTATGAAAAAGATGGTTTGGGAACGTGCATTGCATGAACAAACTATGAACTTCTCTCGTCAAGGACGGATGGGATTTTATGCTCCGACCGAAGGTGAGGAAGCATCCGAGATGGGTACTGTTTTGGCAATGAAGAAACAAGATTACCTACTCCCTGCATACCGTGACGTTCCACAACTTATCCAACATGGTGCTACTGTTACTGAAGCTTACCTTTGGTCACGTGGCCACGTGTTAGGTAATGAATATAAAGCAAACTCAATGATGCCACAAATCATTATTGGTGCTGCATATGATGAAGCTGCCGGTGTTGGTTTGGGTATCAAGAAGAACAAGGAAGAGGACACTATTGCCTTCACTTATACAGGTGATGGTGGTACTTCTCAAGGTGATAGTTATGAAGGTATGAACTTTGCCGGTGCTTATCAAGCTCCTGTACTGTTCATCGTTCAAAATAATGGTTTCGCTATTTCTACTCCTAGGAAGAAGCAAACTGCTGCTCCTGCACTATCACAAAAAGCCGTTGCTGCTGGTATCCCAAGTGTTCAAGTAGATGGTATGGATATCTTGGCTTGTTACACAGTTGCTAAGGCTGCTCGTGATTACATCACAGCTGGAAACGGTCCAGTTATGATTGAAACGTTGACTTATCGTTACGGTGCTCACTCAAGTGCTGGTGATGATCCAAAACGTTACAGAACAGAAGAAGAAGTCAAACCTTGGCATGAAAAAGACCCACTCATTCGTCTAAGAAAAGTCTTGGAAGATAAGGGACTTTGGTCAGATGAGCAAGAGGATAAACTCGTTGAAGAGTACAAAGCTTCATTTAAGGACGATATCAAGGAAGCTGATGCAGCTCCTAAGGATGAAGTCTCAGATATGTTGAAACGTACTTTCGAGATCCCAACTCCAGAAATGAAGCAAGAAATCGAAAAATTTGAAGCAAAGGAGTCGAACTAATAATGTCAAAGAAAACCTATATTCAAGCAATCACTGATGCTTTGGATATCGTTTTGGAAGACGATCCAAAGACATTGATCTTCGGTGAAGATGTCGGTAAAAACGGTGGTGTTTTCAGAACCACTCAAGGCCTACAAGACAAGTATGGCGAAGATCGTGTTTTCGATACTCCTTTAGCTGAATCAGGTATTTTAGGACTAGCTACCGGACTTGGACTTAAAGGGTTCCGTCCAATTCCAGAAATTCAATTCATGGGATTCTCATTTGAAGCCATTGACCAAATTGCAGGTCAACAGGCTAGAATGCGTTTCCGTTTCAACGGCAAACAAACTTCTCCAGTAACAATCCGTACACCTTATGGTGGTGGTACACATACTGCTGAAATGCACGCTGATAATTTGGAAAACTTCTTTACAGGTGTTCCAGGATTACGTGTTGTAATGCCAAGTAATCCATATGATGCCAAAGGATTATTGATCTCATCTGTTGAAAATAATGACCCAGTTATGTTCTTGGAAAACTTAAAGTTATATCGTTCAATGAAAGATGATATTCCTGATGGCAAGTACACAGTTCCTTTGGACAAGGCAAATGTTGTTCAAGAAGGAACAGATTTAACTATCGTGGCTTATGGTGCCGAGGTAAACGAAGCTAAAAAAGCTGCTGAAACTTTGGCAAAAGATAATATTTCTGTAGAAATCATTGACTTGAGAACTGTTTCACCAATTGACACAGCTACTATCTTTAAGTCATTGGAGAAGACTCATAAAGTTGTTGTTGTTCAAGAAGCACAAAAGATGGCAGGTGTTGGAGCACAAGTTGCTTCCGCAATCTCTGAAGATGCCATCCTCTCTCTCGATGCACCAATTGGTAGAGTTGCCGCTCCAAATAGTGTTTATCCATTTGCACAAGGTGAAGATTATTGGATTCCAGGCGCAGATGAAATTGTTGAAAAAGCAAATGAAATTTTAAACTACTAATTTTTTAATGCATAGAAGGGAAGGGTTCTAAACATGGCCTTTAAATTTAAATTACCTGAATTAGGTGAAGGAATGGCCGAAGGTGAAGTTGCTAGCTGGCTTGTTAAAGAAGGAGATCAAGTTAAAGAAGATGATTCTTTAGTTGAAATCCAAAATGATAAATCAGTTGAGGAACTACCTTCTCCTGTATCCGGTACTGTTAAACAGCTTGTAGCACAAGAAGGAGATACTGTTGAAGTGGGTGACACTTTGATCGTGATTGACGATGGATCACCAGATACTCCTGATGATGACGCTCCAGCTGCTAAAGATGATTCAGCATCTGAAGATAATAAGGAAGAAGCTCCAGCAGAAGACACTGCTGACAAGACTGCAGCACCTGCAGCTGCAACTGGTTCTGCCGATAAGAACTATTTGGCAATGCCATCAGTTCGTCAATATGCACGTGATAAAGGCGTAGACCTTTCAACCGTTTCTCCATCTGGGAAACACGGTCAAATCACAAAGGCCGATGTTGACGGTGCTCAAAGTGGTGCCACATCAGCTGAAGGAGCTTCAGCTGATGCATCGACTGCAAAGACTACAACAGCCGAACCAGTTAAACCATACAAATCAGAAACACCTGAACTTGAAACACGTGAAAAGATGTCTATGACTAGAAAAGTCATTGCTAAAGCTATGCGTAGCAGTAAAGATATTGCACCACATGTTACAAGTTTCGATGACGTGGAAGTTTCAGCATTGATGGCAAATCGTAAGAAATATAAGCAAATGGCTGCCGATCAAGATATCCATTTGACATTCTTACCATACATTGTCAAAGCTTTAGTTGCTGTTATGAAAGCATATCCTGAATTCAATGCATCAATTGATAATACAACTGATGAAATTGTTTACAAGCATTACTTTAATGTTGGTATCGCAACTAATACCGACCATGGTCTATACGTTCCAAATATTAAGAACGCTGATTCAAAGGGTATGTTTGAAATTGCTAAAGAGATCACTGAAAATTCGCAAGCTGCCTATGACAATAAATTAAGCATGGACAAGATGTCCGGCGGATCAATTACTATCAGTAATGTTGGCTCAATTGGTGGTGGCTGGTTTACACCAGTTATCAATCAACCAGAAGTTGCTATCTTAGGTGTCGGTAAAATTGCAAATGAACCATATGTCGATGACGATGGCAATATTCAAGTAGGTAAGATGCTCAAGCTATCATTAAGTTATGATCACAGATTGATTGATGGTGCTTTGGCACAGAATGCATTGAATCTATTGAATAAGCTTCTACATGATCCAGATATGTTATTAATGGAGGGTTAGTTTAAAAATGGCAGAAAATGTGATTGAAAAAGATACAGTTATTATTGGTTCAGGTCCTGGTGGATATGTTGCTGCCATCCGTGCATCTGAATACGGTCAAAGCGTTGCTGTGATCGAAAAATCTGATACCGTTGGTGGTGTATGTCTAAATGTTGGATGTGTTCCTTCTAAGGCATTGATCGCTGCAGGTAATAGATTAAAGCAAGACCGTGATTCATCGGTTTATGGTATTACAACTACTGGTGCAGAAATTGACTTTGCTAAGACTCAAGAATGGAAGCAAACAAAAGTCGTTGATCGTATGACTAATGGTGTTCAAATGTTACTTAAGAAACACAAGGTTGAATTGATCAATGGTGAAGCTTATCTTGATAGCAATACTCAATTAAGAGTCATGCCAAGTGGCCCACGTCAATTTATGGACAATGGTGGCGGCCAAACTATCAAATTCAAGAATTTGATTTTAGCCACAGGAAGCCGTCCTGTTGAGATCCGTGGTTTCAAATTTGGTAAACGTATCATCGATTCTACTGGTGGTTTGAATTTACCAGAAATCCCTAAGGAATTCGTCGTTATCGGCGGTGGTTATGTTGGATCAGAATTAGCTGGTGCATATGCTGATTTGGGTGCTCACGTAACAATTCTTGAAGGTACTGGACAAATTATTCCTAACTTTGAAAAGGATATGGTTTCAATCGTTAAGAAGAGTTTGGAAGCTAAAGGTGTAACAATCATCACAAATGCCATGGCTAAAAAAGCCGAAGAAACTGACAATGACGTTACTGTTACTTATGAAGTCGACGGTAAAGCTGATACAGTTAAAGCTGATTATTGCATGGTTACAGTTGGTAGACGTCCAAATACAGACAATTTTGGTTTGGAAATGACAGATGTTAAAACTGATGATCATGGATTGATCGAGGTTGATGAACAAGGCCGTACTTCTGTTGATAACATTTATGCCGTTGGTGATATCGTTGCTGGACCTGCTCTAGCTCATAAGGCCTTCTTTGAAGCTAAAGTTGCTGCTGGTGCAATTTCAGGTAAGAACACAGCTAATGACTTTATTGGAGTTCCAGCTGTCTGCTTTACTGATCCAGAGTTGGCCAGTGTTGGCTTAACAAAGGAACAAGCAAATGATAAGGGAATTGATACAAATGTTGCCAAATTCCCATTTGCTGGTAATGCACGTGCGGTTTCCTTAGACGAAGCTGAAGGATTTGTTAGATTAGTTGCCGACAAGAAGACTGGTACTTTGATTGGTGGTCAAATCGTTGGACCTGGTGCAAGTGAATTAGTTTCTGAATTGAGTTTGGCAATCAATTGTCAATTAAATGCAGAAGATGTTGCATTAACAATTCATCCACATCCAACACTTGGCGAACCAGTTCAAGAAGCTGCTGATATCTTGATTGGTTATCCTACACATATTTAAAGTTTATTAAAAGCGATGCAATTGCATCGCTTTTTTTGTATAGTAAAGAGGTAAGGGATGGAGGAGATCGACATGAGACCGAATTATAGTTACCCGCTTGACAGTGAATGGTCTGAGCAAGATATTGTTGATGTAATTGCTTTATATAATGCAGTTGAGGCCGTATATGAAACTGGAATAAAAAAAGATACTTTTATGGATAAATATCGTCAATTTTGCCGCGTTGTGCCAATGAAAATGGAACAAAAGCAACTTGATCGTCAATTTGAGGAAGAATCCGGTTATTCAATTTATCAAGCTTTTAAACAAAGTCGCTCCACACCAAGTAACGAGAAAGTCAGGCTTCATAATGAAAGAAAAAAGTCAAGAAATAGATAATTTTCTGGTTGGACTACTTCATGATGTAGTTAGCAAACTAGTAAAAGAAGTTAAAATGAACAAGAATGTTAACACTAAGTCTGGTCCCAATGATTTAGTGACAAATTTTGATAAATCAACTGAGAAGGGGATTGTTGAAATAATTAAAGAACACTATCCAGATTCCTCCGTTGTAAGTGAGGAAGGTTTTGGTGACGATATCAAGTCGATGTCTGGCTTGGTCTTCTTTGTTGATCCAATTGACGGAACGATGAATTTCGTTAAATGTCATGATAGCTTTGCTTCGATGGTCGGAGTATATTTAGATGGTGAGCCATTTGTAGGAGCTATCATCAATGTCATGCAAGATAAGATTTACCATGGTGGCCCAGAGCTAGGTGTCTTTGAAAATGATCAACGATTGTCTGAGCCAATCAATCAGGAATTAAAAGAAGGCCTAGTGGTCATCAGTGGACCGATGGTACTGAAAAATTATTTGAATACCCAAGATGTGGTTGGTAAGAGTAGTGGTATTCGGATTTTTGGTTGTGCAGGAATAGTTTTTGAACACTTATTGACTGGAAAAGAAATTATTTACATGTCATACTTGAAACCATGGGACTTAGCAGCTGGTCGAGTTCTTTGTGAGAGCTTGGGTTTGAGCGTTGCAAGAGTTGACGAGAAGCCCGTTGATATGCTACAATCACAAGTCGTAATAGCTGGTACAAAGAAAGCAGTTTCAGAAGTACTCAAGACAGTTAAAATTTAGCTTAAACTGTGAGTTACAATCACAGTTTTTTTATTGCAAGTTATTCAATCACTGTTATATGGAAGGAAGAAGTAATTTGACTAAAAGAAGAGAAGATATTAGAAATATTGCTATTATCGCCCACGTTGACCACGGTAAGACTACTTTAGTTAACGAAATGTTAAAACAATCAGATACATTAGGGGAACATTATCAAATCCAAGATCGTGCCTTGGATTCAAACGCAATTGAAAGAGAACGTGGTATCACAATCCTTTCCAAAAATACAGCGGTTGATTATAAGGACAAAAAGATTAATATTTTGGATACACCAGGACACGCCGATTTCGGTGGTGAAGTTGAACGTATCATGAAAATGGTTGATGGTGTATTGCTAGTTGTTGATGCTTATGAAGGAACAATGCCACAAACACGTTTCGTTCTTAAAAAAGCTCTTGAACAACATTTGACACCAATCGTTGTTATTAATAAGATCGACCGTCCAGGTGCTCGTCCAGAAGAAGTTGTGGATGAAGTTCTTGAATTGTTTATCGAATTAGGTGCTAACGATGACCAACTTGAATTCCCTGTTGTTTATGCTTCAGCTATCAATGGAACATCAAGTTATTCATCAGATCCTGCAGATCAAGAACACACAATGGTTCCATTGTTTGATACTATCATCAAGACTATTCCAGCTCCTGTTGACAATTCAGACGAACCATTACAATTCCAAGTTGCCTTACTAGACTACAACGACTACGTTGGTCGTATTGGTATTGGACGTGTCTTCAGAGGTAAGATTAAAGTTGGTGACTCCGTTACAGTTATGAAGTTGGACGGTTCGACGAAGAACTTCCGAGTTACTAAGTTATTTGGTTTCATGGGCTTGGATCGAGTAGATATCACTGAAGCTAAAGCCGGAGACCTAATTGCTGTTTCTGGTATGGAAGATATTTATGTTGGTGAAACTGTTACGCCAGTTGACCACCAAGAAGCTTTGCCATTATTGAGAATTGATGAACCAACACTACAAATGATGTTCCTGCAAAACGACTCTCCATTTGCTGGTCGTGAAGGTACAGAAGTTACAGCTAGAAAGATCGACGATCGTTTGAGAAGACAACTTCATACTGATGTTTCTCTTAAGGTTGAAGATACTGGTACAGCTGGTACATGGATGGTTTCAGGTCGTGGTGAACTTCATCTTTCGATCCTTGTTGAAGAAATGCGTCGTGAAGGATTTGAATTGCAACTTTCACGTCCAGAAGTTATCTACAAGAATATCGATGGTGTCAACAGCGAGCCATTTGAGGAAGTTACAATCGATACACCTGACGAATACGTTGGTTCCGTGATTGATTCAATGTCACAAAGAAAAGGTGACATGGCTAACATGGAAAGTACTGGAAATGGCCAAACTCGTTTGGTATTCTCAGCCCCATCACGTGGTTTGATCGGTTATTCAACAGAGTTCCTTTCAATGACTGGTGGTTATGGAATCATGAACCACACATTTGCTGAATACAAGCCAGTTGTTAAGAATTGGGAACCAGGTAGAAGAACTGGTGCTTTAGTTTCAATCAACCAAGGTCCATCTACTACATATAGTTTGCAATCAGTTGAAGATCGTGGAACATTATTTATCGGTGCTGGTGTTGATGTATACGAAGGTATGGTCGTTGGTGAAAGTAATCGTGACCAAGATATCGCGGTTACTGTTACTAAAGGTAAGAACCTTACAAATACTCGTGCTTCTGGTAAAGATCATGCTGCCGCTATCAAGACTCCAAAAGATATGTCACTTGAACAATCAATTGAATTCTTGAACGAAGATGAACTTTGTGAAGTAACACCTAAGACTGTTAGACTTCGTAAGAAGATTCTTGATACAAATGAACGTAAAAAGTATGACAAGCAACGTAAAATGTCAAAAAAGGCTTAATTTAAGTTAAGCTACTAATGTTAGGTTAAAATGAATGAGTATCTCATAAAAATGAGGTACTCATTTTTTTTGAATATTATATTTGATAAACTATTGATGGTAGTAACGATAATTTGATTGGTGGTATAATCTTATTATTAGATTTCGGGAGTTTGAATGTGAAAAAATTAAAATTTATTGACCTGTGGATCGTTATCCCGTATCTCATCTTGCTGGGGATCGGAGTAGTTATGGTCTATTCAGCAAGCTTTTATAATAATATGGTAAATGGCGGAAGCACCACCCAATATTTAGTTAAACAGGCTTTTTATGTTGTTCTGGGACTGATTCTTTGCTATATAGTTTTTTCCTTGAGGCTCAGTATCTTGAAAAGCCGCGGGATTTTGTCAGTCTTAGGATTAATTACTTTGATATCATTGATAGTTCTGCTTATCATGGGAGTAGTTAATCCAAGTAGCCGTGTTAATGGTGCTTCAGCTTGGCTGACGTTAGGACCGATAAATTTTCAGCCTTTAGAGTTAGCTAAGTTAGTTTTTGTACTATATCTGGCCTTAGTATTGTCCAATAAGGAGCAACGTTTAACTGATGCAAAATTTGGCCATATTATCGGTGATAACTGGCGTCAAATTGCTTTTCTGTTGGTGATTATTTTATTGGTTGGAATTCAACCTGATTTTGGTGGTGCGTTCATTTTAGGAATCATCACCTTGGTAATGATCTCCGCATCATCGATTCCCACGAAAATCATTTCTATTCTCGATGGCAGTATCGTGGCAGCAGGGGTAGTATTTATGAGTGTGGTTTTAATATTTAAACCGTCATTTTTGATCAGCGGTTATAAGTATCAACGGATCATGGCCATGCTGCATCCGTTCCAATTGGAACAAAAGGCTGGTGCACAGCTGGTCAATTCCTTTTACGCAATAAGTAACGGTGGTATCTTTGGTGTTGGGTTAGGTAACAGTATTCAAAAAAGAGGTTACCTACCAGAACCACATACTGATTTTATTTTGGCAATTATTAGTGAGGAATTGGGTGTCATAGGTGTTTTAGTGGTCCTAGGATTGCTAGCTTTGATTATTTTCCGACTTCTATTGGTGGGATTACGCACAAAGAATACATACACATCATTAGTTTTATATGGAATAGCAACAATCTTCTTCACACAAATTTTCTTAAATGTTGGTGGATTGTTAGGGTTTATTCCCTTGACCGGTGTTACTTTACCGTTTATTAGTTATGGTGGTTCCAGTATGATGATTTTATCGGTCGCTTTAGGGATCGCATTAAATCTGGAAGCTACTGAAAAGTTTCAAAGTAAAAAGTTAAGGTGATTCAATGTTTGAAAAAACTGAACGCCAGGCTATTTATGTCTGGTTGTATTCGATGAAATGGAAACGTAAACTACAAAGATTTGGAACAATTTATTATTCATCACCAAAAATGAAATATGTCATAATGTACATCAATTCCGATCGTGTAGCTAAAGTAAAAAGTGAATTGAAAACAAAAAAATATGTTAAACGGATCTCCATGGCACACCGAAAAGAGTTAGATGAACACTTTGCCATGAAGATCCCCGAAAAAAATTCTGAGAGAGAAGAATAAATGAAGGTAATTTCAGGTTCGTTTCGCGGTTTAAACTTAAAACCAGTTCCCGGTAAAAATACTCGGCCAACCTCCGGTAAAGTAAAGGAGGCCATGTTCAGCATGATAACTCCTTACTTTAAACAAGGGATTGCCCTGGACCTATTTGCTGGGACTGGTTCTTTAGGTATAGAAGCAGTTTCAAGAGGGTATGAGAAGGCTTATTTAGTAGATAAGGCCTATAAGGCAATCAACGTTATTTCCGAAAATGTTGAAAAAACTAGACATGCGGAGCAATTCAGCATCATGAAAAGATCTGCTAATGATGCTTTGCTCTCCTTTTCTGAACAGTCTCTTAAATTTGATTTGGTATTTTTGGATCCACCATATCGGATGAAGATCACCGAGGATTTGATCAAAACAATGATCGACAATAATTTATTGGCTGATAATGCAATTATTGTTGATGAAACTGACTACGATGTAGATTTGGTCGGTCTTGGAAGTGTGGAATTGTTAAGAAAAAAAGATTATAAAGATACAAAGGTCGTTTTGTATAAATTTGGAGGTAACTAATGTCTCAAAGAATTGGACTCTATGCGGGTAGCTTTGATCCAATCACAAATGGTCATGTTGATATTATCAGACGAGCAGCAAAACTATTTGACAAGCTTGTAGTTGCTCCGATGACTAATACATCAAAAAAATATTTGTTTACTTATGAAGAAAAGAAGCAATTTATCGAGGAAGAAACCGCTGATTTGGATAATGTGGTCGTTATTGATGGTGAAGATAAATTGACGACTGTCTTAGCCAAAGAGCAGGGTGCTCACTTTTTGGTTCGGTCGATGCGTAATGCTGATGACTTTGGCTATGAATCTGGTGTTTCTTCGATAAATCGTGCAATTGATGATGATATCGAAACGATATTTTTCATTTCTGACAGCAAATACAGTACTATTTCTTCTTCGATGATCAAGGAAGTTGCTAAGTTTAATGGTGATATCACTAAATTTGTTTCTCAGCACGTAGCAGTGGAGTTAACTAAACGAGTACAGAAGGGAAACTAACAAGTTGAAATTTAATAAATCTCGGAATAAGATACTCGGTGGAATTTTTATAGTTGTTTTGGTTGTATTATTCTTCTATTTTCCAACCAATTATTATATCGAAGTCCCTGGCAGTGCGGAGTCGACTTCGCAATACGTCAAAGTTGATGGTAAACATGATAAATCAAAAGGTGATTTATTGTTAACGACAGTTGGATTAACTAAGGCAACACCATATTTTTTGATTAGAGCTTTAGGGAATGATTTTGAGACGGTCACACCTCAACAAGCATTAATGGGGGATGAAGATAGTCAACAGTATTTCCAAGTTCAGCAATATTATATGAAATCAGCTACCAATAATGCCATCCAAGCAGCATACAGTAAGACCCACAAACCTTTTAAGAAGGTCTATAAGGGTGTTTATATCATGGATGTCACCAAAAACTCTGATTTCAAAAACAAATTGAAAATCGGTGACACTATCAATTCGATTAATGGTTATAAATTCAAGAGTTCCACGCAATTTATTAACTATGTAAGAAAACAAAATAAAAATTCCCATGTTTCAATTCAATTCGTTCGTGATGGTAAGACTAAGACTACTAGCGGTAGCTTAGTTAAATTGGCCCAAACTAAGCGATATGGATTAGGTATAACGTTGACCGATGATTCGGTGGCGAAAGGTGATCCGCCGACCTCGATCAATGCTGGTGAAATTGGCGGTCCATCGGCTGGACTGATGTTCACCTTACAAGTATATTCACAGATCAGTCATCAAAATCTTAAAAAAGGTCGAATAGTCGCCGGTACCGGTACTATCATTCCTGATGGCACAGTTGGACCAATCGGAGGGATCGACAAGAAGGTTTATGCTGCTTCAGCTGAAGGGGCTATGATTTTCTTTGCACCCAATGATCCAGTAACTAAGGAAATCAAGAAATATGATCCTGATTACGTTAATAACTATCATTTAGCTAAACAAGCTGCTAAAAAAATTCATACTAATATGAAGATCGTGCCAGTTAAGAATTTGAATGATGCTATTAGTTATTTGAAAAAATAACTTTATTACATAAAATAATTTAAGCTCCAGTTGAAAATTCAACTGGAGCTTTTTTTGCAATCATCTCAATTTTTTGCGTAATTTAGTTTTGAGGTGATGAAATGGATAAAGTAATAGAGGTAATCAAAGAGAATAAAATCATTATAGGAGTTCTTAGCATTTTGGTAGTTGGTTATTTTGTAGTTCATCAAATGGAGCAACCAACTAAACCATCTGAACCAATGGTATCTAAGGTGAATCAAGTTACATCGGAAAAGGACAGTAAGATAAAATCTTCGCAAAAAGGAAATAAAATTTTAGTTATTGACATATCAGGAGCAGTCAATAAACCTGGAGTATATCGTTTGTCTAATGGTTCGATCGTCCAAGATGCAATCCAAATGGCTGGTGGTCTTAGTCAAGGCGCAGATATTCATCAATTGAACCAGGCTCAAAAAATAACTGATTCAATGAAAATTTTTGTTCCTGAAAAAGGAGAGACTCCTCCAACAGCAACAGCATCGCAGACGTCATCTAGCACTGGAGGCAGTGAACAAAAGGTCAATTTAAATTCAGCCACTCCTGATGATTTCAAGAATGTTCATGGAATCGGTCCTAAAAAAGCCGAAAAAATTTTCAATTATCGACAAAAAAATGGTAATTTTTCCAAAATAGAAGATTTGAAAAAGGTCGGTGGATTCGGTGATAAATCGATTGAATCATTGAAGGATTCTTTAACAGTCTAGTGAAAAATTTTTGGATTTTTCCAGCTTTGTCGGTAACAGTTCTTTCAACTTGGTTTTTTACTGATGTTAAATGGATCTCAGCAATAATCCTTCTTTTATTGATGGTCAGGATAGTTTGTTTGAAAAAAACACCTATTATGATCGTCACAGTATTATTTTTGCTGATTTTTGGCGGATATTTTGTGGTCGTCAATTAAAAAATTATTCACTATCAAAATTTCGGCCATGAGAATCAAACACAGCAAGTTAAATTTTTGCCTGATAAATTAAAAGTCAATGGTGACTTGCTGAGTGGCCAAATTGATAATGGACGTAATAAAGCACAATTTTTCTACTGGCTGAAAACTCCCTTTGAAAAAAGTCGGTGGCAAAGTGATAAAACGGTTCAGTCTGCGGTTATAAAAATCAAAACGATAAAAGAAATTGATGGAGCAAGGAATCCCGGAGAATTTGATTTTAAGAGATATTCTAATCATCATCATGTATTTCAAACAGTCGAAATCGACAAGATAACTAATTTACGGATTGCTGAGCCTCATGATTTGACGGGATGGATCTATCAGGTTCGGATCAGTTTCATTAATTATTTGCAGCAACTGCCGAAATGGCTTCGAATACACACGCAAAGCTTACTGGTAGGGTACAGTGGTCCAAATGATAACGGTGTTTTGCAAACATTGAGTGTTTTAGGGATCATTCATCTGTTCAGCTTGTCAGGACTGCACGTACTTTTATTGATTACGATTTTAAAAAAAATTACTTCGGCACTTCATATCACGATTGAGTTCATCGACTGGATCTTATTATTGATATTGCCGATATTTGCGATCTTTGTAGGTTTAAAAACAGGTATCTGTCGTGCAGTGGTTTTATCGATCGTGACGATTATTTTGAAAAAATTTTCGCTTAAATCTTCAAAATTAGATATATTTGCTTTAACTGTGTTGATTTGTTTATGGATTGATCCGTTTGCTCTAATTGAGATGGGCGGTCAGTTGAGCTTTGTTCTGGCAGGATCACTATTATATTTGACAGCTAAAAGTATTTTTGAGTCGACTTTAAAAATGAATCTTGTTAGTCTGCCCATTATTTGTTTCTATACTTATCAATTTAATCTACTAATTTTATTGATGAATATTGTTTTTGTCCCGATATTCATGTATTTGATTTTGCCAACCACCATTCTGGCAGCCATCTTCCCAAGTTTTTTATCAATCTGGAATGTTTTTAATGATATTTTCTCGTACATGTATTCACTGATGGATCGATTATCCCAATTATCAGAATTGAATCTTGTGATTGGTCAATTTCCCATTGTCATAGTGCTGGTGTTATTGATCCTAGCTTTATTGCAGCTTAATCAGGAAAGAATTTGGCGCCGACCATTAAAATATTTTTGCCTTCTGTTTATATCGACAGTCATTTATATCAAAATCCCTATATTTGGCAGTGTTTCAATTATTGATGTTGGCCAAGGTGATAGTATTTTGGTTACTACGCCGGGGTTTCGCAAAATAATCTTAATCGATACAGCAGGTAAATTGGGTTTCCCCCAAAAGCCTTGGCAAAAAAGGATTACCAATGATCAAGTTAAACAGTCAACGATTCCTTACTTGCATTATCGAGGTATAAAAAAAATCGATGAAGTTTTTCTATCACATAAAGATGTCGACCATATTGGCAATTTAACAACTTTATTGGATAGTTTCCCAGTCCAACGAGTCAATTTTGGGATCGGTTTAGAGCAAAATAAAAGGATAAAAGATACTATCGACAAGCATCCTCAAATTATTTTCCAAAAACGAAAAAGGGGCGATGATTTTCAAATCGGACGTAGCAATTGGCAGGTTTTGTGGCCTAACAAGAAAAGTATTGGTGAGAACGGTGATTCTTTGACACTGTTATCCGAGCAAGGAACTAAAAAATGGTTGTTTACTGGTGATCTCGATATAGAAAATAAAAACAAGATTTTAGAATTAGGTGCTTTTAAAATAGATTATTTAAAAGCCGGACATCATGGGTCTAAAACTGCCAGTGGGGATAAATTACTTGATCAAACCAGGCCTCAAATAGCGTTTATTTCTGCGGGACGCCATAATCGATACGGCCATCCTAATAAAGAGACTTTATCACGTTTGAAGGAGCATCAAATCAAAAGCTTGAACACGGCCGATTGTGGTATGATTACTTGGTATTATTATCCATTTGGCCATGAGCGCCTAACAACGTTTTTGAGGAAGAATTAAATGAAATTAACTGAACTAAAGCAACAACTAAAAAAGGGGCAGATCGAACCAGTATATTATTTGACTGGACAAGAGTCTGCCTTCATTAGTCAGATTCAAACGGCTTTCAAGCATTTATTGACTCCAGAGGAAGCAGAAATGAATTTCTCTAGCTTTGATTTAGAGGATGTTCCTCTAGCTGATTTAGTAGGTGAAGCCATCTCTGCACCGTTTTTTGGTGAACGTCGATTAGTCTTTGCTGACAATCCTTATTTTATGACGGCTGAGAAAAAACGACATACAGTTGACCAGGACCCAGATGTTTTGATCAAGTACATTCAGCATCCTGCACCCTCGACTGTACTAGTCATTTTTGCTAATTATGAAAAATTAGATGCTAGAAAAAAAATCAATAAGCAATTGAAGAAAAACGCCGTGAATGTTGAAGCAGGTAAGTTGGATAATCATTTACTTGCAAAGACTCTTCAAAGTCAATTGGCAACTGAGAACTTCAAAATTGAACCTCAGGCGCTAGATCTCTTGATCTCTAAAACAAAAGGCAGTTATTCGGATGCGCTTAATCAACTCAATAAGCTGAAATTATATGCTTTACGGACGAAGACAATTGACCAAGCGGCAGTTGATCAGTTGGTTCCACAAAGTCTAGATGATAACGTCTTTGACCTAATGAATCAGATCCTGCAGAAAAATATCACTCAAGCAGAAGAATTATACCGTCAATTTCTTTTACAGAAGATCGATCCAATTTTATTGACAGCTATTTTCACATCTCAATTACGATCGTTGATTCAAACCAAAATATTGAGTCAGAAGGGTCTGAGTGAGTCTACAATAGCTAAGCAATTGCGGATACACCCTTATCGAGTCAAAATGTCTTTACAACAATCCAGAAAATTGAAGATCAGTCAATTAGTCAATATGTTTCATCAAATAGTAGAGCTGGATTATCAAGTTAAGTCTGGACAAGGTGATAAAGAATTATTGTTCGACCTTTTTATTGCCAAATTTGCCTAAAGCATTCAAAAAGGGCCAATCATTATGATTGGCCCTTTTGAGGGTAAAAAAAATAAGCAACAAATATGCTGCTTACAAATTTATTAGTTTGCTTGTTTTGAAAGACGTGACTTGTCACGTGCAGCCTTATTAGCTTTAATCAATCCTTTTGATTTAGCCATATCAATTGCACGGGCAGCTGTTCTGTATAAGTCTTCTTTATTGTCACCATTGTTTGCAACAACTGTTTCGAAGTTCTTGATTGCAGAACGCATAGCACTTCTTTGTGCGTTGTTGCGAAGGTTAGCTTTTTCGGCAGTCTTTACACGTTTGATAGCTGATTTAATTTGTGGCATTTATTTCACCTCCGATTACCTTTTGTTATAAACACAATACGTGTATTATACCTAAGGTCAGCACGCAATGCAATGAATAGTTCAAAAAAACTATCCTTGAAAAAAGTTGCTAAATATAGTAATGTTTATATCTGTGTTAACCATCACTCTGTTAAACGAGTCACCAACGTTTTGCATAGTATGGCTAAATAATATAGGAAAAGGTGAAAAAGCATGGCTATTTCAAAAGAAAAAAAGAACGAAGTTATTAAACAATATGCACGTAAAGAAGGAGACACAGGTTCTCCAGAAGTTCAAGTTGCTGTTTTAACTTATGACATCAACGCATTGAACGCTCACTTGAAGACAAACAAGAAAGACCACCATTCATATGTTGGTTTGCTTAAGAAGATTGGTCACCGTCGTAACTTGTTATCATACTTGAGAAACAAGGATGTTCAACGTTACCGTGAATTGATTAAGTCATTAGGTTTACGTCGTTAATAAAATTGTTATCAAAAGGAGACCCTGCGGGTCTCCTTTTTTATTATGTTTTTATTGTACTTCACAATGTGCTAGAATATTACTCAGGTATAGCTCAAGTAGTCTAAATGGACTTAAAAAAGCGCAAAATAATTTTGTGATCTATGCTATTTTTATGAAATGAGAGATGAAAAAATGAGTCAAAAAATTAAAATTATGATTCTAAGTGGCGTACGTGAGACTGGAAAAAATATGTACGCTGTTGAAGTAAATGATGAAATTTATATTTTAGATATTGGATTACAATATCCAGATAACGATTTATATGGGATCGATGTTGTTGTTCCTGATATGACTTATATTAAAGAAAATATCCATAAAGTCGTTGGTATCTTCTTGTCCCATGGACATGCTGATGCTATTGGTGCACTTCCTTATTTGGTTGGCGATTACGATATCCCAGTCTTCGGTGCCAAAATGACAATTGAACTTGCTAAGATTGTCTGTTCAAATGATCCTCGAAGCAAGAAATTTAATAATTTCCATGTAATCGATGAGAAGACAGCAATTGATTTTGCTGAAGCAACAGTATCCTTCTTCAAGACGACTCACTCAGTTCCTGATTCATTAGGTACAGTCATCAAGACTCAAGAAGGCGAGATTGTCTACACAGGTGATTTCAAGTTTGATCAGGCTGCCTTACCATTGTACAAGACTGATTTAGGTCGCATTGCTCAGATTGGTAACGAAAACGTTATTGCTTTATTGAGTGACTCCGCTAATGCTGAATCACCATATGAAAATTCTAACGAAACTGATATTTATGATTATATCCTCGATACATTCAGCTATCATGAGGGTCGAATCATCGTTGCTCAAGTAGCATCAAATATTCAACGGATGCAACAGATCCTTGATGCAGCTGATAAAACACATCGACGAGTTTATTTATCTGGCATGGATGCTGAGAAGATTCTTAAAACAGCAATGAAGCTCTGGTATTTGGAAATCAAAAATAAAGAACTACTCGTTACTAACAAAGAATTGTCAAAAATCGATCAAAAAGATTTAGTTGTGATCGAAACAGGTAAAATGGGTGAGCCCATTAAGTTGCTGCAAAAGATGGCAAATCCATCCGCAAAAACTAAATTTAATATTGAAAAAGGTGATTTAGTCTTTATTGCTACGACGCCGTCACACTCTCTAGATACGACTTTTGCCAAGACAAGAGATATGATCTACCGGACCGATGCTGAGGTCAAGGCATTAGGGGATGATATGCACCCTTCAGGTAACGCTAATAAGACTGATCTTCAATTGATGATAAATCTGTTGAAACCAGCTAACGTTATCCCAGTTCAAGGTGAATATCGTTTACTCGATTCACATGCTAGGATCGCCCACGAAACAGGTATTCCTTATCAAAACATTTTCCTAACTAAAAAAGGCGATGTTTTGAATTATGAAAATGGTCAATTCTATATCGGTAAAGGAATCGATGCTGGAGATACGATGATCGATGGTATCGGTGTTGGTGATATTGGTAGTATCGTTTTACGTGATCGTGAACTATTGGCTGATGATGGTGTTTTCATTGCTGTTGCCACGATTGACAGGAAAAAGAAAAAAGTTGTTGCTAAGCCAAAGATCACTGCACGTGGTTTCGTTTATATGAGAACCAGTCGTGATTTGCTTAGCGAGAGTTCAGACTTGATCGTTAAGGAAATTACCGATTACTTGCAAAATAGTAAGGATTTTGACTGGTCAGACTTGAAACAGGGCGTTCGTGAGAAACTAAATCATTTCTTATATGAACAAACAAATCGTCACCCAGTGATTTTGCCTGTTATTATGGAAGTTAATCAAAACAGACATCGTAAATCAAAAAGTAAATAAGTATAATCAGCACAATACTTTGTAAAGAATGATTTAAGAGAAGCTAGGACTTTTTGTCACAGCTTTTTTTATTATAACGAGGTAAAAAATGGACGATTCAAATAATCTAAAAAGGATATTAGATCAAGCTGATGATGCATTTGATAAGGGAAATTGGCAAGATGCTGTCGATTTGTACTCACAAGCGTACAGCATCAAGCAGACTTTTTTGATCAATCAAGGATTGGCTGCTGCCTTACTAAATCAAAAAGATGCTGATCAAGCTGAAGCAGTGATCTTGGATTACTTCAATTACTATTTGAGTGATCCCGATGCTGCTAAATTAGCAGTGGACATCGTCGTGGAAAATAATGATTATTTATTAGCCAATCAGATGCTCCATTTTTATAAAGAAAACAAGTTATCGACGATCCAACAAAAATTTGTGGATGACTTCAAAGCACGGGTCCAATTATCAGAGGAGCGTCATATCCGTTCATTTAAACCAAAAATGAAGGAGATCAAGGCTAAAATCAGTTCGATCGTCACAATGAATGTGGTCGATCAGATCCAGTTAATCAGAAGCCTTCGTGAGTTTGATAAGAAAAACTATTTAGATTGTGTTAAGTTATTACTTCAAAATCCTTTGTTACATCCACTACTTAAAAGTGAAGTTTTGGAGAATGTTTTCAAATTGGGGATCGATGAAGAGTTGAATATCTCCTTTTATGGTGAGAACAAGACTTGTAACCCGATCCGCTTAAAACCCATCATGTCGACTGATGTTTATTTAGCGATGTGTGATGAGTTGGAGAAACAATTGATCGATACTGAAAATCAAGTTCAACTTGAAAATCTGCGAAGCGAGCTTTCACTTTATGCTGCAATGGTCTATCCATTCGGTTCTGAAATAATTAAGGATCCTTCCCTATGGACAAAAGTATTCCTGATGCGGTATGGTTTATTAGACGAATCACAGGTAAGTGAAAGTTCAGAACGCAAGAAAGTTGAGAACTGGATCAAACGATTTGATTCGTTGATCAACTCTTTTCAGCAATAAATTAAGAGTTTTTATCAAAAGGGTGTTTACAATTTAAAGCACGCCCCGTATAATCCAAAGAGTATATTTTTAGTTGGTGATTTGAGCTGAATACCTTTGCTTTCACCTCTGAAAGTAGTATAATTTTTCAGTAAAGAGCCGTCTAGAGAACATTTTCTTTGGATAATCTTATGAAATGAAATTTTAGGAGGATTCTTTGTAATGGCAGAAAAAGAACATTATGAGAGAACTAAGCCCCATGTAAATATTGGGACAATTGGTCACGTTGACCATGGTAAAACTACACTTACAGCCGCAATTACAAAGGTTTTGGCTGACAAAGGTTTAGCTAAAGCTGAAGATTACGCTGATATTGATAAGGCCCCAGAAGAAAAGGAACGTGGGATCACAATCAATACTGCTCACGTTGAGTATGAAACTGAAAAGCGTCACTATGCACATATTGATGCTCCAGGACATGCTGACTACGTTAAGAACATGATCACTGGTGCTGCTCAAATGGATGGTGCCATCCTTGTTGTTGCTGCTACTGATGGTCCTATGCCACAAACACGTGAACATATCTTGCTTGCTCACCAAGTTGGTGTTGACTACATCGTTGTCTTCTTAAACAAGACTGACCTTGTTGACGACCCTGAATTGGTTGACTTAGTTGAGATGGAAGTTCGTGAATTACTTTCAGAATACGATTACCCTGGGGATGACATTCCTGTAATCCGTGGTTCAGCTTTGAAAGCTCTTGAAGGTGATCCAGAACAAATCAAAAATGTTGAAAAGCTTCTTGATGTTATCGATGAATATATCCCAACACCAAGTCGTGAAAACGACAAGCCATTCTTGATGCCTGTTGAAGATGTATTTACAATCACTGGACGTGGTACTGTTGCTTCTGGTCGTATCGACCGTGGTGAAGTTAAAGTCGGTGATGAAGTTGAAATCGTTGGTTTGAAACCAGAAATCGAAAAATCAACTGTAACTGGTCTTGAAATGTTCAGAAAGACATTGGATCTTGGTGAAGCCGGAGATAACGTTGGTGTTCTTCTTCGTGGTATTAACCGTGATCAAATCGAACGTGGACAAGTTCTTGCTAAACCAGGTTCAATCCAAACACACAACAAGTTCAAGGGTGAAGTTTATATCTTGACAAAAGAAGAAGGTGGACGTCATACTCCATTCTTCTCAAACTATCGTCCTCAATTCTACTTCCATACAACTGATGTTACAGGTGTTATCGAATTACCAGACGGCGTAGAAATGGTTATGCCTGGTGACCAAGTAACATTTGAAGTTGACTTAATTGCCCCAGTTGCTATTGAAAAGGGTACTAAGTTTACTGTTCGTGAAGGTGGACGTACTGTTGGTGCTGGTGTTGTTACAGACATCATGGACTAATCTGAGACTAAACTGGAATTTTTTAAAAAGTCGAGACTTTGGTCTCGACTTTTTTTTATGGTAAAATACCCAAGAACGCGAATAAATCGTACGAAACATTTACAAGACCACCTTTTTAAGGTAATATTACAAAGTATGAGATCGTGAAATACCGGAGGGATAAAATGTCTGCTAAGGCTAAATTTACAAAAAAAGAAAAAAATACTGGTGAATTAAAATTTGAAATTGACCAAGACACAATTAAGCAAGGTTTAGACACAGCCTTTAATCGTGTAAAGAAAAACTTGAACGTCCCTGGCTTCCGTAAGGGTAAAGTTCCTCGTCAAATCTTCAACCGCATGTATGGTGAAGAAGCATTATATGAAGACGCTTTGAATAGTGTCTTGCCAGAAGCTTATCAAAAAGCTATCGACGATACTAAAGTTGACCCTGTTGATCAACCACAAATCAATGTTGAATCAATGGAAAAGGGCAAGCCTTGGGCTATCAGTGCCACAATTACAGTTAAACCTGATGTTGAATTAGGAGACTATACTGGAATTGCTGTTAAGAAACAAAAACGTAATGTTCTTAAGGGCGACATTGAAAAGAGACTTGAAGAATTACAAAAACAACAGGCTGAATTAGTTCTTAAAGATGGTAAAGTTGAAACTGGTGATACTGTAGTTATCGACTATGTTGGTACTGTTGATGGTAAAGAATTCGATGGTGGTAGTGCACAAAACTACTCACTTGAGTTAGGCTCAAACAGCTTCATTCCTGGCTTTGAAGATGGCTTAGTAGGTGCAAGTAAAGACGAAACAGTTGATGTTAAGGTTACTTTCCCCGAAGACTATCAAGCCAAAGAATTAGCTGGTAAAGATGCTATCTTTAAGACAACAGTTCACGAAGTTAAATCAAAGGAATTACCTAAGTTAGATGATGACTTTGCCAAAGATGTTGACGAAAATGTTGATACATTAGATGACTTGAAGAAGAAGATCCATGATGAAATCAAGGATCAAAAGAAGGAAACAGCTGAAGAAAACATTCAAGAAGAAGCTATTTCTGGAGCAGTTAAAAATGCTAAGATCGACGAGATCCCTCAAGCAATGATCGACACAGAAGTTAACAACCAAATGAACCAATACTTAGCTAACTTACGTCGTCAAGGTATCGATCCTAAGTTGTACTATCAAATGACAGGTACAACAGAGGATGATTTGAAGAAGCAATTCTCTAAAGATGCCGAAGAACGTGTTAAGACTGACTTAGTTATTGAAGCAGTTGTTGCTAAAGAAGGAATCAAACCAACAGACGATGAGATCAAAGATGAAATCAAGTCATTAGCTGATGAATATAAGATGGATGAGAAAGCTGTTCGTGGTGCATTAACAGATGATATGTTAGCTCATGATATTGCTGCTAAGAAGGCCATTGAATTAATCGTTGATTCTTCTGTAGAAAAATAAAGTAATTAATAAGAAGCTATTAAGCTTCTTATTTTTTTTATGGGCTTATTACTTTACTCTCACGGCGGTCAATGCTAAGCTTTTCAAAGTATTGGAACTACTTAAGGAGAATGAATAAATGTTTGATAGTACAGAAACTACTGGTACAATTAGTTGTTCTTTCTGCGGAAAGACTCAGGATCAAGTAAAGAAAATTGTGGCGGGACCTGGCGTCTACATTTGTAATGAATGTATCGATCTTTGTAAAGAGATCATTGATGAAGAGCTAGGAGAAGACACACCATTAGATCTTGATAACATTCCAACACCAGTTGAGATCAACAAGATCCTTAATGAATATGTCATTGGTCAACCTAATGCAAAAAGAGCATTATCCGTTGCCGTATACAATCATTACAAACGTGTTAATAAGATGGAACATTCAAAAGATGGCGAAACAGAATTACAAAAAAGTAACATTGCTTTGATCGGACCTACCGGTTCCGGTAAAACATTCTTAGCCCAAACTTTGGCTAGAATTCTCAAAGTACCATTCGCTATTGCTGATGCAACCACATTAACTGAAGCTGGCTATGTTGGTGAAGATGTTGAGAACATTTTGTTGAAGCTTTTGCAAAATGCTGATTTTGACGTCGAAAAAGCTGAACATGGTATTGTTTATATTGACGAAATTGATAAGATTGCTAAAAAGAGTGAGAATGTTTCAATCACACGTGATGTTTCTGGCGAGGGTGTTCAACAAGCCTTGTTGAAGATCCTTGAAGGAACAATTGCTAGTGTTCCACCACAGGGTGGTAGAAAACATCCTCAACAAGAGTTGATTCAAATCGACACAACTAACATCTTATTTATCGTTGGTGGTGCCTTTGATGGCATCGAAACGATTGTTAAGAACCGTCTTGGTGATAAGACAATTGGTTTTGGTGCTGAACAAGATGAATCACTTAATGAGCAAAAGAGTTTGATGCAACAAATCATTCCAGAAGACTTGATGAAATTTGGTATCATTCCAGAATTTATCGGTCGTATTCCAATCGTCACTGCCTTGGACAAATTGACTGAACAAAACTTGGTTGATATTCTTACTAAACCTAAGAATGCCTTGGTCAAACAATATAAGGAATTAATGGATATCGATGGCGTAAAACTTGATTTCACTGATGGTGCTCTAAAAGAAATCGCTCGATTATCAATCGAAAGAAATACTGGTGCTCGTGGATTGCGTTCAATCGTTGAAGAAACGATGATGGATACAATGTATGAAGTGCCGGCTCGCGATGATGTTGATACGATCAAAGTCACCAAAGATGCTGTAAAACGCGTCAAAAAACCAGAATTGATTCTAAAAGATGGAAAAGTTGCCTAAGGGCAGCTTTTTTTATTATCCTTAAGATGATAAAATGATTTGACTGAGGTGGAATATGGAAGTAAATAATGTATCGATGAACTTAAGCGCAGTCAGCGCTAAGCAATATCCCGACGAAGGCTATCCTGAGATTGCCTTGCTAGGTCGGTCAAACGTTGGAAAATCAAGTCTGATAAATACTTTGATCAATCGTAAAAGTTTTGCCCGGACCTCGAGCACTCCTGGAAAGACCCAAACATTAAATTTTTACAATATTGAAGATCAATTGTATTTAGTAGATGTTCCCGGATATGGATTTGCCAAAGTTTCCAAGAAACAACGAGAAGAATTTGGTGTCATGATCGAAGAATATTTAACGACTAGAAAACCACTACGGGGCGTGGTGATTTTAGTTGATGGACGCCATGCACCGAGTGATGATGATATCTCCATGTATCAATATGTTAGTTATTATCATTTACCGACATTGGTCGTAGCAACTAAAATGGATAAGGTCAAAAAGAACCAATGGAACAAGACGACTAGTATCGTTAATAAAACGATGAACATCAATCAGACCGACCAATTACAGTTATTCAGTGCCGAAACCAAATCAGGAAAAGATGAAGTTTGGCAGTGGATCGAAGATCATATGAAATAAAAAAAGTCAGAACATCTTAATGTTCTGGCTTTTTTGGTATAGACTAGAGATAATTTCATTAATAATAAAGCATTATAGGAATAAAATTAATTTATTTTAGGAATATTTTTAATATTGATTTGTTATTTTATTCTGTGAAAGCGCATAATGGAAGTTGTATTTATTAATTACGACGGAGGGAATAGCATGTCTACATTAGAGGTTAAAGACTTACATGTTTCAGTTACTGATGATGAAACAGATGAAAGCCAAGAAATTTTAAAAGGCGTTAACTTAAAAATGAGTACCGGAGAGATCCACGCTATTATGGGACCTAACGGAACTGGTAAATCAACACTATCACAAGCAATTATGGGTAATTCCACTTATAAGATCACTAAGGGAGATATTTTGTTGGATGGCAAAAGTATCTTGGAAATGCCTGTTGATGAAAGAGCTCGAGCTGGCCTATTTTTAGCAATGCAATATCCTGCTGAGATTGCTGGAGTTACTAACGTCGAATTTATGCGTGCCGCAATCAATGCACGCCGTAAAAGCGATGACCAGATCCCAGTTATGCAATTCATGAAAAAATTGGATGAAAAGCAAAAGATTCTGGATATGACCGATGAAATGTCAGAACGTTACCTAAATGAAGGCTTTTCTGGTGGTGAAAAGAAGCGTAATGAGATCTTGCAATTGCTGATGATCGAGCCTAAATTCGCTATTTTGGATGAAATTGATTCTGGACTTGATATCGATGCCTTGAAAGTCGTTTCCCGTGGTGTCAATTCAATGCGCGGAGATAACTTTGGTTCATTGATCATTACTCACTATCAAAGATTGTTGAATTATATTGTGCCTGACCAAGTTCACGTAATGATGGACGGACGTATCGTCAAAAGTGGTGGTCCCGATTTGGCTAAGAAACTTGAAGATGAGGGATATGCTGGTTTACGTGATGATTTAAATCTTGATGTTAAATTAACGGATGAAATTTAAGGGGGATAATTATGCGACCTAGTTTAAAAGATGATTTTATGGATGCAACCGTTGCTTTTTCAAAAAATCATAATGAACCCTTATGGTTTCAAAAAATGCGTGAAGAAGCATTGATCAATTCAGAAGAATTGTCATTACCTGTTTATGAAAAAATCAATTATAGAAGTTGGCGTCTGGATCACCCCAAAAATCCTTTTGCTGAGGTGAATACTGACCAAAAATTTGATCAACCGGAAACTAATAATTTGTTGATCCAAGATGGTGATCAAACATTAGTTTCCAAATTAGATCCAAAATTAGCAGAACAAGGGGTCATTTTTACAGATATTTGGACAGCTATGCAAAAATGCCCAAAATTGGTTCAAAAATATTTGTTGACTAAAACTATGAAACCAGCCGAGAATCGTTTGGTTTCATTGAATTTAGCTTTGATGAACGGTGGCTCATTCTTGTATGTTCCTAAAAATGTCCAGATCAAGGATTCGATTCAAGCTGTTTATCTACAAGATAACGATCAAAAGAAAGATTTTTTCCATCATGTACTTGTGGTTGCCGATGAAGGTAGCGAAGTGACATACTTGGAAAACTTTTTGAGTCGTGGCAATACCGAAGAAAATATTGCCAATGTGGTTGTTGAAGTAGTTGCGGAAGACAATACCCATGTTCATTTTTCAGCACTTGATCAATTTGGAGAAAATGTTTCAACTTATTTGAACCGTCATGGATATGTTGGTAATAATTCGGAATTGGACTGGGCTATTGGTTTCATGAATGATGCCAAAGTTGTTGGTGACTTTGGAACTGATCTTCGTGGCGAAGGTTCACATACAGAGGCTAAAGTCGTTGCTATCACAACTGGTGAACAAGTCCAAGGGATCGACACCAAGGTTACTAACTATGGTCAACATTCGATCGGCCATATTATGCAACATGGTGTCATTCTACAATCGTCAACTTTGACCTTTAATGGTGTTGGCCATATCGTCAAGGGTGCTCGTGGCTCTGATGCTCAACAAGAGAGCCGTGTCTTGATGCTTTCAAGAACCGCTCGTGGTGATGCAGATCCAATCTTGTTGATCGATGAAAATGATGTTACCGCCGGACATGCTGCCAGTGTCGGTCGGGTCAATGAAGATCAAATGTACTACTTGATGAGTCGTGGTATCGATGAAAAGACGGCTCAAAGATTAGTTATCCGTGGCTTCTTAAGTTCTGTTATCAGAGAAATCCCTGAAGAAGAAGTCCGTGATCGACTAACAGAAATGATCGAAAGGAAGCTTTTGAATGGACAACAAGACTAATCAATGGCGAGAGGATTTTCCGATCCTCAATCAAAAAGTTAATGATGAAAACCTAGTTTATCTTGATAATGCAGCTACGACGCAGAAACCTCAAGCAATCATCAATGACATTGATAAGTTTTACCAGCACGACAATGCGAATGTCCATCGTGGCGTCCATACGTTAGCTGAACGTTCAACTGAGCAATTTGAGGCAGCTCGAGTTAAGATTCAAAAGTTTATCAATGCTCAACACAGTGATGAGATCATTTATACCAAAGGGACAACAGATGCGTTGAATATTATCGCCCGTAGTTTCGGTGAAGAAAATATTCATGAAGGTGACGAGATCGTTATTTCTTATCTCGAACATCACAGTAACTTGATTCCTTGGCAACAATTGGCTATTAAAAAACATGCTACTTTGAAGTATATCGAATTAGACAAAGATGGTTTTGTCGATCTTGAAGATGCTAAAAAGAAGATCACTGATAAAACTAAGATCGTTTCAATTGCCCATGTTTCTAACGTCTTAGGTGTGATCAATCCAGTTAAGGAATTAGCTAGTTTAGCACATATGCATGGTGCTGTGATGGTCGTTGATGGTGCTCAATCAGTTCCACATATGCCTGTCGATGTCCAAGATCTCGACTGCGATTTTTTGGCTTTCTCTGGACATAAGATGCTTGGACCAACTGGTATTGGTGTCCTTTATGGAAAAGAAGCACTATTGAATGCCATGCCACCGGTCGATTATGGTGGCGAGATGATCAATTTTGTTCATCTATATGAGACTAGCTGGAATGACTTACCTTGGAAGTTTGAAGCTGGGACACCAAATATTGCCGGAGCAATCGTTCTAGGTGATGCGGTGGATTATTTGGAAAAGATCGGTATGCAAAACATTTTCGATTATGAAAATAAGTTAGTTGCCTATGTTTTACCAAAATTGTTGAAAATCGATGATTTGATCGTTTATGGACCACATGATCCTAAGAAACATACCAGCGTCATTTCCTTTAATCTGAAGGATCTGCATCCTCATGACTTAGCCACAGGTTTAGACATGGAGGGAGTCGCTGTTCGAGCTGGACATCATTGTGCTCAACCATTGATGGGTTATTTAGGCGTCAATGCTACTGCACGGGCTAGTTTTTATTTTTACAATACGGTAGAAGATGCAGATACGTTAGTTAAATCAATTGTCGCAACAAAGGAGTTTTTCAAAAATGGCACTGTCTAAAATGGATAATTTATATCGTCAAGTCATCTTGGATCACTCAGCTCATCCACATCATCATGGTAAGTTAGATGATTCGACCAATCAGATCGAATTAAAAAATCCTACTTGTGGGGATGTATTACAACTGGATGTAAAAGTTAAAGATAATAAAATTGCTGACATAGCTTTTAGTGGTTATGGTTGTACCATCAGCCAGGCATCAGCCAGTATGATGACTGATGCAGTAATGAATAAAGATATCGATACTGCCGAAGATATGGTCGAAGATTTTTCTAATATGATCTTAGGAGAAAAGACTGATACCGATATCTTGGATGATGCAGCTACTTTAAAGGGAGTTTCACAATTCCCAGCCCGAATCAAATGTGCCACATTAGCTTGGAAGGCATTGCATAAAGCATTAAATAAAAAGTAACTGACATAGGAGGGTGAAAAGAATGCCAGAAACAGAAAACACTAAAAATAATGAAGATGCTGCTTCATCTGTTGAAGCACTGGATTTAGATAAAGATTATGATTTTGGCTTTCACGACGACGTTAAGCCAGTTTTCTCAACAGGACGTGGTTTAACTGAGGATGTCGTTCGTCAAATTTCTAAAGAAAAAGGCGAGCCTAAGTGGATGCTAGACTTTCGACTAAATTGTTATAAGACATATCGTCGCATGCCTATGCCAGATTTTGGACCAGATCTATCTGGTTTGGATCTCAAAGATATGTTGTATTATCAAAAGCCAACTGATAAGAAATACCGTGATTGGGATGATGTCCCTAAAGATATCAAGAATACTTTCGATCGTTTAGGTGTCCCAGAGGCTGAAAGAAAATATTTGGCCGGTTCATCTGCCCAATACGAATCAGAAGTTGTTTATCACAATATGAAAAATGAGTTCGATAAACTGGGAATCATCTTTACAGATACAGATTCAGCTTTGAAAGAATATCCCGAACTGTTCCGTAAGTGGTTTGGTAAACTAGTTCATCCTAACGATAATAAATTTGCTGCCTTAAATGGCGCTGTTTGGTCTGGTGGCTCATTTATTTATGTGCCAAAAGGTGTTAAATTGGATATTCCTATCCAGTCATACTTCCGTTTGAACGCTGAAAATACCGGACAATTCGAACGTACTTTGATCATCGTTGATGAAGGCGCCAGCATCCAATATGTTGAGGGATGTACGGCACCTAATTACTCATCAGACAGTTTACATGCTGCTGTCGTTGAAGTATTTGCTCAGAAAGACGCATACGTACGTTATACGACGATTCAAAACTGGTCGAATAATGTTTACAGTCTTGAGACAAAACGTGCTCAGGCCATGGAAAATGCCACAATGGAATGGGTCGATGGAAATCTTGGCTCAAAGATCACTATGAAATATCCTAGTGTTTATCTTGATGGTGAAGGTGCCAGAGGAACGATGTTGTCGATTGCCGTTGCTGGACACAACGTTGATCAAGATGCTGGTGCAAGAATGATCCATAATGCTAAGAACACATCTTCTTCAATCGTTTCCAAATCTATTTCTAAAGACGGTGGAGCGGTCGATTATCGTGGTACTGTTAGATTTGAACGTAATTCTGACGGATCGAAAGCCCACGTTGAGTGTGATACGATCATCATGGACGAGGATTCCAGTTCAGATACGATTCCATATAATCAAATCTTGAACGGAAATGTTTCAATGGAGCATGAAGCCAAAGTTTCGAAAGTTTCTGAGGAACAATTGTATTACTTGATGAGTCGTGGCCTTAGTGAATCTAAGGCGACGGAAATGATCATCATGGGATTCGTTGAACCATTTACGAAAGAATTACCTATGGAGTACGCTGTTGAACTTAACCGTTTGATCAGTTACGAAATGGAAGGAACTGTTGGTTAAAAATAAAAATGGCCATTCGATAAAAATCGAATAGTCATTTTTTTGTGTTTAGTTGATCAATCTAGCAATTGCTAGAGCTGCTTTTAAAGCGGTAGGGATATCGTCCCGATAGTCTGAACGAACTTCCCACATTTTGGAGTCCAGGTTGTCAGCCGTGGTAAAGAATGGATAGGCTTCGATCTGGCGGAATTTTGACCAAGCAAGGATGGCAGAGGCTTCAATGTCCACGAAGGAACAACCAGCGCGTTTACGCTTTTGAAAGATGTTTTTAGTCTCACGGTAAATTGCATCAGTCGTCCAAGTTTTGCCTTCCATATAAGGTATTTGAGCTGTATTTAAAGCTTCTTGAATGATCTGGAGTGTCTTTTTGGGCATCTGAATAGTCTCAGAAGCGGGTTGGTAGTGGTAAGAAGTACCCTCATCACGGACGGCAGTACTAGGGATGGCGATTTTTCCTTTACCAATGGTTGTATCCAACACGCCGCAAGTGCCAAAAGTAATGAATTTGGTCGCACCCATGATCCGCAAGTCTTCCATCGTTTCGATACATTGAGGAGCACCTACGGGAGCCATGATCAATCCCAAACGCAAGTCATGAAATTGATATCTGTAAACATAGTTTGAACCATTCAAAGATTTAGAATTACCAATAATGGGCAAGCCGTTGTCGATGGCAAACTTTTGGACCATGTCACCATAAAATGGTGCAATGATGATTTTAGGGAAGTTTGCGATGGGCTTGTTACGTTGATCTGGTTGCAATATTTCTTCACTATCACTGTCAAAATCATCGATCAACAAGCTAGTCATCTCCGTTTCTTAAATTAGAATTATTATACAACAATTGGAAAAATTTAATTTTGACTTGAAATTTTTTTTTCGTCTGCTATCATTTTAGACATAAATTAAATTTTCATTTTAACTCAAGTAGTTGAGCAACTCAGTGTTCAGAGAATTGACGGTTGGTGCGAGTCAAGCAGGTTGTCGCGACAAAATACAAAATGAAGATTTCGTGTCCTACGATACAGGAGTAAGAGCAAATAGCGTGTGCTATTTGAATTTGGGTGGTACCGCGCAAAGAGCGTCCCTGCAATATGCAGAGACGCTCTTTTTTTGTTTCGTAGGATAATTTTTAGGAGGATTTTTTGATGAATATTATTGATGAATTAAAGTGGCGAGGTTTGGTCAATCAAACCTCAGATGAAGAGGGTCTAAAGAAACTGACCGAAAAGGAAGCCATCGCACTTTATTGTGGTATGGATCCCACTGGAGATTCAATGCACATCGGACATTTATTACCATTCATGACTTTGCAACGTTTTGCTAAGGCTGGCAACCATCCTTATATCGTTATCGGTGGAGCAACTGGTTCGATCGGTGACCCAAGTGGTAAAAAGGCTGAACGTCCTATGCAGACTATGGAACAAGTCGATCACAATGTTGAAGCTTTAAGTTCACAAGCTAAACGGATTTTCCCTAGTTTCACAATGGTCAACAATTATGATTGGACGGCTCAAATTGGCATTTTAGATTTCTTACGTGACTATGGAAAATTGTTCAATGTTAATACAATGTTGAATAAGGAAATTGTTTCCAGCCGTTTGGAAACTGGTATCTCCTTTACTGAATTTACCTATCAAATTTTACAATCACTCGATTTCTTAACACTTTATCGTCAACACAACGTGAAGTTACAAGTCGGTGGTGGTGACCAATGGGGTAATCTGACTGCCGGACTAGATTTGATCCACAAAGCTGAAGGTCAAGATGCTGAAGTCTACGCTTTGACTATTCCATTATTGCTGAAAGCTGATGGAACTAAATTTGGTAAAACTGCTGGTGGAGCTGTTTGGTTAGACTCTAAGAAGACTTCTCCTTATGAGTTTTATCAATTTTGGTTCAACCAAGATGACAGAGATGTTATCAATTTATTGAAGGAATTTACTTTCTTGTCAAAAGATGAGATCGAAGATTTGGCTGAAAAAGTGAAAACTCATCCGGAGAAACGTGAAGCACAGAGAAAATTAGCTGAAGAAGTTACAACTTTTGTACATGGTGAGGATGCCTTGAAAGTTGCTCAAAAGATCACTGAAGTCTTGTTCTCAGGTGAGATCAAAGAATTGACAACTGCTGAAGTAGCTCAAGCTTTCAATGGTGTTCCAAGTGCTGAGATCACTAAAGATGAAATCAATCTAGTTGACCTGTTGATCGCCGCCAATGTTGATAAATCTAAACGTCAAGCACGTGAAGATATTCAAAATGGTGCAATTCGTATCAATGGTGAAAGATTAACTGACACTACTTTGATGATCGATCCAAGCACTTCATTCGATGGTAAATACATCGTGATCCGTCGTGGTAAGAAGAAGTATTTCTTAGCTGAAATCAAATAGATATACTAAGGCGATGACAAAAATGAAACAAGAAAATCGATTAACATTTTGGGAAAGTCTCATTATCATGGTCGTCATGTTTGGCTTGTTAGCCTTTATGATGATCAAATTACAATTAACGCCACAAATTCCGATTTTATTGACGTTTACCTTATTGATTTTTTATGGACATTTTCGAGGTTTTTCGTGGAACGAATTACAGCAAGGGATAATCGATGGGGTCAAACCTGGGATCATCCCAATGATAATATTCATCATGATTGGTGTGTTGGTCTCAGCTTGGCTGATGTCAGGTGTTATTCCGACAATCATGGTCTATGGTCTGGAATTGTTGAACGTTCGTTTCTTCTTGTTCACTGTGTTTGTTAGTTGCTGTTTAGTCGGAGTTATCGTTGGTAGCTCATTTACGACCATCAGTACTTTAGGTATCGTCTTCATGGGCATTGGCCAAGTTATGGGGATCAATACTGCTTTGACAGCTGGCTCGATCGTTTCCGGAGCCCTCTTTGGGAACAACATGTCACCACTGTCAGGAACGACTAATCTATCGACTGGTATCGCCGGTGTCGATAACGTTTTTGATCATATCCGGACCATTTCGCACACGGCTTTGTTGTCGGCTTTGATCGCTGCCATCATTTTCTTAGTCGCAGGGCACACGAATTCTAATCCTGATATGAGTTCTGTTCATCACATCATCAATGCATTGGAGAGTAACTTTTTCGTTTCACCGGTCATGTTGATCCCAATCGTCATCTTGATAATCTGCGCCTTGATGCAAGTTCCCGCTATCCCAACGCTTTTGGTCGGGTCATTGACAGCTATCTTGATGCATGTGGTGATCGATCATCCAACATTTGCAACCATCAGTCAACAGATCATGCAAGGATTCAAATTAAATTCTCCTGATAAGAAAATCAATGCAATCGTATCTGGCGGCGGAGTTTCTAGCATGTTAGATAGCATCTCATTGATTTTAGTCGCTCTGACCTTAGGTGGAGTTTTATTGAAGTTAGGCGTGGTAGACAACTTGATCAATAAATTGCGTGAACAAGTCAATACTCCAGGTAAACTAATTTTGACTTCGATCATCAGTGCTATTGGCGTCAATTTCTTAGTGGGTGAGCAATACTTATCGATCATTTTGCCAGGTACTACATATCGGAAGAATTTTGATCAACAAGGTATCAAGCCTCAATATTTATCGAGAGTTTTAGCAACCGGTGGAGCTGATATCAATGCATTGGTCCCTTGGGGCGTCAGTGGGATCTTTATTTCTGGTATCCTACACGTCAGCCCACTAGTCTTTATCCCGTTTGCTTTTTATGTCTGGTTGAACCCCTTGTTAACAGTCATATTTGGCTTTGTATTTGGTAGCAGATATACTCAGAAAAAGTCAGTCGCTGAAACTAGTTCGATCACAGAGAAAGGGCTTGACTAATATTTGAATTTAACTTATATTAATTGCAACGAAAACTTTTAAACAAGTCCTGTGAGGCTTGGAAGGTTAAATACATTTGTGCTAAAAGTGTAAACTTCCTAACCTTGTGGGATAGGAAGTTTTTTGTTTACAAAAAATAAAATAAAAGGAATTTTTAATCAGATCCAGTGAGGTCTCAAAGATTTAGTGGGGGAAACTCTACACATGAGGACGCTGGTGAAAACTAGAGTCCTTTTTATTTGGAGGAAAACAATGAAAAATATACTTTCTATGTCACAATTCTCAAACCAAGAAGTCTATCAATTGATCGACCGTGCGATCGAATTCAAATCAGGCAAACATTCCTTAGCTGGAACTGATAAGTATGCGATGAATCTATTTTTTGAGAATAGCACTCGAACAAAATCAAGTTTTCAAGTTGCCGAAATGAACTTAGGAATGAAAGAAGTTGCTTTTGAAGCTGGCTCATCTTCGACTACTAAGGGCGAAACTCTTTATGATACTGTTAGAACTATCGAAAGCATTGGCGCATCGGTCGCCGTCATCAGACATCCTCAAGATGAATTTTATCAAGATCTTTTAGGAAAAAATATCAATATTCCGATCATCAATGCAGGTGACGGGACTGGCCAACATCCTTCACAATCATTGTTAGATATGATGACGATCTTGGAGCATTTTGGACAATTTGAAGGATTAAAAATTGGCATCATTGGTGACTTGTCTCATTCACGTGTGGCACATTCTAATGCCGAAATTTTATCAAGATTAGGTGCACAAGTCAGCTTTGGTGGGTTAAACTCGTGGTATACGGATGAATTTAAAGAATTCGGTCCTCACATGTCAGTCTATGATCTTTGTTCAGAAATGGACGTTGTCATGTTACTGAGAGTTCAGCACGAACGTTTGTCAGACGATGAGAATCAAGGCTTTTCAAAAGAAGCTTACTTCAAAGATTATGGCATTGATATGCGAAGAGTTGATTTGATGAAAGACGATGCGATGATCATGCATCCAGCACCTGTTAATCGTGGTGTTGAGATTGCCGATGATGTGGTTGAATGTGACAAATCATACATCTTCCAACAAATGCACAATGGAGTATTTATGAGAATGGCAATGATCGAAGCAGTCTTGCAAGGAGAGAATACTACAGATGGAATTGCTAATAAAAAACGCCAAATTATTTTACGATAATAATATTTTGAACCGTGATCTTTTGATCAAAGACGGGAAATTTGCACAAGTCCAAGAAAAAATCGAAGCTCCCCAAGCTACAGTGATCGATGCTAAAAATAATTTAGTGACTCCGGGATTGGTCGACGTCCACGTTCATTTTCGTGAACCGGGCCAGACCCACAAAGAAACGATAAGTACTGGTTCAAGAGCATCGGCTCATGGTGGTTTCACGACTGTTATGGCGATGCCAAATGTTACGCCGGTTCCTGATACGATCGAAAAATTTCAAGCTCAATTGACTTTGAACCAAAAAGAATCACTGATTCATACTTTACAATATGCACCAGTAACTAAAGATGAGGTCAGTAGTCAATTGGTAGATATCGATAAGTTGCACCAAGCTGGAGCTTTTGCCTTTTCTAATGATGGCCACGGTATTGGCAATGCAAAGTCGATGTTTGACGCCATGGAAGAAATTGCCTCTTTTAAGGGAGTATTAGCAGCGCACGTCGAAGACCAGGATCTGTTTGATCATGGTGTTATCAATCAAGGACCAACGGCCAAGAAGTTGGGATTACCGGCGATCAATGAAGCCGCAGAAACATCTCAGTTAGCTCGAGACTTGATTTTAGCCAAGCAGACAGGTGTCCATTATCATGTTTGCCATATTTCGACGGCCGAGAGCGTCAATTTGGTCCGGATCGCCAAAGATGCTGGTATCAATGTAACTTGTGAAGTCACGCCTCATCATTCGTTGTTGAGTGACCAAGATATCGTGGGCGATGATGCCAATTTTAAGATGAACCCACCACTAAGAAGTGAAAAAGATCGGACCGCTTTGATCGAAGGGATTCAAGATGGCACGATCGACATGATTGCGACCGATCACGCACCACATGCGGTTGATGAGAAAAATCAAGGCTTTTTGAAGAGTGCTTTTGGTATCACCGGTATCGAGACTTCTTTTGCTTTGATGTATACGCACTTGGTTGAACAAGGTGTGATGACCTTGGGAGGTCTATTGCAGTTGATGTCGGCCAAACCGGCGGATCTTTTTGGATTAAAGAATGCCGGACAGATATTATTCGACCGACCAGCTGACTTTACGATAATCGATTTAGATAACGCTTATACGATCGACAAAGCTGACTTTCTCTCTAAGGGAGTTAATAGTCCATTTATTGGAGAAAAGGTTCGTGGTCGTGTTTTAAAGACTTTTGTTGCCGGGAAACAAGTTTATTAAAGATGGGGGATAGAAATGGATAAACCAGTAATAGTGGCACTAGATTTTGCCGATGATTTTGAATGTATACAGTTTTTAAGCCAATTTCCCAAGGATACCGATTTATTTTTGAAGATCGGACTAGAGATGTTTTGCCAATTTGGCTATCCGTTCGTACGTAGTTTACGAAATCGTGGCTATAAAATTTTTTTGGATTTAAAATTACATGATATCCCTAACACTGTTAAAAGGACTTGCGAGATGATCGACAAGTGGGATGTTCAAATGCTAACGGTTCACGCCAGTGGCGGTTCAGAAATGATTGCTGCAGCTAAAAAAGGTTTAGCCGATAGCAATACTAAGCTGTTGGCTGTGACACAATTGACTTCCTTAGGTCAAACTGAATTAGAGGACGAATTGCAGATCCCTTTAAAATCGCAGGATTATGTCACTCATCTAGCAAAATTAGCCTATGACAATGGAGCTGATGGAGTTATTTCCTCCGCTCTTGAGGTGCCAATGATCAAAGATGTGACCGGTCCAGAGTTTCTCTGTATAACGCCTGGTATTCGACCAAAGTCATCTCAGGTCGGTGACCAAAAACGAGTGGCAACACCTAGTCAAGCTCGAGAATTGGGTAGTGACGGGATTGTTGTCGGACGTCCGATCACCCAAGCAAACGACGGCTTTTTTGCCTACAAAGATATTTATCAGGAGTGGAAATAATGGAAAATAATCAAGTTGCCGAAAATATTGCTAGTAATTTATTAAAAATCAAAGCAGTGAAACTCAGTCCCCAAGAACCTTTCACTTGGATCAGCGGGATAAAATCACCAATTTATACTGATAATCGCATGACGATTGCTTATCCAGAATTCAGACAACAGATTGCTACGGATCTAGCTGATCTAATCAAAAAAAATTATCCAGAAGCTAACGTCATTAGTGGCGTCGCTACTGCCGGTATTCCTCATGCTAGTGGTGTCGCTAATATTTTGAATTTGCCAATGAATTATGTTCGCTCAAAGCCAAAGGGACATGGTACTAAGCGTCAGATCGAGGGTTGGTTGAACAAAGGTGACAAAGTAGTCGTGATTGATGATTTGATCTCAACAGGAGGTAGCGTCCTCGAAGCAGTTGACGTTATCCGAGCTGCTGGAGCCGAAGTGGTTGGCACAGCTGCTATTTTCACTTATAACTTACCTGAAGCTGATAAAAATGTGGCTGAGAACGAAACTGTTTTGAAAACTTTGACCAACTATCCAGTCATGATCAAAATGGCTGAAAAGTTAGGCTACGTTCAATCAGAAGATGTGGACTTATTACATCAATGGTATAAAGATCCTGAGAGCTGGTGCAAATAATGGATTGGTATCATGCAGTTCGTCCGCTGATCTTTGCTGTTGATCCAGAAGTCGATCACCATATTGTGGCTGATGGTTTGAAAGTTTTCAATCATCATACGAAACCTCTGCAAAAAATGTTTTGGGTCAAAAACAGGACTACCTTGAAAACGACTGTTAAAGGGGTCGATTTTAGTTCACCAGTCGGGATCGCTGCTGGTTTCGATAAGAATGGTCAATTTTTCAATAGTTTAGGTGCCTTAGGTGCTGGCTTTGTTGAAGTAGGTAGTGTTACTAAGCAAGCTCAAAATGGCAATCCGAAAAAACGGATCTTTCGTTTGCCAGAAGATAGTGCCATTATCAATCGGATGGGCTTGAACAATGATGGGATCGAAGAAGTTGTTAAACGGATCAAACAAGTCGATCATAAGACAAAAATTGGTTTGAGCATTGCTCCTTCTCATGGCTTGGATACAAGTCAAATGGTTTCAGAATTGGTCGATGATGTGAGATTTGCATCCGATGCTGCTGATTATTTGGCACTTAATTTAAGTTGTCCTAATCAAGCGGGCGTTTTATCTTTACAAGAACCACAAATATTGACTGATCTATTGCAAGAGATCAAAGCATTGAACTTGTCGACCCCAATTTTTTGCAAGTTCAGTAGTGATTTGCTCAAAGAAGAGCTGTTGGATACTTTAGAGCGCACCCATTCACTGATGGATGGTATCATTTTGGCGAATACTAGTCGTTCCAGAGATCAATTGGTTTCCAAGAACAAAATTGAAAAGGGCGGTTTGAGTGGTAAACCATTGTTTGAAAAATCTTTGCGTTTGACTAAGGCAGTTCGTACCAAATTTTCTGATCAGTTGCCGATCATCTTTTCCGGTGGGGTCTTTACGGCCACGGATGCTCAAACTGCCATCGATGCCGGTGCTAGTTTGGTGCAAGTTTATACTGGCTTTATCTATAACGGACCTAGTCAGCTTGAAACCATCAATCGCCAATTATCGGAAAATCGATTGCTCAAATTTATAAAATAATGTTCAAACACCTGTTAGGTGTTTTTTTTATTTCCTATTAAGAAAGCGTATCCAATAAATTATGATATTCTGAGTATAGCTATTTAATGGGAGAGAAATTATGAAAATCAATCAACTACTTAAGATAAAATATCCCTTGATCCAAGGTTCAATGGCCCGGATCTCAACTCACAAATTGGTCAGTGCTGTCAGCAACGCAGGTGGATTGGGCGTTTTGACTTCAGTTGGTATGGATAAAGATGGATTATCTGACCAGATCGATCAAGTCAGGCGTGAGACTGATAATCCTTTTGGCGTCAATCTGATGTTGCAACAAGACAATATTTATCAGTTGGTTGAAGTTTTGCTTGAAAAAAAGGTCCCAGTAGTGATGACTGGAGCGGGGACGCCGGCTCCTTATTTTGACGATTTGCATCAGGCTGGTATCAAAGTAATCCCGGTCATACCTAATGTTAAATTGGCCCAAAAGATGCAAGATCTCGGTGTCGATGCAGTCGTGGCTGAAGGAATGGAATCCGGAGGTCATATTGGTCAATTGACGACGATGACGTTAGTGCCACAAGTCGTTGATTCAGTTGATCTGCCCGTCATTGCTGCCGGTGGTATCTTTGATCGACGGTCCGTGGCCGCTAGTTTTATTCTGGGAGCGAGTGGAGTTCAAGTAGGTACTGCCTTTTTAGGGGCCCGTGAAACTCCAATTGCTAAAAATTATCAACAACTAGTTTTAAAAGCTGGAGACACTGATACGATCGTGACCGGGAATAGTTTGAGAGACAAGGTACGTAGTTTGAAAACTCCGTTGACTGAAAAAGTGGCTCAGATGGAACAAACAAGTTCAGATGATTCGGAAGCTCAAAAATTATTAGTTGGTTCTTTAGGTCGGGCGGTTTATGATGGCAATGTGGAAACTGGTTCGTTCATGTCGGGGACGATTGCCGGTGAGATCAACCAAGTCCGTCCAGCTAAGGAGATCATTGAATCTATGTTTCAATAAATCGAGAGGGGTAAATTTATGGATCAAATAACTTGTGCACAGACTAAAGCTATCAGTGACCGTTTGGTTTTTGATGGTGATTTAAATGACAAAGGAACGCTTTTTGGTGGCAAGACGCTCAGTATTCTCGATGAGAATGCTGGTTTGGCGGCATTCAAATACGTCAATGTTAAATTTGCGACTGCTAATTACGATCACACTAATTTTTGGCAACCATTGACGACTAAAGACTATTTGCGAGTTATCTCATATGTCAGTGGCGCAAAAAATCGAGCCATCGAAGTCTTTACTAAAATAATCGCTACTGATATGAAAACTAAAGAATCGGCCGTCGCTTTTACGAGCTTTTCGACTTTGATTACTTTACGTCAATTTGGCCAAGTCGATTTTCCACAATTAGTGCCAGAAACACCTGAAGAAAAATTTATCTGTTCTGGCTGGGAAAAACGTGTTGATTTACGTAAGCAAGATTATCTTGAACAGAAAAAGTTATTAGCAAATTTATCCAATAATTAGCAAAAAATTAAAATTTCCCAATTTGACCCTTCAGAACTGTTGTTTTTTACGATAATTACTCGTATCATAAAACCATTGTAGATAGGGGTTAGATAAATGCTAAACTTAAATAAAAGATTGCGAATGCCTTCGGCCTTTACAATCTTATTTTTATTAATAATAGTTGTGGCAGTCTTGACCTGGCTTATACCCGCAGGTCAATATGAAACGACTAGGGCCGGCAATGTGATTGCTGGTACGTATCAAAGTCGCGCCAATTCCCCTCAAGGGCTTTGGAATATCTTTGAAGCACCGATCAAAGGAATGCTCGGTACTAAAACCACCGACGGGGCTATCTCTGTCTCGTTATTCATTTTGGTCATCGGTGGTTTCTTAGGTGTGACTACGAAAACTCGGATGCTAGATGACGGTATCGGTTCAGTGGTTAAAAAATATGCTGGACAAGAGAAAGTCTTGATACCATTTCTTATGACTTTGTTTGCCATCGGTGGATCGACTTTTGGGATGGGTGAAGAGACGATTGCATTTGTACCGATTTTGATTCCGATCATGGTCCGAGTTGGTTATGATAGTATCACTGCTATCTCGATTTCTTTGATCGGGTCCCAAGTGGGGTGTATTGGTTCAACAGTCAACCCATTTGCGACTGGCGTCGCTTCAGAAACGATCCATATCTCACCAGGTATCGGTATCGGTTCTCGTCTGATTTTCTTTATTTGTGTATTGGTTATTTCAATTTTATATGTCATGCATTACGCCACTAAAGTAAAAAAGGACCCAGAGAATTCATATGTTTTTGAACGTCGTCAAAGAGATCTAAAAGAATTCGTCGACAAAGACCATGAAGTTGTTGATCAATTAAGCCCTAAACAAAGACATGTTTTGGTTGCTTTCATCTTAATCTTCGTTATCATGATCTGTAGTTTGATACCTTGGACGAGTTTGAATTCTAAGTTCACCATTTTTGATGATTTCACTCATTGGCTGACTCATGTGCCATTCTTAGGTGATTTTGTCGGCACCAATATTTTGCCGTTGGGTAATTGGTATTTTACTGAGATCACGACTTTATTCTTGATTGGTTCAGTTTTGATCATGTTCATTTTCAAGATGAGCGAAACTGACTTTATCAATAGTTTTATGTCTGGGATGGGCGATATGTTAGATGTTGCTATGATCGTGGCGGTTGCTCGTGGTATTCAAGTTGTTATGAATGATGGGAATATCACCGCAACCATCTTGCATGCTGGAGAAACTGGCCTGCAAGGATTATCATCAGGAGTCTTTATTGCCTTAACGTATATCTTCTATATCCCAATGTCATTTTTGATTCCATCAAGTTCCGGCTGTGCGGCTGCTACTATGGGTATCATTGGACCTCTAGGCAAGTTTTCTGGTGTCAGTGGCTCGTTAGTCGTAACCGCTTTTCAATCTGCCTCAGGGTTCGTTAATTTAGTCACACCAACGTCTGCCATCGTTATGGGTTCCTTGGCTGTAGCACATGTCGGGATCGGCACTTGGCTAAAATATATTGGGAAATTGATGTTGATCTTGTTCGTCTTCTCGATTGTCTTTTTAGTGATTTGTTCGATGCTAAAACTTTAAAATAAGAAATTTTTCAATAGTTCTGAATTATGATAAGATGCTTAATTCAGAACTTTTTTGTTACATATTTAGGAAAAAAGGAGTGTCATGATGGAAAACTTTATTACTGATCGGATCCAATCACAAGCTATCTCAGATTTGAAAAAAGTGATCGCGGTCCCTTCGTATTTAAGTGAAGCGAGCGATAAAGCACCCTTTGGTCCTGGACCCAAAAAAGCTCTGGAAACAATTCTTTCGATTGCTGATGATATGGGGTTCAAGACTTTTGAAGACCCAGATGGATATTATGGTTATGCCGATGTCGGTCAAGGGGATAAGACCTTTGGTCTCGTTTGTCACCTGGATGAAGTTCCCGCCGGTAATGTAGATGATTGGGATAGTGATCCTTATCATTTAGAGGAACGAGATGGAAAATTATTTGGTCGCGGGACTCAAGACGATAAAGGGCCAACGATCGCAGCCATGTATGCTGTAAAAGCATTGCTTGACGCAGGTCAAAAATTTACCTACCAGATCCGCTTTATTTTTGGGACCGATGAGGAGACTTTGTGGCGTTGTTTAGCGGAATATAATAAAAAGGAGCGTCCTATTGATTTGGGTATTGCTCCTGATGCTGAATTTCCATTGATCTATGCTGAAAAGGGTCTTCAACAAGCTTATTTAGTTGGTCCAGGATCGGATGAATTACAGATGAACGTAGTCGATTCGTTCAATGCTGTGCCTGGTCAGTCCATTTATCGCGGACCTAAACAAAATGAAGTACTAAAATCTTTGGAAGAACATCAATTTGATGCTGATCAAGAAGTTGATCAGATCATCGTTAAGGGTCGATCGGTACATGCGATGAATGCCCCCGAAGGTATCAATTCAACTGTTCGATTAGGGATCGCTCTGGCAGATGTTTTCCCAAAGATTGAAGCTTTTCAATTTCTCAAAGCTTTTGGTGAAGATGCCAACGGGACTAATTTACTAGGGGATGTCTCAGATGATGTCTCTGGTAGATTGACCTTTAATATTTCTAGTTTACAGATCGATTCAAAGCAATCTAGGCTACAGATTGATTTAAGGATTCCCGTGAAGATCGACCATGATCAATTGATCAAGCAATTAAAAGAAGCAGTGCAAAAATTTACTTTGACTTATCAAGATTTTGACTATTTAGCGCCATTGTATGTACCGACTGATAGCAAGTTGGTCGAGACTTTGTTATCGACCTATCGAGATGTCACTGGCGATTTGAAATCTCAACCGACGATTTCCGGTGGAGCCACATTTGCACGGACGATGCCAAATACGGTGGCATTTGGAGCAATGTTGCCTACTACACCGGACTTTATGCACCAAGTCAATGAACGCTGGAGTATTCAAGATATGAACACAGCGATGAAAATTTATGCGGAAGCTATATATCGTCTTTGTGTTAAGTAAAGTTATGTTATACACTGTTTACTATAAACAAAGAGGCTGCAAAATATCACTGGTGAAAACCATTTGCAGTATAAAAATGTGTGATGAGGCTGAACTTCATGAACACAATAAAAAGTCACTCAAAATAGTGGCTTGAATTAGTTTTTGAAAACTATGCTTAGTTAGACACTCTAATTTTGAGGAGTATAAAAATAGATGAGTTATGTAATGGGAGTCGACCTAGGAACCGGTTCTGTGAAGGTTTCTGTAATGGACAAGGAAGGTCAGATAATATCTCAGGAGAGTGCTAGCTTATCGCTATCACAAACACAACCTGGTTACAGTGAACAAAATCCCGAGGATTGGGTCACTGCAACGACTGTTGCCATTGTCAACTTAGCATTAAAGGACCACATCGATCTCAATCAAGTTGAAGGGGTCAGTTATTCTGGTCAAATGCATGGATTAGTATTATTAGGGTCCGACAATCAGATTTTACGTCCAGCAATTTTGTGGGACGATACAAGAACTACTAAACAATGTAAGGAGATCATGGACGTTTGCGGTGATGAGTTTATCAAGATCACTAAAAACGTTCCCTTAGAAGGATTTACCTTACCTAAGATCTTATGGGTCAAAGAAAATGAACCTTTGATCTACAAACAAGCTAAAACATTTTTGTTGCCAAAAGATTATTTACGTTATCGAATGACTGGTGACATCAGTATGGAATATTCTGATGCTGCTGGGACAGTCCTTTTGGATGTTGTTAAAAAACAATGGAGCCAAGAGATCGGTGACAAATTAGGGATCGACATGTCGATTTGTCCAAAACTAGTCAATTCTGTTGATTCTGTTGGAACAATAAGTTCTGAATATGCAAAATACTCAGGGATGTCTACGGAAACAAAAGTTTTCGCTGGTGCAGCAGATAATGCAGCTGGAGCTTTAGGTGCAGGTATCTTGGATGAAAATAAAGTCATGATCAGTACTGGAACATCCGGTGTCGTTTTGAAATATGAAAATGATGATCAAGGCTATCAAGGCAAGTTACATTTCTTTAATCATGCTATCCCTGATAAATATTATTCAATGGGAGTCACTTTAGCGGCTGGACACAGTTTGAACTGGCTTTACGAAACATTTGGTGATGGTGAATCATTGAGTGATTTCGCTAATTTAGCTGATAAGTCGCCAGTCGGTGCACATGGTTTGATCTTTACGCCTTATATCGTTGGTGAAAGAACACCTTACGCAGATAGTAAGATCCGTGGAAGTTTTATTGGAGTATCCAGTATCAATACCAAATCTGACTTTGTTCGGTCAGTCTTAGAAGGTGTGATCTTCTCATATGCCGATATCCTAAAAATTTATCATGAACATGGGAAACATTTTGATACTGTCTATTCAATTGGCGGTGGTACTAAGAGTGAAACTTGGTTACAAATTCAAGCTAATGTCTTTAACACCAAGGTCAAAACCTTAGAAAATGCTCAAGAACCTGGACTAGGAGCTGCCATGATTGCTGCAGTTGGAGTAAAATGGTTTAGTAGCTTAGAGCAATGTGAGACCCAATTCGTGAAAAAAGGTAAGACTTACTGGCCTGAACCAGATAAAGTTGAACAATATCAAAAATTATATAATATATACGCACAAGTTTATGATCAAACTAAGATGATGAATCATGAGTTGATCGATTTTCGTAATAACGACTAAAACGAAGGGTTGAGATGCTATTTCTCAACCCTTTTTGTCAGAATTTTTTAATTGGAGTGTTCCAAAATGTTGAATGTCCGCCAGATGCACGGGAAATACAGCGATACGAAGATGCAACAGTTGATTTACGCTGCTTTGCAACAAGAAATATTCAGTTACTTCGAATCCAGTGACAAAACGACTAAGTGGTTAGGGATCGGCAGTACTTTGCGGATCTCTCCGGATCAAAATAGTAATTATTTGCAAAAAGTTAGTCAGTGGTTTGATGATATCAAGCGTCAGATCCCTGATAAAATAGATCTTGATACTATCGCAGTGTTGGGAGGTTTTCCTTTCGATGAGAAGTTTGAGGCAAAATCACTCTTCAAAGATTGGCAGACTGGGATTTTCGTTTTACCTCGGATCATTATGAAAGTGACCCCTGAGCAAACCGTTATCACCGAGATCAAATTGCATAAATTTTCCGAAGATTCATTGGAAAGTGTTCTCGATACGATCATCGAACTAGCCACATCAGATAAGAAGATGACTGGTTTTGATTTGGTCGACTTGGATCCAAAGTGGGACCGTCAGGTCGACAAATTAGCTACTGAGATCAAACAGTCGAATTCTTTAAAAAAGGTCGTCTTGGGACGTTACAAAAAGGGTACGATCATTGGTGAACTGGATTGGTATAAGACCTTGAAAGCTTTAAGAGCCTTAAATCAAACGACCTATCACTTTATGATGAGGGTCAAAGATCAATGTTTTGTAAGTGCAACGCCAGAACGCCTCTTTAAAATAGATGGCACACAATTTTGGACTGCCGCTGTTGCTGGTACCATTGGTCGAGGTAATAGTGAAACTGAGGACAACCGCAAGGCTCTTGAACTGTTCAAAGACGATAAAAATCGTCAAGAGCACCAGATCGTTGTGGATGAGATTGCTACCCGTGTCAGCAGATTTGCTGAGAACTTGCAGTATCAAAGACAACCAATGATCCTAAAAAACCAGACTGTCCAACATTTATATACGCCGATCAGTGCTCAAGTGGAGCCAAAGACTGATGTTTTCAAACTGATTTCAGTGATGCATCCAACACCTGCCTTAGGCGGGTTGCCATTGACTTCAGCACTGCATTTGATCGACCGCTTGGAATCACAAGGCCGGGCTTTGTTTGGCGGACCAGTTGGCTATATAACCTTAGCTAACAACAGCGAAATGATCGTTGCCATCAGATCAATGTATGTTTATAAGACCAATTTTCTGATGTTTGCTGGTGCGGGTATCATGCCCGATTCAGTTGGGACAACGGAATTTAAAGAGACAGAATTGAAATTTCAACCAATGACTAAATTGTTGCAGTATTTGGAGGATAAATAGAGTGACCAAGGCTTTGACACAGAATATAAAAATCTTTTTACAATCTTTGATAGTTTCCGGGATCAAAGATTTTGTTATCTCTCCAGGTTCACGGAGTACCCCAGTGGTGATTTTATTGGCTGAGATGGCAAAAAATAATGACTTGAATTTGTTTATTGATGTTGATGAACGAAGCGCCAGTTTTTTTGGGCTTGGTTTGTCAAAGAAAAATCGTCGACCGATTGCTTTGATCTGTACTTCAGGGACTGCTGCCACTGAATATGCTTCAGCAATTGCAGAAGCTAAATTATCACAGGTCCCTTTAGTCGTCATCACGACTGATCGTCCGATGGAGTTGTCCAATATTGGAGCACCTCAAGCAATCGATCAAATGAAATTATACGGATCAAATACTAAAGATTTTGTTTCTTTTGACCTTCAAACAGCCGTTGATACTATCAAAGATTACGTTACCTTTGAGACTCAGCGGATCGTCTTAGCTGCTCAAAAGCGTCCGATAGCTCCGGTTCAAATAAATTTACCTTTTAGAAAACCGCTGATGCCGGAATTAAATACTGAAGATCCAATCGTGAAAAAAATTGCGGCTATCAATTCAGAAACTCGTTTGAATCAAAAGTTCATCGATCACTTGAGTGGACGTAAGCTAGTCATTTTGGCCGGACCAGAAGTCAAAGATTATCATCAAGAGTTATTGGCACTAGCTCAGAAACAAAATATTCCCGTCATTGCTGATGTATTATCTAATATTCGTCAAAATTCTCCTGAAGTCATCACTAACTTTGATCAAATCGTCAAAAATTATGATTTATCAGAAAATAGCGACTATCGACCTGATGTCGTGATCAGATTTGGTGGGACCTTGGTTTCAGCACCGACTTCCAGATGGTTGCAAGCAATCGAAAGTGAGACCGAGATCATTAACGTGGCCAATAATGGATTAGCCGATCACACGCTCAGCAGTAATGAGACTGTCGATATCGACGAGTTAGATCTGATCGAACAACTGACTATCGAGGGATTAACAAGTGAACCACAATTTACGGAAAGACTATTGAAGCTAAGTCATCAAGTAGCCAACTATCAAACTAGATATCTCGAAAATGATTTTTCAGAATTGATGATCCCACAAATTTTGGATGAGCATTTACCTGAAGATGCCAACATTTTTTTGAGCAATAGTATGCCTGTCCGTGACTTCGAAAACTTCTATCAAGGCAAAGAAACTCGTCAAATATACTGTAATCGCGGTGCCAATGGAATCGATGGAGTCGTTTCGACTGCCCTTGGCGTGAGTGCTTTTTCAAGTGATAACTACCTGTTGATTGGTGATTTGGCACTGTTTCATGATATGAATGGCTTGATGATGGCCAAGAGATATGACCTCTCTTTGACAATCATTGTTATCAATAACAATGGTGGGGGGATATTCTCTTTCTTGCCACAGGCCGATGCTAAAGAGTATTTTGAGCAACTCTTTGGAACACCTCAAGATATTGATTTTGATCAGGTCGCCAAACTTTATGGTTTCGACTATTATCAGGCGACTGACCAAGCTGAATTGATTGCTAGTCTATCGACTCCCAAACATCAAAAAATCATTGAAGTCACTAGTGATCGAATCAAGAATTTACAAGATCATCGTGATTTTGATGCTGGTCTTAAAAAGGAATTGAACAACTATGTCAAAAATAACCATTAATGGCGTTGATTATCATTATCAGACTAAAATAACTGATCCAAGTCAGCATGTTTTTGTCATGCTGCATGGTTTTCTAGGTTCTAAACATGACTTTGATAAAAGTATCAAAGATTTTTCAGGTCAATATTTGACTATAGATTTGTTAGGGTTTGCCGATAATCGACAGCAATCGATTGAGCCTAGTCGCTTTTCACAAAGTCAACAAATTGCTGATCTGAGTCAGATATTTACTGCGTTGTCTTTAAAGAACATTTATTTATGTGGCTATTCAATGGGTGGCAGGATCGCCATTGCTTTTGCATTGAAGTATCCCCAAATGATCAAGCATTTGATTTTGGAAAGTACCACAGCCGGTATTGCTGATAAAGAACGACGGCTGCAGCGACAAATTCATGACCACAGATTAGCTGATAAGGTATTACAAGTTGGCATGGATGATTTCATTCATGATTGGGAAAATATGCCTTTATTTGCTAGCCAAAAGAATACTTCTGAAACTGATTTTGCTTTCATGCATCAACAACGCATTGATCAAGACCCGACTAATGTAGCCAATTCTTTGCGAGAAATGGGAACAGGCCAGCAACCTAATCATTGGGATGAATTGGATACTTTGAATGATCTACCGGTCGATATCATTGCGGGCGAAAAAGATCAGAAATTTGTTAAAATTGGCCATTTATTGCAGCAGAAGATACCATCAGCCAAACTTTCGATTGTATCTGGCGTTGGTCACAATATTCATTTTGAAGCTCCAAAATATTTTGCTGATTTTTTGATGAAGTTGGTCTAAGCAACTGATACTTTCATATACAAAAATTAATGTTATCCTATTAGCATTAGATATAAAAATGAACAATCAGTTAGGAGTTATTTTATGATCAGTTTCATCGGGACCGATTTAGATGGGACCCTTTTAAATAGTCAAAGTGAGATCTCGCAAGTTAATCGACGGGCGATTCGTTTGGCAGTCAGCCAAGGGATGCAATTTGCCATTTGTTCAGGTCGAACTTTGAACTCAGTCAAACAGTATTTAGAACGTGATTTGAAAGTACCTGGGTATAAAATTTTATTGAATGGGGCTGTGATTGTTGATCCAAATGGTCATTTACTTAATGATCATCCACTTGATCCCAAAGTGATCGATCAATTGTTGAAAGGGGTCTTGAATGAAGATTTTAAAGTCGTTTTGGATAGTCTAGATACGACTTATATCTCTGATCCTCAATTGAGTGGAGCAACCTATTATCATGGAGTCAGTTCGAAGACCATTTTGGTAAGTTCAATTGAAGGATTTCGAGAAATTGCTCAGAATAAAGATAATGTCATTTATAAGGTTTGCTTCAGTGCCAGTCCACAACAAGCTCAAAAATTAATCAAGATCATTGAATCATATAGTTCTTTACCAGTTGAAGTCAGTCGTTCTGGAAAATATTATTATGAGATCAATCCTTTGAATTGCACGAAATTTTCCGCTTTGCAGAAACTTTCGACCTTTTCACAGATCTCAATCAATGATTTTATGTGTTTCGGTGACTATGGTAATGACTTAGAGATGTTGCGTGGAGTTGGTCATGGGGTCGCTATGGAAAATGCGATGCCAGAGGTCAAAAAAGCTTCCAACCTAGTAACCAAAACCAATAATCAAGACGGGGTTGCCTGGATGCTGAATAAAGTTCTTCGTGGAGAAATCGACTGATCTGTCCGGGAGGGCTTTTTTTATTGGCTAATTTTTCATATAAATAAAGCGTTTACGTTATAATGAATTTGTTGTTTGTAAAACGTGAGGAGGATTGGATGAAAAAAATTATCAATGAGGTTGAAAATATCGTACCTGAGATGATCTCAGGTTTGGTCAGAGTCAATCATGAATTAGTAAAACAGATCCCAAATACTACCGCCGTTGTCAGAAATGATGATGATTTTGCGGATAGCCAGCAAGTTGGCATCGTTTCTGGTGGTGGTAGTGGACATGAACCATTGCACGCTGGTTTCGTTGGCGATGGCATGTTATCAGCTGCTGTTGCGGGCGAGATCTTTACTTCACCAACACCTGATCAAATTTATGAAGCTATCAAGGCCGTTGACCATGGTCAAGGGGTTTTATTGATCGTTAAGAACTATTCTGGCGATGTGATGAACTTCGACATGGCTAAAGAAATGGCAGAGGCTGATGACATCAAGGTCAAGTCGATCGTTGTCGATGATGATATTTCTGTTGAAAACAGTGAATTTACTCAAGGTAAACGTGGCGTTGCTGGGACCGTCTTAGTTGAAAAGATCATTGGTGCAGCTGCTCGGGCTGGCAAGTCACTTGATGAGTTGGAACAACTAGGCAAGACCGTTATCGAGAATACCAAGACTATCGGTATCGCTTTACATGCAGCTACTGTGCCTGCAGTCGGTCATCCTGGATTTGAGCTGAAGGATGACGAGATTGAATTTGGCATTGGTATTCACAATGAACGTGGATATTCGATCGAGAAGATCAGCAAGTCAAAACAATTAGCCGCTGATTTAGTAAATAAAATCACAAAAGATTTCGCTAAGAAAGATGGTAAATTTGCTGTTCTCGTTAATGGTATGGGTGCTACTCCGCTAATGGAACAATTTATTTTCGCCAATGATGTTCTCGACCAGTTAAAGAAACAAAATATTGAGGTTGGATTTAGTAAAGTTGGCAATATGGTCACCTCGCTTGATATGCAAGGTTTATCTTTGACTATAATGAAAGTGGACGATGACTGGATAAAATGGCTGAAAGAGCCTGTAAAAACGATTGCATGGTAGGTGAAAAAAAGATGAAATTAGAATTAACGAATGCTGAACAATGGATCAAATTATTTACCAGTAAGTTGGATGAAAATGTGTCAACTTTGAATGAGTTGGATACTGCTATTGGTGATGGAGATCATGGGACTAATATGGAGCGTGGAGCTAAAGCGGTCAAAGAAGCTCTAGATAAGCAGACGCCTGCTGATTTATCCGCCTTATTCAAGACGACTGCATTTGCGATGATCCAAAAAGTTGGCGGAGCCTCAGGTCCTTTGTATGGGACGGCCTTTTTAGATATGTCCAAGGCGGCCAAAGATGAAGCTGACTTAGCTAAATTAGTTCAAGTTGGTGCTGATGGCATTAAAAGACGTGGACAATCAGATGTTAAGATGAAAACGATGATCGATGTTTGGCAACCAGTTGCCGACGATTTAAGTGCTGGTCCGTTGACAGCTGATCAGGTCGATCAAGCCTTGCAATCAACAAAAGGTATGGTTGCAACTAAAGGCCGGGCTAGTTATTTGGAAGAAAAATCCGTCGGTCATCTTGATCCCGGATCACAATCCAGTGCCTATTTATTCGACTCATTAATTGAAGCGTTAGGAGAAAAATAATGAAATATGGAATCGTGATAGTTTCTCATTCACCAAAAATAGCTGAAGGTGTCAAAGATTTGATTAGCCAAGCTGCACCAAGTCTTTCGATAACATATGCTGGTGGGACTGACGAAGGTAAGATCGGTTCATCATTAGAAAATATCCAAAAAGCTTTTGATGACAATCAAGGTCAGACTATCTTGGCATTTTATGATCTGGGAAGTTCGAAGATGAATCTAGAAATGTTCCTCGAAATGACCGACAAAGATGTCCATAAATATGACGTGGCCTTGGTAGAAGGAGCCTATACAGCCGCTACACTAGCTGAGATAGATTCTCCGTTGACCACGATTGAAGATAGCTTGAAAAAATTGAAGATCAAGTAAATTAAAATACTAAAAAATGTGCTGATTTTTTAAAAATCGGCACATTTTTTTATTTTCTGAAATTAATTTTAAAAATTTTGCTTTTAAATCTGATTATCGTAGTTTTATGGTTGATTATTATGAATGTAGTCATAATTTAGGAAATTATATTTGTAAAATAGAAACGACATAATTGTGAAGAACTATTGAAGAAACCGCTTACATGCAGTATTATCGAGTACATAGGGAAGGAGAGGATTTCACAATGAAAAAGAAATCAATAATTGCCTTATTATTTGGTTTGTTTTTTGCCGTTATTGGATTTACTGGACTGGTCAATACCAGTTATGCTTCAAATGACTACCCAGTAGTTTTCGTTAATGGCTTAACAGGCTGGGGACGTGGCGAAGATGGCGACAACCTTTATTGGGGCGGCACTACTACTGATATTATTAAAGATTTAAATTATGGTACCAATGGTAAAACACCTAACGCTCTTGAAGGTACAGTCAGTCCATATAGTAGTGACTATGATCGGGCAGTGGAACTTTATTATTACATCAAAGGTGGTACCGTTGATTATGGTAAAGTCCATGCTGAAAAATATGGTCATGATCGTTATGGGAGAACATTCCCAGGTATCTATCCACAATGGAATGGCACTAATAAAGTCCATCTATTAGGTCATTCAATGGGTGGTCAAACCGTTCGTGAGTTAGATACATTACTCAGAAATGGTAGTCCTGAAGAAGTTAAGGCTACTGGCTCAGACACTAGTTCACTATTTCAAGGTGGCAAGGATTGGGTCGATTCAGTCGTAACTGTTGCTGCACCTTCTAATGGTACGCCAACTGCCACTGATGTTGGTAATTTGCAAGTCGTTAGAAACTTGCTTTATACTGGTGCCATTATGGGCGTCAAAGTTCCAAAGGTAGTCATTTCAAATGATTACAAGCTTGACCAATGGGGATTGACTAGAAAACAAGGTCAATCAAGTTTGAGCTTTTTGAAATCTGCTGTTAATAGTAAGGTTTGGAAGACAACTGATAACTCACTTTACGATTTAACAACTAAAGGGGCAAATTCGATCAATGCCAGAACTGATCTTGCTCCTGATGAACACTACTTTACTTATTCCGGTATTGCAACAAAACCCAATGCATTAGGACGTTATGTTCCAATGTCAACGATGAATTCAGTCGATGTTATCGGAGCAGCTTATATTGGTGCTCATGGTAACGATCCAAGATGGTGGCCAAACGATGGTGAAGTGCCAGTTATTTCGGCACAATATCCATTGAACCAAGCTGCTGTCAGAGATGACGATACACCTGATACCCAGACAGGTGTATGGCAATATAACGATCCAGAACAAGGTTGGGATCATAAGGACTTCATTCTTGCAGATACTAAACAGGCTGCAAGTTTGAGAAACCCAATGGTCAATTTCTATGACAATATTGTTCAAAAGTTACATGCACTAGATTAAAACTATTTTTTAACTTCATTTCATTTCTATTCCTATCTCAAATAATCCTCAAAAGTGAAGTGCTTTGAAAATGCCTTAGTGGCATTTTCAAAGCACTTTTTTTGTCATATATGCTTGATTAAGCTGACCAAGGAAAAAATAACTGTTAAGTTAGGCGAGTATCGGCAATATAATAGGTTTTCGTGGTAGAATAAATTTGATGTTTTATATAAAATAAACAAATAAATTTCTGCTATATTAAATTTAAATCATTGGGGTTTTATAAATGGTAAAAGTATTTTCTGAAGGATACGTTAAAACTGACGAACAAATTGTAAAAAGTCGTCAAAATGCACGCGATGAAGAAAATTATTTAGTTGATGAGATACCGGAAAATTGTGCTTTGCTAAATATTACAATGCGGATTCCGGGTCCAATTAAAAATAATCGTTACATTAGTCGGGCATTTAATATTGTAGTTAATGAGTTTTTGAAAAAATATAAAGTTTTAAAGGAAGTTTTGTGGGATCTATCCAGTGGACCACAGGCCTTTTTGATAATTGAAATGGATGCAGCTTATTTAAAACAGCAAGCAGTCAATTACGAAGAAGAAGAACCACTAGGCCCAATTTCAGAAATCAGTGTTTTTGGCGTTGTTAATGATAATGTTTCTGAAGTTACCCGCAAAGAATTGGATCTTGAACCGCGGACGTGCCTTCTTTGCGACCGTCAGGCTGATGAGTGTCAAACACAACAAAATCATACTTTGGACGAATTACGTCAAAGGGTGGATCAGATCATTAATCAATACGTTAATTTTTGAGGCTTAACTTTTGTTTATGTCTTAAACAAAAGTTATACCCGAGAAAATATCACTTGAGATCACCGATTATATTAATAGAATCGATGATTTTTTTTATAGTTAACAGCAAAATACCTAATATCAATTTCTATCACATGATATTAATAATAAAATAGTCATTTTTGACATTTTTAACCTCAATTGATGATATGATTTAATAAACAATTGGAGGGATAAAAGGAGATTAAGTAAGATGAGTATGTATTTGATTGTTAATATTATTGGAATTATCGTATTTTTAGCCATCGGTGTTTTATTCTCAAAACATCGTAAAAAAATCCAGTGGCGTTCGATTATTGTAATGGTCGTTTTGAATTTGGTCTTAGCTTGGTTTTTGACCAGCATGAGTGTCGGTCGTGATATTGTCTCTGGTGCAGCAGCCGGTTTTGATTGGCTGGTTCAAGTTGCGTATGTCGGGATTGAATTCGCCTTGCCTAGTTGGGTCCATGTCAAAAGTATGGACTTCGTTACCAGTGCCTTATTACCGATCCTATTGATCGTCCCGCTCTTCGATATCCTAACTTATATCGGAGTTTTACCGTTCATCATTAAATGGATCGGAAAAGGTTTGTCAGCAATCACTGGACAGCCTAGATTCGAATCATTCTTCGCTGTTGAAATGATGTTTTTAGGTAATACTGAAGCTTTAGCTGTATCAGGTTTACAGCTTAAGAAAATGAAGGCTGAGCGGAACGTTACCTTAGCCATGATGTCAATGAGTTGTGTCACAGCATCGATCATTGGTGCATATATTCAAATGATGCCGGGGCAGTTTATTTTAACCGCGATACCGATCAATATTATTAATGCAATTATTGTGACAAGTTTATTAAATCCAGTTACGGTCGATCCAAGTGAAGATACAGTTGCCACGGTCAGTGATACTGATGATAATGGCAAGAAGGAACCATTTTTCTCATTCTTGGGTGATTCGATCCTCGGTGCTGGAAAATTGATCTTGATTATCACAGCTAATGTTATTGCTTTCGTTGCCTTGGCCGCCTTGATCGATAAAGTTCTCCAATTAGTCAATCCATGGCTGACTTTGGAACACATCTTAGGAGTCATCATGTATCCATTTGCCTGGTTGTTGGGTCTAAGCTCACATGATTCATTCCAAATGGCTCAATATATGGGTACCAAATTAGTTACTAACGAATTCGTAGTAATGGGCAAGGTCACAAAAATCATCAATGACTTTGATCCACACTTCAAAGCTGTTCTGACCGTCTTCATTACTTCATTTGCTAACTTTTCAACTTTAGGAATGATCATTGGTTGTTTCAAAGGGATCGTTGATAAGCAAAAAAATGATGTCATCTCAAAAAATGTTGGATACATGTTACTTTCAGGTATCCTAGTATCCTTGCTTTCGGCAGGCTTCGTTGGCTTGTTTGTTTGGTAATAAATCTTAATAAACTAAAAAAGACAATCAGCATTTTCTTTCTGCAGATTGTCTTTTTTGATTTCATTTTATTCGGAGATCCATCGGAAGATCGTCTCGACATTATCGACCCAAGTATCCCAAGAATGATTTCCGGATACTTCGTGCCAAGTATAATTTTTACCGATTTTATTTGTCATGAAATTTTTGAAGTCGAGATTATCTTGATACATATAATCATCCGTTCCACAAATAGTCATGATCTTTTGGCTGTAATTTTTATTAGAGACAATATTGACCAACTGATTGTCAGCAATTTTCTCAGGACTATCAAAAATCGTATCAAAAGTGTTGTTAGCCATCGGTGTTTGCGGGTTATTACGGAAATGGATGATATCTGTAATCGGTGAAAGTGCCGCTACATGACTGAAAAGATCAGGATTTTTGAAACCTATTTTCAGAGCACCATAACCGCCCATACTGGAACCCGCAATGAAGTTTTCAGCTTTATTAGTTGCTAACGGTAGATTGTTTCTTAATTTGTCGATCAATTCATCGACAAAGAATGAATAGTAGGGGATGAAATCAGAATCGGTATAAAAGGCATTCCTAGCTTCTGGCATGACGACGGCAATGTTATATTTACGAGCTAGTTTTTCGATGTTTGTATGTCTGATCCAGGCCGAATCATCGCCGGTGTATCCGTGAAGTAGAAATAAAGTTGGATATTCTTTTTCATTCGTATCAGGAATGACTGCGGTGGTTTTGAAATAAGTATGTAAATAATTCGTCCGATAACTTAAATTTATAAGTGACAAGACAAAACCTCCTTAAGTTATTATCATTAGTAGTATAACAAATCTTCAAAAAAAGTAATAAGGAGGAAAACTATGATGAATAAAACACTGACCTTTCCATTGAAACTCAATCAATTGACTTCGATCGATATTCATGTATCCACACAGAAGGGATCTAGTACCTTAAAAGTCGACCGTCGGGTAATTGGACAACTGAAATCATTAGGGACCTTAGATGAGACGATAACGCGCATAGCCGACCATTTTGGTGTTGAGTATCGAGGTGGACAGCTATTCATCAAGGTTCCAGAAAATCAACTGAAGATGGGGAAGGATAAAATTTTACAAACAATCGTGATTTTGGCCACAAAAAAATGAGTACTGTCTTTTGACGAGTACTCATTTTTAATTGATTAAATAAAGTTGACGACTTGCATTAAGATTGGAACAACGACAACGAATAGTACGGTTGAGGTCGTAACTAAGTTAGTTGCATAATCGACGTCACCATGTGCTTGATCAACTAAGATAGGCAAGACCGCTAATCCTGGAGCAGCTGCTTGGATAATCAAAGTACTTGATTCAAGTTGTGGTAAGCCATGTCCCATTGAAGCGCCCAATAGAACAAAGCCAATCATGATAGCTGGTGCGAAGATGAAACGACCGATCAAAGCCCAGATAGTATCTTTGTCGAATCTGATTGATTTCAAACCTGCATCGGCTAAGATGATACCGATATAGATAAGTGACATTGGTGTAACGATACCACCGACCATATCTAATGTCTTAGTGATCCAATCAGGGATTGGAATAGCCAACAATAGGAATACTAATGAAACTAAGAAACCAACTAGAGGAGCTGGTAAAAGTTTTCTCCAGTTGAAGTCTTTTTTCTGACTCTTTTCAACAGTTGGATCATCACCGGAGATGAAGAAGACACCGATTGCCCAAGTTGAAATAGTGTTCATAACATAGTAAACCAAGAAGTAAGGTAAACTCTTTGTACCGAATAGAGCCATGTTCAATGGTAGTCCAATGAAAATTGTATTAGCATTGGCGAACATGTTGATGAAAGTACCACGACGACCTTTTCTGATCCGTAAGATCTTTGTCATCAACCAAGCTACGATGTAACTGACGGCAAAACTTCCGAAAGCGAAAATAAGTCCACCGGATAAACTAGCTAATTTATCTCGGCTAAGGTATTTCAAAACTGAAACGAAGATTGAGGCAGGTAGGGCAATGTTCATGATCAAGAATGAAATGTTCCCCTTGAACTCATCACCGAGCCGACCAGAATTACGAAGCCAAAAACCAAGTGCAATCACAATAACGATTTCGGCAACGCTCTCTAATGAAGTAATAAATGCTCCCATTATGATATCCCCTTATTATTTGAATAGTTTAATTAATATTTAGGTTCCCACTTGAAGTCTTCAACAGCTGATTTGGCATCTGTTGAGTCACTCAAGTTTTCCTTGATTGCTTGATCAGCAACGCCTTCAGCAACAGTTAAACTAAATTGGTCCAATTTAGTAACTGGAGGCAATACTGCAGCACCAGGTTGTTCAGGATCAACGATCCCACCAAGTGAGTGAGCGGCACGGTTGATCATTCCGTCAGAAAGTAATTTAGCATTAACAGCTAATGCACCTAAACCAAGTCCTGGATAAACCAAAGCGTTATTTGCTTGACCAATGTTGTAGTCAACGCCGTTGTAGTTGATAGGACCAGCAGGAACACCAGTGGCAACTAACGCTTTTCCATCAGTCCACTTGATCAAATCATTAGCTGTTGCTTCAGCTAATTTAGTTGGGTTTGAAAGAGGGAAGATGATTGGACGTTCTGTATGAGCGGCCATTTCTGTAACGATTTCTTTAGTGAATGCGCCAGGTTGTGTTGAAGTACCAACTAAGATAGTAGGATGAACTTCTTTAACAACTGAAGCTAGGTCAGTAAGTTGATCAGCATTGTCGAATTCACTACGGTCACGAGCAAATGGTTCTTGCTCTGGTGTTAGACCTTCTGTATCTGTGAACAATAGACCTTGTTTGTCGACCATGTAGAAACGTTTTTTAGCTTCTTCTTCAGACAAGCCTTCTTCGACCATGGCATCAAAAATACGTTTTAAGATACCAGCACCGGCAGTACCTGCACCAAATGAAACATAAACTTGGTCAGTTAATTTTTGCTTAGAAATATTTAGTGAGCCCAAAATACCAGCCAAAGTGATGATACCTGTTCCTTGAATATCGTCATTGAAAGTCAAGATCTTATCTTTATATTTGTTTAAAATGTTAGCAGCATTGCTACGTCCAAAGTCCTCAAAATGTAAGTACATGTTTGGGAAAGTCTTTTCAGCAATGTCAACGAACTTATCAACAAAGTTGTAATACTTGTCACCTGTGGCACGATTTTCATGATTACCAAGATATAGGTCATCATCTAATAATTTTTGATTATTAGTACCTACATCCAAGACAACAGGTAAAACAGATTTAGGATCAATGCCTGCAGCAGCGGTATAAACCATCAATTTACCAACAGAAATGTCGACACCTTGAAGTCCCCAGTCACCGATACCTAAGATTCCTTCACCGTCAGTAACCACGATCAATTTAATGTCACGGTCACCAGCAGCATTTTTCAAAGTTTTTTCGATATTGTCTTGATCATAAATTGAAAGATAAGCAGCGTTTTGTGGATCCACAAACAAACGACTGTAATTTTCAATTGTGTCAGCAATAGTTGGATCGTAAACAACTGGCATGAATTCATTGACGTGTTCACTGAATAACTTAAAGAAAAGTACTCGATTTTCATTGAAGATGTCCATCAAGAAAATTCTCTTAGCAAGATCAGAGTCACGTTTTTGATATTGTGCGTAAGTTTGTTCAACTTGTTGGTCCAAAGTTTGAACGAAAGGAGGAAGTAATCCTTCAAGTGAAAGATCCTTTCTTTCTTGTTCAGTAAAAGCAGTTCCCTTATTAACAAATGGGTTATTTAATACATTAAAACCTTTTTCAGTCATAAAAATGCCTCCCGTTTAATTACTTTGTGTACTATAAACCCTTATAAATTTTATAGTCAAATGTGTTATAATTAATAAAAAATATTTATAGGTGAAAATATGAATGTTAAGGATTTAAAGTATTTTGTTAAGCTGCAGGAGTTGAAGAGTTATTCCGACACGGCTCATTATTTCGGCGTAAGTCAGCCAACTATTACATATGCCGTCAAAAGATTAGAGACTGAGTATCAAACTGAATTGATCGTTCGTAAGAGTTATGCTAATTCGGTAACTTTGACTCATGCTGGTGATCAAATCTTAGCCCACGCAAAAAAAATCCTCCGCGAAGACCATTTGATGCAAAAAGATTTGCAGAGGATCAGGGACAGTCGAATCAAAATGGGCTTTCCACCAATCATTACCAATTATTTAGTCCCACTTGTTTTTGATCAGTTGCGGGACAATGATCTCCTGTCAAGGATCGAGCCAGTTCGTTCAGGTTCAAAGGAGTTGCTCGATAAGTTATATAATGGTGATATCGATATCGCACTATTAGGGACGACACGGATCCCAGAAAATGGTAATTTTGATTTTAATATCATCAAAGTCCACAATTTCAAGATCATTGCCAGTTCAGAGCGTCAATTTCCTAAAGAATTAAAGATACGTGACCTACAAAATGAGGATGTTTTGATTTTAGATGAAAGTTCTGTTCATCAATTGATCGTCAATAATATAATCGAGAAGTACAATGTTTTTACCAATGTTATTTATCAAACTAGTGATTACCGACTTTTGCTCGATTTAGTTAAGCGCAATAAAGGCATCAGTTTGATAACGGAGACGGCCTTACAAGTTGTTGAAGGGATCCAAGAGCTGAATGTCGTAGATGAGACATTCCCACCATTTTATATCATGTTGATCTACCGTAGTTCATTGAAGGCTGGTCCACATACGCAAAAGATAATTGATATTTTTAGTGAATTATGATTAACTAATCAAATTTGATGGACCAATAATTTGTCTTTTTCATAAAAATTTTGTATTATTCAGACGTAATCAGCAATGATTACATAAACAGATTTAAAAACAATACTAACTCCTATATAATCTATTTCATAATCTATATCAGATAACAGACTCCTCGAAGTGATTTCAAAGAGTCAGAAACCTTGAACGGGATATTTCTGTAAAACGAAATGTCTCGTTTTTTGTGGCTATTTTAATTTAAAATCTGAAAATATTACTAATAACGAAAATATTGTAGTGGTAAAATTTTTAAGCAAATATAAATAATTAAATGATTAGATATTGCTTATTCAAGGTATACAAAATTGTTTATAAATACTATACTGGTATAGACCTAAAGATTATGAGTCTATTGGTAAGACTATAAGAATAACTATTTTGGGTAATTGTGATCGTTAGTCAAAATAACTGGGTGATTGGATACCTCTTCTATTTATCTAAGAAAACTTTGGGATAGTTTGCTCAGTAAAATATATCCAATTTATTGTCATTTCTACCGAGGTAGGAATGATTTGAATCACCGGATTAGACTAGACTGTATTTGACAGTCCAAAACAAAATATCGTATCAATTCAACTTAGAATTGATACGATATTTTTTCTTTAAAACTGTATTTTGATTAAATAGTCGAAGTAATTATTATATTTTCGACTATCAAATAACTATAAAATGATATTATTCAGAGGCTGCTAGCTGACAATTTTTGATTGATATTTAATATTTTTGAGCAACTAATATTATTAATTGTATGGATAATATTTTGACTGAAAAATTGTCAAAATGATTTTGGTAAAAGAATATTAAAATCAGTCTTAGCATGACTTTGTCAGCCATTTCAGTATGGTATAATTTTGACTGATAATGTAATTTAGGAGTAATGATACTAATGAAATTCACGAACGAACAACAAAAAAACATTGCTGCTGATGCTTTAAAGGAAAATGACTATAAAGCAATCGGGCAAAAGTATGATATTTCATATCAACAAGTTGCAGCTTGGGTTCGTAAATATCAAGCTGAGTTAACTGGTGAAGAGAAATCGACTGATTCTACAAGGAATAGCAAAAAAGAGCAGACGGATAATCAAAAGTCATCAAAAGTAGATAAAGATGACCAGGCTTCCACTTTAGATGTCTTGAGTCGTCGTGATCCCGTTTTAGAAAAACAGTTAGAAGACGTCAAACGTCGTTTAGGTTTGATCAAATAGGAGTGATCCCATGAAGAAAGTTATTTTTGTTTGTTTAGGCAATATTTGTCGGTCCCCAATGGCTGAAATGATGTTCGATGACTTGCTGCAAAAAAATAATTTGCAATCAGAATTTTCTGTTTCATCTATGGCAACTGCCAATTATGAAATTGGGAATTCTCCACATCCAGGTGCCATTGCTGAACTTAAGAAACATTCAATACCTTTGGTTGCTCATCAGGCTCAACAAATTACTGCTGATGATATAGCAGCCGCTGATATTGTTATTGGAATGGACGACCAGAATATTATTGATCTTAAAAATATTGCTCCAGCAGGAATGTCCGAAAAAATCAAACAAGCTTATGATATTACTGGTTCGAGTCGAGCAATTAAAAATCCATGGTACGATCATCGATTTGATCGAACATTTTCAGAATTATCGGAAGTCCTACCTCTTTGGTTGAAAGACCTACAATAATCGAAAAAGTTGAAATCCTTTTTCAGGTATTTTAATATCTGCAACTTAAATAGAAAGAAGTCCTTCAATTGACATTTCAATTAGATATTGCAACAGTCGTTATTCGTTTGATCCTGGCAACTGTGATTTCAGGTGTGATTGGTTATAATCGAGCTCAGAAACATCGTCCCGCAGGTATCAGAACTCATATTCTTGTTTGTCTAGGTGCTTGTATCATTGCATTGATCCAAAAAGAAATTGGTTTCAACGCTTTAGAAATAGCTCGTCAATATCCACAATATAAGGGTATCGTTCGTGCTGATGATGCTCGTTTGATTGCTCAAGTAGTTAGTGGAATTGGTTTCTTAGGTGCCGGAACGATCATTGTTGAACATCATTCGATCAAAGGCCTAACGACTGCCGCCAGTCTTTGGGTAGTTGCATGTTTAGGTTTAGCAGTCGGAATGGGTAACTATGTCATCGCGATTGCTAGTTTTATTGTCGTTTATGGTGTGATTGCATTTTTGAAGAGATTTGTCCGCGTCAGTCCAGTTCGTAATTTAGAAATACAATACTTACACAAAAGCGATTTTAAACAGTTTATTCAAGAATATTTCAAAGAAAAAGACATTGTCGTTAACAATGTCAGCTATAAAGCTAATAAGACCGATGATGGTTATTTATACACGAGTGTTTATGAGGTCAAGTTGCCACATAAATTAACTTATGTTAACGTCGTTGAGGATTTAGCCGGGAATGACAATATTACTAAAGTCAATGCAGTCACACCTGGATAAATTGGGGTGGTGTCATAGATAAATTTTTGATACAGTTAGTAATTGTTGAAACTGCCACAATAAATAACGATTAGGGGATTTTATGGTACTTACGGTTTTATTTGGGGAATTATTGGCGATTTTGATCATTGTCGCATTGATTCAAATTATCAAGATTAGATGGGTTCATTACGCAATGTACATCCTGATTTTGGCCAGTCTTGCTCCAGTGATTTTTTATGCAATAAATCCAGTTCAATTTCAATTTACCGGTTCTTTTCCATTTGTTGAAAAGGTCGATACAGTCAAAGCTGATTTAGATGATCGCAAACCTCAGGTTTCAGTGGAGGATTTTAAACAAAATCAATCTGATTATGATTATGTGACTTATACTGAACTGTCACAAAATAATTCTCTTTATCGTGGTCACTTGATCGATCAATGGGGAAAAGTCAAAAAAGTAATTGCCAATGACAAAGTTGGTCGTCAAATAATTATGGATCTAAACGAATCTAATCAATCTGATCTAGTAGTCGTTGATTACCATTTAAGCGATCTTGCCAAGGGAATTACCAATATTAAGGAAAATGACCGTATCAAAGTATATGGTGAGGGGCACTCACTAGATAAGACAGGTCATTATCCTGTAATTGATGCACATTTTATTGAATATGAATAAAAACTTCTAAACTCAAAGAGTCTAGAAGTTTTTTTGATTTCTAATAGCTATGTTTTTTGATCCAATAAAGGATCTCTTCATAAATTTCCCATTTACGGGAAGGCTCGTTTAAAATTTCATGCATCAAATGTGGATAAATGTGAATTTCTTTATCCTTTGTGGCAAATTTTTGATATATCTCTAATGAGTCTGCAACTGGGATAATGCCGTCATCAGCACCATGCAATAATAAAATAGGATCGACAACTTTATCTAAATTTTGTTTTAATTCAGATGTACTATCACGTAAAGTGTTCATCAAACCAACGGTGTATTCTTTTAAATTCATCGGATCGCTATTATATTTTTTGATGACTCTTGGATCGGTGTTGACTCCATTGGCTAGGTCATTTTTGATATATGATTCTGGATCGCCATCAACTTTAGGACCGAAAGAAATAGACAGTGGGTCGGTTGCAATGATGCCGTCGACGATGCCAGGATATTTCGTGGCCACCTTTAGAACTGTATGTCCACCCATGCTGTGTCCTAATAAGAATGTTGGAAGATTAGGGAATTGTGACTTGGCAATGTCAATGACGATTTTGCAGTCGTCTGGAAGTTCATCTGTATTAGTTAGATCGCCTCGTTTGCCCTCTGATTTACCGTGTCCTCTTTGATCATATCGAAAGACGTTCATATGATGGGATAAAAAGAAGTTAGCCAAGGTGTCATATCTGCCTGAATGCTCAGCTAAACCATGAACGATAACGATGTTAGCATATGGAAAATCAGTTAGATCTGTATGTTGATATAAATTCAAACCTTTAGTTGATGATTCGATCATTTCTTCAAAATGTCTGCTTAAGTTTCTGTCCACAAAATCCATAAATAGTTTCCCCCTTGAAATCGATTTCAACTTAATGTTACTACAAAATTTGGGCAAAACAAAACACCATTCAAACGTTGAATGGTGTTTCGGAAAACTATCAAAAGGGTTTTGTTTAGAACTAACGATAATCATACTACAGATACATCACAATTCAGGCAGGTTGTAAATATAACTGAGTAGAAGAAGTTACTTATTTTCTTTTGAATCATCTGTTTTTTTAGAAGATTTCTTATCTGCAGAATCGACACGTTCTACATTTTTTTTAACATCATCGGGAAGTGAGGCAAATTTATCAAACAAACTTCCAAAATCATTTTCACGTTTCACTGTTAAGCCCATCGGTATCAGCCCCTTTCAGGTATGGCTTAATTCTTATTTAAATCCATTATAGAACGTTTGGAGGAAAATCTCAATTCCTTGCAACTTAAAAATATAAGCTTAAAATAATATAGGCATAATTAGTTTATTTATGAAGAAACGAGGTTAGAAATTGGCAACAGAATACTTAGAACATAAATTAAGTTTGTTACCGCCTAGACCAGGCTGTTATTTGATGAAAGATATCAATTCTAAAATCATTTATGTTGGTAAAGCAAAAAACCTCAAGAATCGTGTTAGATCATATTTTAAAAGTTCTCACGAGGGGAAAACTGCTAAATTAGTTTCTGAGATCCGTGATTTTGAAACAATTATCACATCTAACGACAAGGAAGCTTTTTTACTAGAAATCACCTTGATCCAAAAACATCAGCCTTATTACAATATTAGACTTAAGAAGGGGACAGGCTATCCTTATATCAAAATAACCAATGAGCGAGATCCCAAGATGGAGATCACTGGACAGATCAGAAAAGATGGAGCGTACTATTTTGGCCCATATCCAAACGTTTATGCCGCTTCAGGTACACTTAACTTTCTTCAGAAAGTTTATCCACTCAGACGCTGTCAGGGACATTTGGGACGTCCATGTTTGTACTATCATATGGGTCAATGTCTTGGGGCTTGTTTCAAAGAGGTCCCGCAGGAAAAATATGACCGTCAGATTGAAAAAATCAAACGTTTTTTGGGTGGGAACGTTGGCGAAGTAAAAGCCAGTTTGAAGAATAAAATGGTAACTGCCGCTAAAAACCGGCAATATGAACGTGCTGCCGAATTACGTGACCAAATTCAATATATTGAAGCTACTGTTGAAAAGCAGAAAATCATTTCCAACGATAGCACCCCACGTGATATTTTTAATTATTACGTTGAAAAAGGGTGGATCTCGACCCAAGTTTTCTTCATTCGCCAAGCTCGTTTGATGAAACGTGAGAAACGAGTTTTTGCTTGTGTCAATTCACCAGAAGAAGAGTTGTCGACCTTTATCCTGCAATTTTATAATCGCCGTAATCAGGTCATGCCTAGAGAAATCCTGGTTCCTGACAATATAGATAAAGATACTTTATCAGATGTCCTGAAAGTGCCATTTAGAACTCCACAAAGAGGCCAGAAGAAAGCTTTGATGGACATGGCAGCTGAAAATTCCAAGTTAGTCTTGCAGGAAAAATTTCGTTTAATGGAATTGGATAATCGTCAAACCTATGGTGCTCAGGAGCAGATTTTCAAGGCGCTCAATTTGCCATATGGACACGTCATCGAATCATTTGACCACTCGCATATTCAAGGCACCAATCCAGTTTCAGCCATGGTCGTTTTCCAAGATGGCCGTCCCGAAAAAAGTATGTATCGTAAATATAAGATCAAATATGAATTAGAAGATCATTCCGGTGCTGATGAAGCCGCCAACACGCGTGAAGTTATCTATCGTCGCTATTCACGTTTGCTCAAAGAGGAGAAACCTTTACCTGATTTGATTTTAATGGATGGTGGGATCATCGAGTTGCGAGCAGTTATGGATGTGTTGCAAAATGAGCTCGGTATCAACATCCCGGTCGCAGGAATGGTCAAGGACAATCACCACAATACTTCGCATTTGATTTTTGGTGAAGAAGGTACAGCCGTCACTTTAGACCAAAAGAGCCAAGGATTTTATTTGCTACAAAGGATCCAAGATGAGGTCCATCGTTTTGCAATCACTTTTCAACGCAAGACCAGAAGTAAGAATGCTTTATCCTCACAGCTTGATAGCATTCAAGGCGTAGGTCCTAAGACACGGACTAAACTGCTCAAAAAGTATGGTTCAGTCAGAAAAATCAAAGAAGCTCCGATCGAAGATATCATTGATTTGGGAATACCACAAACGACTGCTCAGACGATCAAGATCACCTTATCGAGTATTGAAACTCATAAAAAATATAAAAAGATGTAAAAAATAACCCTATCTCATTGAGATAGGGTTATTAATTTATCATAAATTCTATTTAGTAGTTTCAACTTTTTTAGCAGGTTTCCATAAACCGTAAATTACACCAGCAATGATCGCACCGATCACCACTGCGAGTAAATACAAGGCAGGATTAGATGCTAATGGAGTAACAAAGATACCACCGTGAGGTGCAGGGACATTAACCTGCCATAGCTGTGTCAAGCCACCACCAATAACGGATCCGATCACACTAGAAACGATAACATGAAGTGGATCACTGGCAGCAAATGGGATGGCACCCTCGGTAATGAAGGAGATACCTAGAACGTAGTTAGAAAGACCAGCTTGTCTTTCTTGTTCAGTAAATTTGTTCTTCCAGAAAGTAGTTGCAATAGCAATTGCTAGAGGTGGGATCATACCACCGACCATAACAGCAGCCATTAAAGCACCGTCACCAGTTGCGGTATAAGTACCGATGGCGAATGTATAAGCAGCCTTGTTGAAAGGACCACCCATATCAACTGACATCATTCCACCAAGTAGAGCGCCAAGAATGACGGCATTACCGGTACCCATCGACTCAAGGAAACTTGTGATCGCGTGGTTAACAATCGCAAAGACAGGATCGATGGCAAAGTACATAACTGCACCAGTAGCTAATAGACCAAGTACAGGGTAAAGCAAGATTGGTTTTAGACCATCAAGAGATTTTGGTAAGCCCTTGAGTAATTTCTTCAAACCAACGACGATCCAACCAGCGATAAAACCAGCTAGTAGACCACCGATAAATCCGGCCGGACTCTTGGAAGAAATAATGGAAGCACTGGCTTGAGAAGCCATGTAACCACCAACAAAACCAGGTAGTAAGGCGGGGCGATCACCAATCGATTCAGCAATATAAGCTGCCAAAATTGGGATCAAGAATTCAAAAGCATAATTACCAATGCCATGGAAAAAGACGAACCATTGTGAATGACTTCCTACTGATGGCTCGAGTAGGAATGAGATGGCCATTAAGATACCACCACCGACAACGAATGGTAACATGTTCGAGATACCGTTCATTAAGTCAGCATATATTTTTGACCAAAGAGATTTCTTTTCTGAACTTTCTTCTTCTTCAGAACTTGCGCCACCTTGTGAATGGAAAATAGGGGCTTTTTGTTCAACGGCTAGATTGATCAGTTCATCAGACTTGTTGATACCATCAGTAACAGGGCGGTTGACCAAGTGCTTGCCATCGAATCTAGGCATGTCGACTTTCTTGTCGGCTGCGATGATAACACCATCAGCACGGTCGATATCGGCAGCTGTCAGTTTATGTTTAACGCCTTCAGAACCATTAGTTTCAACTTTGATGTCGATACCTAATTTTTCAGCGTGTTCCTTTAAAGCGGCTTCAGCCATATATGTATGGGCGATACCTGTAGGACAAGCTGTAACAGCAACAACGTATGGCTTTTTCTTAGAATCATTGGCTTTTTCAGCAGCCTCTTTAGCAGCAGCTTCTTGAGCTTTTTCTTTTTCTTCATCAGCCTTATCTTTTGCTTCCTTTGCAGCCATGGCATCACTGAAAAGTTTTTGAACTTCATCAGCAGTTGTGGCTTTCTTCAAGTTGGCCACTAGATCAGGGTTGATCAAAAGTGATGAGAGGGCGGCTAAAGCTTGCAAGTGCAAGTTATCAGCCCCATCTGGAGCAGCAATCATGAAGAAGAGGTAAGTAGGTTGACCATCAAGTGATTCGTAGTCGATACCGGCTTTACTCTTAGCAAAAAGTACTGTGGCACGTTGAACAGCCTTGTCACGCGCGTGTGGCATAGCGATCCCGTCACCGATACCAGTACTAGTTTGTGCTTCACGTTTTAAAATATCTGATTTATATAATTCTTTATCATCGATCACGCCGATCTCATAGTACTTAGAGACCATCTCGTCGATGGCTTCAGCTTTAGTGGTAGCCTTGAGATCCATGATCATGGCGTCTTTAAGAAGTAGTTCCTTAAGGTCCATTGTTTTTCCTCCTAGCTCAATTTTGTAATATTGATACTTTGATAAACTTCATCAATTTTTTCTTTGACAGCGATGTCTTGGCTAAAAGCAGTAGCAGAGCCACAGGCAGCACCTTGATGGAAACTTTCGATTGGGTCTTCAGTCTTCATGAATGTACCCACGAAGCCAGCAATCATTGAATCACCAGCTCCAACAGAATTAACGACCGTACCTTTAGGAGCATTGGCCTTGTAGGCATGATCCTTAGTGACTAACAAAGCGCCATCGCCAGCCATGGAAACGAGTACATGTTTAGCACCTTGTTCCAAAAGTTTTCTGGCGTGGTCAATGATATCTTGCTCTGTATCTAAATCAGTCTTGAATAAATCTGCTAATTCGTGATTATTCGGTTTAACGACTAATGGATGTAGAGGCAAAGTGTCAAGTAAGGCCTGACCTGTAGTATCGATCACGAAGTCAGCACCATTTTTCTGGATCATCTTGGCGATATCTAAGTAAAAAGAAGTTTCAACTTTTTGAGGTAAACTTCCAGACATTACTACGACGTCACCTTGACCAATTTTTTTCATTTGATCAAAGAACTTTTGCTTTTCTGTGTCGGTGATCACTGGACCGCCGCCGTTGATCTCAGTTTCTTGTTTTTGCTCAGTGGCATTGATCTTGACGTTGATCCGGGTATCGTCAGCAACCTGAGTAAAGTCAGTTTGCAAATGATGTTTTTTTAGCAATTGTTCAAAAGATGAACCGGTTGCTCCCCCCACAAATCCAAGAGCAGTTGAATCTAGTTGTAACTCGTTTAAAATGCGAGAAACATTGATCCCTTTTCCACCTGGGAGTTTGACATCATTGTTTGTCCGATTGATCTCGCCAGGGACAAGCTCTTTGAGTCGTAATACATAATCGATCGATGGATTAGCTGTGATAGTATAGATCAATTATTTAACCTCCATAACTTTAGTATGTGTTTTGAGTAACTCAAGTGATTTGACTGGTAATTCATTAGTGATCAAAGTCGCCTCATCTAAGTTTGCAAAACGTGTGAAACTGACCTGTTCTAATTTAGAACCGTCTGCCAAAATGTAACTTTCGTTGGAATTGGACAAAGCAATTTTCTTAGTATCAGCTTCTTCAGGGTCAGGAGTCGTATATCCAGCCTTGACTGAAAAGCCATTGGTTCCTAAGAATGCCTTATCGAAATGAAAGGCAGTTAATGTTTTGGTCGTCGTGGAGCCGACTAAAGCTTTGGTGCTTGCTTTTAATTTTCCGCCAGGGACAAAAGTCTCGATTTGATAGTCAGCTAAAATGGATGCATTGACAACACTATTAGTTACTACCAATAGGTCAGTTGCTTTAGATAAATAAGGAATAATTGCTTGAACAGAAGTTCCAGCATCCAAGAAGATGACCTCGTTATTTTGAACTAAGTCGCCAGCATATCTGGCAATACTATCTTTTTCATCAGTATTGGTAGATATTTTTTGCGAAAGAGCAGGCTCGTCATGATATGACAAAATGTTTTGTGCTCCACCATAAATACGTTGGAGTTTGTGACACTCTTCTAAGTCCTGCAGATCACGCCTAAGAGTCGATTCGGAAGCACCAGTCAAAGGAATCAGATCTTGTAGTTTTACGATATTGTGAAGTTGTAGTTGCTTCAGGATGATTTGATGCCTTTCCTCGGTAAGCACTTTCAATCACCTCCTCGAAATATAATACAGCAAATTCATTCAAAATCAATCATAATCTTCCAAATTCTTTCAAAAAAATTCAAAGTCATTCATTTGCGATAAAAATAAGTGGACAGTCTTTTAGGTTTTGAAGTATGATGAAGACTGTTTTTGTGCTAAAATTTAAAAATGATAATCAAATTAATAGGATATAGGAAGAAAGGAGGGCTTAAATGTTTGTAGATAATGTAAAAATCACTGTCAGATCCGGAAAAGGTGGCGACGGTTCAGTTGCGTTCAGACATGAAAAGTATGTCCCTCTAGGTGGACCAGCTGGAGGCGACGGTGGTCGCGGAGGCGACGTCATCTTAAAGGCTGATGAAGGTATGAATACCTTGATGGATTTTCGTTACAAACGTATTTTTAAGGCTTCAGCTGGACAGAATGGCCAGATCAAGTCAATGTACGGAAGAAAAGCTGACCCCATTTATATTGTTGTGCCTACTGGTACTTCAGTATATGACGAAGATAGTGGTCAATTGGTCGGTGATCTGGTCGATAATGAACAAGAATTAGTAGTAGCAAAAGGTGGTAAAGGTGGACGTGGAAATATTCACTTTGCCAACTCAAAAAATCGAGCTCCAGAAATTGCTGAAAACGGAGAACCTGGTCAAGAAAAACATATTCGCTTAGAACTTAGATTGATTGCTGATGTTGGATTGGTCGGTTTCCCATCTGTTGGTAAATCAACTCTCTTATCGGTAGCAACTTCAGCAAAACCTAAGATAGCGGCTTATCATTTCACGACCTTGAACCCTAATTTAGGGATGGTTCAATTAGATAACGGGAATGATTTCGTGATCGCTGATTTGCCTGGTTTGATCGAAGGCGCTTCAAATGGTGTTGGACTCGGGATTCAATTCTTACGTCATGTCGAAAGAACTCGGGTCATCTTACACTTAGTAGATATGGATCCAAATAATGGACGTGATCCTTATGAAGACTATCTAGCCATCCGTAAGGAATTGGGTACTTATGATGAAAATATCTTGAGTCGTCCAGAAGTGATCGTACCAACTAAATTGGATATTGAAGGTTCACAAGAAAGATTAGATGAATTTAAGCAGAAACTACCAGAAGATGCTGATATTTTTGCTATTTCAAGTATTCAACATACTGGTGTTAAACAATTGTTGAACCATACAAGTGAGGTCCTTGCACATGCTGAACCAATTCACTTCAATGTTGTTAATGACGAAACTGTTGAATACAACTATCAACCAAAAGCAGATAAATTTAAGATCATTCGCACTGGCGAGCATCACTTTGAAGTTACCGGCGATGAGGTTGAAAGATTACTTACGATGAGTAACTTGGATCATCAAGATGGTATCATGCGCTTTGCTCGAAAACTAAAGGGTATGGGTATTGAAGAAGGATTGATCAAGGCCGGTGCTGAAACCGGCGATTCAGTTACAATTCTTGATTTCACATTCGAGTTTATTTAGTAATTAGGGGTAGTTAATATTATGAATAAGTCACCAAAAAGAAGATTCATTGGCGGATTTGACGGATTGCGTACACTTGGTGTGATCGGCGTAATTATGTACCATTTGAACCCAAACGTCTTTTCTGGTGGGTACCTAGGTGTGCCCATCTTTTTCTTGATATCGGGTTATTTAATTACAGATCATTTCTATAATACAGTCGATGCAGGAAATAAATTTTCGCTAGGAAATTTTTATGTTAAAAGAGTACGTAGGCTTTATCCAGGGCTATTGTTTGTACTCCTAGCTTCAGGTGCATATATTGTTTTATTTTTGAAAAATTTACTCTACCACTTTGACCAGATATTTTTGACTAATGTCTTAAATGTCTATAATTGGTGGCAAATTTTTAACGGTCAATCATATTTTGAACGATTTGCTAATAACGAATCGCCATTCACCCATTTATGGACAATGTCGATTGAAGGTCAATTTTATATTTTTTGGCCATTATTATTATTGCTCTTCGCCAAGATGGGTCTAAAGAAGAGCCGCGTATTTTGGTTTACGATCATCATCTCAATCATTTCGGCAATCTGGATGGCAGTACTTTACCAACCAGGAGTTGATCCTAGTCGGGTCTACTATGGAACTGATACGAGACTGTATTCGTTACTATTAGGTTGTGGCCTAGCCTTGATCTGGCCAGCTGAGAAACTGAAAGTCGGGGTCATGAAGAGCGATAAAGTGATTCTCAACATAGTAGGATTACTTTCGTTTGCTTTGATGATTTTCATGATTTTGACGGTCAAGGATTCTTCACCATTCTTATATCGTGGTGGAATGTTTATATTCTCAGTCGTTACATGTATTTTTATTGCCGTTGTAGCTCATCCAGGAGCATTCTGGGATAGGATATTGTCCAATAAAGTGTTCCATTATATTGGTGCAAGAAGTTATGGATTATATTTGTATCAATTTCCAGTGATGATCTTCTTTGAGTCTAAGTTCAGGAACATTGCTGATCATCCAGTGTTATATCCAGTCATTGAAGTTATTTTGATTCTGTTGATAACTGAGTTTTCGTACCGTTTCGTTGAAAAGCCATTATCGAAAGCTCACTGGAGTGATGTTAAGAACTTCTTTAAATCATCTAAAGCTATTAGCCGTGTCTTGGCATTGGTAATTGCTATTATTTGTGTTACTGGTGGATATGGGGTTGTAAAAGCAACGTCAGCTCCTAAACCTGATGCAAATAACAGTAAATTAGCTCAAACTATTAAGAAAAATACTAAGAATAGCAGTGCTAAACGTCAAAAAGCTATTGAGAACTTGAAAAAGAATAAGAATAAAGGTTCTGATGGTTCTGAATTAACGGCAGCTCAAATGGCTAAATATAAGAAATTAGCTAAGTCTCATCCAGTTAATAAAGAATTTGAGAAGTATGGTCTAACACAGGTCGAGCTACAAAGGCTGAAGGATCTTCAACTTACTGGTGTTGGTGATTCCGTCATGGCCGATGGGTTGAACAACTTTAACAAGTTGTTCGACGACAACAAAGTTGTGATCGATGCTGCTGTTAGTCGTCAGTTATCAGCCAGTGTTGATATTTTACAGGGCTATAAAGACAAAGGAGTATTAGCACCTAACGTCTTAGTCGGTCTTGGTACTAATGGACCATTCAATGAACAACAACTTGATCAAGTAATGAAATTAGTTGGACCTAAGCGTCACGTCTTCTGGATCAATGTCTTTGTTCCGTCGCGTCCTTGGGAAAAACCAGTTAATGATTTATTAGCTAAATCGCAAAAGAAGTATAAGAATCTTTCTGTTATTGATTGGAACGGCTATTCGAAAGGCCATCCTGATTGGTTCTATGATGACCAAGTTCATCCAAACCCAGATGGTTCTATGTATTATTCATCATATGTAGCCAAACAAATATTGAAAGACTTAGATAAAAAATAGATAGGATTTTTGTATGGAATTACAATTTTTAGGAACTGGTGCTGGTGTACCTTCAAAAGGTCGCAATGTTTCCAGTACTGCATTGAAATTATTAGATGAACGCAATGAGGTTTGGTTATTTGATGTTGGAGAAGCAACACAACACCAGATTTTAGAGACGAATATTCGCCCTCGAAAAATTGCCAAGATCTTTATTTCACACTTGCATGGCGATCATATTTTTGGATTGCCAGGTTTATTATCAAGTCGTGCGAATCAAGGTGGCAATTCGCCACTTGAATTGTATGGACCAGTCGGTTTAAAAAAATTCGTTGAAACTTCATTAGGTGTGACTGGAACGAAACTTGGTTATCGGATCAAATACATTGAACTGAAAACTGGTGGAGAAATTTTTAATGACAGTACTTTTTCAGTCTATGCGGGTAAATTGGAACATCGAATTGCCTCGTATGGATATCGGGTAGTCGAAAAACCTCGAACTGGTGAATTATTAGTTGATAAATTAAAACAATTCAATATTCCAAATGGACCAATTTATGGTAAGTTGAAAGCAGGGCAAGTTGTCACATTGCCAGATGGGACCGATTTAGATGGGAAAGATTTTATCGGACCGGATAAAGCTGGAAAGATCGTTTCGATTATCTCAGATACTCGTTACACTCCAGAAATCGACCATTTAGTGGATCATGCAGATGTTGTAGTTCATGAATCGACCTTTTCTGAAGAAGATAAAAAATTGGCTTATAGTTATTTTCATTCGACAGCATCTCAGGCTGCACGAGTAGCCAAGAAATGTCATGTAAAAGGTTTGCTATTGACGCACATATCTGCAAGGTATACTGGAAAGTCAGCCTTGTTATTACAAAATGAAGCACGAAAGATTTTTAATAATACCCGGGTAGTAAAAGATTTTGATATCTATCCAGTTCCATTCAACTAATTGAAAAGAGGGATGGTCATGGTTAATTTATTGGATCAAACAGTTTTAGTCACAGGAGCATCTTCAGGAATTGGTAAAGATGTAGCATTAAATGCGGCTGAGGCGGGGGCTAATTTGATTTTAGTTGCTCGAAATTCTGAGAAATTGGCAAAAGTTAAAGAACAATGTATTTCATTAGGAAGTGAATATTCCAATCATTTTTATTTGTCGATCGATATGAGTGATCCGGAAGCAATTGAAAAAGGTGCCGAAACTATTTTTAGCAATTTTGGTCAAGTCGACGTTTTAGTCAATGCGGCTGGTTTTGGAGATTTCAATAATTATTTAGAAACTGATTTTGACACAATTGAAAAAATGTTTCGCGTGAACGTGTTAGGGCTTATGTTACTGACACGGTTAGTTGCAAGTCATATGATTGAAAATGGTCATGGACATATTTTTAATGTCGGTTCAATGGCCGGTAAGATCACAACACCTAAATCGGCTGCTTATTCAGCTACAAAAGCAGCAGTAATTAGCTTTTCTGATGGATTGCGATTGGAATTGAAGCCATTAAATATTTTTGTTACAACAATTAATCCTGGCCCCGTTGCAACTAATTTCTTCAATATTGCCGATAAGAGTGGCAATTATCTTAAATCAGTTTCGAATTTTGTGATTCAACCTGATCAATTGGCTAAAGAAATCGTCAAAACTTTCAACCGTAAAAAGCGGGAGATCAATCGTCCCAGGATCATGGAATTTGCCAGTGTCCTTTACAAAATGGCACCAAGTGTGGGAGACTACATAGCAGGGACTTTTGGAAATCGAAAATAGGGGATTTTAATTATGAATAATAAGAAGAGACAATGGAGATTTGTGATTGGATTAATCATCGTATTGGTCGTTGTTATCTTTGCAATTTTAAATATCGATCCTGTCACAGTAAATTTTGGATTCACTAAAGTAAAATTACCATTGATTCTTTTGATCATTGTTACTTTACTGTTAGGAGCATTAGTGACTGTACTATTGGCCAATAATACTAATTCCAAGAAAAAAGATGACCAAAAGTTATCCCGGTCAGCTAAGAAGGAATTATCGAACGTTAAAATCTCAGATGATAATCAAATAGCTGATGCACTCAAGGATAATCAAACAAAAAGTAAACAAAATTAGATTTTTGCTTGCCGTAACGTTTTTATGCTAGTATTATATTAAACGTTAGATTTGATTAAGTAATATAAAGATAAAGGAGTTTTTACATATGGCAGTACCAGCAAGAAAGACAAGTAAACAAAAGAAACGTTCAAGACGTGGACATATCAAGTTGAGTGTTCCTAACATGCAATTTGATGTAACTACTGGTGAATATCGTTTAAGTCATCATGTTTCACCATCAGGTATGTACAAAGGTAACAAAGTTATCGATGACAAAAATGATGCACAAGCTTAATTAAACAGGTCAAGTCGTTGCGGCTTGGCTTTTTTTGTATGAATGGGGAATGACTATGAAAAAAAAGAAGTACTTTCTGATTTTATTTATTCCACTTTTCTTCATGTTTTTAAGTGGCTGTTCTAACTTAGGAATCCATACTACCAAAGATAATTATGATGCGACTGGTTTAGTCGCTGTCATTAAGGGAAAAACTACTAAGGCCGATAAACTTACCTATACGTTAAACGGTAAGACAAAGAAAGTTAAGCTACATAACAAGCATTTTGCTTTTTCAGTTCCAGTTTCAGCCCAAAACCAAACTGTCCGTCTGACAGTAAGTAATGGCAAGGAAAAACAAAGTCAAAGTGTGACAGTTAATAAGATAGCTGAAATAGCTGACTATACAGCCTTTGCTCAAGAATATAATTACTATTCATTGCTAGATGGTGTCCAAAGTGATCAATTACCATTGATTGCCAAGGATGGAATTTTAAAATATAAGCGGAATAACGGTACTCAGATGTATCTCAATGTTCAAGGTTCGAACTTAATGGGAGTGGCTATGAAGGGCTCACTGTCAGACAGGAACCGGAAAGCTAATTTAACGAAGTTCAAGGCTAGTTTGTCGTTGATTGCCCAGTTATCCGGTGCAAATCAAAAAGCCGTTATAAAGCATTTTAATAAGCAATTGAAGCATTTGAACGAAAGCAGTAAAACCACCATTAAACCATATCAGTCTCATAATATTGAATTTAATATGGATCTTGCTGATGATGCGTTTTATGTCTATGTCACCAAGTAAATCATTCAAAAGTTATGATGATATACAAAAAGTCGCAGATTCACTTAAGTGAGTCTGCGACTTTTGTATTTGAAAAATAAAAAAAGACCACCTTAGGCGTTCTTTTTATCATCTTTATCTCTGAAAATAAATGGAATGATACTGAAAATAACGGCAAAAACTATGCTTACGATCAAAGTTAATTGGAAATTATATGTTTGTTGGTTAAGTGCACCACCAATAAATCCTGCAACTTGTCCTAATACGATTGCCCAAAAGAAAACTGCAACATATCTCATCTTTTTCCATCTCGCTTTCTTACGTAGTTTAACATAAATTAAGTTTTTCACCAATAATGTTTCTAATAGATTTGTTATAATTTTAACTGAAGGGGGCTTGAAATTGCAAACACAATTACAAATTATGAGCAGTTACAGTTTATTGCAAAGTCCCATAAGATTGACAGAGTTGGTCGATGTTGCCCAGGAAATGGGCTACAAATCGTTGGCTTTGACAGATGTCAATAATTTATATGGTTCAATTGATTTTTATAAATACTGTAATGAGAAGGGGATCAAGCCAATTATTGGTTTGACGATTGAAACGCAAGGATTAGTTGATCAAAATGTTTATCCATTAATACTCTTAGCCAAAACTACTGCAGGATATCATCACTTGTTAAAAATTTCTTCAATGATCATGTCCCAAGACTCAACTCAGTTGACTGATCTTTTCGACTGGTTATCGGGGCTCTTTATTATCACCCCAGCTACGGGGGCAGAAGTTTTAAAGATCGATGATTATCAACAATATTTGAGTTTGTTGAAACAAAATTGCGACCCAGAGTCAGTTTATTTAGGTGTCGGTCTGTTTGCTGATCAAATAAATAATGTCCGACGAGTCAGAAAGATTTCAGCTGAGACAAATACACCACTGGTAGCATTGCATGATGTTCGTTATATCAAATCTGATGATGTTTTGCCATATCAGATCATGAATAATATTCGGACCGGTGACAAAATCGAAAATATTAATCAGCTGTCTGAAAATGGTGAAAAATATTTACGCACACCAGAAAATATTTCTGCTGAATATGATAATGTCGATCTCCAACAGCCACTTCAAAATGCTGATGAGATCGCGGAGCAATGCAACATTTTGATCGAATTCAAGTCGACTGAGTTACCCGAATTTCACACCCCACAAGGTGTTACCTCGGAACAATTTTTAAAAGGCTTAGCGACTAAAGGGTTGTCAAAACGATTTCATGGACAGGTTGAGGCTAAATATCAGCAGCGATTGAATTATGAACTTGGGGTCATACAAGAAATGGGCTTTTCAGACTACTTTTTGATTGTTTGGGATGTGATCAAGCACGCCCATGAAGTAGGGATAAAAACTGGCCCTGGTCGTGGATCTGCAGCTGGTTCGTTAGTTTCATATACTTTGGGCATCACTCAAGTCGATCCGATCAAATATGATTTACTTTTTGAAAGGTTTTTAAATCCACAAAGAGTTAATATGCCTGATATCGATCTTGATCTACCGGACGACCGTCGGGACGAGATGGTCCAGTATATGCATGATAAATACGGTTCGGATCATATGGCTCAGATCATTACCTTCGGGACACTTGCAGCTAAAATGGCATTGCGAGACATTGCTCGAACTTTTGGTCAAACACAATTTCAAATGTCGCAATGGTCGAATGCGATTCCACACGCGCAGAATGGTCAAAATGTGACTTTGAAAGCTGCGTTCGATGATTCAACTAAATTGAGAGAATTGGCAAATGAGTCAGCTGAGAACAAACTGATATTTAAGGCCGCTCAACGTCTTGAGGGCCTACCGCGGCATTATTCTACCCATGCCGCTGGTATCGTCCTCAGTCAGAAGAATATGACTGATATCGTGGCTGTTCAACTGGAATCAGATGGTATCAATTTGACCCAGCAAACCAAAAACAATGTCGAAGGTTTAGGACTTTTGAAGATGGACTTTTTGGGGCTACGAAACTTGACTATTTTGGATAAGGCAATCCAAATGATCAGTCAGCAGACCGGTCAAGTCTTTAAACCAGAGTCGATCCCACTTGATGATCAGGAAACTCTTCAGTTATTTCAACGTAGTGACACAGACGGGGTGTTTCAATTTGAATCAGAAGGTATCAAGAGCGTCTTGCGACAATTGAAGCCAACTAGTTTTAACGACATTGTTGCTACTAACGCTCTGTATCGTCCAGGTCCAATGCAAAACATTTCAACTTTTATTGCTCGTAAGCATGGTCAAGAAAAGGTTGAATACCCTGATGAGTCTTTGGTCAAAATTTTGAAGCCAACATACGGTATTTTGGTCTATCAGGAACAGGTCATGCAGGCCTCGTCAGAAATGGCAGGTTTCTCTTTGGCTGATGCCGATCTTTTAAGACGGGCAATCAGTAAGAAAAATGAAAAATTAATGACTGCAAATCATAAAAAGTTTGTTGATGGAGCAGTCCAACTTGGTCATCAACAACAAGCAGCAGAAAATGTTTATAACTATATTGAAACGTTTGGTAATTATGGTTTTAATAAATCCCATTCAGTTGCCTATTCAATGATTGCCTTTTGGCTGGCGTATATTAAAGTTCATTATCCAACTGTGTTCTTCACTTGCTTGATGAATTCAAATTTGAATAATGAAGCCAAAATTGCTAACTATATCCAAGCGGCTAAAGACCGTGGTATTAAGATTGAGAATGTTGATCTCAATCAGAGTGACTATGATTTTCAGATTCATGGTCAGGCAATTAGGTTTGGTTTTTTAAGTATCAAAGGGATGAGACGTGATTTTGCTCAGGCAATAGTTAATGAACGAGTTCAGAGTGGTAAATTCACTAGTGCCTTGAACTTTTTACAACGGATCGATGTTCGCTTTGTTAAAAATGATTATCTTGAGCCTTTGATTTTGATCGGAGCATTTGATGAATTTAATCGTAACCGTAAAGAAACACTTTATGATATGCGCGATTTGATTGAAAGCATCCAGTTGGCTGGAAATAATATTTCCTTGTTTGACGCCTTAGAACCCAAGAAGCATCAAATGGATGATTACTCCTTGAGTGAAAAATTGAATCAAGAAAAGCAATTTCTGGGTATCTATGTTTCAGGTCATCCAGTCGAAAAATATCGTCAAAGATTAACGAAAATCGACACCGTTAAGATAAATCATTTGAATCGATTCAAACAAAATAGTATTTATATGGTGGGCCTAGTTAAAAACATGCGAGTGATCCGGACCAAGAAGGGTCAGCAGATGGCTTTTGCCACTTTCGAAGATGAAACTGGATCGATCTCGGTAACAATTTTTCCTAGACTTTATCAAAAAATTGCTGATCAAGCCCTTGAGGGTAAAATTTGGGTCGTTAGCGGGACTCCGAATGACGGACTTCGTGGCGATTTGGAAGTTATTGCTGATCGAATCGTTGACCCTCATCAATTCATGATTCAGTTGCCAAAAATCGTTTTATATTTAAGAGTTAAAAAATCATTGGATGATCAAAATGATTTGAATCGACTTTATCAATTGATAGAAACTTCACCAGGAAAAACTCCTGTGATAATTTATCGTGAGACTGAAAAACAAGCCGTTTTATTAAAATCTAATTGCTGGATTAATTTTAATGAGGAAATTAAGCAAAAATTGATTAGCTTTTTGGGTGATAGGAACGTTTTCCTTAAAAAAGGTAACTAATTTATGATTAAAACGTTTTCAGCTCTACACTGAATGTGAAAAAAATGTTATATTTTACTAGGTTTTGTTTTAGAAACAAATAAATTTGGAGTGTGAATAAATGAAGCGTATTGGTATATTGACCAGTGGTGGAGATGCCCCTGGTATGAACGCTGCTATCAGAGCAGTCACACGTCGAGCCCTTGACAAGGGTCTTGAAGTGTTTGGTATCAATTATGGATATGCTGGATTGGTTGCTGGTGATATTTTTCCACTAACAGCTTCTGATGTATCAGACCGCATTCAACGTGGTGGGACTTTCTTGTATTCAGCAAGATATCCCGAATTCGCCAAAGAAGAAGGTCAATTAAAAGGTATCGAACAACTTAAAAAGTTTGGTATTGATGCACTTGTTGTCATCGGTGGTGATGGCTCATATCATGGTGCATTACGCTTAACTGAACATGGATATAATGCTGTTGGTCTTCCAGGTACGATCGATAACGATATTCCATACACTGATTTTACAATTGGTTTTGATACAGCTGTTTCAACAGTTATTGAATCAATTGATAAGATTAGAGATACAGCCACTTCCCATGAAAGAACTTTCGTTATTGAAGTTATGGGTCGTGGTGCTGGTGATATCGCTCTTTGGGCTGGTGTTGCCGGTGGTGCCGAAGAAATCGTTGTTCCTGAACGTGACTTCGACATCGGTGAAATCGCTGATCGGATCAAACGTGGTCGTGAAAAAGGCAAAAAACATATGCTCGTTGTTTTAGCCGAAGGTGTTATGCATGCTGATGAGTTTATGGATAAGCTTAACAAGTATGGTGATTTCCAAGCACGTGCTACTGTATTAGGTCACGTTCAACGTGGTGGCTCACCAACTGCTAGAGATCGTGTTCTGGCAAGCAAAATGGGCGCCTATGCTGTCGACTTACTTGAAGACGGCAAAGGTGGAGTTGCAATTGGTATGGAAGACAACAAGTTGACATACCATAACATGCTTGATTTGTTTGATGGCAAGCACAAACCTGATCTTGACTTGTATGATTTGAATAAATCATTGAGTAGATAGTTTCATTTAATTTGTTAATGTTGTAAATTAAAGACAACAAAATTTTGAAAAGAGGATTCTAATGAAAAGAACAAAAATCGTAAGTACACTCGGACCTGCTAGTAATGATGTTGAAACAATTACAAAATTGATCGAAGCTGGCGCAAATATTTTCCGTTTCAACTTCTCACACGGTGACCATGAAGAACATTTGTCACGTATGAAGATGGTTCACGAAGCAGAAAAGATCACTGGCAAGACAGTTGGTATCGTTCTTGATACAAAGGGTGCTGAAATCCGTACAACACCTCAAGAAGGTAACAAGTTTGAAGCTAAGATCGGTGATGTTATCCGTATTTCAATGGATGACTCATTAACTGGTAACCCAGAAAAGATTGCTGTTACTTACCCTGGTCTTTACGATGATACTCATGTTGGTGGACATGTCTTGATCGATGATGGTCTTGTTGACTTGAAGATCACAGAAAAAGATGACGAACACCGCGAATTAGTTACAGAAGTTCAAAACGAAGGTATGATCGGTTCAAGAAAGGGTGTTAATGCACCTGGTGTTGAAATCCGTCTTCCTGGTATCACAGAAAAAGATGCCTCAGATATTCGTTTTGGTTGTGACAACGGTATTAACTTCATTTCTGCATCATTCGTTCGTAAAGCTCAAGATGTTTTGGATATTCGTGAAATCCTTGAAGAAAAACACTGCGAATATGTACAAATCTTCCCTAAGATCGAATCACAAGAAGGTATCGACAATATTGATTCAATCTTACAAGTTTCTGATGGTTTAATGGTTGCTCGTGGTGACATGGGTGTTGAAATTCCATTTGAAAATGTTCCATTCGTTCAAAAATCATTAATCAAGAAGTGTAACGCTCTTGGTAAACCAGTTATCACTGCTACACAAATGCTTGATTCAATGCAAGAAAACCCACGTCCTACACGTGCCGAAGTTACTGATGTTGCTAACTCTGTTCTTGATGGTACAGATGCAACTATGCTTTCTGGTGAAAGTGCTAATGGTGATTACCCTGTAGAATCTGTTGCTGCTATGGCTAACATCGACGAACGTACAGAAAAGCAACTCGATACAAATAACGAACTTGCTATCCAACGTTTCGAAGATTACAAGGGTTCAAACGTTACAGAATCTATCGGTGAAGCCGTTGTTAGAACTGCCGAAGAATTAAACATCAATACAATCGTTGCTGCTACTAAATCTGGTTATACAGCACGTATGATTTCTAAATATCGTCCAAGTGCTGATATTTTGGCAATCACATTTGATGAAAAAACACAACGTGGTTTAACAGTTAACTGGGGTGTTGATCCTATCGTTACTGAAAGACCAGAAAATACTGATGAAATGTTCGACTTAGCTGCTAAAAAAGCTCAAGAACGTGGCTTTGCTAAAGAAGGAGATTTGATTTTGATCGTTGCTGGTGTTCCAGTTGGTGAAACTGGTGCTACAAACGTAATGAAGGTTCAATTGATCGGTTCAAAGCTTGTTAAAGGCCAAGGTGTTGGTGAAGAATCAGTAGTTGGTAAGACCGTTGTTGCTCACTCAGCTAAGGAAGCTAACGAAAAGGTCAACGAAGGGGACATCTTAGTTACAGAAATGACTGACAAAGATTACCTTCCAGCTCTTGAAAAAGCTTCAGCCGTAGTTGTTGAAAACGGTGGTTTGACATCACACGCCGCTGTTGTTGGAATTGCTATGGGATTACCTGTAGTTGTTGGTGCTAAAGATGCCACTTCAGCAATCAAAGATGGTGAAACTGTCACAGTTGATTCAAGACGTGGTGTTGTTTACAAAGGTGCTTCACGTTCACTATAATTTGAATGCTTAATTCAATAAATAAATAATTAATATAAATGGCTCTAAGTCAAAT
>NZ_AZFA01000029.1 GCF_001434295.1 Companilactobacillus versmoldensis DSM 14857 = KCTC 3814 | reverse complement strand
ACCAGAAAGTTTAGACCCATATAAATTAACTGAGAGAAACTGACGAGTTTCTTTCAGTTTTTTTGTGTTTGCGTTAATATCGTATTATGAAAATAATTTTGAGGTGAGAAAGTGTCAAATAAAGATGTACTGGTTTTTGAAATTGAAAAAGCCAAGGGCAAACCCAGAGATATAAAAAAACAAAAAGATTATTGTCCTTTTTGTGATACAGAAAACTTGACCAACATTGTTGATCAAAAGGGTGACATGATTTGGCTCAAGAATAAATTTAGGACCCTCAAAGATACTGATCAAACGGTTTTGATCGAATCACATGATCATTATGGAGATATATCTAATTATTCTGTCGAAAAAAACCAGGAGGTTTTTGAATACGCCTATGACTGCTGGAATCAAATGATTCAGAGTCAGAAGTATACTAGTGTACTAATGTACAAAAATTTTGGCCCAATGTCTGGCGGATCGTTGAGACATCCACATTTACAGATCATCGGTTTGGATAAAGTTGACGGATATAAGCATATTGAAGCTGAGAATTTTACAGGAATGGATGTTTTTAATTCAAAACATATCAATGTCAATGTTTCTCAAAAGCCGATCATGGGTTTTGTTGAATTCAATGTGACTATCAATAATCCTAAATATATTGACGACTTGGCTGAGTTTACTCGTGTAACTGTCAAATATGTTCTAGACGATTTATATGGGGGTAAATTCGATTCTTATAATTTATTCTTCTACAAAATTGGACGTAGAATCATTTGTAAAATTGAAGCAAGGTATGTTGTTTCTCCATATTTTGTTGGTTATCGATTATCACAACGTGATGGGGATAAGCAAGTCAGTGGTATTGCAGACGTATTATTAAAGCGACTGCAAGAAAATGCTCAATCAGAAGAGATCCAAAAACTTTAGAAATAAATAATTGCTACAAAAAGGGCGCTGAATTTTTTCAGCGTCCTTTTTGGTATCTAATTCTATTTCTAAAGATGATTTATTGGAACATAGGGGAGTTTCATAAAAGAACTTTTCTTTATTCACCTGGTTTGTAATCTTTATCAATTACTAAAACAGGTTTGATAGTTTTACCACTAACTGATTCTGCATCGGCTTCGTTGATTTGATCGAAATCGAAGAGCTTTTCAGTTAAGTCGAATGGGAAGACACCCATTTGATAGAACTTGATCAAGCGAGGAATATCAACTTGAGGAATTGAATCACCCATATTTACACCGACGACTTTTTTGTCATCAACACAAAGGTCATTCCATGTGCTGAGATCAATGTTATGTGGAGTAACGGCGATAGTAGCTGATGTACCACCTTGTGTTAAAGCGGTGATGGAATCTTCCATAACTTTTTTAACACCTGTTGTATCAACAGCAAAGTCAACACCTAGGCCACTAGTGATTTTCTTGATAGCTTCTACAGCGTCTTCTTTAGAACTATTGATAACATCAGTAGCACCTAACTTCTTAGCTAATTCCAAACGTGATTCAACAATATCAACGGCAATAACGTTGACACAGCCAGAAATCTTGCTGGCCATCATAGCAGCAAGACCAACGGCACCAGTACCGAAGACAGCAATCGTGTCACCAGGTCTTGGCTTCAAAGTATTGAAGACAGTACCACTACCTGTAACATATCCACAGCCAAGTGGTCCTAATTTACGTAAATCAAGTTCCTTAGGTACTTTAACAGCATTACGTTTGTCAATGACAGTATGTGTTGTAAATGATGATTGGTTGAACATATCACTAACGTGATGACCATCTTCTGTAAAATGATCTGATCCGTCTGGACGTGTACCGCTCAAATTTGATGCGGCATAATTCCGACATTGTGTGGGTTTACCTTTCAAACAGTTATCACATTCACCACATGAATAGAATGACATGATGATATGATCACCTGGCTTGAAGTTTTTAACATTCTTACCAACTTTTTCAACGATTCCTGAACCTTCATGTCCCAGAACAACAGGGAAACTGAAAGCTGCATCTCCAGTTCTCAATGCTTCATCAGAGTGACAAATACCAGAAGCAACAACCTTTACTTGAAGGCCGTCATCAGTGATATCTGCTAATTCAACGTCATCTTTGATGACGAATGGATCATTAACTTTATCAACTACAGCTGCTTTAATTTTCATAATAAAATTTCCACCTCATATTCAATAATTATGGTATCGCTTTCTTCAGTTGTGTATTATTTCACTTTTATTCAGAAAATGCAAACTTGTTTTCGTTATTTTCTTTCATCGCCAGTCATCATTAAGTAGTAAGCTTTATATTTTTTGTAAAAACTATTTTTGTTTTTCATACCAATATCCTCAATAATTTCAGAAATTGGTAAGTTGGTGGAGGTTATCATATTATGCGCTTGAATCAAGCGTTGGTTCATAACTAGGGTCGTGAAAGGTATGCCAACTTCGCGTTTTATGAAATTACTTAGATAATTTTTATTGTAATCATATTTCTTAGCAAGTTTCTCTAACGAGATATCACGAAATTCCTCGGAAATATCTTTTAAAATTTTTATCACTAATTGTTGCTGTGGGCTTCTTTTATCAGTTGATACATGATAGTGGCGAACTAATTTGGTCAATAAAATTGACAAGTATTCTTTAATGATCGAATTAGAAAATTCACGTTTTGAATAGTATTCTGTGATGATATCTTCCATCGTATAACGGATATCATTATCAATATTGTTTCGGAAAATGATATAGCGTACAGTGTTACTTTCTCCGGACACTCGATTCAATAAGAAGTCATATAAGACCGAGTTGCTGCGGCGCATGTCATCTAAGAAATTAATACTAATGGATTGATCGCGAAATAGCAGATTTATCAAAATGTCATTTTCGCTAAGTTTACCGATTGAGTGAGTGCACCCAACATCCATTAGTAAAAGATCACCTTTATTTAGGTGAACATTTTTACCATCTACTATTTGGTCGCAGGTACCATTGAGCATGTAATTCATTTCTAGAAATTGATGTGAATGCTTAGGATAGGCGGCAAATCGGTCATGCTTACTGATATATATGTCACGATTCCTGAAAAAATAGTTGTTCGATACTTTGATATTCGTGCTTTCATTCTTTTTATAGATAGCTTCTTTCGGCAGATCTTCCACATGTTTACCAGTTTTTAATTGTTTTACTTCAATCAATTCATGCTGCTTCAAACGGCTTAAGACTCGTGAATCCATGAACATGCCCCCTGTATTTTTGTTACTCAACAACTGTATTACTGCCATTGTACCACTTTACTGAAAGCGGTTATATTTAAATTGCAAGTTGGTGATAGCGCTCTCTTCAAAAAACAAAAAAGTGGGGTGTATTTATGAGTGGTTCGAAAAAGAGTTCACTGAAATCGACCTTTACAGTTTCCTTGACCAACTTCTTGGATTCTGACTGTATCGTTGCCGGTGCCAGTGGTTTGACACTTTGGACAAGCGAATTCAATCTTAATAGTTTTGAGGTTGGTTTGTTAGGTGCCTTAAGTGCTAACGCATTTGGTGCTGCTATCGGTGCTTTGTTCGGTGGGCATTTATCTGATAAGTATGGACGTAAGGTTATTTATACTTACGACATGTTGGTTTACATGTTAGGTGCTTTGATTGTTATGTTTTCTATGAATTTCCCAATGTTATTATTAGGCTTCATTATTTTGGGGGTTGCCGTTGGTGCTGGTGTTCCCGCATCATGGACATACATTTCTGAAACGTCTGAGAGTAACGATCGGGCTGAGAATATAGGTATTTCACAATTTGCTTGGTCCATGGGTCCAGCGATTATCTTTATTCTTGGTGTTGTATTTTCACCACTTGGTCTATTAGGTAACCGGATTTTATTCGGAGTATTGTTCGTCGTTGCTTTGATTGCTTGGAGTTTGCAAAGAAAACTTCACGAATCAGAGGAATGGGAAGAGCAGAAGGCCCGTGAAAAGGTCACTGGTGTAAAGCCACATCCTTATAAGGATCTTTTCTCAAATTGGATCAGTGTTAAATCATTACTATTCTTGATTGGTGTATACATGTTCTGGAATTTAGTTGCCGGAGCTATGGGATTCTTTATGCCATATGTATACGAAACAGCCGGTGGATTGACAAATCTACAAGCTAACTTGCTTCAGGCTGTACTTTGGATCTTTACTGCTTTAGCTACATACTTTGGTTTTGCTAAGTATGGTGATAAAGCAAACCACCGTATCTTCTATTTCGTCGGTGGTGCCATGGGTGTTGCTTCTTGGCTCATCTTGACATTTACAGGTATGAGTTGGACAAGTCTTTGGTTGTTCGTTCTTATCTGGGGTATTTCTGCAGGTATCGGTGCACAAGCTTGGTACGCACTTTGGGCTACCGAGTTGTTCCCAACTAAATATCGTGCCGGATCACAAGGTGTTATGTTCTTTGTTGTTCGTGCTTCAGCTGGTATTTGGTCAATCATCTTCCCAACAATCTTGTCGACAATGGGCTTCAAGGCTGCCGGAATGTTCATGATTGGATTGCTTTTGATTTCATTAGTTATCGGTACTATTTGGACACCAAATACACGTGGTAAATCCTTGGATGAGATAACTGATGAAAGATATAACCAGAACAAAACTATTAACAAAAAGAATGCAACTAACACATCGAGTGGAAAGGAAGCTTAATCATGTCAAAAGCTTATGTAGCAGTTGATATCGGTGCCTCCAGTGGACGTTTGATGTTAGGTACATTAGAAAATAAGAAATTAAAACTCCAAGAGATGCATCGTTTTAAAAATGGCTTTACTAAAGAAAATGGACATGACCGTTGGTCGATCGATTCCATCTTGGATGAGATCTTCAAAGGCTTGGAAAAAATCAAAGCCGCTGGATATGATGATGTAACTTTAGGTATCGATACTTGTGCAGTTGATTATGTTCTAGTTGGAATGGATGGTGAAAAGATTCAAAATCCAATTAGCTATCGCGACAGTCGAACAAAAAATGCTATGCAAGAATTGACATCTGATCTTCCTAAAGATTACATCTATAAGAAAACTGGTATCCAATTCCTCAACTTCAATACCTTGTATCAACTTTACGAGGAAAGTAAGCCGGATTTGGAAAAGACCGACAAAATCATGATGATACCTGACTATATCGGGTATGTCTTGACTGGTAATGCTGTAACAGAAGTTACTAATGCATCCACTACGCAGATGTTGAATTTACGTGAAGGATTATTTGATAAGAATCTATTGAAAAAAGTAAATGTGTCACAAGATCAATTCCCAAGATTGGTCGAATCAGGGACTATCTTAGGCAATATTCGTCATAAGTGGCATAAGAAGTATGATCTTCCAGAAACAGAAGTTGTTACCGTAGCAACTCACGATACAGCTTCAGCTGTCTTGGGTACGCCAGGTGAAGGTGAACACTGGGCCTTCTTGAGTTCAGGTACTTGGTCATTATTAGGGACCGAATTAAATGTTCCTGAAAATGGTCAACTAGCCTTCAAAGGCAATTACACCAATGAGTGGGGTGCTTATGGTACTTATCGGTTCCTTAAAAACATCATGGGACTTTGGATGATCCAATGTGTCAAAAAGGAATTAGATGATAAGTATAGTTTTGCTGAGCTAGCCGATTTAGCTGGACAAGTTAAACCTTTCCAGCAATTCATTAATGTTAATGATGATCGGTTCACTAATCCTGATAATATGATCAAAGAAATTCAAACATATTGTCGCGAATCTCAGCAAAAAGTTCCTGAAACACCTGGTGAGATCGCCATGGCAATTTATTCTAACTTAGCTTTGTATTATGCCAATGAAATTGAAGATTTGAACAATATCCTTGGATATAAGCTTTCAACTCTCAATATCGTTGGTGGGGGTTCAAATGTTAAGTTATTGAATCAATTGACAAGTACTTTGAGCAACATTGATGTATATGCAGGACCAAGTGAAGCTACTGCAATTGGTAACTTGATCGTGCAAATGATCACTAAAAATGATGTTAACAATATTGGTGAGGGTCGGAAATTGATCCGTGACTCCTTTGGAGTTAAGAAGTTCGTTCCTGAAACTCACAAATATGCTGATGTGTTACACAGGTATCAAGAGTTCCTTGAAAATAATGAAAGGACGACGGTTCAATGAAAAGATTAGGACAAATTATGTATTTGCATAAAGACTCCTACGCAGAATATGCCAAAAGGCATAACAACCTTTTTCCAGAAATGCGCAAAGCCTTGAAAGAAGCCGGAGCACATAACTACTCGATCTTCTTGAACAAAGACAACGGTGAGTTATTTGCCTATCTAGAAGTCGACAACATCGAAAAGTATAACGATATCGCTAAAACTGATGCTGCTAAGAAATGGTGGGCATATATGTAGCCTTTGATGGATACCAATCCTGATAAGAGTCCAGTCACTGTCGACTTGGATGAAGTGTTTCATTTAGATTAAAAAATATGGAGGGGAAACAAATTGACTAAATCAGAAAATATTGAAGAAGCTTATAAAACTGCCAAAGAGCGTTATGCCGAAATCGGTGTTGATACCGATAAGGTTTTAAAGGATTTGAAGAAAGTTAAGTTGTCAGTTCACTGCTGGCAAGGTGATGATATTCATGGATTCCTATTCCCAGGACAAGCATTAACCGGTGGTATTGGAGTTAGTGGTAACTATCCAGGAATTGCTCGTACACCAGACGAATTATCAAGTGACTTGTCAGAAGCACTTTCATTGATACCTGGTAGTCATAAAGTTCAAATGCACGCTATCTATGCTGTAACTGACAAGAAGAAAGACTTGGATGAACTTGAACCCGAAGACTTCAGCTATTGGGTAGATTGGGCTAAGAAAGAACATATTGGTTTGGATATGAACGGAACATTCTTCTCACATCCAATGGTTAAAAATAACTTTACATTGGCAAGTCCTGACAAAGATGTTCGTGACTTCTGGATCGAACATGGTAAGAGAACTCGTGAAATTGCCAACTACTTTGGTAAAGAATTAGGTCAACAATCAATCAACGATGTTTGGATCCCTGATGGCTTCAAGGATAATCCTATCGACAAGGCTACACCACGTCTTCGCTTAATCGATTCATTGGATCAAATGATCGAAAAGAAATATGACGAAAAGAATACTATCGAGTCATTCGAAGGTAAGTTGTTTGGTACAGGTATTGAATCATATACTGTTGGTTCACACTTGTTCTACAACAATTACGCTATTACTAGAGGTAAGTTATGGACAATTGATTCCGGACACTTCCACCCAACAGAAGATGTTTCTGATAAGTTCTCAGCCTTCTTACCATTTGGTAAAGGTTTGATGCTTCACGTTTCACGTCCTGTTCGTTGGGATAGTGACCATGTTGTTATCTTTGATGATGCATTGATCCGTATCGCTCGTTCATTAGTTCTTGATAACGAATTGAACAAGACTAATATCGGACTTGATTTCTTTGATGCAACTATCAACCGTGTTGCTGCTTGGGTCATTGGTGCCCGTGCTACACAAAAGGCTATTTTACAAGCTATGTTGGAGCCTATTGATCAATTGAAACAAGCAGAATTGAACTTTGACTTCACAACAAGATTAGCTGAAACAGAAGAATTGAAGTCATATCCATTTGGTGCTGTATGGGATGAATTCTGTGTACAAAACAATGTTCCTGTAGGTACTGACTGGTTGAACAATATTCATCAATATGAAAAAGACGTCCAATTCAAGCGTGACGGCAAATTAGTAAATAACTAAATTTTATCGGGGTTTAATAGAAGGGAAGCTACTTAATTATGAAATTTAAGGATTCGAAATATGTTGAAAAGATGTCTGAAATTACTAATGAGTTATACAAACATGGTTGGGACGAAAGAAATGGCGGTAACGTCAGTCTTCGTTTAACTCAAGATGAAGTCGATCAATTCGACGATTTGGATAAAACACTTCGTAACATCCCAATCAAATTTGATGCAACCCCTCTAGCTGGACAATACTTTTTGGTTACCGGGACAGGACGTTATTTCAAGAACGTCCACAATTATCCAGAACGTGATACTGGACTAGTTCGGATCACTGACGAAGGTAATTCTGTTGACCTGCTCTGGGGCTTTAACGACGGAGGAGAACCAACAAGTGAATTTCCATCACATTTGATGACTCATATCAATCGTCAAAAAGTTGATTCAAATCAAAGAGTTGTTATGCACTGTCATCCAACTAACTTAGTTGCATTATCATTCACTCATGAATTGGATGAAGGCTCAGTTAGCCGTCTATTATGGAAGATGCAAGCTGAATCATTGGTCGTCTTCCCAGAAGGTATCGGAATTATTCCTTATATGACTCCTGGTACTAACGAGATTGGTCAAGCAACCGCCGATAAGATGAATGAATTCCGTGTCGTTATGTGGCCACATCATGGTATCTTTGCTTGTGGTGACAGCATGGATGAAGTTTATGGCTTGATCGAAACAGTTGAAAAAGCTTGCATGATTTATACAGCCATCAAGAGTCAAGGTGGAGATATCTTGCAAAGTATTACTGATGACGACTTAAGAGATCTAGCTAAGTCATTTAATGTCACACCAAATCCTAATTTCCTATCAATGCAACCAATCAATAATTAAAGAATTGCATAAATAGCAAAAATGGTATAAATGCGTTAATTCTAATTGAATTAACGCATTTTTTTTGTCAAAATTAATAGGATTATTAATATCTGCTAACATTTATGTTAAATTGTGAAATTGATTGTTTTTACTGTTAAAATATAAGAGCAAATAAAAGGGAATTGGTGAATTATGGAAATTTCAGAAATATACGGAAATGTACTTTCGGGTACAGTGACTGACTTAAATAAAGATGAGGCCTTCGTTCAGATCGAAGGTATCACTTTTGCAATGGATCTCAGTGAGTTAGATGAGATCCAAGAATTAGGGGATGAGCTTGGTGGCTTTGTTTACGAAAATCAAGCTCATAAAAATAAAATTACTACCGTTATGCCTAAAGTCATGAAGGGAGTTTGGGATTATGCAGACGTGATCGATGTCAGGACTGATTTAGGTGTCTTTGTCGATTCAGGTTTAAAAGATAAAGATCTCGTGGTCTCTTTAGATGATCTACCATTAGAACATTCAGAATGGCCAAAAAAAGGTGATCGAGTCATGGTCGAACTTTCAGTCGATCATAAAGGACGCCTTTGGGGTAAGTTGGCTGATTTGAACCTTTATATGCAATTAGCTCGTAGTGCTGGCGATCAAGAAAAAAATCGTGATGAAGATGGAGTCGTCATTGCTATCCGTAATTCGGGTACTTTTGTGATGACTGAAGATTATTACATTGGTTTTATCCATAGTAATGAACAAGACGGTCCATTAAGAATCGGTCAAAAAGTCAAAACAAGAGTGATTGGCTCAAGTCACCGTCGCCTTAATTTATCCATGAAGCCTCGAGCTTATGAGGAAATAACACCAGATGCTGAGATGATTCTAGCTGTTTTAGAGCATGCTCGTGATGGCAAGATCCCTTACACCGATAAAAGCGATCCAGATGATATCAAAGAATATTTTGGTATCAGTAAAGGTAGCTTTAAACGTGCCTTAGGTAACTTGATGAAACAAAGAAAAATCGAACAGAAGGATGGCTTCACGTATTTGAAGTGATAATAGGAGTGGTACCAATGAGTGAAAAAGTACAAGTAAACTGCCAATATATGAAAGATACAATTAGCGACTATTCTCGTTATTTGCGACTTGACCGTGGATTGTCGAAGAACACTATCACTTCATATCGTCAAGATCTATTAGAGTTCAGTCATTATTTAGAACAATCAGGGATGAAAACTTATCCAAATGATCATTTACAGATCACCAATTTTTTTGCCTTTCAAGATCAAGTTGGAAAGTCAAAAACTAGTGAGATCAGACTTTTTTCGACTTTAAAAAAGTTTTACCAGTGGATGGAATTGACCGATGATATTGATGTCAATCCAATGAATGAATTGGAAGCACCCAAAAAAGCTCAACATTTACCAGTCGTCTTATCAATGGAAGAAGTTGTATCGTTGATCGAGTCTCCTGATGTGAGTAAGCCTTTAGGAGTTAGGGATCGAGCAATTTTTGAAGTCATGTATGCGACTGGTTTACGGGTCAGTGAATTGATCAACTTGTCAATGGATGATCTACATTTGGATCTCGGATTGATCAAGACAGTTGGTAAAGGCGATAAAGAACGTTTGTTACCGATTGGGGAGACAGCTATCAAATGGCTCAAGCAGTATTTTGAAAAGACCAGAACTAATTTAACTACTAGATATGGCGAAAAAACAGCTGTCTTTTTGAATTTCCGTGGCCAGCATTTAACACGTCAATCCATTTGGAGGATGATCAAAAAATATATCCAACAAGTAGGCATCAAAAAAGATGTCACACCGCATACGCTCCGTCACTCATTTGCAACTAATCTTTTGGCAAATGGTGCAGATTTAAGGGTGGTCCAAGAATTATTGGGACACTCGGATATTTCGACTACCCAGATTTATACACACATCAATCAAACTCGTATGAAACAAGTTTATGAACAAGCTCATCCACGAGCTTAGGAGGCTTTTATGTTAACTAAATATAATAAAGATGAGAATCAAAAAATCACTATGGGATTCTTGTCATATATTGATGACTTAAAAGACATGTCGAATTTAGAACAAGAATTAAAATTGTACGATGAGGATGAGAATAGGCAGCTTTATCTATGGAAAAGTAATGTTGAAGACTACTCAGGTATTATTGCTCTCTCATTTTCTCAAAAAACGGTCTTCATTGAATATATCAGCTTGTCACCGTCGTATCGTTCACAAGCTAATACTTTCAAAATTTTCGATGATGTCCACCAAAAATTTCCGAAGTATACTATTTTAGGAAGCTTTGATTTGGTGGATCAATTGCGTCAATGGTCAGAAAGACAGCAAAAACAAGAAGCTGAGGCTGATTAAATGGAAAAATTACAATTAGTCTTGACTGACTTTGAAGGTCCGATTGATCTATTATTACATTTGATCAAAGAATCCAAGATCGATATCTATGACATCCCGATTGCTGATATCACTCAGCAGTATCTTGATTATTTAAACAATATGAAAGTTTTGCAATTAGATATTGCTGGAGATTACTTGGTCATGGCGTCAACTTTGATGTCGATCAAGAGTCGGATGTTGTTGCCGAAGGCTCCAGATGAAATAGAAGAAGCAGATGATCTGGAAGACCCTCGTGATGAGTTGGTCTCACAATTATTGGCTTATCAGACTTTCAAACGAGTGGTGGATTATTTTCAACAAAAAGAAACTACTCGAGCTCGTTCATTTGATAAGGAGCCTAGTGTTCCTAAGAGCCAGATAAGTCAGTTCTTAGTTCCCGGATCAGTAACGATCAATGATCTAGCTGAGACTTACCAGCAGGTCTTAAAGGAACAGGTGCAGCATGCACCAAGGACTGAAATGATCGAAGATGAGGCTATTTCTATTGAAGCAGCACAGAAATCGATCATGACACAGCTTTTGCCTCATAAACGGGTCTCATTTAAGTCATTGATGCAGGTCGGTCATGGTATCGAAGAGGTCGTGACCGATTTCATGGCCATTTTGGAATTGGTCCGTAACCAAGATGTCTTAGCGTTTCAGGCGGACTTAAAAAGTGAGTTATTTATTGAATTGAGGAATTAATCTTGTATCAAGCAGAAATTATGGCATTATTATTCGTGGCGGGAGATCAGGGCATTGCCGAAAACGACCTCGCCAATTTGCTATCCATTGATAAATCAGCAATTCGGCAAAATTTGGAGCAATTAGAGATCAAGTTGAGCCATGATAAGGCTTCAGGTCTTAAATTGGTTCGATTTAAAGACACTTTTAAATTGGTGACTAAGTCTGAGTATGCTGAAGTTTTGACACGATATTTCAAGTCAGGACTAGGCACGAAATTGAGCCAGGCAGCTTTGGAAGTTTTGTCGATCGTCGCTTATAAACAACCGATCACTCGGATCGAAGTTGACGACATTCGAGGTGTCCAAAGCTCTGGTAGCGTTAATACGTTAGTGGCCAGAAAACTGATCAAAGAACATGGCAAAAAGGATGTTCCTGGACATCCCAATCTTTACGTAGTTACTGATTACTTCTATGATTATTTTGGGATCAAGGATATCGATGAATTGCCTAAAATAGAGGAATTTTCGACTCCTGAAGGAAACATTGATTTATTTAATGATCCCAATTCCAATAATGATCAGGATCAAGCTGCCGAATGATCGGCATAACTTCAGAGTCAAAACTAAGGGGAAAATATGAAAAATGAAAAAATTCGCTTGCAAAAGGCAATGTCTGATGCAGGAGTGGCTTCTAGACGCAAGTCAGAGCAAATGATTGCTGACGGTGAAGTGACAGTCAATGGCAAGACCATCACGGAAATGGGTGTCAAAGTCGACAGCCACGATAAAGTTGAAGTTAACGGAATCCCATTACGACATGAGAAAAAGCGCTACATCCTTATGTACAAGCCACGTGGTGTCATCTCGGCTGTTAAAGATGATAAAGGCCGCAAAGTGTTAACCGATCTCCTTGAGGACGATGTTGATGAAAGAGTTTATCCAATTGGAAGACTTGATTATGACACTTCAGGTTTGATCTTGTTGACTAACGATGGTGAATTTGCCAATCAATTGATGCACCCTCGATATCATGTTGAGAAAATCTACGTTGCAAAAGTCGAAGGTATCTTGACAACTGAGGAGATCCGCAAGATCGAAGGCGGGATCAAATTCAAGGACTATACCAGTGCACCTGCCAAGGTAAAAGTTATGTCTAAAGACAATAAGAAGAAAACATCGATCGTTAGATTAACGATTCATGAAGGACATAATCACCAAGTTAAGAATATGTTTCAAGCAGTCGGTCACTCAGTGGAAAAACTTTCCCGTGAACGCTATGATTTCTTGACTTTGGAAGGATTGGTCTCAGGAAAGTATCGTAACTTGACTCATCAAGAAGTGGCGATGTTGAAGGAAAGAAAATAGTTTGCTATAGTTGAATTATAAATTAAATAGTTGGTTTTCANGGCAGGGTGTAATTCCCGACCGGCGGTACAGTCCGCTACCCAGTTTTGCTGGTTGATTAGGTGAGATTCCTAAACCGATAGTTAAAGTCTAGATGGAAGAAAACAGAGAAGGTCTGTTTTGGTACGCCCAAAATAGGCCTTTTTTCTTCGGGGATCAACGGAAGAGGTTGATTTTATGGGAAAAAGTACTTATAAATTTCATTCTTTGATCGGTATTTCGATCTTATCCGCGTTAGCAGCAATCATCATGTTTTTCGAATTTCCAGTTTTGATTTGGCTACCGTTTCTGAAAGTTGATCTAAGTGACATCGTCACATTGATCGGTTCATTGATTTATGGTCCGGCTGGTGGTATAGCCATAGCTTTCATCAAAGCTTTGGTCCACTGGATCATCACCGGACAAGGCGCTGCTGGAGTCATCGGTGATTTTTCAAACTTCATCGGGGCCGTCAGCCTCCTGTTGCCATTCACTTATTTCTGGCAACGTGGCAAAAAATTTACAGCCGTAATTTCTGGAGTAGTCGTCATGACCATTGTGATGTCATTATTGAACTATTTCGTAGTTATGCCTCTCTACATTAATGTCGTAGGGATGCAATTGAACATGAGCTTGGCTCAGTATGTTGCGACAGGCGTGATTCCTTTCAATATTATTAAGTCGTTAATAAACTGTTTAGGGGTTATAATTATTTATCCACGATTAAAGGGTCATTTTCGGACTCATTACTAATTCTTAGGCATTTTTAACAATCTTTTAAGAAAAAATTTAACTTAATATGCTATCCTTAGTAGGTAGAAATTAGGAGGTTGAGTTTTAATGCCCGAAAATAACAATAAGAACAATTCCGGTTCAAAAATTCCTGCTTCAACCGAAGGTTTGAGTCGTAAGGGTTCTGTTAGCCCAGAAGACTTACGTAAGTATAATTTGGTTGACTCAGAAAATGAGTCGACGCCAACTAACTCAGAGAGTGTCGTTGGTAAGGACGTTGGAACTAGTTCAGATTTCGTCAATAATGTTCCTCGTTCAGAACCTGATACACCTTCACAAGCTTCCCAATCAAATGGTGATCATTTGCAAGCAAGTAAGGAAAGCGATGAAATGAAGAAGACCGCTGCAGGTGTTGCTGCAGGTGCCGCAACTGGTGCTGCTATGAGTAGTCAAAATAGTCAAGATAAGCAAAATGGTCAAGACGACTCTCAAGGTCAACCTGAAACTCGCGAAAATACTGCAGACAATTCTGAAGATAAACCATGGGAAAAGACATTTGATTCTGATACTGATGAATCAGGTCACGTTTCACGTGCTGTAAGTAAAAGCAAGCAGCGTGGTAATCATACCTTGGTCGCAATCTTAGTCATAATTTTAATTGCCTTGATGTTCATTCCGGTCGCTATGTATTTTTTCCATGGTGATAGTAACAATAGTAGTATGGACAGCAATCAGACTGAGCAGTCAGTTGAAAAGCAAGATAAAAATTCATCGAAAAAATCTGCAAACAAAAAATCAGACAAGAAAAGCAACAAAAAGAAGAATTCTGATAGTAAGAAAAGCAGCAACAAGAAGAAATCTAGTAGTAAGTCAAATTCTGGTACAGTGAATGAAAACACTGATGCTAATGAGGCTGCTTCAACTAGTGGATCAACTGCAAATTCTGGTCAAACTAGTTCCTCAGATACTTCTGGAAATACTGGCTCGACTTATGGCACTTCGGGACAGACCGCTGCTAATGGTTCAACTGGGACGACTGCAAATTCAACTAGTGGTAGTTCTCAGACGACTGGTTCGACAGGCAATTCTTCACAGGAAGCTTCTGCAAGTCAATCTTCAATACCTTCAACTTATATTGTTAAACAAGGTGAAGGCTGGTACCGGGCTGCTGTCAATAGTGGGATGAAAATTGCTCAATTGAAAAGTTTGAATCCCGGAGTAACTACTTTGTCTCCTGGTACTCAATTAAAGATCAAATAATTTGAATAACATTGGATAATTTATCCAATCAATACTAAAGATGCGTAACGAAATGCAAATTCTTTCAATGAATTGTTTTGTTGGAGAGTCAAGCGATTCGTTGCGCTTTCTTTTTGAATTTGGAGTAGATGTAAAATGGAAATCGCAATCGACGGACCAGCTTCTGCTGGTAAAAGTACCATCGCTAAATTAATCGCAAAGCAATTAAAATTCATTTATTGTGATACAGGTGCAATGTATCGTACGGTGACATTGCTTGCAAAAAAATATCAAATAGATTATGGTAATGTGTCTGGTATTTTAAAACTAATGGATAAACATACTATTAAATTTAATAATACTGATCATGGTCAAGAAGTTCTTTTAGATGACGAAAATGTTTCTGAAGAAATCAGAAGTGAGGAGATCACCAATAATGTTTCTCAAGTTTCTGCCATCAAAGAAGTTCGTGAAAAGTTAGTTGAAATGCAACGTCAATTGGCAAATGATAGTAATATTGTCATGGATGGTCGTGATATTGGGACCACAGTTTTGCCAGATGCTCAAGTCAAGATCTTTCTGATTGCCAGTGTCGCCATCCGTGCCAAAAGACGATATGATGAAAATATCACCCGGGGGATCAAGACACCTTTGAAGAAACTCGAAGATGAGATTGCTGCCCGTGACTATAAAGATTCGCATCGTAAAGTATCGCCGCTCAGAAAAGCTAGTGATGCGGTCGAGGTAGATACTTCAGATATGACCATTGAACAAGTTGTCTCAAAAGTTTTAGAAATAGTTGCAGAAAACAAATAAGGAGGTACGCCCATGGCTGTTCCAGTAGTTGCCTTAGTTGGTCGTCCCAATGTTGGTAAATCTACGATTTTTAATCGAATAATCAATGAACGTCTTTCAATCGTTGAAGATACACCTGGAGTTACGCGAGATCGGATCTATGCTCGTGCCAGTTGGCTAGGAAAGGAATTCCGCTTGATCGATACTGGTGGTATCGACATGTCGGATGAACCTTTAACGGTCCAAATCAAGAATCAGGCTGAAATTGCGATCGATGAGGCGGATGTGATCGTCTTTATCGTTAATGGTCAAAATAGTGTTACTAAAGAAGACGAAGATGTCGCTAAAATATTGTATCGTACGAAGAAACCAATCATATTAGCTGTTAATAAAGCTGATAATCCTGAACAACGGGAAAACATCTATGATTTTTATGCTTTAGGATTCGGTGATCCTAATCCAGTTTCCGGATCACAAGGAACTGGGATCGGTGACCTACTCGATGAGATCGTCAAAGCTTTTCCGACCGAAGATAAGCATGACCAAGATGATTCGATCAAATTTAGTTTTATCGGTCGTCCTAATGTTGGTAAATCTTCATTAGTCAATGCGATTTTGGGTGATGAACGGGTAATCGTTTCTAATATCCAAGGAACGACTCGTGATGCCATTGATACGAAATATTTCGATGAGCGCTTAGAAAAAGATTTCACGATGATCGATACCGCCGGGATCAGAAAACGTGGTAAGGTCTACGAAAATACTGAAAAGTATTCCGTCCTACGTGCTTTGAGTGCCATCGATAAGTCTGATGTGGTTTGTGTAGTTTTAAATGCTGAAGAAGGTATCCGCGAACAAGATAAACGTGTCGCAGGTTACGCTCATAATGCTGGTAAGGGTGTTATCATCGTCGTCAATAAATGGGATGCTCTGAAGAAAGATACTCATACGATGAGAGACTTTGAAAATGTTATCCGAGATCAATTTCAGTATTTGTCCTACGCACCGATCTTATTTACTTCAGCTGTGAAAGGACAAAGATTAGAGCAGATCCCAGAATTAGTTTCCAAGGTCTACGATAATCGTCACCGTCGGATCCAGTCGGCTATGCTGAATGACTTATTGTTGCGGGCAACTTCGATTGCACCTACACCAGTGGTCAATGGTAAGAGATTGCGAATCTATTACATGACACAAGTGGCTGTTCAACCACCTACTTTTGTTGTCTTCGTAAATGACAATGAATTATTGCATTTCTCTTATGAGAGATTTTTGAAAAATCAATTACGTGAAACTTTTGATTTTGAGGGCACGCCAATCAAAATCCTGCCAAGAAAGCGTAAGTGACGGGATTTTCAAGGAAAAGCAAAATTTTGATTAAATATTTTATAAAAATACCTATTTTAAGGACTTTTGGCGGTTAAAAGCTTGCTCAATGCCTATTGCTATGGTATTTTTGTTATTGGAATGATGAACACAAACGTCAATTGTTCATAGTTTCTAAAAAAATTTTTTTATCTCCGGAGGTTATCAAATATGGCAAACAAAGCAGAACTTATCGATAGTGTTGCTAGCAAAACAGGATTGACAAAGAAAGATGCAACTTCAGCAGTAGATGCTGTTTTTGAATCAATTCAAGAAAACTTATCAGAAGGAAACAAAGTTCAATTGATCGGCTTTGGTAACTTCGAAGTACGTCAACGTGCTGCCCGTAAGGGTCGTAACCCACAAACAGGTGAAGAAATTAAGATTCCTGCAAGCAAAGTTCCTGCATTTAAACCAGGTAAAGCTTTGAAGGATTCAGTTAAATAGTATTACTTCTTGGGGGCGGTCGAATGACCGCTTTTTTTACGCATTCAAACAGATAATTTTGGAGGAAGATAATTGAGTAAAGCAGACGAGGTAATTGAAACAATTGATGCCGGAGATTTTTCAGATGTTGATCGTTTGATCCAAGAATCATTAGATCAAGATGATGATCAAACCAAGTTTTCCTTGGCTGAAACATTATTGAGTCGAGGATTATCCGTGCAAGCTAAAACAGTATATGAACATTTATTGACTTTATATCCTGATGAGGGGCAGATTCTTTCACGATTGGCAGAGATCGCTGTTTCTGATGGTGATTCTGACAAAGCATTGAATTATATTTCACAGATCGGACCGGATTCTCCATCCTATGCCGAAAATCTGCTGGTATCGGCGGATATCTATCAATCGCAAGCAATGTATGAGGTCAGCGAGCAAAAGTTGTTAGAGGGCGTTAGAAAGTATCCTGATGAAGATGTCTTCCGCTTTGCGATTGCTGAATTGTACTTTGATGAGAACAAATTCAGTAAAGCTATCGTATTTTACAATTTCTTGCTGGATGATGGTATCGATGAATATTCTGGTATCTCACTAAAGATGCGCAAGGCTAGTTCTTTAGCAGGGATGGGTAAGTATGAAGAGGCCATCAGTGAATTTGAGGATCTGAATGTGATCGAATTGAACGAAGATGCTCAATATCAACTAGGATTTCTCTATAACCAAGTAAAAGATTATAATAAATCTATCTCGACTTTGGAAAAATTATTAGAGACGAACCGTGATTATCCAACGGCCTATGTTGTCCTTGCAGACGACTATTTAAACATCAAAAATAACCAGCAAGCATTCAAATATGCTCAACTTGGTTTAAATTTGAATGAATTGGATGAAAAACTCTATGAGACAGCGTTTGATGCCGGTATTGCTTATTCACCTGATGAAGCTCTAAAAATCATCACAAAGGGAATCAAGACGGTTGAGCACCCCTTGACATTGCTCATCCGACTAAGTGATTTCTATATTACACATGGACAATATCAAAACAACCTTGATTTGTTGAGCGGAGTCGATACGAACAACAATCCAAAATTAACTTGGAATTTGGCCAAGTCGTATTTTGAAACTGATGATATGGCAGCTGCCCAAGAAAATATCGGCTTAGTTTTTGATGACTTCAAAGATAATTTAGACTACTTAAATGATATGATTGAAATATTACGGAGTAGTGGGGACGAACAAGCCTTAAAAGCTGCCCTACAGCTATACTTGAAACAAGATCCTGATGATGAAGATAAACGAGAACTTTTAGATCAAATGAGGTAATTTTATGCAACTGAAACAGCTTCCTGAAGATTTTCAAACTGCTTTGCCAATTTTAAAAATGATTGAAGACGCTGGATTTGAAGCCTATTTTGTCGGTGGAAGTGTTCGTGACCACATTTTAGGTTTACCGATCCACGACGTCGATATTGCTACGAGTGCTTATCCTGAAGAAATCAAAAATATTTTTAAACGCACCATTGATACCGGGATAAAACATGGAACGGTGACAGTTTTGATGAACGACAATTCTTATGAAATAACTACTTTTCGGACCGAATCGGGTTATCAAGATTTCCGTCGACCCGATAAGGTGACCTTCGTTCGTTCATTGACTGATGACTTGAAGCGGCGTGATTTTACGATCAACGCCTTAGCGGTCGATCATAATGGGAACGTGGTCGACAAATTTGATGGATTAGCTGATTTGAAGAACCATCTGATCAAAGCCGTTGGAGTAGCAGAGGAAAGATTTCATGAAGATGCTTTACGGATGATGCGAGCAGTCCGTTTTCAGGCCCAGCTGGATTTCACGATTGAAGGCAAAACTGAACAAGCAATCGCGGACAATGCTCATTTATTGTCAAAAATCGCTGTTGAAAGAGTCCATGAAGAATTCGTAAAAATGTTCTACGGTCAGGCTTGGAAGACAGGCTTCGCTGATTTCTTGCGACTAGGTCTCTCAGAATATTGTCCAGATTTTCAGGGTCAAACAGCTAAATTAAAAAAATTGGCACAAGCCAAAAATATTGTTATGAATGATGAAACGATGGTCTGGACTGCAGTTGGCTTTTCGTTAGGATTGTCTGGTGAAGAACTTAATCAGTTCTTACGTGACTGGAAAGTTTCAAATAAAATCAGGGAAGATTGTCAATCGACCGAAAAAATGCTTCGTGATTTCCAACACAAAGAAATTGATGTTTGGCAAATTTATTTACTAGGTGTCAAAAATGTTTCTCGAGTTGAATCCTTATGTGAACTATTTGATATCACAATTGATAATAAAAAAATTAATGAAAAAGTCGCTAAAATTCCGATAAAAGATTCACATGCATTGAAAATAACTGGAAAAGATATCATTGATATTCTGAAAATAAAGCCAGGTCCTAAAATCGGTGAATACATGACTAGCCTTGAAAAGGCCGTCGTTACGCAAACGGTTACAAATTCCTATCAAGATTTAGCAAGTTATTTGTTAATCTTGTAACAACCGTGTTATCATTAACTTGTTAAGTATTTATGTATTCGAAAGGGTGATAACATGAGCAAACATGTATTTAAGGAGCTTAAGTTTTATTTCAGAAACGAAGATACCTGGACAGTCAATCATGGTGAAATGAGTGATGTTTGGATCTCACGTGTTACAACTAGCTTTGGACGTATCAGCGGTGGACGTATGCAAGAAATCCATCCATGCAAGAGTTTCAGAATTGAAATCCTTCCAGAAGCTGATTACATTAAAGATACTGATGTTTCAACTGCTGCTATGGCAGACGGTATGTTCAATCGGATTATTAAATATCAAGATCTTGAAAAGGTCGATATTATTTTTGGTGAAGATGAAAATAAAGATCCAATGCAAATTTATTTACCATTCAAGCAAAAGGATGCTGAAGGTTTAGACAATGCCTATCAATCATCAGCAATTTCCAAGAAGAACGGTAAGCTATATTTGACAGTTAATAAAGAAAAGACTGTTTATGATGTCTATAAAGAAGAACTTTAATCAGTTTTTCATTAATCAATAAAATTTTGGCTCTAAGTCAAA
>NZ_AZFA01000028.1 GCF_001434295.1 Companilactobacillus versmoldensis DSM 14857 = KCTC 3814 | reverse complement strand
CCATCAAAGATTCAAACGTTCTTAAAGAGGTTCAAGATACGTTACTCAATAACTTTAAAGCTGGCCGACGTAACTATACGATTTTTCAAGTTGGTAAAGCGACGCTACTGCGAGTCAGTGATGTCATGCGCTTAAAACAGACCGATATTTTTAATCCGGACGGTTCTATTAAACAAAATGCGTTCATTCACGACCGAAAAACGGGTAAGCCTAATACCTTGTATCTTAAACCAGTTCAAACAGAGCTCTTATTGTACCGTCAATGGCTACTTGATCATAGACTAGCCTCTGAATGGCTCTTTCCTTCAATTCAGCACCCCGACCAACATATTACGGAAAAACAATTCTACAAAGTCATGACTTATGTACGCCATTAATTGCTAAAACTATGTATGATCATTTGTCCAATGCTCAATAGAAGTTATTCCAAAACAGTCGCCATATGCCGTTTGTTGAACACCACGATGAATACATTAACTTGCTAAGTTCATGGTTAATCGAACATTAAATAATTTTTCTAAAATAAAAAAACAGGACACAGAAAGTAGTTTTTATGTTCTGTTTTTTTTATTGTCATAACTCTTATTACTGATCAATTGCTGCTCTAATTTCCATCCTCAATTCAAAACCACTAAGCTCAGTTATACCATTATTAGTCTAAATTAGCTTATACCTTTTTATTTTTTCTCAGATCCAGACGGATGTTTTATTCCTAAAATTTAGTTTTTCTTAAATTAATACTTTCGCAGGAGCTTTACGTGAAAAATATACAATATAAAGCTATAATGGATTTTGAATAGTGATAATAGAAGGGAGCATTTTATATGTATCATTCAAATGGAAACTACGAAGCTCTAGTACATGCACGTAAACCTACAGGCGTCGACCAAAAATCTGCCTATATCGTTGGCGGCGGTTTAGCGGGTTTAGCAGCTGGCGTTTTCCTTGTTCGTGACGCACAAATGCCAGGTAAGCACATCCACATCTTAGAAGAATTACCAGTTGCAGGCGGTTCTTTAGACGGCACAAAGAAACCCGACATTGGATTTGTTACTCGCGGAGGCCGTGAAATGGAAAACCACTTTGAATGTATGTGGGATATGTATAGCTCGATTCCTTCATTAGAGATTCCAGGTGCTTCATACCTCGATGAATACTACTGGTTGGATAAAGATGACCCCAATTCCTCGAATTGTCGCATGATTTATTCACGTGGCAATGAAGTTCCAGATGATGGGCAGTATACCTTAGGTAAAACTTCTAAAGAAATCGTCAAACTAATCATGACACCTGAAGATAGTTTGGGCAAAAAAACCATCGAAGAATACTTTTCGGATGAATTCTTTACCAGCAATTTTTGGTATTATTGGTCGACCATGTTTGCTTTCGAAAAATGGCATTCAGTCGTTGAAATGCGTCGTTACTGCATGCGTTTTATTCATCACATTGATGGTCTACCTGATTTTACCGCTTTAAAGTTCAACAAATATAATCAGTATGAATCAATGACTTTACCGCTCGTAAATTATCTTGAAAAACATGGCGTGGATTTTCAATTTAATACAATCGTTAACAATGTGATCGTCAATAATAACAATGGTGAAAAACATGCGCAAAAATTATTACTGACCGTTGATGATACTCCACAAGAAATTCAATTAACTGATAATGATATCGTCTTTGTTACAAACGGTTCTATTACGGAAAGTTCAACTTACGGTGATCACCATACTCCTGCACCAACAACATCAAAACCTGGTCCAAGTTGGGAATTGTGGGAAAACTTAGCAGAACAATCTGCTGATTTCGGTCATCCGAAAGTCTTTTACAAGAATCTTCCAAAGAAGTCTTGGTACATTTCAGCAACTGCTACTGTCAAAAACCCTGCAGTGGAACCCTACATTGAACATTTAACAAAACGAGACCTTCATGATGGTAAAGTCAATACCGGCGGGATCATCACGATCAAAGATTCGAATTGGATGATGAGCTTTTGCATTCACAGGCAACCGCATTTTAAATCGCAAAATGAAAATGAGACTACCGTATGGATCTATGGCTTGTACTCCAATACACAAGGAAACTATATCAAGAAAAACATTGAAGATTGCACTGGTGAAGAGATCACGGAGGAATGGCTTTACCACCTGGGTGTTCCAGAAGACTTAATCAGTAAACTTGCTCAACAAGACTCAATCAACACTAACCCTGTTTATATGCCATTTATCACTTCGTATTTTATGCCGCGAGTTAAAGGAGACCGTCCAGATATTGTTCCAACAGGTTCAAAGAATTTGGCCTTCATTGGCAACTTTGCTGAATCTCCGACACGTGACACAGTTTTTACGACAGAATATTCCATTAGGACAGCCATGGAGTCAGTGTATACTTTGTTAAATGTTGAACGCGGCGTACCTGAAGTTTTCAACTCCATCTACGATATCCGCGAGCTTTTCAAATCAATGTATTATTTGAACGACAAACAAAAATTAACTGACAGCGAACTGCCAATTCCTGGTTTTATTAAGCATCAAGGTCTCAAGAAAGTTAAAGGGACTTGGCTCGGAGAACTACTTGAAAATGCAAAACTAATTTAACAACTTTCCACATTTAAGCACGATCTCTCGTGATAATTAGAACCACTCTTAATTAGCGAGGGATTTTTTGGTTCTTTATCAAGTGGTACTGATGAAATAAATTATTAAACTTAAAAAGTATTTGGTCTAGCTTAGTTAAGCTGCTTGTTCCTGAATGGAGCGAGCAGCTTTTTTTAGTGCGCTGTGAAAATTCAAACTGACATAGCTATTCTTTAATTCAACCAGGATACGTAGTCGAAAATTCTCAAAGTTTTTGGTGCTGACGCTTCTTTTTCTCTAGTTCGTACTCCAATTCTCTTTGTCCTTTCTTTTGCTTGTTACGCTCCTGATCTTGGTTATTCTCGTAAAGCAAGCTCATCAAGGTGTCTGATAGTAATTTGTTCAAATATCTTGCTGGTGTGTTTTCGTTATAGTTGACGGCTCGATAATCAGGCATATTTTCTTTACGAAAATTATCATTTCTTTGGTTATGCTGTTGTATTCCTTTTTTAGCCTGTTCAACTTGTCTAGCAGAAATCTTTTTATCTTGCCCTGCTTCCCCAATAAATAACTGTTGTGTCCCCCTATTCTTCAATACACGTAACAAATTAGCGTTTTGAATCTCATCAGATTTAACCTGTCCGCTTAGATAAGCAAGTCCCTGGGCATGTTCCTGGGTCGTGAATTGTACTGGCGGATTGTTTTTCAACTGGTCTAAATCACGCTTTTCTAGTGATTTAAGTTCAGGATTATAATAAACAACTGCTGTATATAGGCGTTCTTTTTCAGTCATTTTGACTTGATCAAGGCTCATATCAGGGAAAGTCTTACTTAACACGTTGTTATATTGCGTATCAACCACTTGTTTAATCTCATTTACTGCTGAAAGTTCTTTGATATTCTTCTTCAAAACATCTTGTTGTTTCTTATCAAAGTCACTTAACAATGTACCTTTTGTACGCTTAATATCTGCTAGTTGATAGCCTTTATTAGCTAAAATATCACTAATAGTCTCCTTAGCTCGCTGTTCTTGCTTTTCAAGCATTAACAAACTAGCAAAGGGCCGTTTGGTAAACGTCAAAACTTGTTGGTTTAAAATGTTCGTTCTTATCATTGCTAAACGGTCTTTTAATTCGCCTCCTGCAAACACCTTTTGTTCACTATCTGTCTCTTTGATTAACTCACGTTGTTCTGCAATAGTTGTTTGTTCAAAATCAATATCGGGATAAAGCTTTTTAACTGTTCGACTAACAACCTTATCTAGTAACTGATTTGCTTCTGCTAATGACTTTTCTTGCTGGTTAATTGTTACTAATTGCTTTGTCATATCTTGTCCGATTGCTTGCTTAATTGTGGCACTATTTTTCCAATTAAACAGCATACGTTGTTTTTCGTCCACGTTTTCTAAACTAACAAATGTTTTTAGTTGCTTACTTAGTTGTGCAACTATATGTTTTTCATCAAATGAATAGTGACGTTGTAACGTTTCTATACGGCGGATATTATGAATTTTTTCATTGGCATTTTTAGCTTCTGCTTTTGCTTGTCTTTGCTGTTTAACATTGCGGTTAAATTCTTGGCGTTTTTCTTTCTGTGAATTGATACCCTCGTGTTGTGTTGCCACTTCATCAATTCCTTGTTCTTCATATGATTTTTCACTAATGCGATCAGGCAAGTTTTTGGCTTCTAAAACTTGGTTTACTGCGTTAGCCCAGTTTTTGCGCCATTCTGGTATTTTTTCTTTCTTATCCCAATCAACTAGCCATATTTTCCTTGACCTAGGAAATCTACTATTTTTTGTATATGTTTTGTTACCATTTTTGTCTAAAATATTCTCTCGTTTGCTCTTTAATCCCCACGTTCCATTAGGATTAAATGGTCGATTGGTTAGCATAACATGAGCATGTGGATTATCTGGGTGGTCTTTATGGATAGCGACATCCGCAACCATACCTGAATTAACAAAATTTTCTTGTACATATTTTGTTAGTAAATCTTTTTGCTCTTGCTCCGATAATTCAATCGGTAAAGCAACATTAAATTCTTTGGCATAACGTGAATTTGCTTTACGGTCTTTCTTCTCAACTTCATTCCATAATTGTTGCCTATCTTTCGCCCATTCTGGCGCATTTTTTGGTGTTAAAATAAATGCTTCTGGCATGACATCACGTTTATAAAAGTAACTTTTTCCCTCTTTATCAGAAAATAGTTTTTCCCCACTTCGATAACTAGCACTAGCAACTGCACTACGCATTTTTCCAGCGCTAATATTTTGGAAGCTCATGTGAAAAATTGCCATTGCTGTTATCTCCTTTCTTTGTGGGTTTGTTTTTGATTTTTGTTGTCGCCATAGGCGACTTCTGATACAGGTTTTTATGGTCTTAGCACAACACAACTTCATGTTGTGTGTAAGTGAGCATTGACCTCGTTTCACTCAGTCTTCTGATTCTCTTAACTTTTACTTAGTGTATGCCTTCTGCTTCGCTATTTCAACTTTTATACTTTGACTTAACGTTTCCCTTATGATATAGTGTCGGTGATTATTTCTAATATGATTGGAGGGATCGTTATGTCTCAAAGTAACTTAGAAAAACAAGAAGCTAAATTAAAAGCCCTTAATCAAAAAATTAAGGACGAAAAAGATAAGATTGAACAACGGCTAGGTAAACAAATCATCAGTCAAGCCAATTTAGATTATGCTAATTTGTCTAACGATCAGATTAAGCTTTTAGCCAAGCAATTTTCTGAATTTTTAAAGGTAAAGTCCGTAGATCATTAGCCATACGAGATGGGGAAATTCCATGTCTAATCAATATGAAAAACTAGTCGAGCAACAAGCGCGTTTAAAACAAAAAATTGAGCGGGAAGATTTTAAGTTACGCCAATCTAAGTATTATGAAAATCGACAAGCACGAAAAGCCCGCTCTCGCCGATTAATTCAAAAAGGGGCTTTATTAGAAAAGTACTTTCAATCTAATAACCTCTCGGTCGAACAAACCGAAGAACTTTTAAAAATATTTGCTAATTATGTTAATGCTCATAAACCGAATAAATTCAAAAACGATCAGCCTAATAACTAGGCTGATCGTTTTTATTTTCTGAATCATTCATGGGATTTCTAATTTTTAAATCTGAATTATTTTTAACAAAGGAATTTAATTGTTTTTGAACAGCTGCTTCAAAGGTGATTTTGGGGTTTATTCAAGGAAAATATCGCAAATTATTTTTAATTACCTGGTCATGATCTCTTCTGTAAACTGATACAAATTTTTAGCTATTATCGAAGATCACGACGTTATCAGCTTTGAATGCAACTGCTGCTAAATTATGATTTGATTGATTATAGCGTTTTTTAACAACTTCATCTGGTACACCGTGCCCACCCTTTTTGACCCGCTCATGAACCCAATTAATTGCGACTTTTTTGTTCTTTAACGCCACGTATAAAAGCGTGACCTCAAACCCATTTTGGTGAGCCCGCTCGATTAAATTTAATTGTGCCTTTCCTTGACCAGATAAGGTTGTTTCAACATAAATACTCTGCCCAGTATTTAAAGCCGCGTGGAGTTGTTTTATTTCTTCGCGCATTGCCCCTAAAGTTATCACGATTTTTATGCAAATCGCCAACCATTTTTTGGAGGATTTCATCGGCATTTAATCGTTTGGAGTGAGTAAATAATTCGGGTCTCTCGCGATATAAAGTGCTTTTACCAGCGCCGCTTATCCCAGCCACGATTATGTATCTCTTTGGCTCACTCATGTTAAATCACAAAATGCTTTTCGTTGATAATTTGCTCTTGGCGTTTATCTAAGTGTGTAACCCGTCAAACAGCTTGCGTTTATCAGGATCTGGGTTATGGGCTGCTTGTTCCCAAATGCCTTGTATATCGACGGCCCAGGGGTCAGCCAACAATTGCTCTATTTTTTCAACTTATTTGCTGGGTTTGATCATTTAAAAGGCTCCCGTCACTTTCACTTAGTTCAGTCACCACCTGTTCAACCACTTAAGGCGCCTATTTTTGCTTCTAAGCGATCTTAAAGCAGTTTTAATATAATCCACTGCAACACTTAAAACGGCTTAAATGAGCTAATATGACGTTTAATTCCAAGCACGCTCATTGTCAGTGTTCTGTTCTTCGGGGTATTTAGCCGCATATTTTCTAACCGCTTTTTTATTCCACCAAATCCCAAATAGGTTTTGCATGGTGCCGTATAAGTAGTTTTCCACGTTCTTGATATGCTTCTCATTGCTTCCTAGGGCGTTAAAGTAGCGTCTCAAGGCTTTAGTCATCAAAGGTTTTAGTTCTTCGTCGTAAAGCGGGATTAGAACCCCAATATCTTGATGATCCTCTTCAACTCGGTATTTAGCGTTTAAGATAATGCCAATAAAACGATGCATTTATTTAAGTTAGATACATATTATATGTACGAAGGCATTTCATTTACACAAGATTCTTGACGCTACCTATCTAAGAGATAAAAAATCTAAGGGCAATTGGTAGCACTAAATTAAGAGATTTCACCCCGTACTTATATTGGTTCCAAATCTATCTACTTCATCATCAATTCCTTCAACATCTGAAAATACGCTTTGTTCCTCAATATACTGCCTATTCTGTAACTTCAAAAAAGCCTCAAGGTAATTAACCCAAGCTATTGATTCTGCTTCTCTTTTCCGATATAAAGCTCTTAATACCATTTCTAAAGTTGCAATTTGTGACGCTTGATTTCCTTTCCCCTTTTTTACAATTAGCTTATTAGATGAAATGGCTTGTTTCATCACCCTATTCAAGGTTGATGGAGAAATATCAAGAGCATCACGAATAGCCCTGGTTGACATAATAACTTTGTCTGCTCCAGAGCTAACTTTATTAATTAGTTCAATCACATCATTTAGCCATTCTGACCCGTGACTATAGACGCGTTCTGTGCGAGGCTTCGCCCACTTGTACCATTGAACGTTACTTTCTTGCACCACAATGCGCTTCTCATCAGGTGTTGCCCAGGTATCTATTAATTCATCAATATAAAGTTTAGATGCACCTTTATAATTGCCAGAGTAAGCGTCACGGACGCAACGCTGCATATCTCGTACGTCTAAAGGATCTTCAAGGTATGAATTAAACTCATCTAATAAATTGAAGGCATCGTTTTGGTTTTTTCCAGAAGAGTAGCACGCTAAGGCCAGTGTAAGTATAGTATTGTGACGTCCTAGTCCTTGACCTGGTTTAATGTTGTGCTTTGTCAACATAATTCTAAACCAAGCTTGATCGGTTTGTTTTCTATATTGAGAATGCGGACTATTAATTACTTTTAGATTGCTCTTACGCTTTTCCTTACTTTTTTGTGTGACTGACTTACTCCACATTAAAAAACCAGCAAATGAGTAGGTCAATTCTGGTTCAAAAAAAATAATATTATCTTCCCGCGGGATCCGAAAAATTCCAAAACTATTACATCCTACATCAGTAGCAGGTATTTTTTCCATAATCGTACTTTTTATATTTTCAGAAATCTTTCTAGCCGCGCTTAAAACAGGCATACTACCATTTTTATGTTTTGATAAAAATGCTGGGCGATCCAAGATATAGTAAATTTGATACCCTTTATCAGTTTTTAAGACAAGTGTGGGTAGAATATGGTCATCTAAGACTATGCTGCTATTAACCAGATTCAGGTTTCGATCTCTATCTAGAGCATCTTTAAAATCAATATCAACTACAAACGCATTAATTTGGCTTAGATTACGTTCTGAATGCCCTTTAATATGTTTACGGCTGTTATCATATCCTAACCAATTAAAGGTATTAGGTGTCCAATGTGTTAGTGTCTCAATGTTTTCTATTAATGCTTCTTCAGAAGTCACGACAAAACCCATGTCACGACTCATTGATGATTTATTACGAAAAACAGCAATTGAACCAGTCTTATTATCGTTATGTACTTCTTGATTGAGTTGAACTAGTTTACTATTTTTTGGTTTATATTTTTTTAAACCATTATGTAAAATAAGACTAATTGCAGACCAAGATTTGTAGCTTAATTTTTCCGTTACGGACATAATATTTGCACTCCTTTCAGAACGATATTAACCAAAGGTATATTTGTTTTGAAACAAATAGTAGTTAATGCCGTTGATTAACTCGAAAGAAAAAGTGAACCAGCATATCACTGATCCACTTAGAGTTAACAGAATCAAGATGTGCCGTTCAAAGCCATATTAATCCGCAAATCATGTCATTATCTATGTTCTATAGCAGTATTGAATTTTAGAGAAAAATAGAATACAATATCCTATGAATAAGTTTTATGAACATTTATTTTCTTTATATTTTTTTGCGGGTCGCTGTGAATGCCAGTTCACAGTGGCTTTTTTTATTTTCTTTTGCACTTACAATAACCTACCCAAAAACCTATGTCAATCGCATTCTTGAAAAAAGATACTTTTGCTATTGTATAAAAGTATCTTTTTATCTTTATATCTAAAGATACTTTTATCTTTTTATCTTTAGATAAATGTATTTCTTGATTTGTCGCTGTTTATTGTCCATATTTTTATATCTTTGTATCTTTAGATAAAAAGATAAACTTATCTAAGGATACTTTTATCTTTTTATCCTTGTAAAATTTTTTTTTTATATTATAATAAAAGTGCAAAAGGATACTTTAACAGAAAATAAAAATCATTTACTTATTTATATTAGGAGGCAAACATGCCACAAGTTATTATTAACGCACAACAAAAAGGCGGCGTTGGGAAAACAACTGATACCGTTATGGAAGCAATCGTAGCTTCTACAATATTTGATAAAAAAGTATTGGTGATTGATACAGATTTACAAGGGAACGCTACAGATTTTTTAGGCCGAACCTTTAACTTAGAGAAAATAGATTACACACTTATGAGGTGCTTAGAAATAGGCGACTTAAGTAAAGGTATTGTAGAATTAAGCGATAATCTCGATTTGATCGGTTGTAAATATGATATGCGTAAATACGGGGATTTTCTTATAGAAAAATTTGATAATATCTATGACCGTACTTTTTATATGTCAAACCTATTAGACGCCATCAAAGATCGTTATGATTATATATTTATAGACGTTCCACCTTCAACAGATTTAAAAGTTGATAATGCAATGGTTTGTGCGGATTATGTTGTGGTGGTCCAAGAAACACAACGATTCTCTTTTGATGGATCTAAACGTTTAGTATTTTCTTACCTACAAAGTTTGGTTGATGATTTTGGATCGAAGGTAAAAGTACAAGTAGCAGGCGTTTTGCCTGTACTCCTTCAGAATCGAAGAGAGTTACACAAAAAAATTGTTAACGACACAGTCTCTTTCTTTGGTCAAGATAATGTGTTCAACACAATCATCTCAAACCATGCAAGGTTAGAATGGTATACAGCACAAGGTATACAATTTAATGATTTTCACGACAAAAAAATGTTTGCACTTTTTGCGGATATTTTTTGTGAATTAGAAGAAAGGATACAAGCCTTTGAAACTCAGGGAGATATATCTGACTACATATATAAACGTCGTTATTTGACAAAAGACAACAAACTTACGAAGCTTGGAAAGGGGTTAGATGTTAATGGGCTTAATTAATCGAGGAAATAAAGAAACCGAATCACCAGAAGCACTCCATTCAGCTGATGTCAGTAGAGATACATCTTCTCTTAATCCAAAAACAACGGAAACAAAGAAATGGACTGGAGCAGAGAGGAAAAATATTAAAGTGGCTCCGCCTGTCTTAGATTTAATAAAAACAATGTGTAATATGACCGACAAAAATAAACCAGAATCGAAAGCATATGGTTTAGTCAGTACGGCTGTAAATGAATATCTAAAAAATCACTTTACTGAAAGAGAACAAGAAATTATTAGGAATAGCATCGAAATTAAATACCGGTAATACAATTTCAAAAAGACGTTATTAGAACTTACTTATTCTAATAACGTCTTTTGTATCTTTATATCTTTATATCTTTAGATACAAAGATACTTGTGAACTAAACTATTTTTTTAAGCTCACTTGAGTATTTCTAATTGGATACCTAATTTAAAAAAGGGTAGATTGTACTATATCCTTGTATCTTAAGATACAAGGATATTTAGATATAAAAATTAAAATGTCATATTAATAATGTAACTAGTGTTTAATGTTTAAATTACTAAGCTGCTAAGCTATTGGTCTTGCCATTTATATATGCTTTATTAAAAAGTATCTAAGTATCTTTGGATACAAAGATACTTAGATACTTTTGATATCTAGTACTTTTCACAATAGATATTGAAAATCTATTATAAGAAATTTTTTAAGAACTATAAACTGCTTTAAATTAACATTGATAACGATAGTTGCAATATACTCATCATCCTCTATAAATCATTAATCGACCTAGCATAGTCACGAATTCGATAAACCTGTGTTCGTCCGATACCAGTTTCTCTGGAAATTTGCGCAATACTTTTTCCATTCTTTATTCCGTTTAAAACCCCATTATATATGAAGCGTTTTGAACCATTTGGAGCATATTCTTTTTTTCTTCCTTTATATATGCCCTTTGCCTTAGCTATTTTTATTCCCTGACTTTGCCTTTTTAAGATTTTTTGGCGTTCTTCTTCTGCCGTATATTTATATATTTCCAATACAAGATTTGTTAATAGAGCTCTTAAATTGCCGTCTTCAACACCTGCAAACGTAGGTAAATCTAGAACATCTAAAACTGCTCCTCTCCGTCTGATTTTATCAATAACATCTGTTAAATCACGCGAATTACGCCCTAAGCGATCCAAACTTATTACTGTAACTACATCGTCATCATGAATATACTCCAGCATTTTTTTTAACTTTGGGCGTTCCATGTTTTTACCAGAAATTTTCTCTTCAAATATTTTTTGAACTTCGGCTTTTTTTAAAGCAAAGATTTGACGGTCTAAATTCTGATCAGTGGTAGACACTCGTGCATATCCTATTTTCAATTTTTTGACTCCCTTTTTAAAGTATTTATGTGACAACTCTATTGTGTCATACATAAATACCGAGATTTCAATAAACTAATTGTAACACAATAGGGTACACCCTAGTGGCCGTTTTCGGCTTAGTACTATTAATGCAGCTTTTCTATATTCAATGACCTTAGTTCCTCTTAATTTGATTTTTTGTATGGGAACACAATGCCCAATCTGAACTCGTTTTTTATTGCGTACTTCATAGACTTCGTTCCTAGCATGCCACGGCCAACTTGCTCTACAGACTTACTACCTTCAAAATAGTCTTTTTCAAGTTTGCCCATTCTATTTACATAATCCTTGATATACCAAACTTTTCGAGCAAATTGCGCAAGACGCACCAAAGCAACGATCGCGCTGTTATTCGCGCATACGGTATGAACGTGGTGACCACGATCGAAATCAACAGTGTGGCGAAGCTCTTCACGCTATACACGCACCTATCCAAGTAGCAAATAATGAAGACGGCGAAACGTCAAATGCAGGGATTGTCCCTGCATTTGACGTTTCGCCACCTTTTTGTAAATGGTGAATTGGTGTGCCATCCACATTTTCGCATTTTGACCGGAAGCACCGTTACATCAGTAATTCCATCTTGTGTTCGGGCAATTTGGTTGTATTTAGTATCCCCGTGTTAGAGCACTAGGGGTATGGACGGCCGGCTGACGCGGACAGACCTTTGCTCGCACTTGCGCCTTTCACGCTGAACGGCAAAGCGAAGTTAGCTAAACCGAAAGCTGGTATCTATCTTCTATCTGGAATAGTGAAATGCATCCTACTCCCATGACACTGGCAACATCTGGAATCTTTGGCTCCTTTTTCATTGGATTCTTTGCGCTAAGTTGTCCCGCTGGTTGCTCAAAGGTAATGATTTGCCATCCATAGGCAGCTGCCATTGCAATCAATTTAGGATCAGCTTTCCAGTCTTGACTCCAGTTTGCGATTGCGGCTGTTCGATAGTATCCGCAAGTCTGTAAATAGTTCATGATTTTCCCATACTGTGTTAAATATTGATAATCTGCTTCATAGCCTTTAAACACGCAAGGTTGAATTCGGTTAGCTATCCATTACGAGAGTTGGTCCCCAGATCCAGATAATTCTTTGTAAACCACTTCCGGTATAACAATCTCCCTCGACGTCCCTGTTAGGCAGCCTTCAATCCAAGCCCAGTAACTTGGAAAGTGAGACATTGAATAGTACTGCTTGAATGGCGCGATAAAAGAATTACTATCAATTACAAACTTTGCGTTATTCGTTGAACTTGCCAATATCTCACCCCTTTTCCTTAATTTTTCCCAGTAGCTTTTCAAATGCAGTACTATTGCTGACACCCATTAACTCAAATGCTGTGTTATAACCTAAAGTTCCACTATTAACGCTCCACTCAACTTCTCGAGCGAAAGTGGAATCGGTTTGTGCCGCTTTCGTTGTATAGTATTCTCCACCACCGCTACCTTTAGCCCTTTGATATTCCTTGTTACGTTGATATTCCCGATCGAGTTCATTCTTAAGCTGATCAACAGTTTCTTGCGTAATTAGTTTCAGATGAAGGGAGCGTATGGCAGCGGACAAGGGACTAGCATTAAATCGCTTGGCGACTGCTATAATTTGGTCAACTTCGGTGCTCTCGTTGTATTTCTGCCACTCAGTCGTAAACAAAGGCTCAGGAAATATTATGACTTCGCTAATACGATTGATATATTTCTCGGTTTTAGGATTCAAGAATTGGCGGTGAGCTTGATAATCATCATTATATAGTTCAGACGTTCCAAACCATATATGCGTTAGTTCATGCACGAGAGAAAATAACATGGCATTATAGCTGTCGTTAGAGTTTACAAAAATGAAGGGAGCGAATGAATCATCGATAGCAAATGCCCGAAACTCAGCTTGAGCCAACGGCCGATGTGTATTACTACCAACGATTCCGCTATACATGACAATAACGCCAACTTGATCTAATTTCATTCGTAAGAGATTGAATGCCTCGCGATTTTTCAAGCCAACATTCCATCCTAGTTTTAAATCTAGACTTTTCATAATGTTGAAGGCAATCTGTTCATCACTTAAACTGCGATAGTTCGCGACATACTTAAATCCATGAGAGAAGAAACTAGAGGGATATCCGTTTTTCTGACGTTCCTCACTAAGCCAACTCTGTTTCAGCTCCATGCTGTGAATAGTATCAACCAAGTTGCGAGAAGGCCGATCTATCTCGATGTTGTTGATCGTTCTAAACTTCAGTAATGGCAAATCCTCTTTAGGAGTATTATCCAAAAAGAAATATCCAAAAGGAATCTGAGCTTTTTTGCTTAAATCTTTAAGCTGATTTAGGGTCGGCTTACTTTCATTTTTGAGCCATTTATCAATTTTATTTGTCCATGCCTCATTCAAGGTACCATTAGATGCTTCTTGAACCCAATGCAAGACAGCAGGCTTAACGTCAATGCGCGTAGTTGCCATGTTATCGCCTCCTTTCAGCAGTACTCTATTCGCTCATTCTATCATGATTTTACGTTTTTGTATTGCAAGCGATTGATGCTAAGCCCTGGATTGCATAATTATTTGATCTTAATCGAGAAAAACTTTGCTTTTAGCGCCAATTGAGCTTAATTTCACGTGTTTATTAGTAGTTAAAAATATTTTTCTCCGGTGTTATTTTAAAATTCTGCTTTGTGAATGTTTTAAGCTGCTTTTGCTATATTAGCTATATTGTTGATAAGATTAAATGTCATCTTATTCAGATAAGAGCGAGACATATCGCAAGCAAGAATATCACAAAATGTATTTTTGAATTTGTGTTATGAGGATCATAATAACTTTATTGAAACAGCTCTTTCGAATTTAATAGGTAGTCCAATATTAGTTTCTTATATTTTTCGCGCGTTTTATAATCTTTTTTAATTATATTCACATTCGTGATTTCGATAAAAAAACCTTTAAGACGTCAACTTTGTCTTAAAGGTTTGCTTTAATTAATCTTTATCTGTCGATTTTTCAGCAGCTTCTTTAGCTTTAATGGCATCCATAGGTGGAATCACCTTAGCAGTTTCTTTCATTTGTTGTAACTCAGTGATGTCCCCTGTAAAGTCAAAACAACCAAGGTATTTACCATTCTCATCATGAACTGCATAAAAAGAAATATAAATTTTACGACCATCAAGATCTAGTAAAAATTCAAAATTATCCTTTGTACCAGCATGAAATTGTTTCAATAATTCTTGAACCTGTGGGCGGGCGCCGCCATGATGTAGGCCTAAAACGTTTTTACCAAAGGTCTCTTTAGAACGTTTGTAGACCCGATGTCCATTATCAGTGAACCATTGAAATTCATCATTCTCGTCACAAAATCCCAATTCAAAGGGAATCGTATTCAGAATTGTTTCCAAAACAGGTAAGGCAATATTACCAGTTTTAAAATGTAACATATCTTTTATATCAACGGTCTTTGGTTCTTCAGCCATGTTAATCACCTCATATAAATTTAGTTGTTCCAATTATAAACACACTAACTAAATGTATAGAATTTTAGCTTAAATGTAAATAGAAAATTACGTTGGTTGCTGTTTTATTCTGACCTTAGGGCAATGGCAGCATCCTTTTTAGCTGCCATTCTAGCAGGCACATGGCCACCCAAGACGGTTAATGCTGTGCTGATCAGAATTAAAATTACCCCATGCATGAGATTAAGGGCGGCTACGCCACTTCAGCCGGTAATTTTCTCCAAAATAATATTTGCTGGAAAAGTCAATAACCACGCAATTAAGACACCTAAAATACCTGAACCAAAACCTAGTATAGTTGTTTCAGCGTCAAATACCCGGGTAATATCCCTTTTTCTTGCACCTAAAGCTTTTAAAACACCGATCTCTTTAGTCCGCTCCAGTACCGAAGTATAGGTAATGATGGCAATCATGATCATGCTTGTGATTAACGAAATGCCTGCAAAGGCCACTAACACATAAGTGATCGCATCCATCAAGCCACCGGTTAAATTAGAAACATTCCCTGCAAGATCAGTATAAACCACCTTATTGACCTTACTTTTACCTTTATTATATTTATCTAAATAGCTCAAGATTTGATCTTTATCTTTAAAGCTTGAAGGATAAATCTGAATACTAGTTGGTACAGCATTGCCACCAATCATGGCTAACATCTGCGGCTTGGCTTCTGCTGATAACTCTTGATTGGTCATGACATTACGATTACTGTTCTTTTGTGTCTTGACAATAGCCGAATCGCGATTATCTTCCATAACTTGTTTAGTCAACCGATCACTATAAGCAATCCCACTAGCTAAAATACCATCGCTATTTTTAGACTTAACTCGCAAAATTCCGACCACTTTTAACGTCTTGGTTTTATTGGCTTGAGACATTTTTTGATAGTCATTTCCTGGTAAAAAATTACCCGTCGGTAGGGATTGATAAAAATCATCGTTACTAACTAATTGCATCGTCGTCCCAATTAATTGATCAAAGGTAAACTTTTTATTTTCTTTAACAGAAATTCCTAAATTACGGAGAGCATTGATATTAATTGAATTATCTCGATTAACGACCATCACAACATCTGTCGGTTTATCAGGATAAGCCCCAGACAATAATTTATAGTTAGACTTTAAAAAACTTTGACCGCCATTCCGGTCAATGGGATATACAGAACCACCTACACCTGTAGTTTGAGCCATTAAGGTCGCAAAATCGGTTTGACCACTTTGTTTGGTATTTGAAAATTTAACAGCCTGATATTTACCGTTAACACTTCTAATCAAATTAAGTCCAGTGGCATAGGTATTACTAATATTTTTAGTGAGCGAAGGACTAATTTTATCCACATAGTCAAGATAATTTGACGTCAATTTATTTTCATGCTGAGCTTTTTCAGCTGCACTAGTAGCGGCTGTAACCGAATTACTTTTGGAAAATTCTTGTTTTAAATTTTGCTGCTGCCCGGAGCCATCCTGTCCCACTTGACTAATAGTCACTGGAAATTGAGATAGAGTCTCCTTCTGGGTCTGATCGATTTGTCTTTGGAACCCATTTGACAGTGCTAGAACCACCGCAATACCAATAATACCAATGCTGGACGCAAACATGGTCAAAAAAGTACGCCCCTTTTTGGTTCGAATATTATTAAAAGATAACTTTAATGCGGTGAAAAAACTCATTTTCGTTCGTTTCAAACGAAAACGTGTGGTACTGCCATTCCCGTTAAATGGCCGCGTATCTTGCTGAATTTTACCATCTGCAAATTCAATAATGCGGTCAGCATACAGTAACCCACAACAATTGGACGTTGCTATGCCTAATAGCTCAATCCCAAGCTATGGTGTCACTTCCGCAACAGTTCAAGTATTAAATTAATTTCATCCCCTATCTGATTGATTATCCTCCCATAATCATCTATAGATAAAAAGAGCCTGGACGTTAATGTCCAGGCTCTTTTTGCTTATGCTTTTGCTAATTTAAGTACTTCTGCTTTTAGGGCGCTGATCAACTTAGGATCGTCATTAGGCATTTGTAGTCGGGTTAATTTGCCACCCTTAGTTTCAATAGCCTGCTTTAATTCAATATCCACATCATATAGAATCTCTAGATTATCATTGATGAAACCAACGGATGCGGAAATAATATGTTTGATATTATCCTGTTCAATTAAGTTTTGTGCCACTGTAACAAAATCTGGTCCGATCCATTTCTGTTCTGTCCGACCAGCACTTTGCCAAGCAATGGTATATTGATCTGGCGTTAATCCAGCAGTTTTAACCACGGTACGCATATTTGCTTCAACTTCATCACGATAACTGTCACCCCCATCAATGATACTCATTGGTAAACTATGGGCACTGAGAATGACTTTAGTATCAGGCTGGTCGATTTGTGGTTTCAATGCTACCAATTGATCACTCCAAAAATGAATCAAATCATCATTTTGCCACCAGCTCTTTGCTTCAACATAGGTTACATCTCCATGGTTAACCAACACTTCCTTAGCTCGGGCATGATAGTCACCCGTGTTAAAAGCTGAGTAGTGCGGTGCCAAAGGAATACCGTAAATAGTTTTAATCCCAGCGGCTAAAATATCTTTAACTGCATCTTGAATAAATGGATGAATATATTTATAACCGACAAAAACTTGATATTCACCGGGGAACTCTTGATCTAATTGTGCTTGCAATCCTTTCGCCTGGGCGTCAGAAATCTTAGCTAACGGTGAAGTCCCGCCAATGGCTTTATAACGGCTTACCAATTCATCATACAATGGCTTTGGTGGCTCGTGATGGTTGCGAATATTGGTGTAATAGCCCATAATATCGCTAATTTCATAGGGTGTACCATAGGACATTAATAGAACTGCTTTTTTATTACTCATAGATTTTCTTCTTTCGTAAAGGGAATTAAACTAGTAACAATGATGCTGATCACTGCAATCACTACTAATAGGACAAAAATACCACGATAAACTTGAATACCCATGTGGCCATTATTCACATTTAATTGAATAACGGAGGCGTAGACAATTGGTGCAACGGTGGCACCAATTTTTTTGGTGGTGGATAGGCCGCCGATTGCTTGGACACGATTCCCCTTACCAGCCATCCGACCGGCAATAACTTGCAATGGTGCAGACATGAAGCTACCTAAACCAAGGCCGAGGATGAAGGAGAATATTGTGAAGAGGCGTAATTGGCTTAGACCAAAAATAATTAAAAGACCGGATAAGCCAATTGAAGCGGCCGAAATAATTAATGTTCTTTTATTACCTAGTTTATCGACCATTAGGCCACCGATCCAAGAACCGATCACACTCCCCAACCCGGTGACAACTAGAGTCATCCCTGATAGACGCATTGGTAGATGGAAAACAGTATGAACATAGGTAGGAATGTAGATGAATACGGCGAAAAGTGTACCGCCGAGTAAACCTAATAACAGCGTTAAACTATATGCGGGTTTCTTCAATAAATTAATTGGTAAAAATGGCATCTTATTAGGTGCAATATTGCGTTCAACTCTGATGAAGGTCCACAGGCTAATTGCTGCAACTACTATTAGAGCAAAGATGAGATACTTATAAGTGTTGAATTGTTGAATAAATGTCAGGAAGAGCATGAATGAGGTGATAAAGATTGTAAAGGCGGTTAGACCTGGAAAATCAGTTTGCCACTGTTCTTCTTTCACTTCGTTATCTAAAATCCGCCATACTAATAGGAATAAAATAGCAATAAATGGCAATAAACTATAATAAAAGGCACGCCAGTTACCTGTAAAGGCCAGCGTTAACCCTACAAAAATAGGGGCGAAGATTGAAGCTAAACCTGAAACAACACCAACAACAGAGACTTTACGGCCTTGGCGTTGATGTCCAGTCGTATGTAACATGAGATTGATGGATAATACAATAATGCCACAATCCCCTAAAGCCAGAATAAAACGACCTAGTAGGAATAAACCGTATGTTGGCGCAATACCGGTTAATAGAGCACCCAGGAACCAAATACCTAGTTCACCCATAAATATTTTTTTTGCGCCATAAATATCTGATAAATTAGAAGCGATTGGTGTACCGATCACTAGTCCCAATGTATAAATGCCTGCAACCCAGGATGAATTCACTGAACTCAAGCCAAAAGTCCCGGTTAGTGCTGGAAGCATCGTTGACACCGTGCCCCCATCTAGTTGCGAAATAAAAACTGCAATTGCATAAATCCAGAAATGCGATCGTACTTTCTCAACCGTATTAATCATTAATAACTTAAGCCTCCCAATTTTCTAAAAACATTTTTTGTAATCCAGCATTGTCCATGTGTGTGCCCACCACAAAATATGGAAACTCACCATAGACAGAACTGGCTTCATAATAACGCATCTCAGCAATAATTTTTTTGAACATCAGTGGTGTCTCTGCAAAAAGAGTCACGCCCCATTCGAAATCGTCTAGACCAATGGATCCAGTGATATATTGCCAAATTTTACCAGCATATGTCCGACCGACTGTGCCATGATCATGCATGAATTGACGGCGCTCATCGTAAGTTAGGGTATACCAATTAGCACCAGGTATTCTAAGCTTGGACATGGGATAAAAACAGATATAAGGTTTATCAGGTAATTCAGGCTTCAGATGTTGATTCACATAGGCCCAACCTTTATCTGATTTAGGTTTACCAGTATAAGTACCCACTTCAGTAACGGAAACGTAGGAAGTCCCTCGCTTTAAATAGTCAAACAGTGGCAACTTCGTTAACTGAAGCTCAATTTCATTTAACTCAGCCAATGTTTCGCGAAGTATAATGAGGCCTAGATCAGCCTTGTGACCAGATACATTGAATACATAGTGACTACCATTACCCTTAGCTTCTGTCTGCACAAAATCATCCAAAAGTAATTGAAACTGGTGGACCATTTCTTGTTGGTGCTCAAAAGTGACTTTACGCCAACTAGCACCATCAATGGACCAAAGTAAATGCATACAATACCAACCCTCAAGTGTCTCAACAGGTTCCTGCAAAGTAATTCCTCCTTTTCTAAAAAACAAAATAACAACCGTCATTCTATCATTATAGACATTATGTTAGTATTTACACAATATAATTTTGCAATAATTAACTTCAGTTAATTCCCTAATTTTTAGTAATCCCATACAAAAAAATGCACCATCTATGCTAATATATGGCTATCAAGATATTACTATTTTTAATACTCATTCAAATTACCTCTGGAGTCGATTGGTAGTGGTCAAGGCATCAATTTCACTTGGCGTCAACACCACGCGCTTTTGATAATCCGGTTGTCCGGCTGTCTCACGGTTGTATTTTTCTTGGTAAGCTTCGGGGTCGATTAGTCGTAGTTCTTCTTCGGTCAATTCGACGCGCATAAAGGCACGCTGGCTACCATAGATCATCAGAGCTTCACCTTGTCGTCTGCGTTCTAGTAACTTCTTTTCTTTATCCGAGAACGTCATTCTTAACTTAGTAATGACATCATCGACACCTTTACCATCAAGGCCAAAGAATACCTTGGTATAGGAGTTCCCAATAATGGCTTCACCAATGTTCTGCCCGGTATCTGTCGTGCCTTCAATCACATCTTGAATTTGCTGCGTTCCGGCAATCGCCCCAGCATTATACTTTCTAAACCGCTTGTAGGCTTGGTGGAAAAAGGTGGCGGCGGCTTTGTGCAAGGTCAAGAAATGAAATTCATCGACAAACAATTTCTTGCGGCTATGCCGATCTTTGGTAATTTCGTCCCACAGGTATTGAAAAGTATTCAGATAAGCCGCTGATTGGACTTCCTGTTCACTTTGTAGTGGTTTTAGATCAAAAGAAATGATCTTCCCCTTTAGGTTGACGTTGGTATGGCCGTCAAATAGGCTGTTAGAACCATGGGTATAACTGCCTAAGATGTAGTAGAAGTCTTTAACCCGATTGAATTTGTCTTCGTCTTTATCTGCCAGTTTTTCCAACTCGTCATAAACATTGGATAAGGTCGGCCACTGATCGTCTTTAATCTCTTTTAAGCGGCTATATTTCAAAACGCCACTGTTGACGTAAGCTTGTTTAACGACATCATCAAGGATTGCCAGCTCAACTTGGGTAATCCCGGTTTTAAGCACTTCAAAGAATCCCTTTAATCGCTGGATTTTATCTTTGACTAGTAAATCAAGGTTTGTGACCGCTTAATCGGCGCTTAAGATTTCTTCGGAAAAGATTTGTAGCGGGTTAATTTTGTACTTCGCATTAGAAGTTAAGTGCAAGACTGCCCCACCCAGGGCTTCGACAATCTTGGTATATTCGTTTTCTGGATCAATAATGTAGAGTTGATAGTCTTGAATGGCGTAGCGTAGAATTTTCTGAATCATATAGGTGGTCTTGCCGACCCCCGAGGTCCCAATAATCACTTGATTTTGATTAAGCGTCTTATTGCGATCCAGCATATCCACGGCAATTAAGCTGTTGGTATCTTTGTTAACCCCTTCAATATCACTTCTCGGCTTTAAGTCCAGAATTTCGGCGTCGTCAAAGGGAAACATGCTGCTGGCGACTTCGGTATTACTTTCTTTATAGGTGTAATCCCCCATGAGGTTCTCGTTAATTGGCATGGTTGACCAGAAAGCGGTAGCGTCAAGAATCTTGTGTAAATGAAATGCCTTCGTACATATAATATGTATCTAACTTAAATAAATGATGCTTCCAAGGTGTCCTGGAGTCCTTTGAACCCTCGGTGGATCCGCTTCAGAGACTTCTCGTTATAAACATTAAACTGAGAAACCAGGAAGCGATCCAGTGAATCTTCCGTTGTAAATTGTTCTTTGTGGTGGGTGGTGCGCTTGAGATGCTTATTAAAGTTCTCAATCAGGTTAGTGGAGTATAGTGATCGCCGGATAGCTGGTGGAAAGTCCATGAAAGTGAGTAAATTCGGCATTTTAAGCAGATCTTTGATTAATTTGGGATAGGTCTGATGCCAGTTGTTGGCGAACTCATTCAGTTTCAGTTCGGCTGCTTCACGGTTGGCGGCCCGATGAACTTGTTTAAAGTCACTGATCACGGCCTTGCGGTCTTTTACGCGAACTTTGTTCATCAGATTCCGCCCAACATGAACCAGGCAACGTTGTCGTTTGGCTTTAGGGAAATGCCGATTCAAGCCTTCATCCAACAACTAACCCATCGGCCACAAACAACAGCACATCTTTAACGCCCTGCTTGATCAAGGTTCCCAGCAGTTCAGTCCAGATTCCAGTCGATTCCGTTGGCGCCACTTGGTAGTTCAGCACTTCTTTCGTACCATCTGGACGAATGCCAATCGCAATATGAACGGCTTCTTTTTGAACGGTATCCCGCTTTAACGGCAAGTAAGTGGCATCTAAGAAGATGGCCGCATATTGTGAAGCCAGTCGCCGTTGCTGGAAAGCTTGAACCTGTTCATTGACGGCTTTAGTCATGTTGGAAACCGTGGCTTTGGAGTAGTGAGCACCGTACATTTTCTCAATGAGTTCGGCAATTTCAGCAGTGGTAATTCCCTTGGTATACAACTGAATGACCGTTGTTTCTAAATTATCACTGTGCCGACCGTAGGCTGGCAAGGTATGATTTTCAAACCGGCCATTGCGATCTCGAGGAATGGTTAAGTTAAGTTGGCCGTACTTCGTATCAAACGAGCGCTCATAACTGCCGTTGCGGTTATTACCAGTGTTAATCCCAGCGTATGAGTAGCGTTCGTAACCCAAAAACTCTGCCAATTCGGTTTGAAGCAGCTGGTTAATCGCAATTTCGAGGTGGTGACGAAAAACTTCGTCCAAATCTTGCTTTTGGGCTAGTGCAGCGATAATTTCTGTGGTAAGTTCATTCATGGGGAATGCCTCCTGTGATGTTTTCTGTGGTTACTAAATATCATAAGGGAAGGCATTCCCTATTTCTATACAATTCAGAAATCTTTTATGCATTTACACAAGATATTTTACGCTCTCATTTTATTTACTAATACGTTTGAAATTTGATAAAAATTACAAAGAAGGGACAAAGATGACTTTGCCTATCTTATTTTCTTGGCCTATGACATTTTTTGCATTCATACTGCTAACTATATCTGATTTTTTATATTTAAAACATGAAATAAAAAGACTAACTGATACAAAAAAGACTCTAACAATTATTACCCTTCTATTTTCACTTTCAGTAAGTATTTATGTTGCCGCATCTATTGGTCACATTGTAACTAAGGACTATTCAAGTAATACAACTTTTTTTATTTTCGGCTTCGAATCAATAACGATTACATTAACAAGTTTATTTTTTCTATTTATTACAGCAAAAAAAAATATTTTAGACAGAAAAGAAACTATACACCTGGCCCAACAAAAATATTTTGGGCACAATTTAATCATGTTTTTTTCTATGGTTCACTATGTAACAGGATTAACTGATCTTGTATTTATCTTTAGTCTCATATATCTACCGGAGTTTCTTGACTATCTACTTCCAATCCCAAATAATTATCCAGGTAACGTTATTTTCCTTAATCTTCAAAGTTTATTTATTATTATTAGTGTATTCGTCATACCCTTTTTATTATTAATCTGGGTGCCAAAATATTTCAGAAAACAATTAAGTAAAACAAAAAAATAGGGTCCATTATTAACAAATCGCCCCTCAAA
>NZ_AZFA01000027.1 GCF_001434295.1 Companilactobacillus versmoldensis DSM 14857 = KCTC 3814 | reverse complement strand
ATACGATTTGACTTAGAGCCACAAAAAACAGGTATTCCCAAAAAAATCGGGAATACCTGTTTTTGTGTTCAAATCTTTTATTGACTGATCTCTAAATCTTTCAACGCTTGTTGAACTCGTTGAAAGACCTCATCATTAGTTTGTTTTTTAACATTTTGTAAGAAATCTTCAACTGCCCCAGTGGCATTTGGCTGCCACTTCTTATGGATCGGGTTGACGGTGCTCTCATAAGTATAATAATCTGAATCATTTTGAACCGGTGTTAAGAAGTTGTTGCTAAAGTCAGCCGTCTTTTCAAAGATACCGGCATTCAAAACTAATTGCGACGACTGCTCAGCCGTTCCAAATTGCTCGATTTCATCATTTAACTCACTAGCTTTAGCTAATAAGGCAGTATTGATACCTAAATAATTATGGTCACGTTGCAAAGTAATGGTTTTAATCTTAGCCATTGCTGACTTGTTAGCTAATTTAACTTGTAAATTACCTAACGTGTCACCGGCGTTGCACTCGATCAATTGCCAATTCAATTTCGCATCACGCGAAACTTTGGCTCCACGATTAAAATAAACGGTTGAATCCTGGCTGGCATGGTCGATGGTCGTCAAATCAATCGAACTGCCCGGCCGAGCTAAAATTTCAACTCCGCAGTTGATAAAGCTAGTTTGAACACCAACACTGCTCAACTCATGGACGATTTTGACCGAACTGCCCTCTTCTGCATAAATAAATAAATGCGTCACTAAAGGTTGATCATGAATATTATCTTGGATCATCCGTAAAATAACTGTATCAGTTAAATGATAATTTTTTGGTAAATACAAGAACATCCCATTATTGAAAAAAGCAGTCAACGTCTGGGTAATTTTATTAGTGTCTTCCGGGACTACTTTATTCATGAAGTAACTTTGAATCAAGCGCGGATGTTGACGAAAGGCGGTGAAAATGTCAGTCAGGATGACCCCGTTATCTTCATCATCCTCGTCTAAAGTATTTTCTAAGCTGGACTGACCGATTTGAATCATACCGATTTCTTCATCGTCGATTTCCACCTGCTTCAAAACTTCTTTCGTCAGCTTAATTTTTTCAGGAGCGACTGATGAATAGGGCTTGATCTGATTATTTTTAAAGTGGTCAACTTCCATTTCTGGAGCGTCAGCTATTTTGTTCAAGGCATCGAGACGACGTTGGACTAACCAATGCGGTTCACCATGTTTATTGCCGTAATTTTCTAATTCTTCTGAAAAATCAACTGACATATTATTTCTCCTTCATAATTATTCGACGATTATTGTTTGTTATACTGAAATTACTTAAAACTAAGGAAGTTGATAAAATAATGGATAATTTAACTCATTTCAATAGTCAAAATCGTTCTAAGATGGTGGATGTGACTAATAAAGAGGTCACTTCACGAACTGCCATTGCGACCGGCCAAATCAAGATGCACCCAGAAACTTTGAACCGTATCCACGAAGGTAAGATCAAAAAAGGTGATGTTTTAGCTGTCGCTCAAGTGGCCGGGATCATGGCTGCTAAGCAAACTAGTTCACTTATCCCAATGTGCCACTTGATACCTTTAACTGGCGTCGACATTCATTTCGAAGATGACAACGAATCGATTATCACTTGTTCGGCACAAGTTAAAACTAAACACGTTACTGGTGTTGAGATTGAAGGACTTTTAGCTGTCCAAACTGCTTTACTGACTATTTATGATATGTGTAAAGCTATCGACCGCGGAATGATCATCAACGATGTTCACCTAGTAGAAAAAATGGGTGGCAAGAGCGGTCACTTTATTTTTGATGAACAAGACAAAAACTAGCCGTGGATCCCAAGACTGATTTTCCCAAAGCGACTGATCATAGATACATTCCAAACAGGCTGCCAAACTAGATTGATCTGGCAACTTGAGATGTCCTCAACTGATTCTGCAGCTTCAGTGATTTGTTGTTCTAATAAATTACTGAGAGGACATCCCATAGTTGTTAAGGTCATCGTGATGGTGCAGTCTGTTTTTTTTACGACTACATCATAAATCAAGCCTAAATTAACGATATCGATTCCTAATTCAGGGTCGATGACTTCCTCTAAAGCGGTCATGACACTAGTTTCAATTTCTGAGAATTCTTCGCCTTGTCCAATTACTTTATCTGTATCCATAATTACCCTCCGATTTGACTCATATGTCTCCAAGTTGGAGCTTCGTCGATTATTCTATCTGTTTCTGACATAGCCATTTCATGGTTCAGTGGTTTATTGTCCAAAGCACGCTGGATCAGCTGACGAAACTTCTTTTTGTCAGGTATCGCCTCACGGATACTGATCTCTTCATTCCAATACAAACAAGCTTTGACGTAGCCATCGGCCGTTATCCTTAGCCGATTACAATTTTCACAAAACTTAGCGGTGATTGGATGGATCAATCCGAAACTGCCTTCGTTACCTTTGATTTGATAGTTATCTGATGGTCCGTTACCTTTTAATTCGATTGGCGTATATTCCAAGCCATTCTGTTTACAAATATCGAAGACGTTATCGAGTCCGACGAATTCTTTTTTCCATGTTTTCATGGAATTACCGATTGGCATGAACTCAATAAAGCGGACGTTAACGTCATTGTGTTTGGTATAGTTCAAAAATTCTAATATCTCATCGTCGTTTTGACCTTTGATCAAAACGGTATTCAATTTGATTTTTTTGAAATGTAATTTAGCGGCAACACTGATGCTGTCCAAGACTTGTTGGATATTTCCTCCACGGGTGATTTCCTTATAACGCTTCGGATCGAAGGTATCCAAACTAATATTAAGTCGGTCCAGACCAGCTTCTTTTAAATCTTTGGCTAATTTACCTAAAAACAGGCCATTGGTAGTGATCGAGACATCTTCAACGCCGTCAACGTTTTTGATCCGTCTGACGATATCAACAACGTCAGTCCGCAAAAGTGGTTCGCCACCTGTTATCCGAACCTTGCTGATGCCCATCTCGGCAAAATTTTCGACCATTTCAATGATCTCGTCTTGTGACATTACTTTGTCTGAAGGAAAGAAAGGCAAGCCTTCCTTTGGCATACAATAAACACAACGTAAGTTACAACGATCTGTAATTGATAAGCGCAAGTAATCATGTAGTCGATCATATTGGTCATAAAGTCTATCCATAATGAATCCCCCCATACTTCGTTAATTTCATTATGACATACGGCAAATACGATATTAATTAGGGAAAATACCAAAATCAGCAAAAAATCCCGCTAATCCAAAAAACGGATTACCGGGATTTCTTCGTTAATACTCGAAAGCTGACCATGTCAATTTGCGCTCTCTATATTATTATGGTTCCTATTAATGCGCTGATCATGCCGATGAACACTGGCATTTTTTCATCTTGCGTATATAGGTATGTTAAGGCGAAACAGAATCCGAAGAAGCTGTTCATGAAAAATTGCAACATTGAACCGGGTAAGATTATTGCCCCAGCTATTAGTCCACTGATCAAGATGCCACCTACTGCACTTGCTGGTGAGCTTTTTCTGAAAAAGTAATTAAAGAAAAATCCTGTTTGAACTAACTGTTGTTGAACCGAAACAATAAATACATTTGCAATTATATTAAACATAAATACTTTTTGATCTGAACTTGTTATGTCGTCATTTTGGAATTTTGGTAACTTCCCGTTGACTTGTAAATAACTGATCATCATTCTTAGAACCACGATCAAGACGATCATCAAGGTAATAAAACCAATATTATTGACCAAGGAATTCATGAATCTTCTTCTTGGCTCAATAAAAGATCCACGTTCGCGCAAGTATGCTCGAACCATCAATCCTAAAGTAACAATACCGAAAATAAAAAAGATAATTACTAAAATGTCATTTAAACCTTTAGCATTGGCTGTGGAATTTTTGATACCTAAGGTGATGACAGTGAAGGCTATCCATATCAGATAGCGAACCAAGTCAACACCGGGTGCTTGTCCTACTCGCATATAACTTTCTTCCATTCAATAATTTTAACTCCGACCATTATATCATAAAGCAATACTTCATTTTCAGTCCCATTTCATCTATTATTGTTAGATATACGGAGGATTAATATGGAACAAAAACAGGGACGCATTTTTTATTTAGATTTTATTCGAGTTTTAGCAATTTTTTTAGTTATCTTTATTCATGTATCAGCCATTGATACAACCTTGCACATTGGTTCGACCCAATGGCATATCACCAAGCTTTTGAACTACTTCGCACACATTAGTGTGCCACTATTTTTCATGATCTCAGGGACATTGTTGTTAAATAGTAAAAAAACTACCTCGCTTGCCTACACTTGGAAAAATCGTATTCCTCACGTAGTCATCCCCTTCGTAGCTTGGTCGATTTTGTCAACTTTATTCATCGCTTTGTACTCACATTCATTTTCACTACCAGCAGTTTTAAAAATGTATGCAGTCTTTTTATATCAACCAGTGTCACCAACCTTATGGTTCATGTATCCTCTAATTGGTCTTTACGTTTTGTCACCAATTCTGCGGACATTCGTGGAAAACGCTAGTCAAAAAATGCTTTGGTATGTGGTTGGTATCTGGATAATCACTAATTCACTGATGCCTTCATTATCTTACTTATTACCAAAAGATATTTCCCACGCTTTAGACTTTTACCCCGCCGCTACATTTTACCTGATGGGCGGATTCGTTGGTTACTTCCTATTAGGTTATTTGATTTCTACTATTGATATTTCGAAGATCAAGGCTTGGTTCCTAATCATCGTCTTGTTGCTTTTCACTTATTTAGGGAATGGTTTCGCCAATCATTATCCAAAATCCATGGATATGTGGAATCAATATTACGTCACTTCGATCTCCATCGTCATTATGGCTATTTGTGGTTACATTCTCTTGCAAAAATGGGGTATGGCTACTAAATCGACTGGTGTTAAAAAGGCCTTCTCCTTTTTGTCACCACTGGTTTTTGGGATTTATTTAGTTCATAATATCTTTATTCTTTATATTGAACCTTGGTTCATGAGCAGCTTGCCTTACGGTGGTCTACTGGCAACCTTCACCCGTTATTTAGCAGTCGCTTTAGGATCATTATTAGTCATTTGGATTTTATATTTAATCCCAGGCGTAAATTATGTTCTGACTGGAAAGAAATGGAGACGAAATAAAAAATGAATTGGATCACTTTACTAGGTTTAATAATTTTGGTTTTGTCTGTTAGTATTCATTTGATTTTTCTCAATCGTAATATCAGTTTCAAAAAACATGCTAACGGTATGCCTTCGCCCTACCGTAAACCAATCATGATAACCGGTATCCTCAATCTTGTTGGGATCATCATTTTGATAATCGGCTTACTGATCCATTAAAAATAGCAGTTATTCCAATTGGAATAACTGCTATTTTTTTACAAACATTTTTGATTTAGTCACGACGACGTTTGAAGGCAAAGACCAAAGCAGCTGCAAGAGCAGCACCAATTGCTGTTAAGACAATTGAGCTTTCAGCACCAGTTTGTGGCAAATTACCTTGTTTATTTTCGTCTTTTTGATCTGCTAGATTGCTTGTAACATTGTTGTTGGCATCTTTGTTAGAATTGGACTCTTCACCGTTTCCACCAAAATCAGGATCAGTGATCAAGTTGTCATCTTCTTCAGATCCATCGACATCAGTAGCAGGTTCTTCAGGACCACCAGGATTTTCTCCCTCGATAGGTTCCTCTGGATTTGTCACACCAGGTTCTTCAGAATCCCCATCATCTTTGTCGCCAGGTTCATCGGTATCACCTTCGTCAGTATCTCCAGGTTCATCGGTATCGCCTTCGTCAGTATCTCCGGGTTCATCGGTGTCACCTTCGTCAGTATCTCCGGGTTCATCGGTGTCACCTTCGTCAGTATCTCCGGGTTCGTCGGTGTCGCCTTCATCAGTGTCACCGGGTTCATCGGTGTCGTCTTCATCTTCTGGCTCGTCGATATCACCTTCGAAATCTTCTTCTCCGTTTTCAGTGTCATCTTGTAGATCCCATCTGTGGGTCTCGGCATTAACGTTGACTTTATCGGCAACGATATTACCATCAAGATTTTGGTTAACATTGATCGTTGAATTTGGTGCAAGGACACTGCCTTGGAAGACACCATTCATATTGATAGTGCCGTTGTTCAACTTATCTGGGGCTGTACTATCAGTGAAGTTCCAAAGTAAATGATTATCTCCGAAGTATTCAGTCTCTTGGCTGTCACGATCTGAACCGTCATCATATTTGATTTTGATTGGTGAGTTGACATCATAGTTTGAGTCACCACCAGTATCAACATTGATGATCACAGTTGGACCATTCTCTGAACTAGAGATTCCCTTAATAGTCAATGGTGTATTGCTGTTCAAAACATCAGGTGATAAGTTCAAAATGATTTGGTTATTTTCATTAACAATATAGTCATTGATGTCAATCACACGATTGTTTTGATCGTCAAAGTCAGAATTGCTGATTGTTGGGTTTTCCGTTGCTGTATTAGCAAGTTCTGTTGACTTATCACGTAAGTTTTGGAATTCTTTAGCGAAGTCAATATATACTTGACCATTCTTATCTTGATAAGTTTCGGAAGCTGTCAAATGGTCGATATCTTTACCGGCAACATTAACACGATTAGGATTTGAAACGTCGATATCAACATTCTCACCAAAGATAACTTTATTAGTTCTTGTGTCACCAGCTGAAACGAATGAGCTGTTGGCAATATTAGTAATATTTTGAATGTAAGAAATTTCTTTATCTAATAATTCTTCATGAACGTTGGTACCAAAGTTAACATTACCATCAAGATTCTTAACAGCTAAATTACCATTAGTATGAGCATTCAATGTGGCATCGTTAGCAAAGATATGGAAGTATGCTGCGACACCCAATGGATTATTAGAGACATCAGGATAGTCGTCATAAACTGTCCCTCCACTTGGAACTTGGTCGTTGCTAGTTGCAACAGCTGAAGCTTGAGTTGCACTTGCCTGAGCTACAGGTGCATTAGAATTAGCATTGGCATTAGCTGTCGTAGTGCTGTCAGCTGGCAATGCATTGTAAACTGTTTGGTTAGCATCAGTATTTGCCGAAGTAGCTGTTGCTGTATTTGCAGAGTTAGTAGCATCTGAGTTACTTGTGACATCTGTCTTTGCCGTTGTATTGGCTTGAGCTGCACTTTGACTTTGTGAAGCATCATTGTTAGTCGTATCAGTTGTTGACTGATTGGCACTAGTAGCAGTTTGTTGGGCTGATTGAACTTGGGCAGTTTGAACATTGCCTTGACTGTTTTGATCAGTGTCAGTCGTTTGAGCTAATGATGAGTTAGTCACGATCAAGAATGATAAAGCAGCTGCACAAGTTGCAACACTTGATAAAGTCCATTTTGTCCCCTTGAAATTTTTTTGATTCAATTTATTATCCCCCTCTGACTAAAGTGAATTTTTCAGTGAACGTCTAATTACTAGAAAGAATATCAATTACTACTTAAAAATGACGTCAATTTACGGTGTTGATTGATAAACCGTTTTCATAAATGAGTAAAAAATAAAAAATCGACATCACAATTATTATATATTGATATCAATTCACTTATCATTTCATACAATTCGATTATTAATCAAATTTTTCACAACGTCAACTCTGACCGGCGATAAATAAAAAAAATCTTGCTTTTCAGCAAGATTTTAGTAAACTTTTTCATTCTGGCAATGGTGTCTTAGCTGATTTAGCTAACCACTCAGTATCATCGGGATCGCGATAAATTCTCTTACCAGTATCGAGATCTGCAATTCGTGCCATTTCGTCATTATTCAATTCAAAGTCGAAAATATCAAAATTTTCCTTGATTCGTTTTTCATGGATCGATTTGGGAATGATGACCGTTTGTCTTTGAAGGTGCCATCTCAGAATAACTTGAGCAACTGTTTTATGATGTTTAGCTGCAATAGCTTTTAATGTCGTATCGGCAAAGATACCGTCAGATCCACGCCCCATTGGACTCCATGCTTCATGAGCAATGTCGTGGTCATGCAAATATTTAACCAAATTTTTTTGTTGGAAATATGGGTGCGTCTCAATTTGGTCAATGACTGGTTTGACTTCACAACGAGCCATTAAATCTGCCAAATGATGTTCCTTAAAGTTCGAAACACCAATCGACTTGATCTTGCCGGCTTTGTATAACTCTTCCATGGCTTGCCAAGTTTCGATGTAATCGTTAGCGGGCCAATGAATCAAGTAAAGGTCTAAATAATCTAAGCCTAATTTTTGCATGGTCGTTGCAAAAGCGGCTTTTGTTTCTTCATAACCATGGTCTGAGTTCCAAACTTTCGAAGTGATAAAGAACTCTTCACGCTTCAAGCCAGAATTTCTCAAGGCTTCCCCGAGCCAAGCTTCATTACCATAAAAGGCGGCTGTATCAAAGTGGCGATAGCCTGCATCAATTGCCCACTGAATAGCTTTCATAAATTCATTTTTGTCTTTCATCAGAAAGACTCCTAAACCAATTTGAGGGATTTTTTCGCCATTATTAAATTCAATTTCTGGAATATCTGCCATAAATTACATACCTCCGTCAAAATATCCTATATAAAACTTTAGCATATAAATAATTATATGTACCATTACAAAATTATAAAAGTAAAAAAAATACACCATCCCAACTGGGACGATGTATTTGATCATAAAACTTATTTATGAACTTTGTCGAGCTTAACTTCAACCATTCTCAAGCTATTTCTAGTCTTGATCAACTTTTGGGACTTGGCATATTTAGTAGCCTTGTTGTAGTCAGATTTCTTAACTCGATGTGATTTAGCAAAATGGATATCCAAATTGTTCATCTTAACAGCACCATTTCTCGTAGCACCTAGTTGTAATAACAACATATCAGTAAAGGTCAAACCTTGTTTGTTCAACTCTTTACGAGCATCATCGTAACTGTTGAAAATATTATTAACACCAGAAACTTGCTTAGTAGTTACATCATTAGAGAAGGCAATAACGTCGCCATTCTTGTTGCTAGCTTTTTGTTTATTAAGAACTTTAGCACCATTATGCTTAGCATTAGAAATGAATGGATCAGCTACTACCGCAGCAGCAACTTTCTTCTTCTTCAAATCTTTGACGCGTGTCCCCTGTTCAGCCACGTTCTTGATTTTTACATCAGATAATTTAAGGTCATTCTTGGCCAAAACTTGTTTTAGGTAATATTTTGAGCCGTCTTTCTTATCCACGGCAATGGTTTTATGCTTGAGACTCTTGACGTTTTTATATTTTTTATTGGCAATTAGGCCGTTGTAGCCTGTCAAAGTTCCGGCAACTCGCCATGATTTATTCTTTTTGGCGATTTGGGTAAAATTGACCAAATCTGTCACAGCAGCATTGACTGTACCATCTTTGATGGCATCATCCAACTTACTGGCTGATTTGAATTGTTGCAACTCAACGTTAACACTGTGAGTTTGGAAATACTTCTTATCTTGAGCCACATAAAAAGGCAAAGAAGCGACGGATTGTGTCGTACCAATCTTGATCGTATTGCTTGCCTGTGTTTGGTCTGATGAATCTGCCGCTTTTGCCTGTTGGATATTCAAAAGTGGTAACGAGCCTACTAACAATAGTAGGGCCGCAAAAATAAGACCGAGTTTTTTGATAACTCTTGTCATATATAGTTCCTCCTTTATCAATACCTTTATAATAATATTTTTAGAAGGAACTTGCCATCAATTTATAAATTTCTACAAAAAAAGGAGTATCTCATTCACCCCTCACGTGAATGAAATACTCCTTTTGATCAAACTAGATTAGATTCTGAATGTGTGGAATAAGCCTTCAATAAGATTGAATAAAGGCATGATTCCTTTTAATAATTGTCCTAGTTGCTTGAATAATCCAAAAATTCCTAGCATGATAGTTTCCTCCTCAAATTTTGTTTTCCTTTGGAACAAATCTAATATTAACACTAAAGTTAACTTTAACAATAACTATTTATCGATTTGCTGTTACTGATAAATAACTGTAACAATTAGGTAATTTATGTAACAGAAAAAAACAAGCATTTGACACGGTCAAAATATTAAAAAAGTGCTATGGATATTCCAGTTTGGAATAATATTTAAATATGACCTGTTTAATAATTAGGAACAAAAATGGACAAAAAAAAGAGTGCCAGTTTCACCCATCCCGTGAAATTGGTACTCTTTATATGATCTGCTTAGTGACTATTTGCCACCGAATAAACCTGACATACCACTGAACAATGTTGAAAATGCATTGTTAACAGTTGTACCGAATGTCAAGAACATATCAAAGAAGCTAGATACGTTACCTAAAAATGAAAACATTTGGTAATCCCCCTCATTTTTTGTTTTTTTATTCCGGAACAACTTTCATATTATCATTGAATTTAAATTTAACAATATTCATTAACCAATATAAATCAATTGATAATTAACTGTAACATAACGTAATTTTTGTAATTAAAAATAAAATTAAAAGAAATGTTTTATTAATTGATTTTGTAGTATGACTCACAAACTTTTATATAGTTACCTTGAACTAGCGCTTTACAATATAATTAAATAAATATTGATTATATTTACTTCCAATTTATTAACTGATAGATTAAGTATGTATTCAATATCAAACATCGGGGATTAAAATTATGAAGAAAAAAATCATTTCCTTTCTGATTGCTGTATCAGCTCTCTTAGGCTTGGCATTATTAAACGGACAAACTAGTGAGGCTGCAACAACAGAAAATAATAACGATCCAGTTATCTTTGTACCAGGAGCTTTTGACAATGAAACGTCTTGGAAAGAGATGATTGCCCAATTGGATCCTAACAATGAGCACCCAGTAACCAAGTTCAGTGCTGACATTGACGGTCAGATTTTACGTCAAGACGTCAGATCAGGTAATTCAAACGAAAGACCATTTGTGGTCGTACTTTTCCCACAAAACTCCTACACTGAAAAAGTTATTTCTAAAGATGCTGATGCTTTGCGAGACGCCTTGCTGACTTACAACCAAAAGAATCCATTCAAACAAGCAGATATCGTCGGTCACTCTAATGGTGGAACCATTACAACGACTTATCTAGAAAAGAATGCTTCAAAATCTGGTTTCTCATTCCACTTTAACCACTTTATCTCAATCGGAACTCCTTACAACTTTCAAGCTGTCAATGGAGCAGACAACACAGCCTTCCTTAACCGATTAATTTGAGCTAGCGGCTCCTTACCAAGCGATTTGAATGTAACTAATGTAATTGGTTCAATGCCAAACGATTCGTCAACAGACGGCGTAGTTTCACGTGATAGCGCCCTATCAGGTAAAAAGATCTTCCCAGGAAACGTTGCTAGTTTCCAACAACTATTCATTACGGGTGAAGACGCTGAACATGGCAATCAAGAAAGCAGCCCTCAAGTAGCCAAAATCATCCAAGATATATTTAATATCTAGAGTGCAAGCACTAACGAGAAATCGAAACGTATTTCAAATAATACACAAAAAGTTCGTTACTCCAAGGATCAGATCCTTGGAGTAACGAACTTTTTTATTACAAATTATTATTTTGAACTATCACGGGTAACCAAGTTAGTTCCGATCTCGATCCGTTGTGGGATCTTACGACCGGTTTGTAACTGACTCACAATCAAATTAACGGCTGTTTCGCCCATTAATTCGGTCTCAACATTAACTGAACTCAACTCAGGATAAACGTAAGTTGCTAAAGAAGTGTTATTGAAGCTAAAGATCTTTACACGTTCAGGCACGGCTATCCCTGCACTTTGCAAGGCTTTTAAGGCGCCAGCAGCCATTGGATCATTTGCCACAAAGAAAGCATGTGGTAAGTCATCCCCAAGCTCCTCGATAGCCTGTTGCATCATCTTAAAGCCTGACTGGCTAGTGTAGTCTCCACGAAAGACCCATTTAGGATTATATGCATGCCGCTTTTCCATGGCCTGTTTAAAAGCCAACATCCGTGGATCTTTGATCTCAACCATTTGGTCGGTCGTTTTTTCAGAACCATGAATGATACCGATATCCTCAATACCTTGTTTCCAAAAATAATCGACTACATGCTCGACACCTAATTTAAAATCAGTCAGAACACTATCAAAACCAGCTGCAAATTGATCATCATCAGCAAAAACTATTTTGTCAGACAAGTCACTCATAGCTTTTACTTGCTGAGGACTAAATTTCCCAACTGCAATAATTGCATCAACATCAGCGTCCAATTTACCAGTCTCATTTTGAAAGATCCGTGTGACCTCAAACTGGCGTGCTTGACCCTGTCGTTCAACACCAGTCCGAATCGACATGTAATACAAGTCATCTTGTTCCTTCGATTCAGAATACCATTGCACAATAGCTAACTTCTTATGCGCCGATACGTTATTACCATGTGGTTTACTCTTTGAATATTGCAAATCGTCAGCAACTTTGAAGATCCGTTGCCGGGTATCATCACTGACTGATAGCGTCTGGTCATAGTTCAAGACCCGAGACACTGTTGCCAGTGAAACACCCACCTCTTTTGCAATATCCTTTAATGTTGTCGCCATTCCTTGACCCCCGTAATCTAAATTCCTTTAAGCCTTTTCAGTCGTGTCAGTTGGTTCCTTGACCGTATCAACAAAACGAGCAAAAGCTTCTTTTCCTTGTTCGTCCCACTTGAAGACTCCAGCATCAGCTAAGACACGGGCGAAAACTTTACCAACTTCTTGATGGACAATTTGTGTCACATTGTCGTTGGTAACGGTATATTGCTGTTTCAGTTGATCAGCCCATTTCTGATGCATCTCAGCAATTTGATTAGGTTGACCGAGCAAATATTTTTCTACTTCTTTTAATTCAGTCTTAAGACGAGCAGGCAAGATAGCACGACCCATAACTTCGATCAGGCCGATATTTTCCTTTTTAATGTGTTGAACATCCTGATGTGGATGGAAAATGCCATCTGGATACTTGTCTGAAGTCTGATTATCGCGTAAGACAATATCTAAAATATACTTGTCATCGACCTTACGTGCAATAGGTGTTGTCGTATGATGACGATCTCCATCTGTATAGGCACGAACATCGACTGATTCATCGGAATAATTTTTCCAAACTTGGTGGATCTTTTCAGCTGCATCAGTGATAGCTGTTTGATCAGTACTTTCCAATCTAATAGTCGACATAGGCCACTTAACGATCCCAGCTGAGACATTGTCAAAACCAAGATCCAGTTTTTGAGTGACTGGTGCCTTCATCATTGGAAAATCATGACGACCACCTTGATAGTGTTCGTGAGATAGCATTGAACCACCAACGATTGGTAAATCAGCATTACTACCGACGAAATATTGTGGGAACTGTTCAACGATCTCTAGCAAATTGGTGAAGGTCTGACGATTGATCACCATTGGGCGATGAACCTCATCAAGGAAGATCGAGTGTTCACCAAAGTATGCATAAGGTGAATATTGAAAGCCCCAAGTTTGACCACCAATCGTCATCCGAATGATCCGGTGGTTACTTCTAGCTGGATATCCTAGACGTCCTAAATAACCTTCATTTTCCATGCATAATTGGCATAAAGGATAACCATTTTCTGGTTGGTTACGAGCGGCTGCAATTGCCTTAGGATCTTTTTCAGGTTTCGACAAATTGATAGTGATCTCTAGATCACCAAAATCTGTTGGCGTATCAAAGACAACGTTTTTTGCAATAGCTCTAGTCTTGATGTAATTGTTGTCACGACTAATTTGATAAAAGTAATTAGTTGCAGCTTCAGGGCTGACCTGATATTTGTCCCAGAAATTATGATTCAAAACTGATGGCAAAGGCGTCACTAAATCGAGCAATTGATCAGATAAGATATCGCGGTCCGATTGATTGTCTTCAATTTTGCCATTCTTGATGGCTGCTGAAACCAAACTATCGGTCAAATCAACAATATCATCGCTCTTGATCTCTTCTGGTTCGTCATCACCGATCAAACTTAAAACTTTGTTGTGAATATAGATTTTATCCAATCCAGTGTATTCAGAAGGTGATGCTATCACCTTCGCAACAAATTGGTCAACGCTTGTCATTAAGCCTTGCCTCCTTGGTCATCGTAGCCCTGTGGATGTTGTTGTTTCCAATTCCAAGCTGTTTTGATGATCTCTTTGACATCGTCAAATTGTGGATCCCAGCCCAGAACTTTTCTAGCTTTGTCACTAGCAGCGACTAGGGTACTTGGGTCCCCGGCACGTCTTGGTGCCATTTCTGCAGGGATCTCTTTACCAGTAACTTCTCTAGCAGCATCAAGCATTTGCTTGTTAGAGAAACCAGTTGAAGAACCAAGGTTAAAGGCATTGCTGTCCTTACCTTCCTTCAAGTATTCCAAAGCTAAGATATGAGCATCAGCTAAATCAACGACATGGACATAATCACGGACGTTTGTTCCGTCATCTGTTGGATAGTCATCACCGAAGATTTGGAGTTTTTCTCTTTCACCAGCAGCAACTTGCAAAATAATTGGAACCAAGTGTGTTTCTGGATGATGATCTTCACCGATACTGCCATCAGGCTTGGCACCGGCAACATTAAAGTAACGTAGGGCAACGAATTTGATGCCATATGCAACATCTGACCAGTGCATGATTTTTTCCATAGCTAATTTACTTTCACCATATGGATTAGTTGGTACTTGTGGATCTGTTTCCTTGATTGGGATTTGTTTTGGCTCGCCATAAGTTGCGGCTGTTGATGAGAAAACAATCTTCTTAACATCATGTTTAGCCATAACTTCGAGCAATTTGACCATCCCAGCTGTATTGTTATCGAAATATTTCAATGGATCTTTCATTGATTCAGGGACGATTGAGAAAGCGGCGAAATGGATCACACCTTCAATATCTTCTTCGTCGAAAACGTTGTTCATGAAATCTGTGTCACGGACGTCTCCTTGATAAAAACGAGCTTTATCATTTACGGATTTGCGGTGTCCAGTTACCAAATTATCGACGACTGCTACGTCGTATCCTTTTTCAATCAAACGATCAACTGTATGTGAGCCGATGTATCCTGCTCCACCTAAAACTAAAATTGCCATTTTATCTTCCTCCAAAAATTATTTGATTTCTCTTGGTCCATCAGCAATTTCTGCAATGTAGAAATCTGCGTCATATCCAATTGTATCATGATATGTCTGGCCAACATTCTTCTTGAAATCATCGACCTTGTCTTTATTAACGATGGCGATAGCACAACCACCAAAACCGGCACCAGTCATACGTGCTCCGAGTACGCCAGGTTGTTTCCATGAAGTCTCAGCCAAAGTATCTAATTCCTTACCAGTAACTTCATAATCAAAATGTAATGAAACATGAGATGCGGTTACTAAATGACCAAATGTTTCCAATTCGTCATTAGCTAAAGCTTTTGTAGCTCTGATAGCTCTTTGGTTTTCAAATACAGCGTGACGTGCACGTTTGATCAAAGTTTCATCATTGATCAAGTAAGCTGCTTCATCAAATTGATGTTCGTCTAAGTCACCTAATGATTTGATATCCAAGCCCTTTTGCAACCGGCTCAAAGCTTCCTCACATTCAGAACGTCTTTCATTATATTTTGAATCTTGTAATTCACGACGCTTATTAGTATTCATAATAACAATAACGTTATTGCCTAATTTAACTGGAGCATATGAGTAATCCATTGTGTTGGTATCTAACAAGATAGCTTGATCTTTTTTACCCATACCAACAGCAAATTGATCCATTATACCGGAGTTAACACCGATATAATTGTTTTCATCTTTTTGACCAGCTTTGACTAAGTCGATTTGATCGATATCAAGGTCAAAAGCATCCTTCAAAATCTCACCCATCAATAATTCGATCGATGCTGACGATGATAGGCCTGCTCCATCAGGAAGGTTACCATGAACGAACAAATCAAAACCGTGGTCGATCTTGTAGCCATTATCAACTAATTCTTTGATCATCCCTTTTGGATAGTTAGTCCAACCAAATGATTTGTCGTAATCCAACTTGTTGATATCAAAAGTAACAATACCTTTGTCAGGGATATTAGCTGAATACATTCTGACAGTTGTATCTTGACGAGCTGAATAAACTCCATAAGTTCCTAAACTGATTGCACATGGGAAAACATGTCCACCATTGTAATCAGTATGTTCACCGATCAAATTGATTCTTCCTGGTGAGAAGAAGACTCTTTCAGGCGTGCTATCAAAGATCTTACTAAACTCTTGCTTTAATTCGTTGCTCTGCATAATTTTGGAACCTCCAATTATTTTACTAAAAGTTTTATTAGTTAAAATATAAAACATTTCTGTAACTTTGTAAATAGTCTGAAAGCCTTTTAAAACAAAAATGGTAGCGTTTTACTTTACAAAGCCTTATTAAAGCCTATTCTAGTAATCCTTTCCGAGATATCGAAAATATTTTTTAAAATCAGTCTTTTGTTTAGTTAAATTTTAACTAAATATCCTATACAAACATATCTAAATGTTTTATCATTTTAATTGTAAGCGTTTTATATTTTGTTTTGAAAGGAGTACTTCTATGCAAGCTGATTTAAACTGGCTGGATGACCCTGAGGTATTTAGAGTCAATCAATTGCCAGCCCACAGTGATCATTATTTTTATGCTGATAGTAATGAGATCGGTCACCAAAGTAGTTTAGTAAAAAGTTTGAATGGCAACTGGCGTTTTAGATTTTCTAAATCACCACAAGATCGTCCGGAAAACTTTTATCAACCTAATTTCGATTCATCGACTTTTGATGATATCAAGGTGCCCGGCCACATTGAATTGGCGGGATATGGTCAAATTCAATATATTAATACCTGGTATCCTTGGGAAGGTAAAATATTCCGTCGGCCAGCCTATACTTTAAATTCCGATCGAATCATCCCTGGGACTTTTAGTCAGGCTAAAGACAACACCGTCGGTTCTTATTTGAAAAAATTTACCTTACCAGAAAGTTTCCAAAATAAACGAGTCGTAGTTCAATTCCAAGGTGTCGAAACTGCCTTCTACGTCTGGTTGAATGGAGAGTTCGTTGGCTATGCTGAAGATAGTTTCACTCCTTCAGAATTCAACCTGACCGATAAACTAGTTAGTGGTGAAAACATTTTAGCCGTGGAAGTCTTTAAACGTAGTACTGCTTCCTATTTAGAAGATCAGGACATGTTTAGATTTTCCGGTATCTTTAGAGATGTTAATTTACTTGGCTTACCTGAAGTTCATGTCGAAGACTTGGATCTCAAGCCTGTGGTCAATGATGACTTCAAATCTGGTAAATTAGACGTTTCTTTAGAACTCACCGGTAAGGATTTATCAGGAGCTACCGCTGAGTTGTCGATCATCGATCCAAACGATGACGTTATTACAACTAAGAGTATGGCTGCTGGTGAAACAACGACCTTTGACACGATCGATTTTTCAAAAGTCGACTTGTGGTCACCTGATACACCAACGCTCTATCATATTGCTGTCACGATCAAAGGCCAAAATGGTCAAACGCTTGAAGTCGTACCTTATCAATTTGGTTTCCGTAAAGTTGAATTACGGAATGACAAAGTTATCTACGTTAATAACAAACGTTTGATCATCAACGGTGTCAACCGTCACGAATGGTCAGCGACTCGTGGTCGCGCGATCACTCTTGATGATATGAAAGCTGATATCAAGACGATGCAAGCTAATAATATCAATGCTGACCGGACTTGCCACTATCCTGACCAGATCCCTTGGTACTACTTATGTGACCAAAACGGAATCTACTTGATGGCTGAGAATAATTTGGAATCTCACGGAACTTGGCAAAAAATGGGAACCGTTGAACCATCGGTCAATGTCCCTGGCGACAATCCGCATTGGCTCAAAGCTGTGCTTGACCGTGCTAGATCTAACTATCATTTGTTCAAGAATCATGTTTCTATCATCTTCTGGTCACTAGGAAATGAATCATTCGCCGGTAGCGATATTGCTGAAATGAATAAATATTACAAGCAACATGACCAAACACGTTTGACTCACTATGAAGGTGTCTTCCACAAGCCTGAACTAAAAGACCAAATTTCAGATGTTGAAAGTCGAATGTATGAACAACCAGAAAATATCGAGAAATATCTCCAAAATGATCCGAAAAAACCATTTCTTGACTGCGAATACATGCATGACATGGGTAATTCGATCGGTGGCATGAATTCCTACAATGATTTGATCGACAAGTATCCAATGTACCAAGGCGGTTTCATCTGGGACTTTATCGACCAAGCTTTGCTTGTTCATGATAATATCTCAGGTCGCGACGTCCTTCGCTACGGTGGCGATTTCGACGAACGCCATTCAGACTATGAATTTTCCGGTGACGGATTAATGTTTGCCGACCGGACTGAAAAGCCAGCTATGCAGGAGGTGAAATACTATTATGGTCAACACAAATAAACAACTACACGTCATTTATGGTGATGGAACACTCGGCCTCGGTGGCGAAAACTTCCATTATATCTTCAGTTACGAACGTGGCGGCATGGAATCAATGCTCGTCAACGGACGCGAATGGCTCTATCGGACACCAAAACCAGTCTTTTGGCGGGCAACGACCGATAACGACCGTGGTAGTGGTTTCTCTACCAAATCAGCACAATGGTTCGCAGCTGACATGTTCAGTACTTGTAAGAAAATCGTTGTTACAGTAGATGGCAAAACTTTCGATCAATTACCGATTGCTCCATTTAACAACCGATTTAGTAATCACGAGTACGCAGCCGAAGTTTCCATTAGTTACACTTATCAGACAAATACCGTGCCAGCAACCGAGATGACTATCACTTATCAAGTTGCAAATGATGGTGAGATCACCGTTAAAGCCCATTTCGTCGGTAATGATAAATTACCTGACCTACCTGCTTTAGGTGTGCAATTCTTAATGCCAACTCAGGCAAGTAGCTTTAATTATACCGGACTTTCTGGAGAAACTTACCCTGATCGTAAACAAGGTGCCACTAAAGGCAATTTCACCGTCAAGGGTCTGCCAGTAACACCATACTTAGTCCCACAAGAATGTGGAATGCACATGGATAGTAAGCAAGTGACTGTGACTAGAGATAAGACGCAAAACAATGCCGATCACCTCGATCAACCTTTCGACTTAACTTTTGAAAAAGCCAGTCAAGACTTCGCCTTCGGTTGCTTACCATACACACCTGAGGAATTAGAGAATGCAACTCATCAGGAAGAATTACCTCTTGCACATCGGACTGTTTTAACAATCTACGGTGCCGTTCGTGGTGTTGGTGGTATCGACAGTTGGGGTACTGATGTTGAAAGTAAGTATCATCTCAAAGCTGATAAAGATATCGACTTCGATTTCAAGATCGATCCAAATGTCGAATAAAATTTTAATATAGTAAACTTAAAATAAGATGAAAATAGACCTTCCAAAATATATTGGAAGGTCTATTTTTAGTTTTGAATCTTGTACTATCTAAGTGGACGATTTAGACAATAAAAAAGCTCTAAATCAGCTATTACACTGGTTTAGAGCTTGATTTTTATTTTCTAGTTGGATCAACATCTGACATAGTAGCGACTTGGTCACCATGTTCTGCTTTACCAGAGGTCTTAGTAAAGTCGAGTGAACCGATCCGGTCGTGGTTCGTGATGACGACCATGACTGTATCATCGAGTCCTGCTTTCTTAATTGCAGGTGCCCAGAATTCAAGCAACTCTTCGCCGGCCTTGATACGATCTCCCTTTTCAACGTATTGAACGAAACCTGTTCCTCGCATGTCAACCGTCTTGATACCGATATGGATCAAGGCTAAGACTCCGGAATCAGACTTCAAACCAATAGCGTGACGAGTTGGGAAGGTTGCTTCAACGATACCATCAAATGGTGCATAAACACCACCATCACTTGGTTCGATAGCAAATCCTTTACCCATCTTACCAGAAGCAAAGGTTGTATCGTTAACTTCTGACAATGGTTTGATTTGACCTGAAACTGGTAATTGGAAACTAGTTGTATCTGCTTGATCGACTTCTTTTTCGATCTCTTGCATGGATTCATCAGTATCCAAATGTTTGTGCCATGTCTTTTCCAATTCATTAACGATATCAGCATGCATCTTTTCATCCAATTTGACTTTCTTGAAGAAGATGAAAGTACCTGACAAGACTAAGATAGCTGGAACACCGAACATCATGAACTTGAAGATTGCGGCACCTTGAGCTGTAACATCTGAAGCAGTAGCACCAGCTGTCATACCAGCCAAAATAGCTGTTAAACCAACGATACCATTTGAAATGGCACCACCTAATTTATCTAGCAATGGACGAACTGAAAGTGTTAATGATTCGTCACGGTGACCAAACTTCAATTGTCCATATTCAACTGAATCACTTAGAACCATTAAAACAACTAAGAAGATCAATTGTTGTGGAATAAAGAACAAGACAGCAGAAGTAATGATCATTGGTAATGATTTACCTGAGAAAGTGAACATGATCAAAGAAATAATCATGACACCAATTGCTAGGAAGAAGACCTTCCGACGACTAAATTTCTGTGCTAATGAAGGGAATGCTAGAACCGCAAAGACACCGATGACCATGTTGAAAAAGGCTAGTAGTGAGAATTGTGAAGCATTACCTAAGATATATGTAAAGTAGTACAATTCCAAAGCATTAGTGATCGCAATTCCGGCTGCGTAAAGTCCATAAGCCAATGACATCCACATAAGTTGGTCATTACGTCCTAAGACCTTGAAAACATCCTTGAAGGAAGTTTTTTCAACATTTTTACGTAATTCTGAATCATTTTCTTTTGTACCAAGAGCAACGACTAAAGCTGAAACCAAAGCGGTAATAGCGATGATCAAACCAAAGGCAAACCACCCTCTGTTATCACCTTGTCCATGGTTGGAGTTAGTTGAAAAAAGCAATACCAATGGCATCACGACAACACCAACGATATTTTGACCAATGTTTGAACCTACACGTGCATAAGTAGCAGTTTTCTCACGCTCTTTTGAGTCAAACGAGATAGCTGGAATCATTGACCATAAACCAACATCCTTAAATGAATAGAAGATATCCATCGTGATATACAAAATAGCAAACACAATCAAGTACATTGTTGGGTTAGAAACGTTCAAACCACCCATAGTTGTAAATAGAATTGCCATAACGATCGAACCGACAATCCCACCAGCAACGATCCAAGGCTTAAAGTGTCCCCAACGACTGTTAGTTTTGTCAATTGCATTACCGATCAAAGGATCGATAGCTAATTCAACGACCCGCAAGATGAAAATGATACCTGTAATGGCACCAATCATTTGTGATCCGGTAGACCCACTGTCCTTATCGAACAAGTGAGATGTAACATAAATAATGAAATATGTTGATAACGTTGCATAGAAGGCATCATGCCCGAATGCACCGAACGAATAAGATATTCTCGAAAGTATCTTTCGACCAGTTGATTCTGTCCCCATATTGATTCGCCTCACCGATTAAATTTGTTTTAGTAACTAAGTGTAATGTAATCGTTTTCAGTTAAATTGTCAACAATATTTTAGTAAAACTTTTCTAAAGCTTTAACCATATAACCTGTCAACAGCAGTCTTTGGCGATTATAATTTTCCAATTTAAACTTTAAAAAAATCTTAATTGACTTACTGATTAGTAAACCTTTACTTACCGTTTTCAATCATAACAATCAGTCATTAAATGAAACTTAAACAGCTGAAACGATAAACAATTGCGAGCTGAAGTCCTTCGAATAGCCTGTTTCACTTTCTGGAGTGGCCACAAAGTAACCGGCATGCATCAATTCATCCCCATAAAATTTTTCAGAACCAGAATTGACCGTATATAGTTGTTTAGGATCTAATCCCTTAAAGTATTGTCTTTGATAAGGTGCATTAGGATGATTCAATAATTGATATCTGGCAGCGATTGCCTGCTTCTGGTCATCAGATGTCACTTGCCAACTAGTGATATTTCCATCGCCACCAAAAGGATCATCGATCCGATAGAATTTACCATATTGGAAGAGATGACGATATTGTTTATAAAAAGCCACTTGTTCTTTAACTTGTTCAAGTTCTTGAGCAGTCATCTGAGTAATGTCTAATTCGTAACCAAGGTCGCCATAGAAAGCTACGTTCCCTCTAGTCTGTAACGACGTTACCCGTCCATTTTGATCATTCGGAACAGCTGAAACATGGGCCCCCATCATCGATTGCGGATAACCATACGAAGTCCCATATTGAATCTTTAAACGTTCGACCGCATCAGTATCGTCACTCGTCCAAGCCTGTGGCGCATAATACATCATTCCCAGATCGAATCTGCCACCACCTGAAGCGCAAGATTCAAATAAGACATCTGGATAAGTTTCAGTTAAGCGAGCATATAAGTCATAGACACCTAAAATATAACGATGTGATAATTCTAATTGTTGATCAGCTGGCAAACTGTCACTAAACGATTCAGTGATATTACGGTTCATATCCCATTTAATGTAATCCAATTTAGTATTTTGGATGATCCGACTGATTTTATTGAATAGATAGTCGACAACATCTTGACGTGACATATCTAAGACGAATTGATGCCGACTAGGTGTCAATTGGGCATTCTTGTCCCCTAATAACCAATCAGGATGTTCTTGATAGAGTGAACTCTTGACCGAAATCATTTCAGGTTCGAACCAAAGACCGAATTTCAAGCCTTCATCATGAACCCGTTGACTAAAGTGCCCTAATCCATCAGGGAATTTATTTAAGTCAACGTCCCAATCACCTAAAGACGTCGTATCATCATTTCGCTTACCAAACCAACCATCATCAAGCACGAACATCTCGATACCTAATTTTTTAGCTTGATCGACGATCGTCATCAATTTAGTTTCATTGAAATCAAAATAAGTAGCTTCCCAGTTATTGATCAAAATTGGGCGATCTTTTTTGACAAAATTTTGGTTAGTCAAATGCTGATCATAAAAGTCTCCCAACTGTTGAGATAGTCTATTGAATCCTTGGTCAGTAAAGCTCATCACTGCCTCTGGTGTCTGGAAACTATTGCCAGCAGTCACTTTCCATGAGAATTCATCTGGATTGATACCGATCAAAACACGACTAACCTCAAATTGGTCGACCTCAATCGAATCCTTGAAATTGCCTGAATAAATCAAATTGAAACCAAAGGCATCGCCATGGTCTTCATTAGCCTGAGGACGAGCCAGCATAATGAACGGATTTTGCTGATGACTCGAGGCCGTCCGCAAACTGCTTACACCCTGACTACCAGGGCGCAAATGATTACGATACAAGTGACGCTCACGAGCCCAATCACCAGAGAATTGGATCAAATCATAGTCAGCATCTGGCAGATCGATTTGAGCACTATAAGCACAATTGATCTTAATGTCCTGACTGGATTCGTTGATGAACTTAGAACTCCGCACGATGACATCTTGGTGTGGGAAAACGGTATAGTTTAAAACTAATAGCATTCCCGTCAAGGAATCCTTGAGAGTTACCATTAAAGTCTGAACATCATCAGCTTGGTCATCAAAACTTGCTGGTAAGTCAGTTAAGCGTTCTTTTCCATCAACTATCTTGTACGATTGATATTTAAATTCAGAGACCCGGCTACCGTTTCCCTGAATCAATTGAAATGCTGGATAGCGAAAATCCCCTTTGCCAAATCCGGCATATTCTTTTTTCACCAATTCGGGTTGTAGGTCATTCAGCTCTTCACTAACTGCGGGTGTGGCATCATGAATTTCTCGCTGCGACAAATTTTGATATGAGTCTTTGCTGTGGATCAAGGCTCCATAATAGACTTGTCCCAGATCACCATTTTCCATAATTTGAAAAATATAGCTTGTATGGTCAGTTTGTAAATGAAATACATTCGGTTCTGCACTAACATTGATAGTCACGATAATCCCTCCGTCTTATAAATAATTTATTCCTTTCACAACGTAAGTGTATCCGTTTTCATTAGTCGATTCTAGTAAACTTTAGTAAATTTTATAATTGTCATGAGAATAATGAGACAAATCCCTTTATTTTTTATCCGAAAAGGGGGAAAATAATTAATCAAGTTATAAATTATAATAAAAAAAGTCTTACGAACTCTGAGTTATCAGAATTCGTAAGACTTTTATTCTCATCAATGTAGAACGGCTAGGTGTCAGTAAGCCATCTGTCGGACTTGAACCGACGACCCCCACCTTACCATGGTGATGCTCTACCTAACTGAGCTAAGATGGCACTTCATCTTGTATTTTAGCAAATTTTAGAGTGCTGTAAACTAAAATGTTCTAAAATGCCTCAATTATTTCAGCGATCCCAGTTGCGATGAAGAAGAAGGCTAACATGAAGATGATAAAGCCTCCGGCAAGAACTGGATTGAACAACAAAATAATCGCAAATAACAAGCTCAGACAAGCTAAAATGATGATCAACCAGTAATAACCTCTTCCAAAGAAGCTATACAATCTGGCAGTTAATATTTGGAAAATCGCATCGATCAAGAACCAGATAGCGAAAATATAAATCGTTACGACGATACCGACTTTCAAGTTAGCAATTAGTAAAATACCGACGAGGATACTGATGATAGCTGAAAATATAGCTACACCGCTACCTGTCCCCATATACTTATTGAGTTGTGAACCAAACCAAAGTTGATAAATTCCTCGTAAAATGGCAAAGATTCCCAAGAAGACCGTTATCGTTGATAAACTGGTCAATGGATTTTTGACGACTAGATAGCCGACATAGACTGAAAATAATCCTACAATAAATCCAAACCAATCGAATTTATGCTTTGAATACTCCATAAAAACTCCCCTTTATTGACTTTTTTGCTTACATAACTATTTTACCATTTATTGTTCGAAAAAATGAGTTATAATGGAGTAACTAAATTTGTTTTTAGGCTAAGCGAAAGGATAAATAATTGTCTCCTAATAAAGAAAACTATTTGAAAACTATTTACGAACTAAATTATGATTTTACCAAAGTCACCAATAAACGGATCTCAGAGATCATGAACGTCTCCGCACCTTCTGTTACTGAGATGTTGAGTTCCCTCTCAAGCGAAGGTTACTTAACACATTCTCCGTATAATAAAATTGTTTTAACCGATAAAGGTAAGAAAATCTCAACTCAACTAGTTAGAACTCATCGGCTCTGGGAAGTATTCCTAAATACTTGTTTAAAATATCCAGTTGATTCTGTGCATCACCATGCTGATATCATGGAACATTTATCAGATAAAGATTTAATGGATCGTCTAAATGATTTCTTAGGTGAGCCTCAACGTTGTCCTCATGGCGGGATCATTCCTGGCAATGGTCAGGGTGAAACTGATGCTGATGATAAATTGCTGAGCATGATTGATGATGGAGATGTCGTTCAAATCGTTCGTTTGTCAGATAATTACGAATTCTTGCAATATTTCAATAGTTTAGGTTTAACGATTGATGATTTGATCAAAATCGTTAAACACGAGCAATTCGACAATTCATTGATTGTTGAGTTACAAAATGGAAATAAGATAACGATTGGCGCTAAGGCCGTCGATTACATCTTCGTTGAAAAGCGTCCCCAAGCATCTTTTAATAATTAATACACGAAAAAGGCAGGCATTCGAATGAATGCCTGCCCTATTTTTATGGGTCTAAACTTTCTGG
>NZ_AZFA01000026.1 GCF_001434295.1 Companilactobacillus versmoldensis DSM 14857 = KCTC 3814 | reverse complement strand
TACCAGAAAGTTTAGACCCCTTTTTTTATAGCATGTTATATATGGTTGTTATAGCTGATTACTTTGTAATTTATTCCGAGATTAGCTACAATACTTGTTGAGAATTAGAATTATTTTAATCAATAAGTATTGTCATTAATTTTGAGGAGAGTATTCTAATAGTTATGATGTTTTAGGGAGGCAAATATGCGAGTAAAGAAATACTTATTAACATTGATACCACTACTCGGTATCGTGCTCCTTTTGTCTGGCTGCGGTTCAGCCGTTGAAAAAGACAGTAAGGATACTCTTTCCATCAGTTCCAGTGATGTCATCGCCACTATGGATTCATCACTGAATACCGATGTTATTGGGGGACAAAATCTAACTAACACAATGGAAGGTCTTTACCGATTCAATGGTAAAAAGCTGGTTCCTGGTGTAGCAACTAAAGTAGTCGAACCTACTAATAATGGTAAAACCTACACTTTCCCACTTCGACACAGTAAATGGTCGAATGGCAAGCCAGTTACCGCTCATGATTTCGTTTATGCTTGGCGACGGACTGTCGACCCAGCCACTGCTTCTCAATACGCTTATATTTTTGAAGGTATCAAAAACGCCGCTGATATCAGTGCTGGCAAAAAATCACCTAAGACCCTTGGGGTAAAAGCCTTAGATGATTACACGCTACAAGTAACTTTGGATCAACCGATCCCTTACTTTACAAAATTGATGGCTAACTCGACTTTTATGCCGATTTATAAACCATCTGTCGACAAAGCTGGCAAGCAATATGGTCTTCACAGTAAGGGCATGATCTTCAACGGTCCATTCAAATTGATCAACTGGAATGTTTCTGATAATAGCTGGACCGAAGTTAAGAACAACAAATATTGGAACGCTAAAAAAGTTAAGTTACACAAGGTCGAATACTATGTATCCAAGGACCCGAATACTGGATTGAACCTCTACGACTCTAATAGAGTCAATCGTCTAGAAAAAATCAGTGGTGACACCGCACGACAAGTTGCTAACTATAATACTTTCTCAAAAGATAAGCAGGCTGCCACTTTCTATATTGAAACTAACCAAAAGAAATATGCTTTCTTTAGAAACAAGAAGATCCGTCAGGCCATTTCTTATTCGATCGATCGTGACCAACTGAATAAGAATATCCTTGGTAATACTGGTGGTTTCACCGCCTCGATCGTACCTTCTGGTATTGCTGAAAATCCTACGACTGGTAAAGACTTCTCTGATGAACCAGCTATTAAGTCAGTCGCTAAATATAGTTCCTACAATCCTAAATTAGCTACTAAGCTTTGGAAGGAAGGTATCAAGGAAACTGGTCAAAAGGATCTTAGTTTCAACTTAGTCGGTGATGATACAGATACTGCTAAGAAACAAAATGAGTACATCCAAGGTCAGATGGAGAAATATCTGCCTGGTCTGAAATTGACTTTGAACAACGTGCCTTTCAAGTCGCGTTTAAACAAAGCTGAGACTGGTGATTTCGATATGATCGTGACGGCTTGGAACGCTGATTATCCAGATCCTTATACTTTCTTACAGATCTTAACGACTGGTAATGCCCAAAATGATGGTAAGTGGTCGAATAAGGAATACGACGATTATGTTAAGAAGAGTGCTACGACTGATGCTAACGACAAACAAGCTCGCTGGAACGATCTAGTCCAAGCCACAAAGATCTTGACTGAAGAACAAGGTGCTATTCCGCTTTATCAATCTTACCAAGCTAATTTGACTCGCAAGAATGTTAAAAATTATCTAGTCACACCAAATGGTGCATATAACTTAGTCACTGTATTCAAAAAATAATTAGGGAGTTGGGGACAAAAAATGACTAAATATATTCTCAGAAGAATATTGTACTTATTCTTGACCCTATTCATTATTGCTTCAATAACCTTTTTCTTGATGAAGCTTTTGCCAGGTACGCCGTTCACTAACCAAAACCGGCTCTCGCCTGAACAATTGAAGATCGTTAAAGCGCAATATGGATTGGATCAACCAGTCTTTATTCAATATATCCGTTATATCGGGGGCTTGTTCCAAGGAAACCTTGGGACTTCGTTCCAATTTAACAATGAACCTGTTACACAATTGATCGGTCAACGTCTTGCTCCATCAATGCAAATTGGTGCTCAAGCTATGATCGTAGGTACTATCTTTGGTATCTTGCTAGGTGCTATCGCCGCCATCAGAAAAAACACTTGGGTCGATACACTGGCAACTTTCATTTCTATCCTAGGACTCTCCATCCCGTCATTCGTCTTGGCCGTCCTTTTACAATTCTATCTTGCCTTCAAATGGCACATCTACCCAGTTGCTTTATGGGATAACTTCCAATCCAGTGTTTTACCAACACTAGCTTTGGCAGCTCTGCCACTAGGTAACGTGGCCCGATTCATGCGGACCGAAATGGTCGATGTTATGAGTAGTGATTACATTGAATTAGCTAAATCAAAGGGTAATTCCAATTGGCAGGTCGTTACTAAACATGCTTTGCGTAATTCATTGATCCCAGTTGTTACTATCATCGGGCCAATGGCTGTTTCAGTTATGACCGGTTCAATGGTTGTCGAGAATATCTTCTCGATCCCTGGTATCGGTGAACAATTCGTTAAATCAATTACGACTAACGATTACCCAACGATCATGGGACTGACGATCTTCTACTCATTCTTATTGATCTTAGTTATTTTGATTGTCGATATCCTTTATGGATTGATCGATCCAAGAATTAGATTAGGAAATGGAGGTAAGGAATAATGGAGCAAGTTCCGAAGATTCCCAAAGAAAAATTCAAATTATTAAATAAACAAGATAATGAAGCTTCAGAAAGCCTTGGTACACCGTCATTAACTTATCTACAAGATGTTAGAAGACGTTTATTCTCTAATAAAGTAGCCACTGCTTGTTTGATTATCTTAGGTTTGATCGTCTTGATCTCAATTTTTGCACCAGCTGTCGCACCACATAATCCTAATGCTCAAAAAGTTGAATATTCTAATTTGCCACCTAAATTGGGCAATTTGAACATCCCTGGCTTTAACGGTATGCAAGATATGGGTGGTAAAGAAGTCGATGCCTATAAACAAGTCGGTGCGCCTAAAGGTACTTACTACATTTTAGGTACTGACTATCTTGGCCGTGACCTACTTTCAAGAATTATTTATGGAACGAGACTTTCCTTGATCGTTGCCGTCCTGGCAACGTTAGTCGATCTGTTGATCGGTATTCCGTATGGGATAGTCTCCGGTTGGAAAGGCGGTCGAGTCGATACCTTCCTACAGCGTATCGTAGAAATCGTTTCGTCCATTCCTAACTTGATCGTGGTTATCCTGATGATGATCATTTTGAAACCTGGACTAACTTCTATTATTATCGCGATTGCTTTGACCGGTTGGGTCACCATGGCACGTCTGATCCGGGCGCAGACGTTCCAGTTAAAAGAACAAGAATATGTTTTAGCCGCTCGGACTTTAGGCGAATCCTCTACTAAAATCGCCAGCAAACATTTGATCCCGAACCTTTCGTCAACTATCATCATTCAGACGATGTTCACGATCCCGAATGCCATCTTCTTTGAAGCCTTTCTAAGTTTCATCGGTATTGGTATCCCCGCACCAAATGCTTCATTAGGTACCCTACTATCTGACGGACAAAAAGCCTTTAGATTTTTGCCTTATCAAATGTGGGCTCCTGCCATTATCTTATCGCTCATCATGATTGCTACTAACCTCTTAGGTGATGGCCTTCGTGATGCGTTCGATCCACAATCATCAGACTAAGGAGAATAGTTTTGGAAAGAATATTAGACGTTAAAAATTTACATGTCGATTTTAAAACTTATAACGGTACCGTCCATGCTATTCGTGGTGTTGATTTTCATCTTAACGATGGAGAAACACTAGCCATTGTAGGTGAATCAGGATCCGGTAAATCAGTTACAGTACGTTCAGTTTTACGATTATTAGCTAAAAACGCCAGCATCTCACAAGGAGAAGTCCTTTATCATGGCGAGGACCTTTTGAAAAAATCCGAAAAAGAGATGGACAACTTACGTGGTAACAAGATCTCAATGATCTTTCAGGACCCGATGACTTCCCTTGATCCCACCATGACCATTGGTAAACAGGTCGCTGAGCCACTTTTGATTCACAATAAGGTCTCTAAAGCTGACGCCCTAAAAAGAGCTGAGGAAGTCTTACGTTTAGTTGGGATACCTAATCCTAAAGCCAGAATGAAAGACTACCCCCACCAATTTTCAGGTGGTCAAAGACAAAGAATCGTTATCGCCATCGCTATCGTTGATTATCCAGAGATCTTGATCGCTGACGAACCAACGACCGCACTAGATGTGACCGTCCAAGCACAGATCATCGATCTCTTACGTGAGTTGCAACAAAAAATCGGTACATCGATCATCTTCATCACCCACGACCTAGGTGTCGTAGCTGGTATCGCTGATCGAGTTGCCGTAATGTATGCTGGTAAATTCGTTGAATATGGCAGTGTCGACGAAGTCTTTTACGATCCACAGCATCCCTATACTTGGGGCCTGTTAGACTCGATGCCAACTTTAAATACCAGTGAACAAGACCGCTTGAATTCCATTCCCGGAACTCCACCGAACTTGTTGAATCCACCTACTGGAGATGCCTTCGCACCTCGAAATGCTTATGCTCTCCAGATAGACACTGAGCAGCAACCACCGTTCTTTAAAGTGACCAAGACACACTATGCTGCAACTTGGCTGCTTCACCCTGATGCTCCCAAAGTAACGCCGCCAGTATCGATCCAACAGCGTTTCAAAAAATATCAAGCTTGGTTAGAAGGTGACGTTAAATAATGGCAGAAGATAGAAATCCAATCGTTCAAGTCAAACATCTCAAGCAATACTTCAATATCGGCAAGGCTAACGAAGTCAAAGCTGTCGACGACGTTTCCTTCAATATCTATGAAGGTGAAACATTTGGACTCGTCGGTGAATCTGGTTCCGGTAAAAGTACCACTGGACGCAGCATTATCCGTCTGTACAAGCCAACCAGCGGCCAGATCCTCTTTCGAGGCGAGGACATTAGTAAACTGAAAAACCGCAGTCCCAAAATGAAAAAATTCAGAAGCGAAATGCAGATGATCTTCCAAGATCCATACGCCTCATTGAATCCGCGGATGAAAGTCAAAGATATCATCGCTGAAGGCTTAGACATTCACGGTTTGGCCAAAAACGATGATGAGCGGACTCAAAGAGTGGAAGAATTACTTGATATGGTCCATCTGAATCCTGAACATATGACGCGGTATCCTTACGAATTTTCTGGTGGTCAGCGTCAGAGAATCGGCATCGCCAGAGCTTTGGCCGTTGATCCTCAATTCATCATCGCTGATGAACCTATTTCAGCTTTGGACGTTTCGATCCAAGCTCAGGTCGTTAACTTATTGCAAGATATCCAACGAGACCGTGGCTTAACTTACATGTTTATTGCCCATGACCTTTCCATGGTCAAATATATCAGTGACCGGATCGCCGTTATGTATGCTGGTAAAATCGTTGAACTAGCTGATGCTGATGAGATCTACAACAATCCTTTGCATCCTTATACGCAAAGTCTTTTGTCAGCCATCCCGGTTCCCGACCCAGAGATCGAAAAAACTCGTGAGCGGATCGACTTTGATCACAGTCGCCATTTCAACGACCAACAAAGGTTTCAAGAAGTCCAACCAGGACACTTCCTTTATTGTGACGATCAAACAGCCGCAAAATTTAAGTAATCAAAAATTCCCTCTTGACCAGACATTAATAAATTACTGGTTAAGAGGGATTTTCTTTTTTTAATATTCATTTTTTATTTAACCGCTTGATAATCCTTGATTGGTTCATAGTTGGCACGCGGTCCGCCGACGTATTTAGGACGAGACCTTAAAGCTGTCACGTGAGCCTCACCAAGTTGGTTTTTACTTGGTCTAACTGGCACTTGCACGAATTTGACATGCATCCCGATCGAGGTGTCACCGATATCGATGCCCGCTTGAGCAACGATATGTTCGACTTCAACTGGATCTTTGAATTGTTCAAAAGCAGCCACCGAACAGGCACCACCGGCATGCATTGCAGGAACGACCGAGACGATCTCAAAGCCTTTTTGTTCAGCCACTGCCCGTTCCACTACAACTGAGCGGTTAATGTGCTCACAACCTTGGACTGCTAAGTTGATATGCAAAGGTTCCAGCACACCTAAGATAGTTTTGATGATCCGTTTGCCCACCTCTGGGTTAGAATCTTTACCGATATGTCCGCCAACGACTTCACTGGTCGAACAACCAAGTACGAAGACATCGCCTGCCTTTAATTTTGCGGCAGTCAATACATCATTTATCATGGTAGTTAAGTTTATTTCTAAATCTTCTAACATTGTAAAACATCATCCTCTGATCCATCCGGGTTTAATTTTCTTCAAGCTTCCGACAACTAGGACTGTCACTGCAATACCAAAGCCAACTTGGACTATGTTTCCTGGTACTGAAGCGAGTCCGGCTGGCCAGCCGAATAATAGGCTGGTAGCGAGATAATAACCGACGACCATGATCAGGCTGCCGACTAAAAGTGGTAGTAATAAGTTACGTAAATTCATTTTGTGATTCTTTGACAAATAAGCCACGGCAAATCCTTGCAGACCGTGAATGGTCAATGAGAACAAGCACCAAACCGGGTATCCCGAAATAACATCGATCAAAAAACCACTAGCACCGCCGACGATCACGCCAACGGGATTTCCAAATAGGATGGCACTGGTGTAGATCCCCACTTCACACAAAGTGACCAACCCATGAGTTGCTGGTACCGGAATCACCACCAAAATTGACATTGCCACTGTCAAAGCAGTCAAAATTGCTGCTAAAACCTCTTTTCTGATTCTACTTCTTTGCATCATGATCCTCCCTACGTGCAGCGCCTTGATAGACACTACCTGAACTGTTTCCGATTCTTACACCGTCAACGATTGCCTCGTGGACAAACGCCTTCGATTTTTTGACCGCACCAATGACCGAAGTACCGCGAGCTAACAAAGCGGTGATACCAGCTGAGAAAGTACAACCGGCCCCGTTGATAGTTGTAGTTTTCACCTTGTTATCTTCCAGCAAGTATCCGTTATCCTCAGTCAGCAAATAGTCGACTGCAGTTTGACCTGCTAATCTTGTCCCGCCTTTGATGACAACATTTGGACAACCCAAAGCTTGGATCATCTTGGCGGCTTCTGCTAACTTCTCGACATTATCGATCTTGATCCCACTCAATTGCTGGGCTTCCAACAAATTGGGCGTCGTAATGGTCGCCTTTGGCAACAATTTTTGTTTGACTGCCTCGATATAGGAATTTTGTGAGTCGAGACTGCCTTCTTTGAAGAAAAAGACCGGATCGACAACTACTGGTACAGCAGTTTTCTCTAAATATCGTGAGACGATCCCCACCATTTCAATATTACCCAGTAGACCTATCTTGATTCCTGATAAGTTGACTTGGTCAAATATGGAGGCTAATTGTTGTTCGAGCAACTCGGGAGCCAAACTAGTCATTTTGACTTCTTGCGGGAAGATATCAATGACGCTGGTGATGGCAGAAAATCCGAAGGTATCCATCTCTTCGAAAGTCTTTAAATCTGCTTGTAATCCGCCACCGGCTAAACTATCCGATCCAGCGATCGTTAAAACATTTTCCATTTCGTCACCTCCTTATTTTTACAATTATCTAATACTGTTCATATTTGACAACATCCAATTGGTTTGTTTTTTATCCAACCAATTAGTATACTAACTTTAATTTCTCAGGAGGCTTGTTTCATGATAAATTGGGCGCAGGAATTACCTGCTATCAAACCAAAATATTTAGCTATCATTCAGTTGATCAAATCCTTGATCCAAAACAATCAACTACTGCCTGGTCAACGTCTGCCTGCAGAACGGTCTTTAGCTCGCTGGTTCAACGTCGACCGTTCGACTGTCAGTCGAGCTTTTGATGAGTTGAGCGCAGGGTCTACTTTATAAAAGACGAGGCAGTGGTGCCTTCGTTGCTGACACATCCCAGTTGAAAACATTAGTCAGTATCAATTGGCAGTCACTGCTGAAATCAGTCGAATCGACCTCTTCCGCTATCGAAGAAAAACTGACCCAAGCACGTTTTTTAGACAAAGGTGAGCTGATCGATGGGGCGGCCAATGAACTTCCAGCCGATTTGATCCCTGATTTAGGGACTTTCGAATTCGATTGGAACAACTATTTGACGGCACAAAAGACCAATCATCCTAATGGCGACCCTGATTTGATCAAGACTTTGAGTTATCAACAAGAGATTCAGCAAAAGATCGACTTCTCACGCCAGACTGCACTGATCTCTGGCGGTGCTGAACAGTCACTACTATTGATCCTTAGCAGTTTACTGTCACCTGGCGACTCGATTGCTTTTGCCAATCCATCATATTTTCATTCAACGGCTGTTTTTCAAACTTTAGGCATCAATCGTTACAGTGTGCCACTGATCAGCAGTAATTTTGACCTCGACCAATTGGAAGAAATAATCTTGAAACACCGGATCAAACTATTGCTGCTCAATCCCACCCTGGAAAACCCCACCGGCGAAAACTTGACGATGCATCAACGCCAATCAGTTTTGAAACTTTGCCAGCAATATCAAATACCTATTGTCGAAGATGATGTCTTCGGCTGGTTAGTCAACGATAAAAAGTCTTTACCGACTTTGAAGACTTTATCTCCTGATAATGTCATTTATATCAGCTCTCTTTCAAAATTGCTTGGATCGAACACTCGGATCGGTTGGATAATCGCTCCTCAAGCTATCGGTCAACGGCTGCTTCGGGTCCAGAAACAGTTGGATATGGCACCTAGAATGTTGGCTCAAAGATTAGTCAACAATGCTTTAACTAGTTCAAAGTTCACTTTGGGATTAGTCCAATTGACGCACACTTTAGAAAACCGTCGTAACGCCGTTATAAAGATTTTCCATAAATTTTGTCCTAAATGGCAGTTCTCCATCCCTAGTGGTGGCTTTTACTTATGGATCTCACAGACAGACCCTAATATTTTTGAAAATCTCCTGGCGGAACAGATCTTAGTCAAACCTGGTACGATCTACGGTGCTAGCAAATATGAATTTCGTTTCAATATTGCTCGGATGGATCAATCTAAACGGGCGATACTGGCAGAAAAATTACAGAAATTAAAAAGGTAGTCAAGTGTGCTTAGTTGCATACTTAACTACCTTTATTTATGATGACTAATTACTATTAAAGATTATTGACGATATATTTGATTGTATCCCCTTGTTCGGCTGCAATGACATTTTTTGACACGATTTCTGCCATGGCATCACGGGCTTCGATGGTGGCATTGCCGATATGCGGTGTTAGGATGACGTTTTTGAGCTGCTTGAAACCGTCGTCGACTGCTGGCTCGTGTTCATAAACATCAAGGGCTGCTCCGGCGATCTGCTTATTTTGAAGAGCTTTCAATAGCGCTGCCTCATCAATTACGGCACCACGTACACAATTGATCAGATAGGCGGTATCTTTCATTTCATTGAATTCATTTTCGCCTAAGTAATGCTGAGTCTCTGGTGTGGCTGGGATATGCAAACTGATGACGTCGGCATTTTTGATCAATTCAGCTTTGCTGACGTACTTTGCTCCTAGTTCGATTTCTTGAGCCTGGCTCAATTGATGGCGTTGAGTGTAAATGATTGGCATATCAAAGGCATGCATCCGTTTAGCGACCTGTTGTCCTATTTGACCCATGCCGATGATACCAAGCGTCTTGCCACTTAATTCATGTCCCAAGAAGAACAATGGCGCCCAACCATTGAAACCTTTGCTCCGCATCAACTGGTCACCTTCGACCACACGATGCAATAAACTGATGATCAGACCACTGGCAACTTCAGCGGTGGAAACTGAAGATACGAACGGTGTATTGGTGACTGGGATATTTTTCTGTTCAGCATATTTGATATCGATATTACTGAATCCAGCTCCGAAATTAGCGATCAATTTCAATTGTGGTGCTGAGTCGATCACTTCCTTAGTCACCTGTGTTGATAATGGTGTGATTAAATAATCGGCATCTTTAATACGGCTTTTCAATGTTTCCGTATCGATCAACTCAGGACCCGTGAACTCATCGATATCTAGTCCTGCCTCACTCAAAAGTTGATTAGCTTGTTCTGGAATCTCTCCTGCGATAAATACTTTTGCCAAAAGACCACTCCCTTATTGAATTTATCATTTACATCAATTATGAACCCAAATCGGTCACAATTGTAGTGATATTCAATTATTAATGACAAAATAAAAACGCCCACTGACAGGTGGGCGTTTACGTGTATTCGTATATATAAGGGGAATTATATATATTCGTATTTAGGGGATTAAACAATATCTTAGGGGGGAATATTATTTAATTTTAGGGATTATTTATATATAGGGATTATTTATATTTAGTAAGTTGTGTAAATAAATTTTATGAAAAAAACTATTGGGGGACTAGTTTAATTTCAAGCCTTGCTCCATCCGATCACCTCTTTGTTTTTGACTATGTATAAAGAATAACGTTAATTTATGAATAATCGATTGACTATCTAAGAATAAAAATATAATTAATTGTGAAGAAATTGTGATTATCTTTATAAATACATTCATATTAGAATACAAATCACGAGAAAGATAACTATCCTTGTTCTATAATGAAGTTAATACAATTAAGGAGGTTTATTTACATGAAACTCAACAAAAGACAAAAAACTGATCTTAAAGCAGCTATTACCGCTGGTACCACGGCTGGTATTTTTTCTGGCTTAGTTAAACTCGGCTGGGAAAATATCTTGCCACCAAGAACGGCTCAGCGTGACGCTACAAATCCACCTCAGCAATTGTTACAACAAGCTGGAGTGCCTTCAAGTGTGACTCATGCAACCTATACTTATTCTGGCCATCAAATGCCTTGGGTCAGTTATTTGATGCATTTTGGTTTCTCAATTTCCTTTGCAATTATTTATGAAGTATTATCACAAAATAGACGTTACCTACGGGTCGGATCAGGAGCAATCTTTGGTCTGGCCGTTTGGGTAGCCTTCCATATCGGCATTATGCCTATGATGAAAACTACTCCTTCAGCTAGTGAACAACCAACTGAAGAACATATTTCTGAAGCTTTAGGTCATATTGCTTGGATGTGGACTAATGATTTAGTTGGTCGCGAAATCTATCGTCGTTTAACTGCCAAGAAGTAGTCCATGAGTAAATGGCGAACTTCAATTCCAGAGCGTGTTAGTTATGGATTAAGTGACGCTGCAGATAACTTAGTCTTCCAAATGATGACTACTTATCTGCTTTTCTTCTATACAGATGTCTTTGGTTTGACCGCCAGCGAAGCAGCTATTTTATTCGTAGTTGCCAGAGTCTGCGATGTGTTTGAGAGCTTGATCATTGGTGTAATGATCGATAATACTCATTCCAAATATGGTAAGAGTCGGCCATTTTTCCTCTGGTACGCCTTTCCATATGTCATCTTTGCCGTTTTGACATTCGCAACGCCTAACTTTTTGCCTCATTCAGGTAAATTGATCTGGGCTTACGTCACTTATTTAGGTTTGGGATTCTTCTATACGGCCGTCAATTTGCCGATCACATCGATCCTACCAACTATGACTGACAACGAACAAGAAACTACTCTTTTAGGTGTCATCAGACAATTCTTCGGTTCATCCGTCCAAATCATCGTCGGGACCTTCACTATCCCTCTAGTCGCTCTCTTTGGTAAAGGAGACCAACAAAAGGGCTTCTTAGGTACGATTATCCTCTTTGGGGTAATCTCCCTAGCCTTGATTTTAAATACCTTCTTCCACGTCAGAGAGCGGTTCACTGATAAAACAATCAGCCATCAACCACTCAAAGACGTCTGGGGAATGCTGAAACAGAATAAACCTTGGATGGTCATCTCGATTGTTATCTTTTTGTATTGGCTAACGACGTCGATCAAAAACCAAACAACCATTTATTATTTCAAATATGTCATCAGAAATGAGAATTTAGTTTCTTGGGCTAACAGTTTCACCTTCACCGCTTTGATTGGTGTCGTAGCGATCTACTTCATTTCCGCCCGTTTAGGTAAAAAACAGACTATGTTATTAGGTATCGTTACTGGATTCGTTGGCCAAATCATCATATCCATCGCAGCTTATTCCGAAAACGTCCCAATGATTTTTACCGGTGTCTTCATCAACTCCATCGGTAATGGCTTTATCATTGGTCTAGTTTCAATCATGATCGCTGATACGATCAGATATGGAACTTCAATGGGTATCCAAGCTGAAGGCGTTCTAGCTTCAACCGATGACTTCGGGGTTAACCTAGGATTAGGATTGGGTGGTTTGGTAACAGCTGAATCACTTGATATCGCAGGTTATTCTTCTAACCACGTTCAAAGTGCCGGTGCGATTTCAGCTATTAATTTAAATTACGCTTTAATTCCTTTAGCACTTTACGTTGTTATGTTTTTAGTTCTATTACTTTACAATGAAACAAAAATAAATAAGGCCGTTCAGGCGATGAAATAAATGCAAAAAAACTAAGCAGTTATCAGCTGCTTAGTTTTTTTGTGGTACAGATAAAAAGAGACCTACTGGCGGCATTCTCGAACCCCCAAGCAAGTCTCTTTCAGACAGGATTCTCGTCTCCTATCTGTGATCCTCTTCATAATGTTTCTAATAGCTGAATAACTTTCAGCTGGACTTAATTAGTTGGTTACCAATCTTTGGTAACTCAATAAGTAAAATTCGTCACTTATTGGCGAAGCAACACAACAGGTTGCTTTTTAATTTTAACATATATATTCGCTTGAATACTAATATATTCATATTTTTTCAATAATAATTTGAAATATTTTTCTATAAAATTAACGTTAGCTTCATCACAAAAAAGACACTTTTTCTGTTTTTGGGTAATAAAAAAATCACGATCCTAGCGATCGTGATTTACGGGTAGTATTTTAATTTATTTGCTTTTATTGATTATAGTACTTTAACAGCGAATGAAGGCATGAAGTAACTTGAGATGTTAGCAACCTTAACTGATTCGCCTGGTTGTGGTGCAGCGATGTATTGGTTATTACCTAAGTAAATACCTACGTGGTATGTTGATCCTTCGCTACCCCAGAATAATAAGTCACCAGCAGAAGCTGATTGAACTGATTCATGTGTTCCGGCTGATTCTTGAGCTACTGTGTAACCACCGATACTCTTACCAGTTGCTTGTTGATATACGTATGATGTGAAACCTGAGCAGTCGAAACCACTTGGTGTCTTACCACCCCATACATAAGGTGTACCAACAAGTGACTTAGCAGTATTGATCAAACTGTCAACAGTTGATTCTGATGATGGAGCTTGTGTAGCAGCTTGTGTTGATGTTGGGTCAGCAGTCATATCAACGCCTTTAACCCAAGCATTGTTACCAACGGCATACCAGATGTTACCTGATTCGTCTTTTGCTTCTGCAACAACGGCCCAGTCTGAACCTACAGCCAATTGACGGCCAGCTAAGTCAGAACTGTTTGATGGTTGTGTAAATAGTTTTACTTGTGAGTTAGCACGAACAACAGATGGTACGTTGTCTTTAATGATAGTAGCAGCTTGTGCTACGTGTGATGAAGCATTATTTGTTAAACCTGAGATTCCAAAACCTGTAACTGCTAATGAAGCAGCGGCTGTTAATGAAACAAGACTTTTTCTAAATTTAGTATTCAAAATTAAAGTTCCCCCGTAAATGGATTGTTTTTTATTAGTTTTTTAAGATTCATAAGTTATTTTTATCACTCAACGGGGATTACTATACTCTCTGAATGTTTCATAACTGTTACAAGACAGGCAAAAGAATGTTACATCTTTATAAAAGCTTGAAATAAACGCCCAAAAATATCGTGATTAAGGCATTCTTAATCAAAATATTATTGAGCGTCTTTTTGATTATTCGATTTTTTGTACGATCCCATCAACGGAATCTTTGGTGTTTTTTATGTCTTTGTTAATGATTTCATAATAATTTCCATAAAGTTCCTTAGGGATTTCAAAGTCCCTGCGATTTTCTTCACTTGCAATTCTTTGCTTAAGTCGCTCAAACTCATCACCGCGCTTTTTCAATCGATCGGTAACTGTTTCTAGATCAGCCTTCATAAATAGAATGATCGTCTGTTCAGGGTATCTTTTTTGATAGGCTATCGCCCCTTTTGAATCAACAACGATCGATACTAAAGGAGATTTTTGCCAAGCTTGCTCCAAGCCTTCTACTGAGGATCCATATTTATTTCCACTATATTCAACTTGTTCCAAAAAGTGATTTTTATCAAATGACTCTTTGGTCTCAAAGTAATAATCAACCCCATTTTTCTCCCCTGTGCGTGGTGCACGGGTCGTATGGGTAATAACATGAGGAATCCGATATTTATCCTCAAGATATCGACTAATTGTTGTTTTACCGGTACCACTAGCACCAGTTATCACTATGACTTTATTTTTCATGATTTCATCCTAATTGCGTTTAGTTTGAAAAAAGTTCCTTACTATATTATGATACTATCCTGTTAGGTAAATAACTCTAGAGGAGTTTGCATATGAAAATTGAAGATATTAAAGTAGGCGAAACATACGACTGTAAAGTCGATGAAGATATGGATTACGCTTTCCAAGGGAAAGTTGAAAAGGTCTATGAACACTCAGCTCTGGTTGAGATCGTTAAAAATGATCCTAAAGATGATCCCAATAAAATGGAACTCAACAATAAAATTGTCGTAAGTGCTAAGAAAATGAGCAAAGCTAAGTAAAAGATCTTAGAAACATAAGGGGCTGTGACAAACGTCACGGCCCCTTTTTGGTTGTTGCTTGTATTATACAAAATATCTTTGACAAGACAAGCAATTACCATTTTAATTATCTATCTACATCAATAAAGGATCGAGCTGGAACTCGCAAGACCCGATATTCAGAAGCATACCGTCCGGCACGTAATCCCAGTCCATTGCGGAAATTACTCTTGTACTGTGCTTGAGCAGTCACAACGTAAGCTGTTTGATACTTATTATCAGCTTTCTTGATTTTCTTCATTGGCCAACTGAAATGTGTTCCGGAAACGTTGAATGGCAAAGTACCATCTGAGATTGATGCTTCTTTACTGGAAACTGTATATTCAGAATTATTCAACCAATACTTATAAGTATTGTTGGCTGAGTCTTTGTCAGTTTTATCCATTTTGACGTAATACCCTTGTCCATCAGACCTTGTCTGAACGATCATCGGATCGAACTTATAACTGATGGCGATGTCTTTTTTATTTCCTACATCGACCCGTGAAAATAATGACATATAAAGCATGCCGATTACCGCGGCAATTACGATCAGGATCTCGACTGTATCAAGACAAATTGTTTTCCAAGTAATTTTCTTTTTATTTTCAACTAATATTTTGAGATGTCGGTTTCTAATATTGAATACTACGAGGAACAATAGCGCAATAACAATAATCCAAGCGAGTATACCTACAAAGTTCCATGCGTTCATTTTTTTCTCCTCAAATTCATTAATTATTATTTGTTTCGTCTCATTGATTGATAAGATAATTCTAACACGAATAAAGGGATATTTTGCAAAATCCAAAATTTTTTATTGAGCTATAAAAGGCGCCCTAACGCCTTTTGGAACACCTTATAGTGTGCCGAAAAATAATCGCACCACAATATATAGCGCTTCACTAGTTACATTTCATTTTATTTGTTTTATACTAGTGATTGAAACATTCAACAAAAGGGGACCATCAGCTATGAATAACGTAATTGTTTACAGTAAAAATAATTGCATGCAATGCAAAATGACAAAAAGATACTTAAAAGAACATAATGTTCAATTTGAAGAACGCAACATCAATCAACAACCACAATACTTAGATTACCTAAAGCAACAAGGATATCAAAGTGTTCCTGTTGTTATGCCTGCTGATAGTGATCCAATCGTCGGATTCCGTCCTGACAGTCTTAAAGGACTAGTTGGTTAATCAATGGTAGACATTGCTTTTTACTCAATTACAGGCCAGACTGTAAGATTTGTTAACAAAACTGGCTTAAAAGGATACCAAATAAATGACGCCGACCCGTTTCACCCAATGGGTCGGTCATTTATTCTCATCGTCCCTTCATACGACGATGATATGATGGATTCTGTAATTGACTTCCTACAATATAAAGATAATGCTGAAAATTGCGTAGGCGTAGCAGGCGGCGGAAACCGCAATTTCAACACTTTGTACAACCATACAGCTAGAGACATTGCTAAAGGACTAGATGTGCCAGTTGTCTTCGAATTCGAATTCAATGGTACTGATAAAGATGTCGAAAATTTCAAGAAAGTAGTGAATGAAGTTGAGGCTAAACAACCTGGACGTAACTAATGTAAGTTACTTCAAATTAAATAACGAAATCAACATCCCTGTGGATGAAAAGATTCCTTTAAATAAGGATCAGGAAGCTATCAAGGCTTTCTTCAACGAAAACGTTAATCCAAACACTAAAAAATTTGGTAGTTTTAAAGATCACATCGATTACTTATTGGATGGAGATTTCATCGAACGCGAGATCGTCGATGAGTACCCATTCGATTTTATCGAGGACCTTTACAATTATTTGATGGATCAACATTTCCAATTCAAATCATTCATGGCAGCATACAAATTTTATAATCAATATGTCATTAAAACTAACGATGGCGACTTATACCTTGAAAATTATGAGATGAGAATACTTTTCAACGCATTATTGTTTGCTCATGGTGACCAAGACTTAGCTAAATCATTAGCTACCGAAATGATTGCTCAACGTTACCAACCAGCTACGCCTTCATTCTTGAATGCTGGACGTAAGCGTCGTGGTGAATACGTATCTTGTTTCTTACTCCAAGTAACTGACGATATGGATAGTATCGGCCGGACAATCAATAGTGCCTTACAACTATCACGTATCGGTGGTGGTGTTGGTATCACACTTTCAAACTTGCGTGAATCAGGTTCACCTATCAAAGGTATCGACAATTCATCATCTGGTGTCTTGCCAGTTATGAAGTTGTTGGAAGATAGTTTCAGTTACAGTAACCAACTAGGCCAAAGACAAGGTGCCGGTGCGGTTTATCTGAACGTCTTCCATCCTGATATCATCGATTTCTTATCAGCTAAAAAAGAAAATGCCGACGAAAAGATCCGTGTAAAGACTTTATCGCTTGGTGTGATCGTTCCTGATAAGTATTACGAACTAGTTCGTGAAGACAAAGATATGTACTTGTTCAGCCCTTATTCTGTTGAACGTGTTTACGGCGTACCTTTCTCTTACGTTGATATCACTAAAGAATATGACAACATGGTCAACGACGATCGGATCAAGAAATATAAGATTGAAGCACGTGAACTCGAAGATGAGATCAGTAAGTTACAACAAGAATCAGGTTACCCTTACGTCTTGAACATCGATACAGCTAACCGTGCAAATCCAATTGACGGAAAGATCATCATGAGTAACTTATGTACTGAGATCCAACAAGTACAAACTCCTTCAGAGATCAATGATGCTCAAGAATACGTCAAAATGGGAACTGACGTTAGTTGTAACCTTGGTTCAACCAACATCTTGAACATGATGCAAAGTCCCGACTTCGGTAAGTCAGTCCGCTCAATGATGCGAGCATTAACTTACGTTTCTGACGCTTCAAACATCACCGCTGTCCCTTCAATTGCCAATGGAAACAGACAAAGCCATTCAGTCGGTTTAGGTGCCATGGGATTACATACCTTCCTAGCTAAGAACCATATCGAATACGGTTCACCTGAATCAATCGAATTCACAGGTATCTACTTCCTATTGCTCAATTACTGGACATTGTTTGAAAGTAACCAAATCGCTAAAGATAGAAACGAAACTTTCAAGAATTTCGAAAAGTCAGACTATGCCAACGGAACTTACTTCGACAAATATCTGAACGAAGATTTCGCACCAAAACTAGACCGTGTCAAAGAATTATTCGCTGACATCGACATCCCAACTAAAGCAGATTGGGAAGCATTAAAGAATAATGTGCAAAAATATGGTCTCTACAATGAATATCGTCTTGCGGTAGCACCAACAGGTTCGATCTCGTATGTAAATAACACGAGTGCTAGCCTCCAACCTATCACTAGATTGGTTGAAGAGCGTCAAGAAAAGAAAAATGGTAAATTGTACTTCCCAGCTCCATTGCTAAGTAACGATACCATCAAATACTACAAGTCAGCTTACGACACCGATATGCGTAAAGTTATCGATATTTATGCCGCAGCTCAAAAGCACGTTGACCAAGGTATGAGTTTGACACTCTTTGTTCGTTCCGAGATCCCTGAAGGTCTTTACGAATGGAAAACTGATCAAAAACAAACAACTCGTGACCTTAGTATCTTGCGTAATTACGCTTATTACCAAGGCATCAAATCACTTTACTACGTCAGAACGTTCACCGAAAACAACGATGAGATCGGTAGTAACGAATGCGAAAGCTGCTCAATTTAATTTAAATCATAATCGAGGTAACCTCTTGAATCTCAAAGTTCGTTACCTCTTTTCTTTGGAGGAAATTTTAGAATGGTCGATACATATTACAAAGCCATAAACTGGAACCAAATTGAAGACCAAGTTGATAAGGCTACTTGGGAAAAACTGACATCACAATTTTGGCTCGATACTCGGATCCCCTTGTCAAACGATGTTGACGACTGGCGGACATTGAGTGAAACGGAACATACCCTAGTCGGACACGTTTTTGGTGGTCTAACTCTATTAGATACACTTCAATCACAAGATGGTATCGAAGAGATCAGAAAAGATGTTCGGACTCAAGCCGAAACAGCTGTCTTCAATAACATTCAATTTATGGAATCAGTTCATGCCAAAAGTTATTCATCGATTTTCAGTACTTTGAATACTGCTGAAGAGATCGAAGAGATCTTTGACTGGACAGACCACAATGAATATCTCCAGAAAAAAGCTGAATATATCAACGAGATTTATCAAAATGGAACTGGTTTAGAAAAGAAAGTTGCCAGTGTCTTCTTGGAAACATTCTTGTTCTATTCAGGTTTTTACACACCACTTTACTATTTAGGAAATAATAAGTTAGCCAACGTCGCTGAGATCATCAAATTGATTATCCGTGACGAATCAGTCCACGGGACTTACATCGGCTACAAGTTCCAATTGGGCTACAATGAATTGTCTGATGATGAACAAAGCAAGATGCAAGACTGGATGTATGACTTGTTGTACAAGCTTTATGACAACGAAGAAAAATACACTCATACTTTGTATGATGATATCGGCTGGACTGACGATGTCTTGGTCTTCTTAAGATACAATGCTAATAAAGCTTTGATGAACTTAGGACAAAGTCCATTGTTCCCTGATGGCAATGCTGAAGATGTTAATCCAATCGTCATGAATGGTATCTCAACTGGTACAAGTAACCACGACTTCTTCTCACAAGTAGGTAATGGTTATTTGATGGGTAAAGTTGAAGCCATGAAGGATGATGACTACAATATCGGTCGTAAAAAAGATAATAAATAATTAAATCAATAAGATTGAAAACTTCAATAGTTTTCAATCTTATTTTTTTTACTCAAAAATCATTTAGTCATTTTTATTAACAATTTCTATGTTAACTTGCTACTACATTTTTTCTAATACCGTTACAATGAAGTTGAGACCAGAATATTGGAGGACTGACCATGGCTGCATATCACGAAAATTTAATTTTCGATAACCAACTACCGGTTAAAATAATTTTGCATACTGACGTAAACTGGAAAAAACGAACCGTTCTGTCGCACTGGCACAATTCGATCGAAGTTTGCTACATCGTCAAAGGTCAGCCAGGCGACGCTCGGATCAACGGCCAAAAATATCACTTGCAGCCCCACCAACTCTATTTGATCGGTCCCAACATCATTCATAGCTTCGACACCGTCGTCACTCAGCAGGCAGAGATTTTGACCCTGCTGATACCACTGACCTGGCTGTCTGATCAATTCGACTATTTCAACAAAGCTATCTTCCAAGTTGGCCCAGTAAACGTTGATCACCCTGGTCACAAATTACTTGAAAAACAGCTCCAGACCATCATCGATTACAAACGCTCGAAAAATCCCTCGGCCAATAGTAAACTTCAAACCGTCGGTGCCCTACATTACATCGCATATTTGATCCTAGGAAAAATGATCGATGAGAAAACAGAACAGAGCAATGACCTAGAACTTGGTTCACCTTTGTTGATCCAGCAAGTGATGTCGAAGATCCAACATGATTACCAACATAATTTGATGATTAGTCAGCTCAGCGAAGACAATCACATCTCAGAAACTCATTTGATCCGGATCTTTAAAAAATATGTCGGCGTATCACCGAAAAATTATTTGATTCAGATCCGTTTTGATGAAGCAAAGCAGCTCTTACATCAAACTTCAATGTCAGTTGAAGAGATTGCTCAAAAGACCGGATTTGGTTCCGCGAAAAACTTCTTTGTCTTGTTCCACAAGCGCTTTGACAAGATTCCGAATGAATATCGTCATAAAAATAAGCAACCTGAAAGTTTTCATCCTAACCATTAATTTAATTTATTTAGAGAACCTTATTGTTTTTTTGAAAAAGCGACTAAAATATACCGGTTGATAGCATTATTAACTAAACAAATTACTATTTTGCAGTAATTTTTCCGAGGGAGGAATTATTATGGAAAATTTGAGTAGATTGGATCTTTCTGACCTAAAAAACCACAGTGAACCATATCTAGATACGATTTTTTCCCAAGCTAATGGCCATTTTGGTGTCAGAGCGAGCAATCCTCTAACTCCCGATGCCACTAGCGGTACTTTAGTTAACGGTTTTTATGAAACAAATCCGATTACTTACGGTGAATCGGCCGTAGGATATGCTAAAAATCATCAAACAATCGCCAACCTACCTGATTTGAGGGTTATCAAAGTTAAAACAGCTGGTGAAAAGATCTTTACTCGTAGCAATCTGATCGATTCGAGTTTAGACTTCGACACTGGCGTTTTAAATCAAACTTATCAGTTAAGTACCGATGACAATCTAACAGTCAAATTAGTTTTGACTACGATCATTGCCCAAAAAGATCAAAACCTATTTGGCTTGAATTATGAATTCAGTGCCGGAAGTTATGATGGGGCTATCAAAGTTAGCAAACCATTACATTTAAACATTAATCTCGACAACAGTAATGACCCGAGAAAAGCTCGCCAAATCAATGATCTTCAGACTCAGTTGATCCATCATACTGACTGTCAAAAAGACATCTCGATCAGAGCTCAACATAGTAAATTGAGCCTAACGATGGCTTTGGAGGCCGTTCAAGGATCACTGCAGGATTGGGAATTGAATTTGTCCAATGGACCAGCAGTTGCTAGTTACTTAGCCAAAGTTTCCAATGTGACTGGTTTTACTAATCAATCACAAATGCTGTTCGATCATCAGACTTTCCAATTCGTTTTAAATGATGCCAAAGAATATTGGCAAGAAGTTTGGAACAACAGTCGGATCTCCATTGATGGCGATGCTGAACTGACTCAAGCCATCCGTTACAATATTTTCCAATTGAACCAATCAGCTGGTCGTAACGGTCGGACTAATATCGCTGCTAAAGGATTGAGTGGCACTGGCTATGAAGGTCATTATTTCTGGGATACCGAAATGTATCTATTACCTTATTTCACTTATACCAACCCTAAAGTGGCCGAAAAATTGCTCGATTTCCGTTACAACACATTAGATATGGCCCGCAAACAAGCTCGGACCCTAGGCGTTTCGAAAGGTGCCCTTTTCCCATGGCGGACAATCAACGGCGAAGAAGCTTCGGCATATTATCCTGCCGGAACAGCCCAATATCACATTGATGGTGACATTGCCTATGCCGTCAACCGCTATTACGAAGCAACTTGTAATACTAAATGGCTAGTTGATAAGGGTTATGAACTGATCCTCGAAACAGCTCGCTTTTGGGCTGAATTCGGTCATTATCGTGAAGTCGATGGACATCAAAGATTTGAATTTTTCGGTGTCACGGGTCCAAACGAGTAAACCGTAATGGTCGACAATAACTACTACACTAATCGGATCGCCCAACACAATCTTAATTTGGCCGTCAGATTAGCTAAGATCGTCAAAAAACACGCTCCGAAGAAACTGAAAGAATTAGGTGTCCATAAACATGAAATCCAGCATCTCGAACATATTTCTCAATCGATTTATTTACCTTATAATTCGAAGTTGCAGATCAATGCTCAAGATGACAGTTTCTTCAATAAACCGCGCTGGCCGTTCGATACAACGCCAAAGGAAAATTATCCATTGTTATTGCACTACCATCCATTGACGATCTATCGTCACCAAGTTGCTAAACAAGCTGATACTATCTTGGCGGAATTCTTGTTCCCACAAGACACTGACAAGGAACAATTGAAGCGTGAATACGACTATTATGAAGACATCACAACTCACGATTCTTCATTATCCCGTTCAGTCTTTAGTATGGTAGCTGCTCGTTTAAAGAATTCTAAGCAAGCTTACGATTACTTTATGACGACTGCTAGGATGGACCTGGTCGACTTACAAGGCAATACTGAGGACGGTCTGCATCTGTCTAATTTAGGCGGAAGCTGGCTAGCTCTGACTGCTGGTTTTGCAGGCATGACCTTAGAAGAAGGCAATCTTCACCTAGTAAACAACCTTCCTAAAGAATGGCAAGGCCTGAGTTATCGGATGCTCCTGCAACAAAACTTACTGGAAATAAAAATCACCAAAGACAATATCGACGTCGAGATCCTTGAAGGACCAGCCATGGACGTAATGATCAATGGCAATTGGCAACGTATCAGTCCCGATAGAAAATCAGAGGTCGTTTATAACTAACATGAAGCTCATCATTCAATGATGAGCTTTTTTGATGGTCAAAAAGGTAATGAATTAGACAATTGGTGGTATTAATAAAATTGTTAAATCCCATTAAACTCTAGGTATAGATAAGCAATTGAGATATATCACTTTCTATGCCAAAGGAGAAATTGACATGCTAAAAGCAACGAAAATTACCTCAAATAAAGTTCAGAGAGAGCATATGAAAAATAAACTCAAAAAGACCATCAAACCAATCAACGAGGACACTTTTGGTGGTGAATATAGCCGTGATCTGTTACCAAATCTGCAAAAATTTGCGACCGCAAAACAACTGGACGACGACCTAGTCCAATTACGTTCCGGTAATAAAGTGGTCAATTCTAAAGACCTGACCATCACTGACATTCTCGTCGCCGAAAAAACCATCGAATACTGGGGCCGCACCGTTTCATTGGAACAATTCATACCCAAGAACGCTGACCCAGAAAAAGTCCTGATCTACTTCCAGGGTGGCTCATTTTACGGTGGCCAGATTCAAGACGTTCACAATATGCTAAAACTGATTGCCGAGAAAAGTCAGGTCCAAGTGGTCAACGTCGATTATCATCTAGCACCAGAATCCCCCTACCCCAATGCAATCTTTGATGGCGTAGCGGTCAGTCTCTACTTTCAAAAACAACTTGGACTGAAGAAAATCATTTTAAGTGGTGATTCCGCAGGTGGCAATATTGGTCTAGCTGTAAATAAATTACTTGGTAAATTAGGTTATAAAACTTCTATCGCCAATGTTCTACTATACCCAGTCGTTACCCTATCCGACGATGAGACTAAAGCGTTGTGGGACTACGATGAATTTCCGATCAAGAAAGAACAAATCTTGATCCGCAATAATTACGGAAAACTTTTTCACCAATTGAATGCGGTGATGCGTAAATATTATCTGCAAAATGATGAGGATCCGTCACATTCGTTGATTTCGCCACTGCACGATGATGTGAAAAATGACCCCAATACTTTGTTGATTGTTGGTGAATTCGACTTTTTCCGGTTGCAAGACGAACAATATGCTTTGGGTCTGCAAGCTCATCAGACTCAAGTCAACTTCATCCAATACAACGGTATGGCGCACGCTTTCGCCCCGATGGTTGGCGTTTTACCACAAGCAGACGATGCTGCCAACGAGATTGCTAAGTTCGTCAAAAATATATATTAATATTTTTATGATTTCTCCGAAAATTTAAGGTTCAGTTATGCTTCTCGATGCATAATGAATCTTGTTCAAACGAAGGAGGAACAATTTATGATCATTTTAAATTCATTACGTGCTGGAATCAGTACAGGAATTCACACAGCTGCTAATGATGTTATGGCAGTAGGCCAATTATTTGATAACGTTACACGCTTCTAATAATTAGTTAAAAAAACATTCATTCATTATATAAACAACCCCAGGTGAAAGAAAATGAATTCATTTTCTCTCAAAATAAAAGCAAATCAATTCTAGAAAATTGAGTTGCTTTTTGTTTATAAAAAAATATATCATCCAATACAATAATTTTTCAGTATGAAAATGATTAAGTCTAACTTATACTTAAATTTAAGTATATTAATGGTATTTAAACAAGGAGGGGGAACCTTGATGAGACCTATCTTATTTGTCATCTCAATTTTAACTTTTGCACTAGTCACAATTTTACCAATGGAAAATCAGCTGTCACAAGCAGCCATTGACGACACACCAGCAGTAACAGACATACACCCAGAAGGGGATCCGGGTAAAGTCGCAAATAATACTGCAGGTATACCTGATAAAAATTTCAGCAAAGTAAACGATAGTGCCATTACAGCTAAACCCTTTGCCACACCTAGCGAAACCAATACAATTGGAATCAATGGTGTTTGGCTTTTTAAGGCTGGAATTAGTTATCAATCACCAGCTGATACATACGTTAATCTGAACAAACATCATACACTTATCAGTCAAATTATAAGAAACAATGTTCTTATATCTCAAACAACCTTTAACTGGTATCGTTCAACTGATGGAAAAAACTGGAAACCTGTATCTATTAAGGACAGTTCTGAAGGCATCACACAAGGTATCGAAACAACATCCCCAGCTAAAAATAGAGATCAATCCGACTTAACCGTCTCATCAAAAAAAGAACAAACCGTTTATTATCAAGTACAGGCCCAAGTTTATCCTATAGATTTCAATCCCATACTAACTTCTCGAGTATTTGCTGTTCATTTTGTTGATCAAGATATACCTTCAACTGATTTTTCAATTAAAACTAATACTGATTATTTAATATCTGATAATCATTATAAAGATGGTAAATTCATTGCTTCAATTAAATTTGATCCATCTTATTCAACTGATAATAATTATATCAGCTGGTCAGTAAGTGATAATAATTTGGCAAAGATAGATTCAAATGGCATATTTGATATAAAAGATGAAGCAATTGGAAAATCTGGTTCTTTCGATATTATTGCAACTTTAAATCGAAATGATAATAAACCGATACAGGTTAGAAAGAAAACAATCAAAATACTACATCTCATAGATGGCGATACTGATGTGATAGCAGGTCAAACCGCACATTTTAAACTTAATGATTCGTTTAGTGACGATTCTTCCCTTTATTGGTGGGCGACGACTAAATCTAAATCTAAATCAAAGTATCTCAAAATAGAGCCTGAAGGTCCTGCACCAAATCTAAATCATACAGCAGCAACTGTCAAAATCTCCAATATATCAATTGACGATAATTTATCAACAATAGGCATAACTATTTTTACTCCAAAATTAGATAATCCAAATGGTAAAAAACCTATTAAACAGGATAAGAATAAAGAAACACCACTCGATATGATTATAGCTCAAAGGGTCACTTTACATGTCCATGAAAAACCAGTTTTTACTACTACTAATAAAATCTCTGACATAGATTATTCTCGTGCTAATGAGACGGTTTCAAAATTGACGGATGTTATTCCAACCGATCATCTCATACACGATATCAGTTTAAGCAATAGTTCAGATTTTGAAAACTACAGTACCAAGCCAGGCACGTTCATCTTTCCATATAGTCCTAACGAATCGATTAAATCAGTCAAAGTTGGCCAGAAAGATGTCAATTATACTTTGGATGCTGATAAGCATCAGTTAGAAGTTCCTAATTTGACTGTTAGCGTTAAGGGCACTACCAAAATAGAAATCACGACACAGGTTAACTCATTTGTGACGGGGCATTTCGATTATGACCCGGTCTTGAAATTGAGCGATGGAACTGAGGTTAAAATTAAACAGACATCAGCGACCTTTTCTAGCAATTCTATCGAATTATCCGAACTCAAGCCGATTGATTTTGGATCGGTCTTGAAGTTCGGACCGCGGACGCACCAACGTAAAAGCCCGGATGAGACGTCGCCAATTGTGACGATAAATGATCGACGTCGGAACAAGGCTCCGGCTAGTTTACAATTAGAATCTTCTGATATCTATGGCCCTAACGGCGAAGCTAGTCATATGAGATTTAACTATATTGACGAGCATCATCAAAAAAGTGACCCCATGAACCATTCGGTTGAAGTCGCTAATAGTTCTAACGGGAAAAAATTTCCCTCTATTGTATGGAAGAAGTATCAGGGATTGAACTTAGTCGTCCCTGCAGAAGGCTTTCCAGATGGCCACTATAAAGCTAATTTAACTTGGTGTATCAGCAATTCTATCTAATTTAAGAGTGATATTCATTGACTTGAATATCACTCTTTTTTTATTGTTCACATTATCTTCAAATAATCTACATGTAATTTTAAGCCCTCTTAAAGCTTCAGACGCAATAATGTATCACATAGAAAGGAGGTTGGTACACATCAATAACTACACCAACGAATTTCACAACGCTGTATCTGCAGCCGTTGATCAACGCAATGGTCATTTAGAAAAACACCTTCGACCATTGTTTCATACTATCAATAGATAATACTTTTAAACTTAAACATTCAAACTAATAAAAATTACAAACAAAGAAGGATATCAATTATGAACAATTCTTCATTAAAATCAAATTCAAACATGGACGATCAATCCACAAAAAGTTACACCACAGCTTCAATAGATTTAATCAAAGAACAAAAATTTTTCAGATAATTCTAAATAGAAAAGAAGGACTAAATATTATGAATAACTTTCCAAATCAATTCCACGAAGCATTA
>NZ_AZFA01000025.1 GCF_001434295.1 Companilactobacillus versmoldensis DSM 14857 = KCTC 3814 | reverse complement strand
ATACCAGAAAGTTTAGACCCTAATTTTATGGCAGACAAAAATGCTGATAATTCGTAATTTGAATTATCAGCATTTTTTTATTCGATATCTTCTGATTCAATCGACCTTTTCAGACCTATTTTCTTACCTGTTGCATACATGAAGAACCAAAGTCCAGCTACTAAGATTGCTACCAAACTAAGAATAACGATGATCCAAAACTTGTTTGATGAACGCTCTTGCATTGATTCATCTAATGCTTGAATTTTTCCTTGGGTGACCTGCAGTTTATTGTGGAAAGTTTTGTATATCCAGATTTACTGCTAAAGGTTATTTCGCTAGTATAACTGCCTGGTTCTAAATGCTTGATAGGAATAAAATAATCAAATTTTGTATTGGGGGCAATTTGCAACTTGTCCGCACTATATTTGATGGTTTTCATTCCTTTATGGTTAATCTTAGCTTTTACTTGGACGTCATTGATATTGACCGGGGCTTCATTACTTAGACGAAAACCTAAGCCAACATCATGATTGATCGAGCGAGGTGCAGCACTTAGCAGATTCATATTAGGTGTTATCGGGTCAGCTTTGGAGTGAAGTACCACTCCTTTAACGTAACGGATCTGATTCGATACATCGATGTTTTGATTTGAAGAAGTGTCGACCGATGCTGTAGTCGTGATACCACCAAGAATTATCCCTTGAAATGGTTTGGCAGGATTCTTGATCTTGAAAATAACTTTTTTTGTACTACCGGCCGCCAATTTGACCTTTTGACGGCGTGATCCTTGAACGAGCAAAGTTAGCTCTGGATTGGGATTATTATACGTCTTAGCTGAAAATTTTTCGTAGCCGATAGTTGCAGCATCGGCTGTATAAGCGTTATTTAGTTCAACATTAACATCAATCGATTCCGTTCCAGTATTGAAAACGACTAATTCCAAGTTTTGTTGGAAATTTGGTTTCGACTGGATGTCATAATAGGTCAGGTTTTTATCCAATTGGTTCTCGGGCATGACTGCCTGGATCGAGTAGGATTTTTTAGCACTAGTATCATCGGCGCGAACTGTTTTAGTAAAAGTTATTCCGGTCAAAATTGCTAATACTAGTGTCAATATTATAACGATTCGTTTCATTTTATCTCCTCTGATAACTGATGCCCCAAAAAATCAAAATAATGATCATTGAGAGTATCCCAATAATGGTCACATAAAGACCAGTCTTGTCATAAATCAAATTTTTCGACGCCTGATTGACTAAATTAGCGGCAACGGATGAAACTTTGACGTTCTCTTTAAAATGCCAAACTTGACCTGATCTTTTGATAGAACCTTCAACTAAGTAGCGACCAGGTATCACTGGCGTTTGTTTTAAATCGAATTCAATCGGCACTTTGGAATTAGGTGCAATAGTTTTAAAATCCATATCTTGAACTTGATAATCATTACTCAAACCCAGTTTGTTGTACCAATTATTTTTCTTGATTTTTATTTGTACTGTTGAATCTTTCAAAATTTTCGAATTATAATTGGCCAGATCAACATTTAAATATGGTTGTTCACCATGAACGACTGGTGTAATCCCGTGAAATTTCAACGGCTGATTGCTTGTTTCAGATTTATTGGTTTTAAAATAAACACCAACACCTGAATGACCATCGTTAGGATGGTGAGTATCATAGACATCAAATCCGCCGATCACCGTTCCAGAAAGCTGCTGGGAAGGCAACTTTACTTTGAAAGTTAGATCTTTAGTTTGATTCTTTTTGAGCCGAAGCGATTGTGCTTCAGTCATACTGGAAAAAGCGTACTTCAAGCCATAATTACCTACTGCGACAGAATCGTCAAAACCAATCTCACCGCTAGGACTAGTTGTAGCATTCGTTGGTTTAACCTTGATTTCAACGGGTTGTAGACCAAAATTGGTGACTGAAAGTTTTAAGGCTTTTACTGAGTTTGGTTCAGCAGAAATCTCAAAACGATCTGCGGAATCTGTTCCTTCGACCAAAGGTGTGACCGAAACATTTTGGATATCCGCTTTGACTGTTTCCAATTCCATGCCAGCAGTGATTATTGACAACACAATCGTGGCAAATACCAACAAAACTTTTTTAAAATTCATTATTAGCGTCGACGACTGCGGTTACGACGTCTTGAACGGTTGCGATTACGTTGTTTGCCGCTACCTTGACCTTTTTTATTTCCTAGATAAATCCCTAGTCCGAGAATCAGTGCTAACAAGAGCACTCCTAGTGTGATATAGAGCCAGAGGTAATTTGGTTTATGGCCAGCTAATTTATTATATTTAGTAGCTTGGGCATCAGTAATGACAAAATCTTTGTTCAAGGTCCAATTTCTAACGCCATTTCCAGAATAAGTTAATTTCAGATGATATTTACCGGCCGTTAATGGTTGGTCACCCCAACTGATCCCGTAATTATAGTTAGATGTTGGTACTGGTGACTGATTATCCTTATTAGTAGTTATCTTGAATTTCTTATCACCATATTTGGTCACAACAGCGTGTGAACTTAAATCCGGTAGATAAGCATTCTTGGTATTAGCTACATTAGCCGCTACCCCAACTTGACCATTATCACCAGAACTGATGACCTTTGGTTTAACAGAATTGATTTTATAATTAACATCACTCCCACTACTATCCTTTTGCGTTAACTGAATCGGTAATGAATAGCTAAATTTGTTTTTGATCAAAGTACCATTTTGAGAAACGGTACCCTTAGCTTTCTCATGATAAGGGCTGACGTTGACGCCACCCATTAAATAGCCAGAAAATCTTTGGCTAGGGACTTTAACTTTAAAGGTTACCGTGGTCGATTCATCACCTGCTACAGGAACGATTTGATGATTGTTTTCAGTGATTTTTTTCATTTGGATCTTTAAGTTTGGATCAGAAACTTGTGTCGAATCATATCCTGGGTTACCTTCGTCATTCGTATAAGCAGTATTGATCATCGCCAAAAATTTCCGATCCGATTTATCAGTATTATAAATTTCTACTTTAACATCGACCGTCTCACCAGGTTCACCATTGATAAGGTAAAAACCACCGTCAACATTAACTTTGGAATCATCGCTAGTTGTTGGCTTCAAGGTATAATCACCAGAAGTCGCCGCCTGAGCTGTACCGAAATGTAAGCCAGTCAAGATAGCAAAAACAACTGCTATGCCAAAGATAAGTTTTTTAACAAATTGATTCATTGATACCCTCCGAGTGTTAAATGTAGAACTCTTAAAATGCAATCAAAAGCCACTACAAATGTAGTGGCTTTCGATAAGTGATTTGAAACTGACACTTTGTGGTCGACAAATATTATGCAGCTGGAGTTTGTGGTGCGTTTCCATCAGGCTTTTCTGTTGCACCTGCTGCCTTGGCAGTCAATGTCCAAGTAATTTGACCTGTATATGAAGTTACATTTTGGCCTCCATTTGTAGTACTACTTGAACTTGTAACTAAATCTTTTGATACCTTCAATAAGGCTGAGCTTGGGTCAGTGAACATTGCTTGATAAGTACCAGCTCCATTGCCTGCCTTAGCTGACAATACTGAAGCGGCATCTCCACCGGCTACTAAATTAGCTTCTTTAGTTGTCATATTGGAATTTTTATCTGATAAATTAGTAGCTTTAACACTATTCAATTTTAATGAAAAAGCAGATTCTTTGCTTCCATCTTTTAAAGTTGCAGCTTTACCATCTGATTCCTTGAATTCACCCAACTGAGCTGTCAGATCAAATCCTTTATTTTCAGTTCCTGAACGTGATTCAGTAATTTGTAAAAGGCCTTGATTATTACCATCATCGTTAAGAGCCTTATTACTTGTTTCTAACTTATTACTTGTATCTAACTTAGTATCTGTTCCTGCTTGAGCTTTAACGAAACTAAAATTAGGTACTTTTTCAAGAGTTAAGAATCCTGAAATAACAGTAACATTAGCAGTTGAATAAGCCTGTCCTGCATTCTCTTTTGTAGATGTAATCAATTTACCATTATTCAAATTTAATTCTGTAGCATCAGCAGCGTTAACTGTTGTTGGAGCGATACCACCGATAACCATACCTACGGCAGCAATGGAGCTTACTAAAGCAGTTCTTGTAATCTTCATGTTAAAATTCCTCCCTAGAATTTTTTTATTGTTTAACACGTTCCGAATGTTAGCAGATAAATATCAAAATTTAAACTAGAAGTTTTGTATATTTTTGTATAATTTATTTCTGGTTTTTTACATTGATATTTTTGTATTTTGTCTGAACCAACGCACTTAATAAGACGCATAGCATCACTATACCAATTATGGTTAGTCGATTTTTGCTTTCTCCTGTTTGTGGAAACTGCTTACGGTTATCGACCTTTACTGCTGGCACTTCATCTTCATTATCACCATTTAAACTGGAATTGGCATTAGTTCCTGAATCATTGATATCGCTATCCGACTCGTCCCCTACTTCTGAGCTGGCATTTTGACCATGGCCTAAATTGGAACCTTGACTAAGGTTACTGGAGTTGCCTGACCCATGACCAACTCCACCACTGACAATGTGATTACTTCCATGATTATTACCGTGAGATCCAGGTTTTTTACTAGGTTTAAGGTTCGGTTTGTGATTTGTTTTGTGATTTGGTTTCTTATCTGGTTTCCCAAGATTTTGTTCTTCAGTGCTAGTTCCATTATTAGTGACTTCAACTGAAACATTTGAAACCTTGCGATTTTGTCCAACTTGGGCATCGGATTGAACTAAATTCAAACCTAGCCCCCCAGTTATTCCAATAATGATCGAGGCACTGATGGCAATCAGGGTTATTTTCTTATGATTGTTGGTACGACGACGAGATCTCTTTTTAAACATGATCTCCACCTCTCCTTTAAGAATTTTTATTTATCATTCGATAAATAAAATAATAAAAAAAACAGGTTATTTTATTAATCTGTTCCATCTTCGTTCTTTAATAAATAATATTTCAACATGTTTTCCTGTGACTCCAAGTGCAGTGGATCTTGACTGACTTGGTAAATATACCTAAACCCTAATTTAGTCAAAAGAGTCTGAGGGACAGCATTGTTTGTCTTAACAGATGCCCAAATTTCTGTGAGAGCAAGTGTTTTGAAACCATAATTTAGAATCAACTTGAGAGCCTGTGTGGCATAGCCCTTGTGCCGAAAAACTGGAGCAATGATAAACCCTACTTCTCGAGTTTTATCCAAACCATTCGAAACACCGCGTTCATTTAGCTCAATGATGCCAAGCATCTGGTGACTTGATTTTAAGGCCACTGCATAGGAATTGGCAAGAACTAAATATTTATCAAAAATATTTTTAGATTTATTTTCATTCGGTTCGTATTCCAATCCCGCAGTCTGATGGCTTTCTTTGTCACTTGTTAATTGATAAAAAGTGTTAAAGTCAGCTTCAATAAAATTTCGAATCTCAATTTCATCATTCGCTATGTTCATTTTCATACCCTTTTCAATAAGTTTTCGTCTCGATACATAATTAGTATTATATTAGTATTATCTGTGAATATTTTTCAAAGCGCACCATACTATTGGGGCTTTTCCTTTAACCGTAATATCAATATGATATCATTATAATATGGCAGAGAAAAAATTTTTACTTCGGCTTGACCATGATTTGTATGAACAAGTCACGGCAAAGGCCAAATCAGAAAATCGCAGCATCAATAATTATATTGTGCATCTTTTGCAAGAAAGTACCAAGCAAGAAACGTTTGAAAATCGTCAGATCGTTGGCCAGACAATCAAAGGGAGTGAGATTTTGACTGAAAGTGGCTTGGTAAGTGTCCACGGTATTTACTACCGCTATATTTTAAACAACGGCCAAGCGGTTGATGTTCAAGATGACTACACGATTATTGAAGCAAATGGCAACATTTTAACTTTAGAACCACTTAAATAGGGGGAATTTCATGTTTGGTATAAAAATCGTTCATCAAAATCACAAAGGTCTAGTTGAATTTTTGGGAAAATATCATCACAGCGTTGATGCGGGATTACACTTCTACATTCCATTTCTACAAAAAATCTACCCAGTAAGTTTAGCAATGAATCCACTCAAACTTCCTGATTATTCGATCATCACTAAGGATAACGCTGACGTCCGCGCCAGTTTGACGTTGAATTATCATGTCACAGATGCGGTCAAATATCGTTACGAAAACACTGATTCCGTCGAATCGATGTCACAATTGGTCCGTGGTCATTTGCGAGATATCACTGGTCGAATGGACCTAAATCAAGCCCTCGGTTCTACTTCAAAGATCAATCAAGAATTGGCTAACGCCATTGGCGATCTAACCAATACATATGGCATCAATGTTGACCGAATTAATATTGATGAATTGAAGCCTACACCATCGATCCAAGATTCAATGGATAAGCAATTAAAAGCTGACCGAGAAAGAATTGCGGCTATCTCCAAAGCAGAGGGTGAATCTAAGAGTATCGAATTGACCACTAAAGCTAAGAATGATGCCTTGATTGCTACGGCCAATGCCCAAGCCAAAGCAACCAGGACCCGAGCTGATGCAGAAAGTTATCGGATTGAACAAATGAATCAAAGCTTGGACAAAGCCAAAGAAGGATATTTCAAAAATCAAACTATTAATGCCTTTTCTCAATTAGCAACTTCACCAGCTAACACAGTTGTAGTTTCGGGAGATAACGTCAGTGATCTTGGCAAAATACCCGTCATCAAAAAAATGTTAGACAACCAAAAATAACGGCCAATTGCCGTTATTTCCTTACTATTTGCTCATAATCAAATTTCTATGCTTTTTATTTGATTTAATCTATACTTAATTTCATACAAGAAAGGTGTGACTTTTATGGATCTAACATTTAAAGGCGAGGCTGTCTCTACTCTAGGAAAACCATCTAACGTTGGTGAAACTTTCCCAGATTTTACTGTTAAAAACAAAGATGGTAAGGAAGTTACTTTAAACGATTTATTGGACAAACCAGTTTTGATCAGTGTCGTTCCTAACATCAATACTAGCGTTTGCAGCATTCAAACTAAGAAATTCAATCAAGAAGTTGACGGACATTCAGAAATTAATTTCGTAACTATCTCGACAAACTCGATTGAAGAACAAAGAAACTGGTGTGCCGCAGAAGGCGTTAAGAATATGGAAATGCTCTCCGATGCTGATCATGATTTTGGTAAGAAAACTGGCCTTTTGATTGATTCCATGGGTATCTTAGCTCGTTCCGTTTGGGTCGTAGATACTAATAAACAAATCATCTATTCAGAAATCTTAGAAGAAGAAACTAACGAACCAACTTATGACAAAGTGCTTGATCAAATCGATCAAATGAAATAGTTAAAAATTTTATAGCATTATAAGTAGAAACACGCTCGATTTAAATGATCCAGCGTGTTTTTTTGATAGGATGAGAAAATATTGGAAGTTTATCAATCGATAAAGAAACAGCGATTTAAAAACGGGGGTTACCCACGCACCTCGTTTTTTATCAATTATCAAATTTACATTTGTACTTTTGATAAGCTTACAGAAACAATTATCTCCGACGGTGCTTAACAAAGGTCATGTAATGCAGGATGCAACCTAACAATACGAAGAAGATAATCGTAAAGCTAATATAGTTGACCCAAAAGTTGTCGATTGGCATGATAGCCTTCAATGGCAATTGAATCCCCATTGTGATCAAAGCCATAACAGCAATCATGAAAAACAGTTGAATATATCTTTTCACAGTAGAATCATCCTTTTCTTGTTTTTTAGAGATTTTATGACCATATTTGGCACATAAATCTTTTTTCTTTTCTGGGATCTCTTTCATTCCAAATGTGTTTGGTAAGACGATCTCACCAGCCTTGATCACACCTGCGGCTGTCATTACTCGGTCGATGGTTTTAAACGTCTCATCTGTAATACCTGTCAGAAAGTTTTCAGTCGTACTCATATAACAAGATGAAATACTCAAGTAATGCTTATCTTTGAATGGTCCCGGAATAGTGTCACCATTGTCCTTAAAGTAAACAAACTTTGGACGCATACAGTCAAAGAAGTTTTTTAACAAACCTGGGCACTCACGCCAATATGTGGGAGCACCAAAGACCCAAACATCACTCTCCATTAACTTATCAGCTAATTGGTTCAGGACTGGGTTATCCTCGTGATATTTATGCGGTGTAATATGATAGTTTTCTAAATAAATCGTCTCAGTTTCAACGCCTTCACCGACATTATCAAGCACGTTTTGTAACATCTCTGCATTAAGGCCATGCTCTTTATGCGATGCTAAAATACCTAATATTTTCATATTTCCCTCCTAGTTTTAATTATAACTAAATTCTTAATACTAGCAAAAATTATTTTTTGTTGTTACAGTTAAGATAAAGAGGAGGTATGCATATGAAAGTATTAATTATTGGTGCACATGGTAAAGTCGGACAATTATTGGTAGGAGAACTACAATCACACAATATTGATTTTGTGGCTGGTCTTCGTAGCCAAGAACAAATCAAGGCTTATCAAGAAAATAACATCCCCACACAATTCTTAGACCTAACTGCTTCACTATCAGATATTCATGATTCAATCGTGGCTTCTGGTGCTGATGTCTTAGTCTTCACTGCCGGAGCTGGTGGTGCAGGTGCTGATCTAACAATGGAGATCGACCTTGATGGAGCTATCAAGACAATGATGGTTGCTGAAGCCGTAGGTATCAAACGTTACATTATGGTTAGTGCAATGTTCAGTGAAGATCGTAGCAAATGGGAAGCTTCTGGAATCAGACCATACTACATCGCTAAACACTATGCTGATGAACACTTACGCGGCACGAACCTCGATTATACGATCTTGCATCCAGGCTCATTGACTGAAGAAGATTCAGTTGGAAAAATCAAGTTGACAGGTAAAGACGAATCAGGTAAGGTCCCTCGTATCGACGTTGCTAAAGCAGTCGTTCAAGCCATCGAAACACCTTCTACAATCAAAAAAGAATATGAATTTGCAACTGGTGACGAACCAATCGCCGACGCAATCAAATAATCGAATGACTTTCGATCATCAAAAAATCGTTGATCTACTAAAATAGTAGGTCAACGATTTTTTTATCCCATTAAATCAAAATGTAGTTTCATCTTCGGAGAACCTAAGTCGATCATTTCTCCAAATAATGCAACTGTTCTGTCATAAGCCTCATCAGCTAACTGTTGATTGATTTTTGTCAGAAATGCTGGCACATCTGATTGTTTAGTGGCCTCTTTATCAGCTTCAATTTGAATATTTCTAAATTTAGCGACCGCTTCTAATTCAAAAGTATTCCGAGAGTCTTGATATAGATCATAGTCATAATCACCAAGTAATCCCATAGCCTTACTTAGCCAGTAAATTGAGCGGGGTCAAATTTAGCTGGTGTATCTCGATACGTTGCCGGAGTATCTTCAATATTGGCATAGAATGGCACGATTGTATCAAAAGTATTAACACCAAATGCTACCCAGTGGATACCAGCAATTTCGTCTGGCACTCCATTTCTGATCTGTAAAACGTGCAAACTGTGGTTACGGTTGATACCAATTGGCCGGAACATCTTTTTCTCGTCTTCAGAACCCATATGCCCATAAACATCATAAGGCGTATTTTCATAGTGAGTTCCCAAAGCAAATTTAATATCCTCCAGACTCAATTTCTTCTTAGAGTGACAAATAAATGGCAAATCTTGATCTCTTGGATCCTGTTCGATCTCGGGATTGAACAATTTCTGAATATACCAAGCACGAGGATTGTTATATTCTGAATCACGGATAGTCGAGCTGCCAAAGATATGACGTAGATTAATTTTATCTCGGTCAGGATTGAGATGGTATTCGTCGATGATCGATTTCAAATTAGTTGAAGCCATGGTATCGTCGGAATCAAAGTCGAAATCATCAATGTTCATCCGGTTTGGTGCAACTACATAGGCATCATCAGGAATCTTTACGGCTGCCCAATTATGTCCTCCGATAGTTTCTAACCACCAGATCTCATCTTTATCAGCAAACGAGATTCCGTTTGGTTCATATGTGCCATATTTTTCCAGCAACTTTCCTAGTCGTTCGACACCTTCACGAGCACTGTGAATATATGGTAGAACAATTACTTCTAAGTCTTCTTCACTGATTCCATCATAATTGTAAGGATCGACTCCTAAAATCCGTGAATTAGTCGTAATTGTTTCAGTTGCTGACATGGCGACATTAGCACTGTTGATACCTGAAGCACCCCAAATACCTTCAGTTAAAATCGTTCGTGGTGTCAAAGTATATTTCATTGGATCAGCTGGTAACTTAATTTTTAATCCTGTGATGGTTGATTGATAATCTTGTTTTTGATCTTCTGGTTTGACGACGATAAATCGCTGTGGCTCGATCGAACCGTGTGCATCATTATCTCTAGCAATCATTGTTGAACCATCGATGCTTGCATCTTTTCCTACTAACATTGCTGTACATGAACCACGAAATCTTTTTGTCATAATAAACCCCACCTTAATTTATTTATTTATCAAAAAACTTTGCTCATCAAATACGTAATTTAAAGATGTCACTACAATTCAATCAAATCATGCGAAATACTGATCATGTTTTCAAAGCCATCTTTTGTGACTAAACCTTGATCTTCCAAACGAATGCCACCCCAGCTTGGGATATAAATACCTGGTTCAACCGTTAGAACTGTGTTTTCATCGATCAGATCATCATAATCGACCGCTAGTAATGGTTCTTCATGAACGAACAGACCAATACTGTGACCGATCTTGTTATAAGTTAACGGACCATATTCCGTACCCTCAAGTGGTTTGAGAGATTCAGGATAAGTATCTTTATAATTGACGCCTGCCTTCAACATTTTTTCAACTGCTTCTAGGCTCTTTCTGGTATAGTCATAAACTTCTTTTTGCTTAGCGGTAGCCTTACCCACAACGATTGTCCGAGTCATATCTGACATATAACCTTTGTACTGGCATCCGAAGTCCATCAAGACTAAGTCACCATATTCAATTGCTTTGCTAGATGGAATCCCGTGCAATAATGAAGTTTTGGCACCTGAAATCAAGATGTTTCCATATGGTTGATTGTCGGCACCCTCTTCAGTCATATAAAGCGACAACTTCATGGCTAATTCTTTTTCAGTTGCCCCAACATGAATATCTTTCAAAATACGCTTGTATGCTCGACAAGAAATCTCACAAGCGATTCGAGCATATTCGATCTCTTGTGGGGATTTGATGACCCGCATCCGGTCGATCACGCCACCTGCAGGAACTAGCTCAGCTTTAACTTTATTTTCGAAATCTGCATACATATCAAAAGTTAAGTAATCATCTTCAAAAGCAATTGTTTTGATCTTATTTTCCGCAACGACTTTAGCAACTGAGTCTCCAACTGTTTTACCAGGAAAACGCCAATTGATGATCTGATAATCAGGTATCTCAATATCAGCTTGTTCGGTATAACGTGGATCAGTAAAGAAATATTGTCCTGTTTGAGTTAACAGTAAATATGAATCGTCACCAGTCCAGCCACTGGTAAAACGGATATTCTCACGTTTAGCCATGAAAAAGGCATCCAAGTGATTCTTTTCTAAGTATTCACGAATCTTTGTTTCATTTAACATCGTACATATCCCCCAAACTTACTATTACTTGGCACTTTCTAGTCGATCCAAAGATTTACTGGAAAGATAGAGTGCTAAGCCTAAACCAATAACTATTAAAGCTAAAATTCCGTAACCGATCTGAAAACTAGTTGGATCAGTCGTCTTCAATAAGGCGTATACTTTTGGATAAATCAAAGTTGCAAAAAATACGGCGATTGGCCAAAAGCCTAATAGTAATCCCATCAATTTCGATGGTGCCAACTTAGTGATGAAGGAATTACCTAACGGCGAGAAGACCATTTCACCAATCGACATCAAGATACCGACTAAGACAATCCATAAAATAGAAGTATTTCCTTGGCCAACATAATCAGCCACGATCATAACTACATATGAAAGACCCATGAAGATCATCCCTAGGGCAGTCTTTTTGAATATGCTCATATCACCTTGCGGTCTTTGAGCCAACTTGGTCCACAACTTACCAATGATAGGTCCCATTGCAATGCAGACTAAAGCATTGACTGAATCAAAATAGGACGTTGGAATGCTGAAACTACCCAAAGCCCAGTTGGCACGGTTGAGAAAGGCTGCACCGTCGCCATGACCGAAGTAATAATAGATTGGCATATAAGCTAAATACCAAGCCATCCAGAATACAACTGAGAACAACGTAACCAAAATAATTGCAGTGATCCGTTTTTTGTCACCAGATGTCAATGGTGCATTTTTACCATCTTCAGTCTTTTTTGATGCGACGGAATCAAATTTACGCTGATCGATCTTGAATGGTTTCGAACCGGCGTCACCGAATGTCTTCCGATTAGCGATGAACCAAATCGCATCTAAGAACATAAAGAGTGAACAAACTAGGAACACATTGTTGAAGCCAATTACAGGGATCAACAAAACGATAAAGGTCGTTCCGGTAAAGGAACCTAAATTAGTAAAAGTATATTGAACTGTGAAAGCCTCGTTCAGTTCTTCTTGGTCGTCAAACAAAAGTCCATTGATACCAGATAAATTTCCTTTGAACAAGCCAGTCCCGATTGAAACCAGGATGATCATTGCCCAAACCATTGGAATCGAGTGTGCTTGCCATGTAAATAGGTACCCGATCGCCATGAGAATCATTCCTGAAGCGACACAAATTTTGGGATTCAGCCAGTAGTCAGCAATGTAACCACCGATGACCGGTGTAATATAAGTCATTGCGATGAACATTGAGGCCATCGAGGCCGCCTGAACATCAGTCAGACCTAAACCACCCTTCCCAACTTGTGTAGCGATCCAAATGGCAAGCATATATTTAACGGTATAAAAACTCGTTCGTTCGAAAGTGAATCCTAAAGAACAAACGTAAAAACCAAACGGTTTCTTAGATTTGATCTTTTTCTTACTGTTAGTCTTGCTATCAACCACGTCTTCGTCCACTTCAAAAACCTTCCTTCGAAAAATTTTATTGGTTAATCATGGTCGTCTAACCACTTAGTTAGCAATTCTTCATATTTAGCATTCTCCTCAACGAATGGCATGTGGCGACTGTGGGCAAATAATTCCCATCGCGAATTAGGGATACCGTCGTACATCGTTTTTGCTATCAATGGTGTACAAAGATCGTTGATACCACTAGTGATCAGCGTTGGTGTGGTGATATTCTTCATCTGATCCAGATAGTTGTAATCGTGCAATGTCCCTTCCGGTGAATATTCATTCGGACCCCAAGCGACCATATAACTTTCTGTTCCCGAAATTTTCTTTCTTCTGAGTGGTTCCGGGGAATCAGCTGTCGGTGTCGCAGCAGCATGTTGTTCCATATATTTTGCATTAGCTTTTTGATAGGCTGGATCATCATAATTACCAGTCTTTTCAGCCTGTGCGATTGCTGCTTTATCTTCTTCTGACATAAAATTATTGATCATGCGATGTTGTTCTTGAGCCCATAATTTAGCTGATGGTAAAGTACCTGATAAGATCAAACTCTTAATGCCTGTGGGATGGTAATCACACATGTAAATGAATGCCAACATGCCACCCCAAGACTGACCTAACAAATGAATTTCATCCAAACCGAGATATTTCCGTAACTCGATCAATTCATTAGCCCAAGTTTCCTTTTTCCATAGCTCCGGATGTGACGGTACCGCAGAATTACCACAGCCTAGCTGGTCATACATGATCAACTGTCGACCATCGACGGCAATGTCATCCAGCAATTCGAAGTAATTGTGAGTCGAACCTGGTCCCCCATGCAGTAAGACCAATGGTTTCTTATTCCCATGCTGTTCACCGACGATGCGGTAATAAGTTTCATATCCTAAATATGGCATATAGCCTTCTTGAACTTTCATTGTTGCCTCCCCTGATCAAATTTAAAATTTTGAAAAGTTAGTCGAGAGCCAGATATCATTTAGCGGTAGCAAACACCTCATCCAAGCATAAAATAAAGTGATTTTATTCACTAATATAATCAAAAAAATATGACTCATCGCTGAACCAACTTAATTGTACAGTTATTATTTTATATTGTAAACGCCATCAAAATCATTTTAAGATATTTCATTTATCAAAAACAATTCCATATATGCTGTTATAAAGGCATTTTCGGCTTAATTAATGACTAAAACAAGCTATACCAATGACTACTTTGGCAACTTTTTCAAATAATCAAATATTGTTAATTTTCAGATACCAATTTTGTTACCTATTTCACTTTATAATTTAATTTTTAATTTTATTTTTTATCAAATTAGGCCGTGTTTGCTGCCCTGACCACTATTTAATTTAAGCATCAGTCAACTTCAACTAATAATTTATTACAATTTAATTAGTATTTTTCGCACCTAATAAAATGTTACTCTGTTACATTTTTCTCTAAATTCATGACATCAAAAAAACATCAAACCATAATTGGCCTGATGTTATTTTCATAAATCGTTTAATTATCGTTAAATCTTCCCATGATCCCAATGGTTGGTTGAATGTTGATGAAGGCCTTAGGATCAATCTTTTGAACCGTCTGCTTGACGAAGAAGAGCTGGAACTTAGTCACGACCATGGTAATCGAACCAATTTGTTCGCCCGAGTATGCACCGGTCAAATTGTAATCCATCGTTATACCACGGTTGAGAGTTTTCAGTAATTCTTTGGAAATCTTGTCGATCTCATGCGAGTATACGACTACAGTGATCTTCTGTTGCTGGATGTACATTCTATCGATCACCATATTAGTAATGAAAATCGACACGATACTGTACAAAGCTAGTTCCCAACCGAAGACAACACCAGCAATCAAAATAATTATGGCATTGACACTGAAAGCCACTTGCCCGACCGTACCACCCTTACTCTTTTGAATAATCAGGGCAATAATATCGGTACCGCCCGTCGAGAAACCGTAGCGGAAACAAATTCCGGAACCGATCCCGACCATGACACCACCAAAGATCGAAGCGAGCATCGGGTCATCAGTCAATGGATGTAGCGGAATGAACAGGATGAAGATGGAAGCTGACGCGATAGAAATTAATGACAAGATAGTAAATTTCTTACCTAATTTGATCCACGAAAGGATTACTAGTGGCACGTTCAGCAAGAAGTACCACAGATAAACTTGTGTATTAACATGGATGAATTTGATCAATAAGTTAACGAACAGCTGGGAAGCACCCATGACTCCCACTGTGTATATTTTTGACGGCTGTAATAACAATTGGATACCAATCGCTGAGGTGATCCCGTAGAACAGGGCTGCAAAAATCTTTTTTGAATATTCTTTAAAAATGGCCATCGCTGCCACCCCCAAAACTAAGTATGTAAAAATTTATATTAAAATATAACTAAAGTCCCTCAATCAATGTAATACATCATTGCATTAGTTTTCAATGATAAAATAGTAATTATACCAATATATTATTTGAGGAGATAGTCAAAATGGAAAAAATTGGTTTCATTGGTACTGGCGTGATGGGTAGTGGAATCATTAACAATTTGTTAAAAGCTAACTATGACGTTTCAGTTTACACACGAACAGAATCAAAAGCGGAACCCTTATTAAAACAAGGTGCCCACTGGTTCAAGGATCCTCAAGAATTGACTAAAAATGTCGATATTGTCTTCACTATGGTCGGATTTCCACAAGATGTCAAAGATGTTTACTTTGCTGAAAAGACCGGTATCTTCAGTGGTTTGACGAGCGGACAAACAATCGTCGATATGACGACTAGTACCCCGACCTTAGCCCAAGAGATCGGCAAAAAGGCTGAAAAGATGGGCGTTAAATGTCTTGATGCTCCTGTCTCTGGTGGTGACGTTGGTGCCAGAAATGGTCAATTGACTATCATGGTCGGAGGATCAAAAGAAGCCTATCAAGAGTTAACTGATATTTTCAATATTATTGGAAAAACTCAACACTACTTCGGTACTTATGGAGCTGGTCAACACACCAAGATGGCCAATCAAATCATGATTGCCGGTACGATGACTGGGCTTTCCGAAATGCTGGTCTATGCAAAGGCCGCTGGACTAAACTTAGAGGACGTCTTGCAGACGCTTGAGGGCGGCGGTGCCGACAACTGGAGCATGGAAAATTACGTCCCTCGTATCTTGAATAATGATTTTGCTCCTGGCTTTTTCTCTAAACACTTTTTAAAGGACTTAAGAATCGCACTAGACGAAAGCAAAAAAATGGGCTTAGATTTACCTGCAACCAAACAAGCCAAAGCACTTTATGAAAAATTAGTCGACGACAAAGGTTTCGGCGATGAGGGTACTCAAGCTTTAGTCAAACTTTGGTGGTAACCTCTCCCACTACAAAAAAATTACCCGCCGATCCACGAACGTGAATTGACGGATTTTTTTTATGGTTGAACGGATAACTCTTTCTCAAAACGATTATTGGCATTTCTTTGGCCTAACGACATCATCACTAACAAGATGATATAACCGAAGAATGGCACGAGGATGAGTAGCATCCACCAAGCTTTCAGATTGATATCATGTAGGCGTCGAATGGCGGCGTTGTATATGGCAATCAAATAATAACCGAATGAGATGGCGATGGCTACGCCAATGACGGCGCTCCAATAATAAGTCATCAGCGGCATGCTCTTCATCAAAAAGACTAATATACCAATCAGAATGGCAAAAAAGATGGTCGTTCCGAGATATCCCCACCAAAAATCACGGCGACTGACCCGCTTGGCACCAACAAATAAGTCTTGAAAAAATAATTTAGTTGAATTGATCAATCCAGGTTTTTGACTTTGATTCCAAATTTTTTTATCCATATTTACCTCTTATAGTTGGATCCCTAAGGCGAATCCTAATATTCCAAAAATGTACGACAGACAAAAATAGATGAAGCAACGTACATAACGGTGCTGAAACCAGAGCTGGCTCAACTCGAAGTTGAAAGTGCCGAAAGTCGTAAAGCCACCGCACATGCCAGTCCCTAAAAAGAGCAAAATCGCCTTATTACCAATTTTAGCAGTTACTACACCTAAAAGAAAAGCACCGACTGCATTGATCAAAAACGTCATCCAAGGGAAATCCAATTTCACCTTTCGTGAAGCAACGGTCAATTCATTTCGCAAATATGCGCCCAACGTGGCCCCCAAAGCGACTAATACTACATTCATTTTGAAAATCCCCTTTAAAATAATGACCATTCCTGACCAAAAACAATAATTCTGTTATTAAAATAATTAACATGATAATATAGAAATCATAATCGTTGATGGGAGATATGGCAATGAAACAATGCATTTACAATATCGGCGTCGAAGCCACCCTTGATGTTATCGGTGGAAAATGGAAACCCGTCATATTGTGTCATTTGAAAAGTAAAACTATGCGTATGGGCGAACTTAGGCGCGCTATCCCTAATATCACTCAAAAGGTTTTAACGCAGCAATTGCGCGATCTGGAAGACAATGGTGTGGTCGAACGTCACGCTTATCAGCAAGTCCCACCCAAGGTCGAATATTCTCTCAGTGAGCACGGAGAAAGTCTCCGCGGATTGTTGGATGAACTTTGTCACTGGGGTGAAGAGGACATCAAAAGACGCCGTTGCAACGGCGAATCAGTCCTTTTATTAGACGACGATTCAGAACTATCTTCAAAACAAGCTAATTAATCCTGATACTGACTAGTCGTCAGTATCTTTTTTTTGTTCAATATTTGCTTGGTTACGTTCATGGCGATAATAAAAAGTAGCTCGGATAGCTGCCAGATAATTTCCCAACAATGAAAACAAAAAACCACCAATCATAGTTGCAATCAAATATAACGTTAAAAATTTCATATTCCCACTGGCAAATAAATAATAGGTATCTGCCGTCATCGTGGAAAATGTTGTGTATGAGCCGATAAGTCCGGTCGTCAAAGCTAAAACAGTCGTGGCACTGAGATGGTAACGGTCATACAAATAGTGGATCAAAAGTGGCAAAAAGAAAGCTCCGGTCAAATTGACAAACAAAGTTCCCCAAGGAAAACCTGAACCGGAAACTAAAAATAAACTGATCAAATAGCGCATACTCCCACCAATCGATGCACCAATAAAAATTATAAAAAATGTCCGAATTTTACTCACTGATAGATCCCCCTGTTTCAAATACTATCTAAGGATACCAAATAACTTTCTAAATCCCAAAGAAACAGGCATTTTTATAGTAAAAAAATCCGTCAGCAATTTAGCCAACGGATCGATGAAATACTATTTTGTTTTAAATAAAGATACTTAAGATCATGACACAAATCAGACCGACTACGGCAATAACTGTTTCTAACATTGTCCAAGTCAATAATGTTTCTTTAACTGTCAAATCAAAGTATTCTCTGAACATCCAGAAACCAGCATCATTAACGTGAGATGCGGCTAATGAACCAGCACCAACAGCTAGAACCATCAAGGCTGGATTAACACCTGCTGATTGCATTAATGGTAAGACTAATCCAGCGGCAGTAAGTGAGGCAACTGTGGCTGAACCCAAAGCAATACGGAGAACAACTGCAATCAACCATCCTAGGATCAACGGTGATAAGTTTGATCCGGAGAATAATTTCATAACGGCGTCACCAACGCCACCATCGATCAAGACTTGTTTGAAGGCACCGCCACCACCGATAACTAGTAGTAGCATAGCAATCGATTTAACTGCTTCTTCAACAGTATTCATGATCTGTGGAGTCTTGAAACGACGTGCCCAACCCATTGTGTACATAGCAATCAATAATGAGATCGTCATTGAAATGGCTGGTGTACCAATAAAGGCAATAATCGAATCTAAGGTTGATGGATGTTTTGGTAAACTTCCACAATTAAAGAGCAATTGATAAATAGTCGTGATAGCCATCAAGATAACTGGGAATAATGAAGTTAAAACTGAGATACCAAAACTAGGTGTTTCATCAAGTGTAAATTCTTTTTGAGGTCCTAAGGCTTTTAAATTTCCTGTTCGATTGAAAGCATCAGGAACTAATTTCTTAGCAACTTTTGTATAAAGTGGACCAGCTACAATGACGGATGGGATAGCTACAATTATTCCGTAAAGTAGCACATGACCAGCACTAGCACCTAAAACGGCACTAATTGCTGTTGGAGCTGGATGGGGTGGCAAGAATCCATGGGTAACAGATAAAGCTGCAGCCATTGGGATCGCTAGATACAGAATCGAGACACCGGCTTCCATTGCAATCGCAAAGACGATTGGAATCAAGAGCACCATACCAACTTCGAAGAACAAAGCGATTCCGATGATGAATGATGCTAAAACAATTGCCAACTGCAATCGTTTTTTTCCAAATTTTTGAATCAATGTGTGGGCAATTCGGTAAGCACCACCGGCATCGGCTACTAAACGTCCAAGCATAGCACCGAAACCAAAGACGATCGATAGTTCTCCTAATTGGCTACCGATACCATCTTGAATACTGGTGGCAATTTGGGTCATTGGCAATCCTAGACCAACACCAACAGCAATCGAGGTAACGACTAATGAAACAAAGGTATTTAATTTTACTTTAATGATCAAGAAAAGCAATAGGGCAATTCCTAGAATCAAGACGACAAATGGCATGTGTGTATTCCTCCCTAGTGTGGTAACCGCTTTCACGGTCGGCAATATTAAAACTCGTCCGAGGACGAGTTATTTATTTTTCAGGACGTTCCTTCATGAACTTCTTTTGGAACTCAGCAATACTCTTGTATTCTGGTGCCAAAGTTTTTGAAAGACGGATCCAAATTGGTAGTAATTCACGATAAACCGCAAAATTATTAGCATCAGGATGATGAACGTTAGTAACACCGACCATGTTTTTAACTTCAGAAAGATCGTCGATATAACCTTGGGCGTACATCCCTAATACAGCTGCACCTAAACAAGAACTTTCGAAACTTTCAGGGATCGTAACGTCTTGTTCAAAAATATCAGCTAACATTTGTCTCCAAAGCACTGAACGTGCAAATCCACCAGTTGCTTGGATACTCTTAGGTTTCCCGGCAACTCCTTCGATCATCAACATAACCATATATAAGTTATAGACGATACCTTCAAGTGCTGCTCGAACCATATGAGCACGTGTATGTTGACGAGTTAAACCAAAGAATGAACCACGGGCATAAGCATTCCAAATTGGAGCTCTTTCACCACCAAGATATGGATGGAACAATAATCCATCTGATCCGGCTGGAATCTTCTCAGCTATCTGCGTCAAGATATCATATGAAGAAACTTGCATTTGCTCAGCAGTTATCTTCTCTGGAGCAAATAATTGGTCACGGACCCAGCGGAAGACGATTCCACCGTTATTGACTGGTCCCCCTACGACCCATTTGTTCTTAGTTAAGGCATAACAGAACAAACGACCATTTGGATCAACTACTGGTTTGTCAACGACAACTCTGACAGCACCAGAAGTACCGATTGTTACCGCAACGACACCTGGGTCGATGGCATTGACACCTAAGTTAGAAAGGACACCATCACTAGCGCCAAAAATGAATGGTACATCTTCACTGATATTTAAGAGCTTTCCATAATTAGGGTCGATCCCTTTGATACTGTCAGTTGGTTCGACCAATTCAGGCAAACGACTTTCATCAATGCCTAAAAGATCTAATGCTTGAGGTTCCCATTTAAGTTTGAAAATATTGAACAATCCAGTTGCTGATGCAATTGAATATTCCATTTGGTAAACACCGAATAAACGGTAGAACACGTATGTTTTCAAATCGATAAATTTCTTAGCTTTATTAAATAAATCAGGTTTTTCATTTTTCAGCCAAAGCATCTTTGATAATGGTGCCATTGGATGAATTGGTGTTCCGGTCTTAGCATAAATTTCTTGACCGAGACCATTTTCTTTTAATTGTTCACTGTATTTCGCAGCTCGATTATCAGCCCAAGTAATAGCACGAGTTAATGGTTGATCATTTTCGTCCATCAAGATCAAACTGTGCATTGCTGACGAGAAAGAAACACCTTTTAACTCACCTGGCTGAACTTTTCCCTTACGAATGACTTGTCCTAAAACCTCGACTACAGCATCAAAGATATCTGCTGGATCTTCTTCAGCCATATCCGGTGTATCTTGATACAATTGGTAACCCTTATTGGCATAAGCCATAACTTTACCCTTCATATTATACAAAACTGCTTTTGTACTAGTTGTACCGATGTCGGCACCGATCATGTAATCCATCAGAAATTCCTCCTACTTCTTATCGACGTCGTGACCACCAAATTCGTTTCTTAAGGCTGCAACGACTTTTCCAGTAAAGGTATCATCTTCCATCGAACGATATCTCATCATCAATGACAAGGCAATAACCGGAGTTGGAACTTGTTCTTTTAAGGCTTCATCTAGTGTCCACTTACCTTCACCAGATGAATGCATAACACCTTTGATCTCGTCTAAGTTGGCATCCTTTGAGAATGCCGATTCAGCTAATTCCATCAACCAACCACGGATAACTGAACCATTTGACCAAACTTTAGCGACTGCTTCATTATCATAATCAAATTTACTATGTTCCAAAACATCGAATCCTTCAGCAATTGCTTGCATCATTCCGTATTCGATACCGTTGTGGACCATCTTCAAGTAATGACCACTTCCGGCCTTACCTGTATATAAGTAACCATCTTTTTGAGAGATGCCTTTAAAAATTGGTTCGATATATTCAAAGACTTGCTTATCATCGCCACCAATCATGAAGTTACCATCACGATTAGCACCACTCATACCGCCTGATGTTCCACAATCAAAGAAGTTGATCTCAGCAGCTTTTAAAATTTCATTGTGACGAAGTGAATCTTCATAGAATGAATTTCCACCATCAATAACGATGTCACCTTTATTAAGCAATTTACTCAATTGGTCGATGGTACTATTTGTAGGCTTCCCAGCTGGTAACATCACCCAAACGATCTTAGTTTCATCCAACTTAGAAATAGTATCTTCTAAGCTAGTACCAACTTCGGCACCTAATTTCTCAGCCGCCTTTTTCGAATCTTCATTCAAATCAAAGGCAACGACTTGATGTTCATTTCTGATCAAGTTTTCTGTCAGGTTGATTCCCATTTTTCCTAAACCAATCATGGCTAATTTCATAATTCCATCTCCTATGTAATTGTTTTCAACAAAATCCATTATACGAAAATATTTTTCAACAATCAACTCATATCTTGAAAAGAGTTTTCTAATATTAAAATATGTGGTACTTTATAAACATAGAGGTTAAGAATATGGCGAAAAATATAAATTATGTTATACAAAGTTACTATCACAATTTGCGGGGAACATATAAAGAAATTGCCGATTATATCATGGCCCATAAATCTTTTGATTCAGGGCTAACGATCAACACTTTAGCCGCCGATGCTAAAGTCTCGATTTCTTCCATTTCTCGCTTTGCAAAAATGCTCGGTTATGACAGTTTCCAAGATTTCAAATTAAGTCTGATCACTTCCAATGAAGAAGAAGAATCAGATGCACTTTTTCAAGATATCAAGCCAAGCGACGATTACATGACGATGACTCAAAAAATTTTCAATGGAAATAAGTCGACCCTAACGGCAACTCAACGAATTTTAACTGAGAATCAACTTAAGGCCGCAATCGACATTATTAATCAGAGTCAAACAATCGCCTTTTTCGGCTTAGGAGCTTCCAGCATCGTTGCCCAGGACGGTTTCCATAAATTCCTGCGTTCCGACAAAAAGCCCTACTATATCGCTGATTATCACATGCAGTTAATGGCCGCTACAAAGTTGACTGCTCACGACTGTGCTGTAGTCATCTCCCACAGTGGCGAAAATAAAGATACACTGCAAATAATTTCCGAGTTGAAGAAAAATGACGTCCGCATCATTGGGATAACTAGTTATGGAAACTCGACTTTAACCAATTTAGTCGACGTCTGTCTTTTGTCGATATCTGACGAAACAAAATATCAAAACGAAGCCTTGCACGCAATCATTGCTCAAATCAGTTTGGTCGATACATTGTTTTTGATCACTGCCGTGCATGATGAGAAACAGACCAGTAATGTCTTCAAAGAGATCCGCCACACTATCAATCGAACTCGGACCACCTCAGATTCTTGATAAATAAATTTAGACAAAACAAAGCCGACATTCAAAATGAATGTCGGCTTTGTTGTTTTTATTTTTGTTGTGGTTAGTGCACGTACTTTTGATAATTGAGTTATTACGTATATTCTTGCTTAACCTGAAATCATCTCTTTACACTTAATTTGCTAAAAATACACGTATCATATCTTTATAGCGGAAACGTGCTATAACAGGCAGTTTNCCTGTTAATGCTCGCAAACTAATCGCCTGTTCAAGCGCTCTTTTTTACTTCAAAAAGCGATTCCACCAATGACCTTTTTTGTCGTCATTGACTTGCATATTTACTAAGGTTTTTAGTTTGCTGTTCTTGCCTTCTTCTGAATCTGGCTTTTCGGCAGTCTCAGTATCTGCATCGTCTTTAGCGTCCGCTTTGTCTTTCTTATTTTTTGCTTCACGGACTTTTTGTAAATATTCTTGATACTTCTCATCTTTATTGTCTTTATCATCAGTTGATTCATCTTCAGCGGAAGTGGATTCTTGTAATTTCAAGATTTTCTTGCTGAGATTTTGGATAACATGATCTTGTTGTTCAATATTTGCTCGTAACTCTTTGATAGTATTCTCCAAGTTTGCTACTTGAGCGTTATGAGTACCGTTACTCTTATCTCCAGCTTGAGCTTGATCAGCTTCAGAAACAGGGTAGATTTGTTTGGCGGCTGACTCTAAAGTCATCTTAGGACCGTGGCCCAATTCTACCATCTTATTGAAATCATCAATATTTTTTTGTGTATAAAGACGGTTATTTTGTTTGTTACGTTCAAAATAACCACTATTATTGGTCGAGTGTTCGACGATCAATGAATATTTGCGCAGTGTAGCGACACTGATCCCTAAAATTTCGGCTGCTTGTGCCGGAGTTAAAAATTTCGTAGTTTTTGCGTTTGTCAAAAGCTGTTCCCCCAAGCTTGTATATCAGTACAATTATAGAAATTAACTTCGATTATATCAACTAAAATTATCATATCATGAATTTTTTTATAACATCAAAGTACCGATATTCAATTCTACACATTTATTCGTTATAATATAAGGGTGAAAGTAAATTCAGGAGGATTTGATTATGAAGAGGAGTCATTGGTTAATAGCCCCAATATTAACAGTGATGCTTGCCGCTCCGATCGCCACACCGTTTACGTCGAATAACGCCGATGCACTGATCAAAACGCAAATGGTCAAAGCCGCAACGGACACAAGTAGCGCAACAACTTATACGTCAGCTGAAAAAGCTGCCATCGAAGATTTCCAAGCCCAATATGCATCCTTGAGCGATTCTGATAATGACCTCTCAGTTTTATACCAAACTGAGCCCAATTTTTCAGCTACTTTCGCCCCAGGTGTTTTGAGCCCAACTGTGATCAACAAAACGGTCGCCTGGATCAACTATTATCGATCACTTTCCGGACTTCCGGCTATTTCAGCTAGTACTGACTCGAACGATTTAGCGCAAATCTCGTCAGCTGTGATGGCGTATGCTGAATCTGACCCTTACAAAAATCAGCATAATTTACAAAATACAACTAAACCAATCAATTTGCCCACTCTCTATTGGAATCGGGCCATTTTAGGAACCGGTGAGAGCATCCTTTATTTTGGTTTCCCTAAAACAGTCGGCGAACCGATCCGCGAGTTGATGCTGGACAATACTAATATTTCTGGAATGGATGCCGGCCACCGTGCTTGGTTCCTATCGCCGTTCCTTTCAACTGTTGGTGTCGGTATCGCTAAATCCCAGGCTGGCCGTTATTACGAAAGTGTCTTGGTCAATAACTCGCCCGACCGCAATCGCACACCATCATCTGAGATCGTTTCCTACCCTAATAATGGAGTTTTCCCAGTTGAAGAATTGACCGCAGCGAACGGTTCAACTCAGATCCCTTGATCGATCAGTTCTGCTTCAAGCGCCAACTTAGTCACTGACGACACCAAAATCACTGTGACAAACTTGACTGATGGAACTACGGGCACGACTTCGCCAATTTATTCTGGTAGCGCTGCTTATTCCAAATCATTTATGAGCTTCTTGCCGCCAAATGCGGTGACAATCAATGATCACTCACAGTACAAAGTTACTATTAGTGGTTTGAATTCTGACAGTCAGCCAAATTATAGTTACCAATTCAAAACCTTTTCTGAGGCTCGAAATGGTGTATCTGGGTCAATTAGTGATACAGTTAATACCCAAGAAAAAATCACAACTAATGTTAATTAATTGCTAAAGCCGACTTCAGTCGGCTTTTCTTTAGTGTATAATTCTTTTTAACTAGAAAAGAGGTTCCTGAATTGTCGAACGCCGAATTAACACGTAATTTTATTATTATATTAATTACCTTCATATTTGCTTTCTTCTGCGTTGCTGCCGAGTTTGCTTTAGTTCAAACGCGTGCCAGTCAACTGGAAGATGCCATTGATAAAGGTAACGGTAGTCTTAAAAAACTAAAACGTGCACTCAACATGGTCAATAACCTAAACGAATACTTATCTACTACTCAAGTTGGTACTAGTATCGCTGGTATTATTTTAGGTTGGATTGGTGAAGGAACAATCGAACATTTGTTGGTTGAACTCTTCGGGATCGGTCACGCCATTAATTCTGGTGGCCTTCAAATCCTAGGGTCAATTGTTGGTGTTCTATTACTAACCTACTTTGAAGTTGTTTTAACAGAAATCGTTCCTAAGAACATTTCTATCGACAAACCACTTCAAATGCTGATGTTGGTCGTTACTCCATTAAAAGTTTTCCATTTAGCAGTTTATCCATTCGTTTGGTTATTAAATACTTCATCAAATGGAATCGTTCGTTTGATGGGTATGAAACCTGCTGATTCTGAGAACGAGGTTTTCTCACAGTCAGAAATCCTGCGTCTATCAAAATCATCAATCAAGGGTGGCGATATGGACCAAAACGATGTTGTCTTCATGGAACGTGCCTTCGAATTAAATGATAAAGTTGCCAAAGATATCATGGTCGATCGGACGAGTTTATATGTTGTCGATATTACTGACACAGTCAGTGATGTAATTAAAGATTACTTACAACAAGGTTTCTCCAGATTCCCAGTTGTTGCCGACAATGATAAAGATAAAGTTCTCGGTTATGTTTACGCCTATGATATCGTCCGTCAAAAGCAAGTCGATGGATCAGTCGGTATTAGCCGGATCTTGAGATCTGTTAACACAGTCCCCGAAACTATGCCGATCCAAGATATCCTATCGAAAATGATTGCCAAACAAACTCCAATCGTCATCGTTGTCGATGAATACGGTGGAACTAGTGGTATCGTCACTGATAAAGATATTTACGAAGAGTTGTTCGGTACTGTTAAAGATGAGATCGATGTTGTTTCTGATGAATACATCATCAAAAATGACGACAACTCCTACAATGTTTCTGGTAAGACTACTTTGTATGACTTTGAAAGATACTTCAAAACTGATATCAAGGCTTTCCAAGAATCTGATATCATCACTGTTGGTGGTTATATCCTTGAGAAGTTACCAAACATTCAAAAAGATTCCGAGTTCGATTTAGACAATTTCCACTTCAAAGTGGCAGAGTTCGAACACGGTTTTGCTAATTGGTTTAAAGTGACTATCAATTCAAATGCGGTTACTAAACAAGATAACTTAGCATCATTGACTAGCGTTGATGATTTAAAAGAAAACGATGATGAAAAATCATCTGATTAAAATAACAAAAATAGGCCTCGGTAATTTTAAAATTACCGGGGCCTATTTTTTTACTAAATTAAGCTTTTACTTGATTATAATCGATGATATTAACACTGTTGTCGATGATCTCGAAATCATTCTTGAAGACCAACAATTGTGTCTTAGGATTTACGTGTAATTGAAGTCCTGGTTTAAGGAATTCTTCAGCACTCTTCTTAAAGTAGATTGAACCAAGGTCACTATCTAATTTGATGGCATAGTCAGACAAATCCTCGTCTTTGTCTACAGCAATAATCCGGAATTTTGTGATCAAAGCGCAATCACCTTGGCCAGAAAAACGTCCTTGTCCGTCATCAAGATCTAAAATAATGTTTTTACCTTCGTATGGTGCCAATTTTGCTTTAGCTTCTGGAGTTATATCAATTTTCATATTAAATCTCCTCGTCAATTGTATTTGTATTTCCCGGTACTTCCCCAATCTATGATACTTAAAATAAATACCATGAAGACTATGGAAATATAGCTTGTGAAAATACCGCTAAGGATATTATACAAAACATCCCGAACATTGTATTCTACATTGCTTGTGATAAAGGTAGCAATTGGATAATAAACAATCACCAAGACTACCGCTAGTAAGATGGCCGTACAAATACCGACTGTCCCGATATGATGTAAAAATAGCATATTAGAGTCGACTTTAGCACGTAAACGAATCGCTAGTAAAACAAAAATAATTGCCGCGACTGCCATCGTAACTTTCACAATCTGTTTCACTTGCTTAATATGTTGTAAACTTTGGTCAATGGGACCGATATCATTGTTGACGATCTGGTCCATGATGCCTTTATTGCTTTCGACCGTCTGATCAATTTCAGTATCAATATTCAAGCCGTCAGCTTTTGCCTCTTTTTTAAGATTATCGCCAATTGTTGACAAAACGACCGAGCCAATCGTTAGATTAGGATTGCCATCATACAGTTCATTCACTGAAGTATCAATGATACTTTTAACTTGTTGATCACTCAGTTGAGTGGCCGTCAAATTATTCAAAGGTGTGTAACTATCAACGATACTGCCTAGTTTTTGATTAGTATAGTTTTTGATCAAGGTAACATTACTCGGACTGGTGACCACCTTTTTGACATAGTTGCCGTTCAGAACTGTCGACAGAGTGATCCCCATAAAGACAATGATCATTAAACACAACGATAATAAAATTAAGGTAAAACCATGACGATTGTATATTGATTTACTCATTGCTTATTTCTCCAAAGCTAGTTTAGCGATTTCTAAAGGTTTGTTGACGATCCAATCTGACTTAGCATTGCTTAATTCGTCTTTATCCCCAAAACCGTAAGTTACTCCAATTGCCTTTAGATTATTTTGATGAGCCCCTTCAACATCACTGCTACGGTCCCCTACCATAACAAGATTATCAGAATTCAAATTGACCGAAGTTTTCTCCATCCCATAGGAAATAACATCAGCTTTCAACGAACGAGTCACTTCATCGTCACTCGCACCAAATACGTGGCGAATGTATGGTTTCATGCCAAAATGCTGGATAATGTTTTTCGCATGGACTTCAGGTTTAGACGTCGCCACGAAAATCTCCTTACCTTGATGCTTAAGTTGGTCGAGCATTTCATAGACGCCATCAATGACAGTCAGCTCTTTCCAACCCTCCACATCATAGTATTCACGGAATTTTTTCATCCGTACTTTAGCTTGTGGATCGTTTACGTCAATATTATCAAACTTTTTGAAAGAATAGCTAAAAGTTGGGCCAATAAATTTTCTCAAAGTTGCATCGTCGTGTGGAACATAGCCCAAAGTGTTGTTATACATGTACTTCAAGCCTTTGATGATCCCTTTTTCGGAATTAACTAATGTCCCGTCTAAATCAAAAAATAAATTATTCAAAAAATAGTCATCCTTTTATGTTAAATTTTAATTAAAGTAGTATTTAGAGTATAAGGCATTTTACTTAAAAATGCCTAATCAAATTACTGTAGGTAAATATATGATAAAAGTCAAACAACCAGATCAATATATAGATATCAAAATTGGCCTGACTGATTCTGAGGTCAAGCACCAAAATGATCAGGGTTTGACTAATGTTCAAATAAAAAAACTATCCCGCTCGATCCCGCAGATCCTAGCAGATAATATTTTGACGCTCTTTAATTTTCTGAACTTAGTCATTGCCATTTTGATCATTTGGACTGGCTCGTACCGAAATTTATTCTTCCTAGGACCAGTACTCGCCAACATAATCATCGGAAGTTTCCAACAAATTCGTGCAAAATTGACTGTGGACAAAATCAATTTAGTCAACGAAGAGAATTTTGCTGTCATTCGTGACGGTGAAACTCAACAAGTCCCCATCGAGGACTTAGTCGAAGATGATATCGTCATCTTAAAGCGTGGCAATACCATACCTGCCGACGGAATCGTCCGTTCAAGCAATGGCCTGCAAACCAACGAATCCAGTATCACCGGTGAGTCTGACACCATTGCCAAAGGAGAAAATGATTCTGTCTATTCTGGCAGCTTTGCGATTGCTGGTCAAGCCAAGGTCCAGCTGACTCAAGTCGGTATGAACAGCTTCGTTTCTAAATTGTCGAATGCGGTCAGCCGTGAAAAAGGATCCGAAAGTATCTTGATGAAGATCATCAATAACATTATCAAGATTTTAACATACACAATCGTTCCTATAGGTTTACTTTTATTTTTCCGTTCATTCTTAAAGAATGGCAATGTCGCTCAATCTATTCTGGGAACGTCCGCTTCAGTCATTGGAATGATTCCAGAAGGCCTAGTCTTACTGACTGCTGTTGCCTTGGCAACAGGCGCTTATAACCTATCAAAAAAGAAAATTTTGGTTCGTTCTTTGAACGCTATTGAAACTTTAGCGCGTGTCGATACGCTCTGTTTGGATAAAACCGGAACTATCACTACTGGTAAATTGACCGTAAAAAAAATCCTACCTGAATCTTCTACATCAGAAGACCTGATCAAAAAAGTCGCTGCTACAATCGTTAAAGTAACTGAAGAAACAAATGCTACTGCTTTAGCAATCGACCATTTGAACTCTCAAACTGTCGAGGACAAAGTTCACGAGATTATCCCATTCTCTTCCGAAACTAAATTTTCTGGTTTCATCTCCGAATCTGGTACCAAATATATTATGGGTGCACCTGAATTTATCATCGACAAACCTTCAATCGACACTAAAGAAACAGTCCAAAAGGCTGCTGAAAAAGGTTTTCGTGTCTTAGCAGTAGTTCAAGAATCTGACCACAAGCAACAACTATTAGGTCTGATTTTGATTGCCGATGAAGTCCGGGAAAATGCTCCCTCAACTTTTGATTATTTGAAAAACCAAGGTATCGACTTGAAAATCATTTCCGGTGATAATCCGGTGACCGTAGCTAATGTAGCTGCACAAGCTGGAATAGATAAAACTGATAACTACATCGACATGAGCAGCGTTGATCCTGAAGCTGACTACCATAAATTAGTTCAAGATTATAGTGTTTTTGGCCGAGTCAAACCAAATGAGAAATCTGATTTGATCAAGGCTATGCAAGACAACGGCTTGACGGTTGGTATGACTGGTGATGGTGTCAACGATGTGTTGGCCATGCGCCAGTCCAATTGTAGTGTGGCGATTGCTGGTGAAAGTGACGCGGCTGAAGCTAGTGCGGACTTTGTTTTGCTCAACCGCAATTTTGATTCGATGATCTTCATGCTCAATGAAGGTCGTCGAGTGATCAATAATGTTGAAAGAGTGGCTTCGCTATACTTGATCAAGACAATTTACTCAGTCGTTTTGTCGATTGTCTATATTTTTCTTGGCACTGGGTATCCGTTCCAGCCTTCACAACTAACACCAGTCAATGCTTTAACAGTTGGTATCCCCACCTTCATCTTGGCCCTAGAGCCGAACTACCGGCCACCAGCAGGTAGATTCATGAGAAACGTCATGGAAATTGCTTTACCAGCGGCAATTTGTAATATAATTTTGATTTTGACCATCCACGGAGTTGGCGGTTGGGTAAACTTAAGCTTCAAGAGTACCTCGACTATGTCAGTCTTTGGTATCGGGATCATCGGTTACTGTGCGCTGATATCGATCAGTAATCCACTGATAATCCGTAAGAAGCTGATGATTGCCGCGTCAATAGCTTTGTTCGTGATTGCTTTTACTTATTCGGACAAACTTTTCGGCTTGCAGAGTATTTTTGACCTCCGTTTTACCTTTATCTACATTTCAATCGCCTTGATTGCCTGGCCACTGTTTATGTTCATGCGGGAAATGCTAGGTCGTCGGGTTTTCTCAAAAATAAATTGGAAATAAATGGCTCTAAGTCAAAT
>NZ_AZFA01000024.1 GCF_001434295.1 Companilactobacillus versmoldensis DSM 14857 = KCTC 3814 | reverse complement strand
CCAGAAAGTTTAGACCCATAATTACTTATTGATTAAGTCTTTTTTTCTTGTCAGGGGATTTTCTAAGGGGGAATAGAAAATGATTTTTGGAAAAAAGTTTTGGGCTGGACTGGCATTGGCTGTGTCACTGACCGGTTTTGGCTTAGTTGCAACTGAGCAAGTTGCGCCGCAATCATTGGGGACTCAAGAAGCCAAAGCTGACTCTTGGATCAATCAATACATTACTCAGCATGATATCGCACCAGTGCCGATCACTTATCAAGAGGGGACGTTCAGCGAGTGGTTCGGTTATGAGAATGGTGTCGGACATCCAGAAGGTGTCTTGATTCATGAAACAGCTGATCCCAATGTTTCAGCGGCTAGATTTGCCCAAAGCTTCAATAATAATTGGCCACGTTTGGAGACTTATGTCCATGCTTTTACTGACGACACGCAAACAATTAATATTCACAATACTGATTATGGTGTTTGGGGTGCTGGTCCGACTGCCAATGCAAGATATATTCAAATTGAGCTTTGTGAAGTTGCTACGGTTGACCAATTTGCTCGTTCAGTAGCTAACGACGCTTACTATGTTGCCTCGATGCTCCATAAGTATAATTTACCAGTTGAATATGGTACGACTGTTGTCACGCATGCCCAAGTATCTCAATGGTTCCACGAGACTGACCATACTGACCCGACTGGCTACTTTGCTAAATGGGGTTATGGCGTGGATCAATTTATTCCGCTGATCAATACGTATTACAATGCGATGTCGAATGGTTCGATGACTGTCGACAATGGCTCGACTAACAATGGCGGTGTTTCTGGTCAAACGGGAACGGTCAGAGTTGATAATTCATCGAGTTTTATGGTGCCATTAGTTTCGTTTGATAATTCTGGCAATGCCAAGACTGTTAACCGTGGTTTGGCTAACGACACTCCTTGGTACACTGATAAGCAACGGACTTACCGTGATCATACGTACTATCGTGTTTCGACCAATGAATGGGTCATGGACTCATATTGTCACTACACGGCAGCTTAATAAAATGATTTATATTTTGAATATAAATGAATAAATAAAAATTAAAAAAGGTCAGCAAACCTGCTGGCCTTTTGTCTTGCAAGCTTTCTGGCAATCTAACAAATGATGCTAGTTTCGTTGTATAATGTTGATAATCAGGAAAGAATCTTTATATTTTTTGAAATTGAGATTGTTCCTGAACTGAAACGACCTGTGACGATTAAGCAAGGGGGCAGTAATGCCTAATCAAATCACAGATCCAGACACTGGATCTAACAAACGAGGGAAGACATATGTCATTTTTTACTTATATTGTAATCGTGGCTGTGCTGGAATTTGCTCTGGTTTGGAATGTTAGATTTTTATTTAGTCGGCATCCCTTACCTACATTAGCTGCGTTGATCATATTTATATTTGGTTTAGTTCCACCGATTATTAAATTGCAGAATTTTCCACAAATATCGCCGATCTATACGATATTTTTAGCTTTCATATTCTGCGCCGATTTAATGTTTTTGATTATAATGGGGATTTATTATTTTTATGTCAGGTATTATTCGAAGGACGAATCGGTCAGCCAAGCAGACTACATCGTAGTCTTGGGGTCGAAGTTCATGAGTAATCGGATCCCACCTATATTGATGAGTCGCTTGGATAAGACTTTACAAGTTTATCGCAACATGGAAAAGAAGCCGATGATCATCGTCAGTGGTGGCAAGAGTTCGATCACGAAGATCAAAGAGTCAGCTATTATGCGTCAGTATTTGTTGGAAAAGGGGATACCTGACGAACAGATCTTAGTCGAAGAGGAATCGGAGAATACTTCAGAAAATTTGGAGTTCTCTTCGATCTTGGTCAAGCAGCACTGGCAAGGGGAAAGAAATCCTAAGATCGTCGTAGTGACGAGTGAGTTCCACATTCCACGCTCGAAGCAATTTGCTGAAGCAGTTGGTTTTGTAGTCAGTTTCGTACCGGCAATAACAATGCCAGTCTTCAAATGGCCCGCGATGTTCCGTGAGTTTACAGCAATTATCTGGTATTATAGATACACGATTGAAACCATCATGTTGATGATGATCGTTCTACTTATTTGTACCTTTGTGCCATAAGGAGTTTTGTGTATGAGTCTATATGACAAATTTGTTGCTAACAAACGGCTCCGTCGAGCTGTTTTACTAGTCGTAGTTATTGTCTTATTCTATTTGTTTAGAAGTATGTTGAGCTTATTCTTACTAACGTTTATTTTTACGTTCCTGTCAGTTCAGTTAGTTAGAGCGGTTCAAAAACATTTCAAGCTCAAGCCAATGTGGATCATTGCACCGACTTATATCCTGATTATTGCCTTACTAGTCTTTGCGGTCACCAACTATATCCCGCAATTAGTTCATCAGTCGGTCAAAATCGTTAATTCGTTGACTCAGTTTTATCAAAGTAAGGAAGTCCGCGATAATCAATATCTAGCTTATGTTTATGATTATCTTCAACAGATCAACTTAGATAACCAGATCAAGACGTTTGCCTCGCAATTGGTAAATTACGTTTCCAGCGTTGGTGCTACTGGCGTCAATATCTTCTTATCATTCATCTTGAGTTTCTTCTATACTTCCCAAGTTGATGAAATGAATCAGTTTGGACGTCAATTTTTGAACAGTAACTATAGCTGGCTGTTTGACGATATCCGTTATTACGGTCAAAAATTCATCAATACCTTTGGTGTTGTTATCGAAGCGCAATTGATGATTGCGGTCGTCAACACTGTTTTGACGACTATTACCTTGATCGTAATGCAGATGCCAGGCGTCATCGCCTTAGCCGCCATGGTCTTCTTCTTGTCACTGATCCCAGTGGCTGGTGTGATCATTTCCTTGATCCCACTAAGTTTCGTGGCTTACTCAGTCGATGGTTTGAAGTACGTCGTTTACATTATTGTGATGGTCATCGTGATCCACATGATCGAAACATATTTCTTAAATCCAAAATTCATGTCGAGCATGACTCATTTGCCGATCTTCTTTACCTTCGTCATCCTGATAGTTTCTGAAGAATTACTAGGGACTTGGGGCTTGATCGTCGGTATCCCGATCTTCGTCTTCTTCTTAGATATCCTAGGAGTTCACCAGATAGGTGGTAAAAAGAAACCGAAGATGCGACCGTGGAAGTTTAAAAAATCATAAAAAAAACGAAAAGTGCCCATTTGGGCACTTTTCTTTATTATAATAGGGATAATAGTTGTTCATTTATAATAGAACTTAACATGTGGTCAGGCAAAGTGAACTAAAACCACATTCTGAATACATAAGGGAGATTTGGTTATGTCATTTTTTGATAGAAATAAAAAATCTGGTGATAACAAAAGAAGTCGGTCCACAGAAAATACTGACGGATCACAAGGTACACCACAATTCAGCAGTGTACCGCCATTTCCACAACAACAACCAGATGTTGATCCTAATATAAATAGCACACCGATCCAACCAGATCAACAAGCTACACCAATGAACGGTCAAAATATGAATCCACCGATCGATAATAATGATCAAAACCAAATGCAGATGCCACAAAATCAGCCCCAAGCAACTGATCGTGACTTTGTAGCCAGTGACTCGGTTCAATCAGATGGTCCCGAAATGAATGGTTATTATTATGAAGAACAAGCTGTTCCTGAAAAAGATAATCAGGATTGGGTCGGTACTCAAGCAGATCTTGAAGGTATCATCAACCAAGAAAATGACGTTAAAAAACAATTGCGTTATCAATTGTTATCGTCACGAAGTTATTACAATTATGTTTTGCGTAGTTTAGGTAAAGACCAAGACAACGCCAGAACTGAAACGAACGACCAGATTGCTAAGATCAACGAATCTTTGAAGAAATGGTTCGGCTCTTCAGAAATGGCCAATGAGATTTTCTTGGACCCTAACCGAAATTATTTCATCTTCAGTGACCACTTGGAAACTGATCCAGATGAAGGCGAACGTCAAATGTGGACTAAATTGACACAAACATTCAATGACCACGGTTTTTTAGCTAATACCATTACGGTTTCTTATGATGATCTAGCCAATCAAACTTGGGCTGACTATCAAAATTCTGACCTCGTAAATCCTAATTCTTACTTATTGAATATGTACAACGACTTGCAAGGACGCAATCAAAACATGCCGATCACTGCAGCTGAGATTCCATTTCAAGAAGACTACAAAGTTGAACATGATAAGGAGAAGAATGTCGACAAGATTTATGACGATGATAATTTGATCATGGAAGTCGCTCGAAATGGCCATGGCCAATTGAAAGTCATCCGTCACTATGACGACCGCAAGTTATTGAGTCGTGATATTTTCGATGTCAATGGCGTCAACTCCGCCACGCAATTTTATGATCCCCAAAATCCTAATCGGGTCATTCGCGAAAACTTTTATCGTCAAGATGGCACTCTCGTCTTGATCAAGAATTATACCGATGAAGAACCATTTATTCAGTTATTCTCTCGGGGGAATGTTTTGATCAGTACCTTCAAGAGTGATGAAGAGTTGATCTTCTGGTGGTTGAAGAATCAGGCATTACGCAATATGCAGGCAACAATCTTCGTTTCGATCGATTCAGCTTTTTATAAGAAATTGCTCGACTTACGTAAATACAGTATCGAGATAATCCCCATCGTGATGACGCAAGATCAAAATGCCAGCATCGTGACTGATTTGCTCAATGGAACGGATAAAATCACAGCTGTTTTTGCCGGTAATGACAATGTTAATGGCTACTTGAACAAGAACGCTAAGGTCGATATGGATATTTCGACTTTGGAGGACGTTGAGACGCCAATATATAAACACTAAAAGTGGGTACGTACCACTTTTTTTTATTGCCTAAATCGTGTAAAATGTATCGTGTTAAAGAAATGAAAAGAGGAAATGAAATGGCAAAATTAGTTTTCATTCGTCACGGACAAAGTGAATGGAATTTATCTAATCAATTTACTGGCTGGGTTGACGTTGACCTTAGTGAAGAAGGCGTTAAACAAGCACAAAATGCTGGTAAGCTTCTTAAAGAATCAGGTATCGAATTCGACCAAGCTTATACTTCAGTATTAACTCGTGCTATCAAGACATTGCACTATGCTCTTGAAGGCTGTGGCCAATTATGGATTCCTGAAATGAAGACTTGGAGATTGAACGAACGTCATTATGGCGCACTTCAAGGCTTGAACAAGAAAGAAACTGCTGACAAATATGGTGATGAACAAGTTCATATCTGGAGACGTTCATATGATACTTTACCTCCATTATTGGAAGCTACTGACGAAGGTTCAGCTGCTAAAGACCGTCGTTACGCAAACTTGGATCCAAAGATCATCCCTGGTGGCGAAAACCTCAAGGTTACTTTGGAACGTGTTATTCCTTTCTGGGAAGACGAAATTGCTCCTAAGTTGTTAGATGGCAAGAACGTTATCATTGCTGCACATGGTAACTCACTACGTGCCCTAACAAAATACATCGAAGACATTTCTGACGAAGACATCATGGATGTTGAAATGACAACTGGTGAACCAGTTGTTTATGACTTGGATGACAAGTTGAACGTTACACACAAAGAAAAATTAAACTAATTTCAAATTAATTTTGAAACTAAGAGCCGTTGGTGAGAGTTATCTCGCCAGCGACTTTTTTTATACCATCAAAAATATTAATAATATAATCGGGCATTATCAATTTTAAGTCCGATTAATTATAAGTTAAGGAAAATAAAATACTATGGGATTAATTAAAGCATTTACTGGTGCCCTAGGTGGCACTTTAGCTGACCAATGGAAAGATATAATCACGGCTGACGATTTCGATGAGCATGTTGTGATTGCACCAGGTGTTTTTGTTGCATCCAATAATGGTAGGAGTTCAAACTTCAAGGGATCAGCGGCCGTCGTCACTAATGGTTCGAAGATCTATATTCCGGAAAATACTGCGGCCGTAATCTTTAATCAAGGCGGTATCGAAGAGGTAGTTTCAGAAGCTGGTGGCTATGAATATCAGGCTGGTCAGGCTTCAATCTTTGGCGGTACCAAAATGGCTAAATCGATCGTGGATCAAACTAAAGAACGTTTTGGTTACGGTGGTTAGTCACCTGACAATAAAGAGATTGCTTTCGTCAATCTTCGAGAGATCCGTGGCATCAAATTTGGGACGAAAGGTCCTCAGACTTATCATGATTTATTCTACGGAGTCGATTTAGAGATTTTATCTTTTGGAGCTTTTTCTATTAAGGTGACTGATCCAATTAGATTCATCCGCGAATTCGTACCCGTTACGACCGGATATTACTCATTTGATGACGGCAAAGCTCGCAGTCAATTGCTCTCAGAATTTCTTCAATCATTTACTTTGGTATTGAATTCGTTGTCGGAACAATATCGAATCTCGCAATTGCCGGCTCATTCCAGTGAGATCGTCGGCAAGATCGCGCAAAGTCGCTCATTAGTGGGAGATTGGCAGGAGCGTTTTGGGATCAAGTTGTTCTCAATCGGGATTGAGAACATTGAGTTTTCGGAAGATTCACGGGGCTTGGTCAAGGAGTTCTCATCTAATCGGATGAACGTCAATTCATACAATGGCTTGTCTCAACAATCAGCCAATTTGGCTGCTCAACAAAAAATCGCCGACGGGATCAAAGACAATGGCCTGGGCGATGGAGCGGGATGATTTTTGGAATGAATACGGCTAACAATCTGGGTCCAAATTCGGAGATCAAACATACGCAATCGTTAGATGAACAAATCGCGGCCGTTAAGAAGCTGAAGAGTTTAGTTGACGAGGGCATCTTGTCAGAAGACGAGTTCAACTTAAAGAAGAAAGAAATAATGGGATTATAAACAATGGGACAAGCTAAAAAAATCGTTAAATGTCAAAATTGCGGTGCCAGTGATTTCACGACCGTCAATGGTTACCGGACTTGCAGTTACTGTGGCTCAGTGCTGAGTTCTACGGTTGAATCGACTATCGCCTTAAATAGTGATGTTCAAAATTTGTTGAACAAGATGCAAACTGATCCAGCTAATGCCGTCCTATACGCCAACTTGATCTTGGATATAGACCCTACCAATGTAGAAATTCAAAAATACTTATATTAATCGGAGAAACAAATGAAAACTAAAGATATTACTCGAGTATATAACTTGCCTCAAAAACGACTCGATAACTTTTTGCGGGGAATGACGCGTGACGAAATCACTTACGGGATATTTGCGGACGTTAATGTACTTGATACAGCAGTACCAGGAATCGTGGAAGAATTCCGCCAGATGATCCAATCGGAAGATGCCGAGTTTCAACAGCAGCAACAACAAGAACTCGAAAAAAGACGCGATATGTCGGGAATCTTGATCACTTCAGGATTCAATTTTGACGGCTTCAAGGTCGTGAAATATTCCGGCTATATCTCTGGGGATGACGCCATTCAAGTCGATCGAGGCCAACAAGGATTTTTTACGAGTGCGACTAATGTTGGTGAGGCTTTGATGAACAATTTATCAACGATTCGGCGCAATGCCTTGCAAGAGTTGAAGGAGCAAGCATACGCACTGGGATGTAATGCCATCATTGGTGTAGACTTCGATTACCTGACCTTAGATCCGGAAACAGTCAGTGCATCTGGTGGTACGCTTTACATGCCTTATGTTTTTGGCGTTACTGCCAACGGTAATGCAGTGATCATCGAAAAGGATATTTAATATATAGTAGCTAAGCTCCAACGATTGAGTGATCTCAGTCGTTGGGGCTTTTCTGTTATCTCAATTGTTGTCTATTTAGTTATTAGTTAGGGATCTTTGGTATATTAGATTGGTGCTTTAAAATATTGAAAGCTATACATGTTAGTGATTTTGCCTATAATCACATCGAGCGTTGGGGGGGTACTTAGCAAAAAATCAGTATGATTAATGATTATAGAATTTAGCTAATTGAAAATCGGGGATTGCTTAAGGGGAGTACTGTATTATGAAGTTTTGTACGAATTGTGGATTTAAATTGTACGAGGATGACAGATTTTGTCCTAAGTGTGGGACACAACAAAGAAGTGTTGAGAATAATAATGTTAATGAGACCGCAGTAGATTACCGTTTTGATGCTGAAGTCAACGTACCGCAAAATAATCTTAATTATAATCAACAACCAAATAACCTTAACTATTATGGCCAACAAAATGCCTATACTGAAGGATTTACGATTGGTCAGCCACATCATTTTAGTATTGAAGAAAGCGTTAGTTATATATTTGCCAATATATTTGATTTTAATCCAAAAGTTCAGGATAATCAGATGTCAATTTTTTGGTGGAATTATTTATTATTCTGCATGGAAATAGTGATGGTTGCACCACTTTTGACAGCGATAAACATAATCGTAACTGTTATTGCAACTGAAGTGATTTTGATATTATTGTTGCCATCTATGATGCGCAGATTAAATTATTTAGGGAAAAATAAAAATTTAGCGTGGTTATCATTACTTCCCGCCGTATCAATTTATCCATTCATATTGATGTTCACAAATAGAAAAAATTGATAATTTATCTATTTACTAACCAAGCTCCAACGATTGAATTATTTCAGTCGTTGGGGCTTTTCCATTGCAGGAACTATTGTCCAGTTGGTAATTAACTAGCAATCTTTGGTATATTAATATAGGTGTTTCAAGATATAAATATTTTCATTGAGAGAATAAAATAAAAAAACCGAATATACTTGGGACTTTGTCTCTCAATGTATAAGGGAATTGGGGATATTTTTGATGAAGGATCAGTTTTAAGAAATTATGAACTATTGTAGGGGGAACAAAGTATAATGAAATTTTGTACGAATTGTGGATTTAAATTGGATGAGGATGCCCAATTTTGTATTAAGTGTGGTGCAAAACAAATAAGTGTTGAGAATAACAATGCTGATGAGACCTTGGTAAATTCTGGTTTTAGTGCAGGAAGTGGCGTAACACAAAATAACCCTAATTATAACCAACAGCAAGGCAATTTTAATCAACAACAAAGCAATTTTAACTATAATCAACAGCCAAATAACTTTCGTCAGCATGGTCTACAAAATGCTTATGCCGAAGGATTTGCGATCGGACAGCCGCAACATCTTAGTTTTAGCCAAAGTGTTAGTTATATATTCGCCAATATGTTTGACTTCGGTCCAAAAGTCCAAGATAATCAGAAATCTATTTATTGGTGGAATTTTTTATTATTATGCATTTTTACAATGTTGGTTAATACAGTAATGGAAGTTAATGTTTTTAATACAGGATTTTTAAGTATAGCCATTGTTGGCGGTATTTTAGATGAAATATTTGGGATATTATCATTGCCAGCCATGATGCGTAGATTAAATTATTTAGGAAAAAATAAAAATTTAGCGTGGCTGATGCTTCTTCCTATTGTAGAATTGTATCCATTTATATTGATGTTTACCGATAGAAAAACATGGTATTTATAAAATCACTAACTAAGTTCCAACGATTGAATGATCTCAGTCGTTGAGGCTTTTTTTAATGGAGAAATTATCGTCACGAGGTTCACGAAGCAGAAAACTTTGGTATATTGAAATTGGTGTTTTTAAACATAAATATTTTTCATCGGAGGGAATGAAATATTGGAAGCTAAATATGCTAAGAATTTTAAATTACGGACTGTGACATTTATCTTGGTTGCCTTCATGCTGGGATGTAATGAGTTCATGGTCGTTGGTATCTTGTCAGATATCGCTAAGAGCTATCAAGTATCGCTGTCTAGCATCGGTATCTTGGTCACAGCCTTCGCCTTAGTTTATGCGATAAGCACGCCTATTTTGACGACTTTGACTAGTCATTGGGATCGGCGAAAATTACTGTTGGTCTTGATCGGGGTATTTTTCATCAGTAACACGGCCACAGCTTTGGCACCAACATTAGCTTGGCTGTTCGCCGCCCGGATCTTGACGGCTATCGTCGCCGGGACCATCATCACCTTGGTCAATCTCTTCGCCAGTATCACCGCACCACTTGATAAACGGCCAATGGTCATGGCTTGGGTCGGGGCAGGTTTCAGTATTGCTTCCGTTATCGGTGTTCCCATTGGTTCTGCCATTGCAACTTTGATCAGCTGGCACGCCAGTTTCTGGCTAGTTTCATTTTTGACCATCATCGTCTTCGGACTATTAGTTTGGTTGACGCCAGATGAAAAACCCGAAGTTACCGGAAGCGTCGTCGAGCAATTGAAACTGTTTAGAGATCCTAAAATCTTATTAGGGATCGGCATCACCGTGGCCGTCTTGAGTGTTCAATATACCTTTTATACTTACGTTCGGTCATTAATAACCACCGTCTTAGGCTTTGATTTGACCACCCTGAACTGGTTATTGCTAGTCCTCGGACTAATGAGTATCTTAGGGAACCAACTCTGAGGCATGATCGCGAAAAATAATGGTGAGTTCAAACTGCCTTATGTCTTCATCTTGTTGATCATCTTCTGTCTGCTGCTGGGTGTTTCGTTCAATAATCAAATTACCGGAATGGTCGTCTTAGCCATCCTCTGTACTTTAGTAATCAGCTATGGGACGACTATCCAGTTAGGATTCATGGATGAAGCGGCTCGTAAGTATCCGCAATCATTAGCTTTGGCTACATCATTGATCTCGATCTTTTCTAACGTCGGGATCTCGATTGGTTCATTCTCAGCTTCAACGACGGTTAGATTTTTCAGCTTAAATGCAGTTGGCTATGTTGCAGCTATTTATGGCGTTATTGCTTTAGTACTAGCTATCTTTTTAGGCCGTGCGATCAAAAAAGAGTGGGCCCAAGCATAAAAAGCTTGCTCTCGCGTGGACTCGAAGGCTTAACATGAAGGTAGCTTATAAAATGAGAGGAGTTTTTTTATGGCAGATTTAACACGTAATTCAACTAGAAATTTTTCTGATAAACAAGTCGATCTCGACGTTTTGAAACATATCATATCGGAAGCCCAAAAGGCTCCATCATGGGAAAATGCTCAACCTTACCAAGTTTACTTGGCTACAGGTGAAACAGCTAAACGCTTGCGTAAATCACATGAAAAATTAGTAAGTAGCGGTGAGAAGAGCTGGACTGAGGTAGTCCCTCCACAGGAATGGGACCAAAAGGCTCAAGCCAATATCAATAATTGGCAAGCTTCTGCCGGTGCATCACCGAAGAATACTGAATTTGGCGAGATGAACGATGTTTTGTTCAATGCTCCAGCTATCTTATACATCACCATCAAAAAAGATGCTTCCAGCTACGTCGCTTATGACGCTGGTGCCTTTGGTTATGGCGTTATCTTAGCCGCTCAAAAACAAGGAGTCGGCAGTATCCCAGCCTTTGGTTTTGCCAGATATCCAGCTGAGGTCCATAATGAATTTGATATCCTTGATGATCAGGCTATCTTCATGGGCATTGGCTTAGGCTATGCAGCAGACGATAGTATCAATGATTTCAAGGTCGAACGTAACGAGCTTGATCAGTTTTTGACCATCAAAGATTAATCAGATATGAATGAAAAAGAAAGTGAGAGATAGATGCGTTACTTCTTAAAAACATTATTTAGAGGATTGCTTTTAGTTGCCGTAATGGTTGCTTTAGTAGGGGTCGCCGGTTATGTTTCGACTGGTGGTAATAATTTTTCCAACACTTCATCAGCTAACCGGATCCGTTCTTCGTTACTGACAAGTGCGCAAAACTTTCTACAACGATTAGGCCTGGGGAATATCCAGATCAACACCAACGGCCAGAAGTACCAACAAAAATCGTTGACACCTAAATCAACTGATTCCACGACACCGATTGAATCTAACGTCCAGCAAGTTTCTTTGAACAATACTTTTTATTACCATTTTCAAAGTGGGACGAGTCAAGCGGTCAAGAACGTCTTCTTGTCAGCTATCGATACTTACAATAAGACTGGTATCGTCAAGTTAGTACCAGGCACGGCTGATAAGATGCAGAATTCGTTGGCATTTGGGACTTATAATGAGAATACGACTAGTGTTTCAGGTGACATGGTCGAGTCAGAACTTGGTAAAGGTGGTCCAGAAACTTTCCAAAGTACCCTGGGTGACTGGAACCATGGGATGGCTAAATTAAATGTTTATTATCCTGAAGCTGTCTCAGTCTCCGTGGCAACCCACGAACTAGGACATGCCTTAGGGCTCGGTCACAGTGGTGATCCGCAGTCAGTCATGTATCCAACTGATCAAGGGATGACCCAGTTGACCCAAGCTGATATCGATACCTTGAAGGCTATCTATCAGGAGCAAAAGTAAGCGAAAACGTGTATAGTGAATCGTGAGAGGGGATGATCTTATGGCAATGAAACCCCGCAAACTTTTAAAGCTTTTGAGAAAAAATGGTTTCGTCGAGAAATCCCAAACCGGGTCGCATTTGAAGATGTATAATCCGCAGACGAATGTGACGTTGCCAGTCCCCGTTCACTTTGATAAAGAGTACGAACACGGGATCGAAAGTAAAATCTTAAAACAAGCAGGTATCACGCAAAAAAATGACGCTAATTAAATTTAGCGTCATTTTTTGATATTGCGGATATTTACCAGCACGATCGAAGTGTCTCCAAAAGTTACCCGACCTTTAGCTGGCTCGATTTTTTTAAATGGGCCTTTGACATGTTCATAGAAACCGGACTCATCATTGAAATAAGTCACATCGACCACGATTGGGGATGCTTGCTGTTGCAAGTATTTGATCTTGTCGACGATTTTTTGTTCCTGTTGATAGTTCAAATATTGTTTATTTTCATAGTTGTCAGTCTTATTTTGGATCGATTCATGAAAACCTTGCAAGGCACCAAAGGGGGCAAACTGGGCCGCCCGGTCGATCTGATTCATCGGCAGGTGCCGTTTCGAGTGGCGATAGTCAACGTCCATGATGTCATTGTATTTGGAGGTATCATTGAAGATCTTTTGTTCGATCAACTTTTTTTCATCCATTAAGCGCGATGACCTCCGATCTGATTGTTACGCTCGATCGTCGTCGAACCTTTTTCAAGATCCGAAGCCTTCAAGATAACATTCTTATTGCCGAAGCGCTTCTGCAGATCCAAAATCGTCTCCTGGATCTTTCGATCGCGCAGACGTTGGTCCTGCGCCAACTTTTCTTGCTTGATATCTGCTTGAGTATCGTCGAACAAACTAGTCTGTTTGAATTTAGTCGTCGATGACTCCTGCTGTTCGTCGATTAAATGATTAGCGGTCAAGGTGACCCGCCTGATCAAGAAATTATGATTGATATTGTCTTCATACAATTTTTTGAAAGTTTTTCGCAATTCACTTGAAGAAGAGGTGGGAACATCTAAGTTTGCTGTGGCATGACTGGGTTTAGGTGTTTTGCGCCCGTAATAATCTTCGACGATTGGGCCGTTGTAGTCGGTCGTTACTTGAAGACTGGTAATGTCATAATCGACGATGATGCCGATCCGATCGGTCAGAACTTTTTTAGCAACTAGATCAAGTGCCAAAGCATCACTCATCCCACGGACGATAACTTGGCCGTCTTCAAAAGAAGTTGGTTTCATCAGGACTTGTCCCGAATATAATCCGTGGTCGTCAGAACGATAATTTTTGATATCTTTGAGAGTTGCTGTTTCATTGCCCCAAGCGTGGTCGATGATCAATTCAGCATTCTTGCCGAATTCATGATAGAGGATCTCTTCATTTTTGTCGTCGGAGAGACTGCCTAAAGAGCAGCGGGCGACATCGCCCATGGTGTTCAAGCCTAATTTTTCTAAACGCTTAGCGATACCGCGACCGATCCGCCAAAAGTCCGTCAATGGCGTGTGGGCCCAGAGCAATTTACGATATTGATGCGGATCCATCTGGGCGATCCTTACGCCATCTTGATCAGCAGGGATGTGTTTGGCCACGATATCCATCGCTACTTTAGCTAGATATAAATTAGTTCCGATACCGGCGGTAGCAGTGATGCCAGTTTCTGATTGGATCTGTTGGATGATGGTTTTAGCTAGTGTGTGAGCAGAAACCGGATGGTTGTCGAGATATTCAGTCACGTCCATCAAGACTTCATCGATCGAATAGACGTGGATATTTTCTGGTCGGATGAATCTTAGATAGATCCCATAGATCTGAGTGCTTTTTTCGATGTAGTAGCTCATTCGTGGCGGGACGACTTTGTAGCCAACTTTGAGACTTTTTGAATTCAAAAGATGTTGGCGATTGAAGGATGAATAAGTCGTCAAACGATGTCTGGGTGCTGCTTGTTGTCTTTGTCGATTGATCTTATCGACCGTTTGTTCCACTTGGTAAAGCCTAGGACGGCCAGGCACACCAAACTGTTTGAGGGCGGGGGAAACAGCCAGACAAATCGTCTTATCGGATCTAGAGCTATCGGCGACGACTAAATTAGCGTTCAACGGATCTAATTTGTGATCGATACATTCAACTGACGCATAAAATGATTTCAAATCAATGGCAATGTAGGTCCTTTGGCTGTCTGTCATGGGCTGTTCTCCTTTCTTCATGACAAAAAGGTGCTCACTGAGCACCTTTATTTGTAGGATAATTATAGCATTTTTATCTGGACGATTGTGGACGAAGGCCTTGCAATTCTATCCAACTAGTTTTATAGTGTACTAGTAATCTAGTACAGCAGGAAACGAGATGAAGACAGTGAAATTTGATGACAATATCCCGATTTATTTGCAGATAAAAAATTATCTTTATCATCAGATCATTACTGGCGACTTACAGCCGGGTCAAAAATTGCCTTCGATCCGCCAGCTGGCAGTCCAGGTGACCGCAAATGCTAATACGGTCCAAAGGTCATTGTCGGAGATGGTTGCTGAGAAGGTCATCGAATCTCAACGTGGCAAGGGCAACTTTGTGACGCTGGATACTGATTTGATTCAACGATTAAAGCAACGTTTAGTGAATGAGCAATTGGCGATTGCATATGACCAGTTACATTCGTTAAACTTAAATGATGAAGAAATTATTACTGAGTTCAAGAAATTTCTGAATAACAGGGGTGCAAAAGATGAGTGAAGTATTGAAAATTACCGACTTGAATTATAGTCATCGTTTGAAGAAGATCCTTCAAAACGTTGACCTGACGATCGAGTCAGGAAAAATTATCGGGCTACTAGGTGAGAACGGTGCAGGTAAAACTACCTTGATGCGTTTGATCACTGGCGTAGCTTCAGGGAAAGGTGAGATCGTGGTCTCTGGCGACACGAAAGTTGCTGAACGCAAGAGCCATGTCAGCTACATGGACCATTTAGGTGGCTTTCCACTTAACACTAAGATCGAAAAAGTCGTCCGTTTTTATGCCAAAGTTTATCCAGACTTTGACAGCCAAAGATATTCGCAATTAGCAGACTTTTTGAAGTTCGATAAATCCTTGAAATTGTCATCCTTGTCTAAAGGTAATAAAGAGAAATTCGTCATTGCCCTGACTTTGTCCCGTCAATGCGATCTCTACTTATTGGATGAGCCATTCGACGGTATCGACAGCATGAGCCGAAAAGAGATCATCAACAGTATCATCAAATGGAAACCAGACGACGCTACGATCGTCATCAGTGACCACTACGTTTCTGAGATCTCAGCTTTATTAGATGAGATCGTGGTCATCAAAGACGAGACCGTCAACTGCCATAAGAAAGCTGACGACATCCGTGCCGAGACAGGCAAAGATATCGAAGACTTCTACGAGAGCTTATATCAAGGAGGTACTCAAAATGACTAGTTTCAAGAATTTCTTCTCAGCACTGATGGGCGAAAAATTCCGCAACGTTAATTTCATATTGCTGATCAACATCGTTGCCATCGTCATCTCCGTAATTTGGGCCATGATCAACGGCAATTTCACCAACGCAACCTTTTTCCAATACACCATGACTTGGTCGTTCATCGCCATGTTAGTCGGATTCATCCGTTTGACCGTCTTGCATGAGAAAATTTATACCCGCGATAGCTTCCGGTTGATCCCGGTAGGCGATATTAAATTCTACTTAACTAATTTATTGACATCCTTCGTTGGTATCTTTTATATGTGTGCGATCGAATTAGTCTTAAGTGCCGCTACCGCCGCCATTAATTGGCAACAATATGTTGACGAATTCAAATTGATGGCTCAGATGTACGGTTCTCAAAATCTCGACATCGGCCGTTTAGTTTGGACTTTCGTCGCCATGATCATCATCATGTTAGCTGTAACTGTCCTAGCTTGGACAACTATCAGTTTGATCCACTTATTAGGACGTGCTGGCGGTAGTTTCTTGCCAAGCAGTCAAAGTCGGATTCTTAACTTCGTCGTTTACATCGTAGTTATTTTCATCGTTCTACGAGTAGTTGGCTTCATAATGGACATGGTCCAAAATTCAACTAATATGTTGACTAACACCAATGATATTTGGAACTTCAGCTTATTCGTAATCGGTATCTTAGTAGTTGCCGCCATCGAAGCAGCTGTTAATATTTACTTGATGAGCCATTGGGTCGAAACAGTTTCAGAATCTTAATTAATTTAAATAACACCACCTTATTACGGCTAAAACAGCCGTGGTAAGGTGGTTTTTTGTTTGCTAAGACATCTCTAAGAATTTCTTATTTTAACCTTAGTTAATCATCAAGACCCACCAGTTTGAGAATGCTATAACTTATGTATGCTTTTGAAAAAGCAATTAAAGTTATCGAGGTGACGCTTTGGCAGAGGCAAAGAAAAAGAAATATTTACATGAAGTCGACTTAATGCGAGTGATCTTTATCGGTGGTGTGCTTTTAAATCACACCACGACAGCTTTCAAGAATAATGTTGGTGATGGTTCAGGGAGCCAACTATTTATTCAAGCTACTCACTTGTCGCTTCATTTTACAAGAATGGGTTTCATGTTTATGACCGGACTCGTCTTAGTGTTGAATTATTACAATAAGGACCAACATTGGTTCAAGTTTTGGAAGAAACGCTACATCAATGTTGGGATACCTTACATCGGTTGGAATGCAATCATAATGTGGTTTGTGACCATCACCGCCGGTGTCGCCATCAGTTGGCCAAATTATTTCAACAATTTACTTGATGCAATCATCCACGGGAATAAGTATTACATGTACTACATCTTAGTCACTTTCCAGTTGTACTTGATCTTCCCATTATTAGTTTATATGTTCAAAAAATTACCAAAGCATCACATTGCCATATTAGTTACCAGTGCCGTCATCCAGTTGCTACTAGTGATTGGGATCAATTACTGGCTACCAGGTGTCGACCGTGATGGTTGGTGGTACTTATTTAGATCTTACGGTTTAAATATCCTCGTCTATCAATTCTACTTTATCGCCGGGGCTTTCGTTGCCATTCACTACAACGAAGTCGACCGCTTTATTGAGAAATATCACCGCATGATTGGTTGGACGACTTTAGCCCTATCACTAGGGACAGTCGCATTGTTCTTCGGTAACATCCACATCTTGCACTTAAGTATGAGTGCTACTGAATCGATCCACCAACCATTGATCTTTATTTATGACACAGTCATGATCGCCTTTGTTTTCTGGATTGGACGCCAATACGCTCACGCCAGAAATCACGGCTTACCAATGTGGGCCGAGCACACGATCAAAAATATGTCGAAGGTCTCATTCGGGATCTACTTAGTTCAAACAATCCCAATGACCATGCTTTACGGGATCCTCAGTCTAATCAAATTACCATCAATCGCGATGCTATTACTGTTGCCATTCGGGTACGCCTTCGTTCTCGGCGGATCATTCTTGATCTCCTGGTTCTGTTACAAAGTACCCCCATTCGGAGTCCTTATCGGTCGCCCACAGTGGCACATATCAAAAGGAGTTAGAAAACATGTCAGAAATAACAAATTCGTTGAACAACCAGTTAGAGAATAATCTCACTGAAAAAATCATTAAAGATGAAACAAACGATCGTTGGTTCACCGGTTCTGAAATCCGTTCCGATGTCGAAATAGTCAGAGATGAACTGACTAAATTACATATCGGACTAGGTGACACCGTCCTAGTATGTTTGCCTAATTCGGCAGCCTATCCAGCGATCACTCAAGCAATCTGGGAAGTCGGAGCCAACATGCATCCAATCGCTGCTACGACTCCTAAAAAAGAGTTGCAAGCAGAATTGAACGATCACGACTACGTTGCTTCGATCGTCAAAGATGATCTCGTAGATGCCGTTATTGATGAGCATTTAGTCAGCGTTTCAAACTTGAGCTTACAAACTGCTCCTGAATTGAAGTTGATCCGTGATCGTCACATCATCGGACATGATGCTCAGATTCCTAATGAAGATGACTTAGCTTTGATCATGAATACTTCCGGGACTACTGGTAAACCAAAACGAGTTGGTTTGACTCACAAGATTTTAGTCAACGCTGTTAAACATGACATTAAGAGTCATAAAATGACTCCTTCAGATACGACTTTATTAGTAATGCCAATGTTTCATATCAATGCCCAAGCAGTCTCGATCTTATCGACTCGCTTGTCTGGTGGGAAATTAGTTATTGCCAATAAATTCAGTGCCTCGAAGTTCTGGGACCAAGTTAGAAACAATCAAGTCACTTGGGTCTCAGTCGTTCCAACAATCGTTAATATTTTATTGATCAATAAGAAAGCTAATGAAAGTTATTCAGACGATATCAAATTAAGATTCGTCAGAAGCTCGTCGTTTGCCTTACCAATGGACAAACTGACCGCTTTTCAAACTAGATTCCACACCCAAATTTTGGAAGGTTATGGAATGACCGAGACTGCCAGCCAGTGCACAATCAATCCGTTTGACGCTCCAAAAGTTGGTTCAGCTGGGAAACCTTTTGAAACCGACGTTAGGATCATGGTCGATGGCAAAATTGCTGACGAACCTAATCAAATCGGCGAGATCGTCGTCCGTGGTGACCACGTGATTTCAAGCTATATGGATCCTCATCCTGAATCATTTGAAGATGGTTGGCTATTGACTGGTGATCTGGGTTACTTCGACGAAGACGGTTATTTATTCGTTAAGGACCGTAAGAAGGATATTATCAACCACGGTGGCGAAAAAGTTGCTCCAGCCCAAGTTGAGAATTCTTTGAGCCAACTTGATTTCGTCAACGAAGTTTCAGTTGTCGGGACGCCTGACGATTTGTACGGTGAGGCCGTTACCGCAGTTGTTATCACATCTGACCATCAAGATGAAGATTTGAAACGTCAACGAATTTTGGAACATGCTAAAGAAACTCTGGCTGGTTACGAACAGCCGACTCGGGTCATTTTCGTTAATGACTATCCCCGCAATGCCACTGGTAAAGTTATTCGCCTGAAATTACGTGAACAAGTTATCTCGACATTGGTAGGTAAAGGTGCATGAGAAAAAATCGCAAACGTTTAAAAAAGATTTTAATCAGTATCGTCTTGATATTGTGGGCTGGCGTGGCTGTTTATGGCTTTAAACAGACTGACGCTGGCTCTAGCATGTCTGGCAATAAGACAGTCACGATTGGTTATCAAAAGGGTGATCCGTTCGATATTGCTAAACAGCGAGGCGAGTTCTCGAAGAAAATGGAGAAGAAGGGTTACAGCGTTGTCTTCAAACAATTCCAAGATGGTAATGCCTTAATGCAAGCTTTGCAGTCTGGTAGTATCGATTACGGAAGGACCGGCGATACGCCACCAGTTTCAGCACTTTCTTCTGGGACTAAATTGACTTACATTGCTGCCGGGGACTCCAAAGCTAAAGGCTCTGCAGTCTTGACCAAAAAGGGTTCCGGTATCTCTTCGATGAAAGATCTCAAAGGTAAGAAGGTTGCTTACGCCAAAGGGACTACTTCTCAGTACATGTTGCTAGCTGCTCTGAAAAAGGCTGGGATGAGTGCTGACGATGTAACCTGGGTAAATATGAGTCAATCCAGTGCCAGTGCAGCCTTCACCAAAGGTAAGATCGATGGCTGGGCTACTTGGGATCCTTATACCGCTCAAGCTCAGTTGACACAAAATGCCAAGACCGTCATGAACGGTGTCGGCATCTCCAATAATAGAGATTACGTCTTATCACTGAGAAGTTACGCCAAAGATAATAAAGAAGTTTCCAAGTACTTAACTAAGTACCTCGATGAAGATATGAAGTGGGCTAATAATAACCACAGTGATTTGATCAAGATGATGAGCAAGTCACTGAAATTATCCGAATCAGTCGTTAAGAAAATGGTCAACCGTAGATCTTATGGTGTCAGTGAAATGAGCAGTAAGTACGTCAAAGAAGAACAAAAGATCGCCAACTTGTTCTATTCAGAAGGGTTCATCAAGAATAAGGTGAATATCAATGAAACAGGTGACTATGATAAATAATAATTAAAATTAGCCCTTGAGTTGCAAGACTCAAGGGCTTTTTGCGGTCAAAAAAAGCAACTAAATCCATTACGATTCAGTTGCTAAGAGCCTAATAACTATATTTATCCGACGGACTACCATCAGGATTCAAGACGCCGATTTCCATTTGATGCTGCGTCTGTTTTTCTCCAAAAGTCTTCATACTGTCTGGCGTGCTTTGCAAAGCTTGCAATGACGACATACCTTGTTGTTCCTTGTACAGGGCTGGCGACTCGCCGTACTTGTTGACAAAGCCCGTCAGAGTATTCTCGTCATAGGAGATACCATCATTGCCAGAGTTTTGGCTTGCTTGAGGAGCATTGGACTGAGACTGTTGATTTTGAGCCTGCGATGCCTGATTGTTAGAGTCAGTCGTCGCCGGAGTCGTTGATTGTGGTTGAGTATTGTTTTGTTGAGCGTCGTTATTTGCAGTTGTAGCTTGATTAGACTGTTGAGTTTGAGACTCGTCTTGCTTAGTAGTTTTCGATTTTTTCTTTGAAGACGACTTTTTTTGATGAAGCTTTTTCCGTTTAGAAACTAAGGAAGATTGGTCCTTCTTGTTATCAGTGGAACTGGCAGATTTCTTATTTGAGCAGGCCCCCAAAGATAGAGTAAGGATAATTAATAAAAATGATGTGATTATTTTTTTCATTTGCACTGACCTTTTTTGAATTTAATATCGTTCACAGGGTTGATGATATTTGAATTAGGGGGATCTGACAATAATAAGTTATGATAATAATAAGATTTGATACAAAATAAAACAATACGATTGAATTGTTGTATATTCAGAATATTTAATCGTCCAAAAATTTTTAATTGAGCGCAAAAAAATAACGAGTAAGGAGTTTCCTTGCTCGTTATTTTGCGTAATTTAAGCTAACTGCTTTCGAACAGGTTTTTCATCTAAGATCTCACCGAGGACACGGTCGGCAACGACGCCGATTTGACCGGCGTTGCGATTCTTAGGGCAATCCTCTTCATAAGAGTTGGTTGAATCTTTCATGACGATGATCCGGTCAGCCATTCTAGCAGCTTCTTCAACATCATGGGTAACTAAGATAGTCGTTAGATCTTGTTTCTTGCAGATGTCTAAAATCAAGTCCTGCATCTTATGTCTAGTCAAAGCATCAAGTGCACCCAATGGTTCATCCAACAATAAGATCTTCGGGTTAGTCATCAAGGCTCTAGCCAGAGCGACACGTTGTTTTTGACCACCAGATAGTTGATTGGAGAAGTGGTCGGCATAATCACCTAATTCGACTAAGTCCAATAATTCTTGCGCATGCTTTTTAGTTTTTTTATCTTTTGAACTAAAAGATAAATTGTCTAAAACAGACATCCAAGGCAGTAAGCGATCCTCTTGAAACATGAATCGTGTCAATGATTTGGAATCAGACGAGTTGATCTCAACTGAGCCAGATGTAGGTTGCTCCAAATTAGCAATCAGACGCAAGAGAGTACTCTTGCCACCACCACTCATTCCGACCAAAGCGATAAATTGACCTCGGTCGATACTGAGGTTTACATCATGTAAAGCCACCAGATCATCATATTTTTTATTAACATTTTTTACATTGATTATTGAATTACTCATTAAGCTTTGCTCCTTCCAGTTTTTTGCCAATCTAACAAGATGCTTTCAAAACTTTTTGCGACTAAATCGGAAATTTTTCCGAGAATGGCGTAGACGACGATACAGAGGATGACGGTCTCCATATCCATGAAATCTTCGGCGTTGTTGGCCATATAACCGATACCTGAGTTAGCCGAGATAGTTTCGGCAACAATCAAGGTCGTCCACATGACACCGAGTGCATAGCGGATCCCGACCAAAATCTGTGGTAAAGCTGAGGGGAAAATTATTTTGAAGAATAATTGCTTTTTGGAGAGTTCATATGATTTTCCCATTTCCAACAAGTCGGGGTCGACTGAGCGGATACCATGAAAGGTGTTGATATAAACGGGGAACATGGTCCCGATAGCGACTAAAGAAATTTTAGCGGATTCGTTGATCCCTAACCATAAGATGATCAAGGGGATCAAAGCCAAATGAGGGATGTTCCGAAACATTTGGATCGAGGAGTCAAACAGCATCCGACAAGTGTTGGACATTCCGTTGATGAATCCTAAGAGGAAACCAATCCCACCACCGATCAAGAGACCGACGGTCGCCCGATAAAGGCTGACGCTGAGATTTTTCGGCAGCTCTCCTGAGGCGGTAAGAGTGATTCCGTCTTGAAGCACTGCTAATGGTGAAGGTAAGATGCTGCTCGACAACCAGCCTAGACTGCTGCTGACTTGCCAGGCCAAAATGACGATTATAGGAATTAGAAAAGGTAAGATTTTGTTTACTGGTACTGAGAATTTTTTTCGTTCAGATAAGCTGACTGCTTTTTGCATATTTAGGCCTCCTTCAATTGTTGAGCGACTATTTCAGCTAGTCGTGCACGTTGGACTTTTTTTGTAGCATTCTTTGGTAATTCATCGCTGAAAATATATTTGGTTGGTCGTTCAACTGGGAGTAGTTGTTCGTTCGCCAGTTCATCTAAGAGTGCTATTTGGTGACGGTGATCTTTGGTCTCAATATTAGGGACGATCACTGCGGCCACTGTTTCACCATAGATTGGGTCGGGGATACCAACGACGGCAATTTCTTTGATAAATTTCAAGTCGACCAGACAATTTTCGATCGTTAATGGATTAACATTTTCGCCACCGCGGATTATCATTTCTTTGCTGCGACCTGCGATGTGGAGATATTTGTTCTCATCGACTGATCCGAGGTCACCGGTCAATAGGTAACCGTCGTGAAATGATTCTGGTTGGGGATCGAGGTAATTTTTGATGACGCTGTCTCCTTTGATAGCGATTTGGCCAACTTGGCCGGTCGATAGTGGTCTGTTTTGGGAATCGAGAATTTGTAAGTCGGTGTTTTCAAAAGTGCCGACGGTGTTTCTGATTGGATGATCGAGTGGGTTTTGCGCGATTTGTCCGGCAGCTTCGGTCATGCCATAGCTTTCGACCAAGGGAATATTGAATCTTTGATCGAATTTATCATGGGTGCTAGGCAAGAGTGGAGCGGAACTGGTCCGCAAGAATCTCAATTTGTTGTCAGTCGGTTCTTCGTCACGTCTTAAGAGGATGGCGAGAATTGCTGGTGTCAAGGAGATCCAAGTGATTTGCTCGTGGCTGACATCTGACCAAAAGTTGTGGGCGCTGAACTTTTCACGGAAAAGCAGTTGTCCATGAGATAAACGGGTGGCCAGATTCGAAATGACTAAGGCGTTGATATGAAACATTGGCATGATGACCAAGGTCTTGTCTTCAGCGGTCAATTTCTCAGTTTGGATGATATTATTGGCGCCTGCTAGGATTTGTTGATGAGTCAAGCCGACTCTTTTAGGTTTGCCAGTAGTACCGGAAGTGTGCATGATCAAAGCAAGTTGATCATCTTCAGGCTCTTCTGATAAATGGGCAATGTGTTTATTTCTAATGAAAATTTGGGCTTCAGGCTCGTGCAATGTTGCTAGCCGAGGCTGATTAGTGAAGATCATATTAAGATATTTCAAATCGTGGATGTTTTCGTTTAAAACTAGTGCGGAATAATTATAGTGGTCTTCTAATTCACTGATTTGAATCTCGGTCGTTTGGGGGTCGATAGTATGAACTATTGCACCGATCTCCCAAAGGCTTTGGGTTACTAATGAATAAGTGACTGAATTCGTTAAGCTAAGTAAGACGACATCGTCGTTGCCGATGCCCTTGTTTTTCCAATAAGTTTTCCAAATATTTTTTTCTGTTTTAAGTTGCTTGCCGGTATACCAATGTTTGGTTGCATCCTGCATTAAAGGACGGGAAGCGTCAGTAATTAATTGTTGTTCCAATTGTTCTGTTAGTCCTGACATGAATAAAACCAAGTCCTTTCTTTGATTGAATAAATTCAGTTTACAATCATCTTGGCTAAGCAACTACTTAGGTTTGATAAGGTTTAAATAAGAGATTCTTAGAAACGAAAAAAAGCCCCAGGATCAAGGAGATCCTAAGACTTTTCAAAAGTAACTCTAAAAATCGAACCTTGCGGTTGATTATCGAAAACGGTGATTTGGCCATTATTTAATTTAACTAATTGCGAGACAATCGATAACCCTAAACCACTACCTTTTATTTCCGTCGAGTGTGATGTGTCGACCCGATAGAAACGCTGGAAAACTAGCGGCTTTTGGTCATCAGGTATCCCGATTCCTTGGTCCGCGACTTCCAATTGGACATTTTGGTCATTTGCTTTCAATCGCAAAGTGAACGGCTTATTATCCGGCGAATATTTATCGGCATTGTCGAGCAAGGCAACAATGATCTGTTTTAAAGTGTCCTCATTATCAGAAATCTTCAGATCAGGTTCGACCGAGATCTTCAAAGTATGGGCGATAGCTTTTTGGTATTGTTGACCGATACTCGTCGTTAGCTTGGATAAGTCAAGCGGCTCCAAAATCAATTTTGCCCGGTCAGCCCGTGACAGACTGAGCAGGTTGGTGATCAGATTTTGCATTCGCAACGATTCTTCGTCAATATAGCCGAGTGATTCGGGTACTATTTCCGGATGTTTGTCGGCGTGGCGGTTGATCAAATTGATGTTGCCACGGATGGCGGCAATCGGCGTCTTCAATTCATGTGAAGCGTTAGAAACGAAATCGCGTTCACGCTGCAGTCGTTTGTTCTGCGTTTTCAGTAGGTCATTAAAGGCGTTACCGAGTTCATGAATCTCGCTGGGACTGCCAGGGACCTTCAAAGTTGGCTGGCCGACGTCAGAATCCTTGATGGTATTACGAGTCTGCGTCACCAGATCAATCGTTGGCAGACTCAATTTGGCAGCCAGACGTTGCGCCCACCAAGCCCCAAATCCGAGCGTGATGAAAGTGATAATACTAATAACGATCAATAATAAGACCATGCTACTGATCAGACTGTTCAAACTGGCCCAGAGCTGGTAGGTGGTCTGGTCGTTTTTGACTGAATAATAGAGGAACAGGCCGTACCCTTGGACGTAAACTATCGGATGTCCCTTGATGATATTGAATTTGTGCTGATTGATAAACTTTTGCGAGGCAGCGGTGGTCATAATAATCGAGCCTTCACGACTGGATGATGTTGTGATCGAAGTTTGATCAGTTTTGACGCGGATGATGGTGTTCTGTTTGGAATGACGGTTGTTTTGACTGCTCCAGTGAATGAAACTGCGTAGGTCATTGATATCAGCTCGGTTCAAACTGATCATTTGGCCTTGGGCATCATGGACGGTCTGTGAATATCGTTGGATGCCAACGGCGACTAAAATTAAGAAGCTGATCGAAACAGTAATAATGATGACTAATTTTTTGATGGCATCGTTGATTAATTTTTCGTAGGAAGTAGCTTCTTTATTTTTCATTCAGCGACTTCCTCAAGTGAGTAGCCTACACCACGGATGGTTTGGATCAGAGCATTATCATGTTTGCCATCAATTTTATTACGTAAGTAGCCAACATAAACATCGACGACGTTTTGCTGGCCAAGAAAATCTTGACCCCAAACGTTATCGAGCAATTCGTCACGAGTGAACGCCTGACCGATATGCTGCAAGAAGAACAACAAGAGGTCGTATTCGCGACGTGTCAGTTGAATGACTTTATCATTGCGAGTTACTTGGTGAGACTTGGTATTCAAAACTAAGTCATCAACTTGATATGTTTCGTCAGGTTCGGACATGTTAACGGCACGCCGTTGGATAACTCTAATACGTGCTAGGAGTTCTTCGATCTCGAACGGTTTGGTGATGTAATCGTCAGCACCATTATCGAGCCCAGCAACTTTATCGCCGACATAATCTCTGGCGGTCATGACGATGACTGGTACTTGGTCGTGTTTACGGATCCTGCGCAAAACTTCCATGCCGTCTAATTTTGGCAACATCCAATCAAGTAAGATCAGTAATAATTTGTTTTGATTCTTTTCATATAAGTCCATGGCTTCGACGCCATCGTTAGCGATCAGAACATCGAAATCCTCGAATTCAAGTTCTTTACTAACATAGCTGGAAAGACTACGTTCATCTTCTACAATTAAAATTGTATTTTTCATTAACAAAATCTCCCAATCGATATTTCCTATAAGTATAGTTGTATATTCCAATTAATTCTAATTAAAACTATAGCATGAATGTATCGATGGTAAAAAAATAACCGCTGATCATCATAGTTTTGATGATCAGCGGTTAATAGATTTTATTTGTAGGTGATCTCCCAATCAGTTTGCGATTGATACATTTGTAAGTATGCTTGACCTACTTTTTCGGGGTCGAAATGAGTCCCTGATTTGACTAAACCGGACACTGTGACTAGACCGACGAAAATATTTTCTTCAGCTAAGCTTTGATGAAGGGCTTGAGCCATGCTCCGCAAGGCTGCTTTATCCATTGATAGTGGCAAGAAGTCGGCTGATGGAGTGATCCCTAAATCGCCTCCGGTCATCATGATTGTTTTGGTGCCGAGGTTGAGTTGCTTGTCGATTGCCATTTGGATGCATTGATAAGCACCGCTGACGTCGACTTGAAAATGCGATTCCAGATCGATCCGGCTGGTGTTGTTCAAATTAGCTGGGGCGGTGATACCGGCATTGTAAATCATGACGTCGACCGTTTCAAACTTACTTTTTATGTGTCCAAACGCTTCTTGCAAGCTGTTTTTATCAGCAACGTTGGCTTTTTCAGAATAAGCTTCGATCCCTTCAGCTTGTAATTTAGCAATTAAGTCATCCAGATGTGATTGATTGCGGGCAACTAGAACGACACGAAAATTTTGTCGACCGAAATTTTTGGCGATACCTAAACCTAGTCCTGGTCCAGCACCGATAATGAGGACAGTTTTTTTCAAAATGATTACTCCCTTGAAAAATATTTAGCAAAGTTACTTTAGGACAAATTCTTCAATATTTCAAATAGACCCTTATAGGAGGCTGTTGGCACCCATGATCACTAGTAAGACTGCGATCAAGTAGTTGATATATTCGGGATGCTTGGTTTTATCGAGTAATTTGACCAATAATGGTGCTAAGAAAGCACCGATGATGGCACCGATGATCAATGGGACACCAGCTTGCCAATAAACTTTTCCGCCGATGATATGAAAGATTGCTCCCATTGCGGTCATGCCGACGAGGACGTAAGTCGAGGTAGCTGTAGCACGAAAAGTATCGAGCCCGAGCAACAACAGGCCGGCCAAGATTGGGCCACCGCCACTCAAGCCAGCGACGCCGACCATTAATCCGGCTATCACACCATATAAAGGTGCAGTATATTTAGAATGTTTCTTCTGACTAGTTTGCTTACGTTTGAGAAAAATTTTGATGCCTAAGAAGATTAGGATGATGCCGATCAACCAGGTATAGATTAGGTTGGGGATGTACGGTGAGAGTAGTGATCCGACGACGACGGCTGGCAATGATGCAAATAGCATTTGATTGCCGATGTGAAAGTCGATTCGCTTTTGTCGTGTATAAATGATGGAACCAATCAATAGTGATGGTAGTGCCGTGACGATGGAAGTTGCGGCTGCGGTGGCAGGCAAGAGGTGGAACCCACCTGATAGAATGCCGAGATAAAAGGCTGCACCACCGCCTCCGAGGGCGATGACGACGGTCCCGATGATTACGCCTAGAATGACTAAGCCGAGTGAAGCCATAAAACTTCCTTCTTTCAGATAGATTGCATTTGTGCGAAATTGTTTTATACTTAATTACAACATGTAATTATAATCTACAAAATGTAAAAATCAAGTGAGGCGTTTGGATGACTTCGAGAACACTTTCAAATGAAAAAATTATTGAAACAACTTTGATCCTTTTGCGAGAACAGAAGCCAGTGACCTTTTCTAATCTTGGCAAGCGATTGGGGACGCGTTCGCAGTCGCTCTATAATTATTTTTCTGGCACGACTGAATTAAAGGCAGCAGTGACGGCTGACTATTATTCACGGATATTTGCCAAGCTACAGACTAATTTGATGGGTGTCGCCGGTGAAGAGGCAGTAGTGATCTTTGCTAAGACGTATGCTGATCATGGAATCGAAGATTTCTTTGTGACTCAGTATGTGATGAGTTTACCCAAGGGAAAGTTTCACGAAGATAAGCAAGTCGAAGAGGCAATCGAATCGGTCTACCACACATTGCAACGTCTTTTGCGACCGATGGTCAAGGATGAAAAGCGTTTGATGATCGTTGAACGGATGATCCGTAACCTGATTTTAGGCGAGATCATTCATATTGGAACGGGACGGTTCAACAATCCGCTAGTCGACCCTAATGAAAGTTTTGAAGAAATGCTCAAAATAGCTATTGCATCGATTGATGAAAAGAATGAAAATTGACACTATATAGTCATTTTTTCTGAAAATTCTTTGCCTAATTGACTAGTCATGGCCTTAGTCATAGACTTTTTAGGTATACGTCTGTGTGATTTTTCATGCGGGCTTTCATTGGGGGTACGATTGTGAGTAGGAATCGGAAATTTATTGTTACATTTGCATTGATTTTATCAAATGCGATGGCTGGGTTGGATGCGACCATCATCAATACGGCTTTACCGGCGATCATCAGTGATCTGCATGGGATTCAATTTATGGGCTGGCTTGTGGCGATATTCCTGTTGGGGATGGCGGTCGCTACGCCTTTGTGGAGTAAATTTGGTGAACGAAAGGGTAACAAGACTGCCTACATCACGGCAACGGTCGTCTTTATGGTCGGAGCGCTATTTCAAGGACTTGCGCCCAACATCACCTGGTTCATTATTGCCCGTGGCCTGATGGGTATCGGTGCTGGAGGGATGAACACGATTCCCTTCATTATTTATTCGCAGATTTTCAAGAACTTGCGCCGGCGGGTCCAGGTCATCGGGGTCGCCTCAGCTAGTTTCAGTGGGACTTCGATCATTGGTCCGCTGCTTGGTGGTTGGATCGTTGATACCTTCAGCTGGCATTGGGTCTTTTATCTCAATTTGCCGATAGCCTTGCTGTCGATTGCCATCATCGTTTTCTTCTTCAACATCAAGGAGCATTTGAATGTCTCCAAAGTTGACTATTATGGAGCAATTTTGATGGTCTTAGGTTTAGTTTCAATCCTGGTCGGCATCCAAGAGTTAGGTGTCGCCTCGATTTGGATCACGGTCGGTTTCTTATTAGTTGGCTTTTTGTTGATTGCTTGGATGGTTAGAGTAGAATCGCAAGCTGATGATCCGATCGTACCTAATCGGTTGTTTAAAAATACTAAATTAGTTATCGATATGATTTTATTCGTTTTTCTCTGGGGTTCATTCGTTGCTTTTAATATTTATATTCCGATGTGGGCTCAAGGTATCATGGGGCTTAGTGCTCTGATCGGTGGTATGACTCAGATTCCTGGGTCAGTCACTAATTTTATTGGTTCTGAAGCAGGGCCACTGATGCAACGCCGCTTAGGTAGATATAATTTGATTGGTATTGGCACGGCAGCATTCTTCATCGCTTTTGTCGGCTTATATCTAGCTAAACAGTCCGCCAGTTATGCCTTTTTGATCACGATGGGTGCTTTTGAAGGCTTTGGTATCGGGCTTTGTTTCAATGTGCTGCAAGTTGCGGTCCAATACGATGCTGAGCCACGTGATGTGCCGATTGCGACATCGTTTGCTTATCTGGCCCGGATCTTGAGTCAGACTTTCATGTCAGCTATTTATGGTGTCATCCTGAATCAAGCATTGTTGAAGGGTGTCCAAAACAGTCACGGACATATCAGCATGTCGATGATGAACCAGTTGAGTAATTCGCAAACAGCTGGTCATCTGCCCGCCCAGTTTTTACCAGAAATGCGGACCATTTTATACAATGGTATACACAACATTATGTTGACAGCATTGCTCCTGGTAGTTGTTGTGGTAGTTATTTTGATTGTGATTTTCAAAAGTGGTTATGCCCGGCAGGGAAAATCACGATAATTTATTCAATAAATGCTTAAATGTGATAGAAGATTAAATATTGTGTCAATATTTTATGAAATCAATGATTAATTGGTATAGTTGTGATAATATGTAAAACATAAACGGAAAGCAAGATTAAAATTTACAAAGCAGGTGTTTATTTATGGAACTAAATGATAATACGGAAGCTAAGAAAGTTTTATCAGAGCTTTACACAGATATTAATGCGGATAAAGAAATCGATAAAGATAACTATTCAAAAGATCTCGTTTTAAGAACTTATAAATTATTGAATGACAATTATTCATTCACTTATTTATTTGGACGTTTACGTGATGACGAACATGTTATCAAGACAATCAAGAAATTGCGCATTGATAACAACTATGAAACTCAAATCAAGTACTTAGCTAAAGGCGCCACATACGCTTTGTATTAAGATTTTCTAATAGGTATTTCTCAAAATGAAATCAGCCTGGGTAAAGAAATTTACCCAGGTTTTTTTGTGCTTGGATTTTGATTTATGTATATAAAATTGAGGTTAGTTTTAGCAAAATTTAATTACACAATAATGAATGATTGATAAAAATATTCATTGATTGTAATAAATGAATAGTATAAAATTTAAAATACGTGGTTTTTGATAAGACTACTAATTAGAAATCCTGGGGAGGATATATTTATTAAGAAAGTTAAATACGCTGGAATAGCAGCTGCTACACTACTGTTGGCTCTTTCACCAGCAGCAACAAAAATTGTATCTGGGGATACAGCAAATGTTGCTAAAGCATCTACGACGGAAGTTATTTTAAATAGCGCAAAAGCTCAAGGTGGTATATTTGATAGCTTAAAAGATGGATGGAATAGTTTTACAAATTGGGCTGAAAATACTTTCAATCCAAACAAAAAAAAGGAACAAGCCGCAAAGGAAGCAGCTGAGAAAAAAGCCAAAGAGCATGCCGAAAAAGTAAAAAAAGCTCAAGAAGCATCCCAAGCCTCAAAGGACTCGCAA